>CAZECM010000016.1:0-3686 GCA_964510785.1 uncultured Cellulomonadaceae bacterium | reverse complement strand
AGGAGCAAGGGCTCGTCACCCCGGTGCGGACCCCGGCGGGCTACCGGCAGTACAGCCCGGCCGACGTCGAGCGCCTGCGCTACGTCCTGCGCCAGCAGCGGGACCGCTACCTGCCGCTCAAGGTCATCGGGGAACAGCTTGCCGAGCTCGACGCCGGCCGCAGCTCGGAGCACCTCACGCCTCACCTCGCGGCGCAGGACGGCGAGGTCTCGCGCCCGGGTGCCGCAGAGCGGGAGACGGTGGACTCGCTCGCGCTCTCCCTCGAGCTCGACGCGGCGTTCGTCTCGGGGCTCGTCGACGCCGGTGTCGTGACGCTCGCGGACACCGGTCACCTCGAGCCGGGCGCGCGCGAGGTGGTGCGCATCGCGGCGTCCTTGGCCGAGCACGGCATCGACGCACGCCACCTGCGCTCCTTCCGACAGGCCGCGGACCGCCAGGTCGACATCGTCGACCAGCTCGTCGCTCCGTGGCGCAGCCAGCGCACGCCGTCCGCCCGTGCGCACGCCGGCACGGTCGCCGCGGAGGTGGGTGAGCTGTGCGCCCAGCTGCACACCGCCCTCGTGCGCGGCGGTGTGATGCAGCTCGACGTCTGACACCACCGTTCGCCCGGCATCGCGAGGCGCGGCGACGTAGCGTGGAGCCGTGCGCGAAGACGATGGAGAGCTGGTCCCGCTCGATGTCGCCGGCGTGCGCCGTCACCTGCCGGCCGAGGACCTCGTCGTGCTCCTCCACGACCCGGAGAGCAGGCTCGTGCTGCCGATCGTGGTGGGACCGGCAGAGGCGACGTCGATCGCCGTCGCCGTCGAGGGCGTCGTCCCGCTGCGGCCGTTGACCCACGACCTGCTGCGCAGCGTCATCGAAGCGACGGGGAACACGCTGGACCACGTCGAGATCACCCAGCTCGTGGACGGGGTGTTCCACGCGGCGCTCGTGTTCGCCTCGGGCGTGCGGATCGACTCGCGGGCGTCCGACGCGATCGGGATCGCGGTGCGGACCGGTAGCCCCGTGCTGTGCGCCGCGCAGGTGCTCGCCCTGGCCGGTGTCGAGGCAGGATCCGGGGACGAGGAGCAGGAGGTGGAGAAGTTCCGGGAGTTCCTCGAGGGCGTCGAGCCGGAGGACTTCGAGGGCGAGGAGGGCGAAGAACCCTCACCCTGAAGTTCATGTCGAGACTTCTCGGTGCGACACGCGGAGCGATCGTTGACGCCCCCCACCGGGGGCCATAGCGTTACCTGGACAGCGCGGGGTACGTGAACAGCGCAGGCACCTGAACCACCCGAGGCCGGAGCAGTTCCCGGCCGACACACTCTTGGAGGAACCGTGAGCGGCATCGAAGGCAGCGAAGCCCTGGCCGGCCCGGTTCAGCAGCGGGTCCAGGGTCTGCTCTTCGGTGACGAGCTCCCCGAGCTCGACGCGGACGAGGGTTACCGCGGTCCGACGGCGTGCCGCGCGGCCGGTATCACGTACCGGCAGCTCGACTACTGGGCACGTACGGGTCTCGTCGAGCCGACGGTGCGCCCGGGAACCGGCTCGGGCACGCAGCGCCTATACTCCTTCCGCGACATCCTCGTGCTCAAGGTCGTCAAGCGCTTGCTCGACACGGGCGTCTCGCTGCAGCAGATCCGCACGGCCGTGAGCCACCTGCGCGAGCGGGGGGTCGAGGACCTCGCGCAGATCACGCTCATGTCCGACGGCGCGAGCGTGTACGAGTGCACGTCCGCCGACGAGGTGTACGACCTCGTCCAGGGCGGTCAGGGCGTGTTCGGCATCGCCGTCGGCCGCGTCTGGCGCGAGGTCGAGGGCAGCCTCGCCGAGCTGCCGACCGAGCGTGCGGAGGACCGGTCCGCCGCCGCGGTCTCGGACGAGCTGGCTGCGCGTCGCGCGCGCAACGCGGTCTAGATCTAGCGCGGGGCGCGCAGCGCGCGGTCGAGGAGCTGGTCGAACGCGTAGGAGACCACGCGTGCCGCGGCACCGGGCCACGCATGGATCGGCACCGCGGCGCCCTGGGCCTGCTGGAGCGCGGCACGCTCCGGGACCACGGGGCTGAGCACGAGCGGCCCGTAGAGCGTCCGGAGCTCCTCGAGGCGGTACTCCTGCTCGACGGATCGGGTCTTCACGCGGTTCACGGCGATGCCGAGCGGCTGGACGTCGGTCGCGCCCGAGCGGCGCAGCTGGTCGATCGTGCGCAGCGCCCTGGCCACGGCCATGACCGCGAACAGGCCCGGTTCGGTGACGACGACGGCGCGGTCGCACGCAGAGAGTCCCGTGCGGGTGAGCCCCCCGAGCGACGGCGGGCAGTCCACGAGCACGAGGTCGTAGCCGGAGACCATCGAGAGGATCTCCGAGAGCCGCCCCACGTTCTGAGTGGGGATGTCGACGCCGTCGTGGCGCGCCGAGTCCTCCGAGCCGCGCAGCAGGTCGAGGCCCTCGGGGGCCCAGCCGCTCGTCGCGAGCGCACGCTGGATCGAGTCGTAGCCCGGGAGGTCGAGCACGGCGGCGATGTCGAGCGCCTCGGGGTCCACCGGGGGAGCGAGTGCCATCGTGGAGTCGCCCTGCGGGTCGAGGTCGATCACGAGGGTGCGGATCCCGCGGGTCAGCGCCGCGGAGGCGAGTCCCAGGGTCACCGACGTCTTGCCCACGCCTCCCTTGAGGCTGCATACCCCGAGCACCAGCACGAGTCCCACCGTAGCCGCAGGATGGGCAGGAGCGCCTGCTCTGCCGCGCGCGTGGCAAGATTCAGTCTGCTCGACGGTCGCGCGGGGTGTGCCGGTGCGCCGAGGTGCGGTCGGATCGCTCGGTGTTCTTCACGAACAGGTAAAATCCGACCCTCGTTTGTCTCTGGAGGTTCATGGTGTTCGCCAAGGTTCTCGTTGCCAACCGGGCGGAGATCGCCGTCCGTGCCTTTCGCGCCGCGTACGAGCTGGGTGCCCGGACGGTCGCGATCTTCCCGTACGAGGACCGCAACTCCGAGCACCGGCTCAAGGCCGACGAGGCGTACCCGGTGGGGGAGCAGGGGCACCCCGTACGCGCCTACCTCGACATCGACGAGATCCTGCGCGTAGCTCGCGAGGCCGAGGCGGATGCCGTCTACCCCGGCTACGGCTTCCTCTCGGAGAACCCCGAGCTCGCCCGGCGGTGCGCGGCGGAGGGGATCGTCTTCGTCGGTCCGCCCGCCGAGGTGCTCGAGCTCACCGGCAACAAGGTGAGCGCCCTGCGTGCCGCGCGTGAGGCGGGGCTCCCGGTCCTGGCCTCCACGGAGCCGAGCGACGTCGTGGCCGAGCTCGTGGCGCAGGCGGAGGGGATCGGGTTCCCGCTCTTCGTCAAGGCGGTCGCGGGTGGTGGCGGGCGCGGCATGCGCAAGGTGACCGACCCCGCCGACCTCGCCGAGTCGATGAACGCCGCGATGCGCGAGGCGGAGAGCGCGTTCGGCGACGCGCGGGTGTTCCTCGAGCAGGCCGTCATCCGACCGCGTCACATCGAGGTGCAGATCCTCGCGGACGCCTCGGGCGACGTGGTGCACCTGTTCGAGCGCGACTGCTCCGTGCAGCGACGCCACCAGAAGGTCATCGAGATCGCCCCCGCGCCCGACCTCGACCCGGAGCTGCGGGCGAAGCTGTGCGAGGACGCCGTGGCCTTCGCCCGGCACATCGGCTACCAGAACGCGGGCACCGTCGAGTTCCTCGTCGACA
>CAZECM010000015.1:53238-53820 GCA_964510785.1 uncultured Cellulomonadaceae bacterium | reverse complement strand
CTCGCGGATGCCCGTGACGGCCATCTCGAGCGTGCGCGGGATGGGCGTCGCACTCATCGCGAGCACGTCCACCGTGGTGCGCAGCGCCTTGAGCGTCTCCTTGTGCTCGACGCCGAAGCGCTGCTCCTCGTCGATGATGACGAGCCCGAGGTCCTTGAAGCGCACGTTCCCCGTGATGATCCGGTGCGTGCCGATGACGACGTCCACCGAGCCGTCGGCGAGCCCAGCGAGGATCACCTTCGCCTCGGCGTCGGACTGGAAGCGCGAGAGCGCCTTGACGGTCACGGGGAACGGCGCGTACCGCTCCGTGAAGGTCTCGAAGTGCTGGCTGACCAGGAGCGTGGTCGGGACGAGGACGGCCACCTGCTTGCCGTCCTGCACGGCCTTGAACGCCGCGCGCACCGCGATCTCCGTCTTGCCGTAGCCGACGTCCCCGCACACGAGCCGGTCCATCGGGACCACGCGCTCCATGTCCGCCTTGACGTCGTCGATCGTCGCGAGCTGGTCGGGGGTCTCGGCGAACGCGAACGCGTCCTCGAGCTCGCGTTCTCCCCGGACACCCCGTGGCAGCGCGAGCTCGAG
>CAZECM010000015.1:24124-53228 GCA_964510785.1 uncultured Cellulomonadaceae bacterium | reverse complement strand
ACGGGGTGTCCGGGGAGAACGCGTGGCCCTGCGTCGCCATGCGCGCCGAGTAGAGACGGATGAGCTCGCCCGCGATCTCGCGCACGGCCTTGCGGGCGCGCCCCTTGGCCTTGGCCCAGTCCGAGCCACCCAGCTTGTTGAGCGAGGGCGTCTCGCCGCCCACGTACTTGCTGATCTGGTCGAGCTGGTCGGTCGGCACGAAGAGCCGGTCGGCGGGCTGGCCACGCTTCGAGGACGAGTACTCGAGCACGAGGTACTCGCGCACGGCCTGTGCCCCGCCCGCCCCCTTGACGGTGCGCTGGGTCAGGTCGACGAAGCGCCCCACGCCGTGCCGCTCGTGCACCACGTAGTCACCGGGCCGCAGCGCGAGCGGGTCCACGGCGCCGCGTCGGCGCGAAGGCAGCGTCCGCATGTCGCGCGTGCCCGCGACCGAACGGCCGGTGAGGTCGGACTCGGTGAGCACCGCGAGGCGCAGCTCCTCGGCGACGAAGCCGGCCCCGACGAGCGACGGGACGACGACGACGACCCCCGGCTCGGGCGGCTCGTCGAGCGACTCGACGAGGTGCGCCGGGACCTCGGCTGCCGTGAGCTGCTCGACCATGCGGCGGGCGGGGCCGTGGCCCTCCGTCGTCAGCACGAGCCGCCAGCCCGCGCGCTGCAGCTCCTGGAGATCCACCACGGCGCGCGCGATGTCGCCGCGGTAGGCGTCGACGTCGCGCGCCCCCACGCGGAGCGTCTCGGTGTCACCGCCGCGCAGCACCTCGGCGTCGTCGGCCACCGGCACCTCTCCCACCGTGGGGGCCGCGGCGAACGGGCCGACTGTCCACCACCCGAGCCCGCGCCGCGTCGCGAGCTCGCGCGTCTCGGCGAGCGAGGCGAAGGACGCGGCGCGCAGGTCGATCGGTACGGCGGCGCCCGCGGCGGCGGAGTGCCACGCCGCACCGAGGAACTCCTCCGTGGTCGCCACGAGGTCGTGCGCGCGCGAGCGCACCCGCTCCGGGTCGGCCACCACGAGGAGCGCGTCCGGGTCCACGAGCTCGAGCACGGGCTGCATGCGCTCCACGAGCACGGGGGCGAGCGACTCCATGCCCTCGACCGCGATGCCCTCGGCGAGCTTCTCGAGCATGTCGGCCGCGCCCGGGAGCTGGGCGGCGAGCGCGCGGGCGCGGGCGCGCACGGCGTCGGTGAGGAGCACCTCGCGGCACGGCGGTGCCCACAGCGGGCGGTCCGCGACCTCGAGCGTCCGCTGGTCCGCCACGGAGAACCACCGCAGGTCCGTGACCTCGTCGCCCCAGAACTCGACGCGTACGGGGTGCTCGTCGGTGGGCGCGAAGACGTCGAGGATGCCGCCGCGGACGGCGAACTCCCCGCGCCGGCCCACCATGTCGGTGCGTGTGTAGGCGGCCGCAACGAGGCGCTCGGCGACGTCGGTCAGGTCCGCGGTGTCGCCCTGGGCGAGCGCGACGGGCTCGAGGTCGCCGAGCCCCGCGACGACGGGCTGCAGCAGCGCGCGCACCGGAACCACGAGCACGCGGACCGGGCCGGTGGCGCCCGGGGCGCCGGGGTGCGCGAGGCGGCGGAGCACGGCGAGACGGCGCGCCACGGTGTCCGCGCGGGGCGAGAGGCGCTCGTGCGGCAGGGTCTCCCACGCGGGAAGCACGGCGACGTCGTCGGCGGGGAGAAAGCCACGCAGCCCCGCGGCAAGGTCGTCGGCCTCCCGGCCCGTGGCCGTGACCACCACGAGGGGGCGGCCAGCCCCGAGGGCGCCGTCGTCGGCCCCATCGTGCCGCCCGGTCATGAGGGCGAGCAGGCCCGGGCGCGAGCCCGCGGGTGCGACGAGGTCGAGCTCGCCGCGCACGCGCACGGACTCGAGCGCGCGCTCGACAGCGGGCTCGCGGCGCAGCAGCGGGAGCAGGCCGGTCAGACTCATGGTTCTTGCCCTCCGGGCACGACGACAGGCCCGATACCTCGCGGTACCGGGGGTGTCTAGCGTACGCCCGTCAGACGGCGGCGCCCTCGCGCACGGGCGACTCGAGGACGTCGAGCGCGGCCCGCAGGATGGTCGAGGACGTGTGCACCGTATACGGGAAGTACTGCACGACGACGCCCACGCTCGCCATGTCCCGCTCGAGCTTCAGGCCCTTGGGCGTGCCGCGCCAGTCCTCACCCTTGAAGATGACGTGGAAGGGCACGTGGCGCCAGGTCGTCACCTTGTCCGGCCAGGTCTCCGCGACGGCCTCGTCGACGATCGCGAGCGAGCGCACGATCTCGAGCCGCTCGGTGAGCGGGATGACGGGGGCGCGACCCTTCGCGGCGAAGGCGTTCTCGTCGGAGACGACGCCGGCGACCAGGACGTCGCAGTGCTCGCGGGCATGACGCAGGATGTTGAGGTGCCCGATGTGGAAGAGGTCGTAGACCCCGGGCGCGTACCCGATCCGTGTCATGCCAGTGCCCTCCCCGTGCGACGTCCGGTCCAGTTTAGGGCAGACCAGGGCAATTCGGACAGGGGCAACCGGGTGATCATTCGACCGGCCCCTCGGCGCGGCCGAGGCGGCGCAGCTCGAGGTACCACTTGGGCAGCGCGAGCAGCGTGAAGCCCGCCGTCGCGACCCCGAGCAGCGTGTAGCCCACGAGGAACCCCGTGCGCCAGCCGAGCAGCGCGAAGAGCAGGCACACGAGCCCGTAGTCCGTGGGGACGACGGCGAGCGAGTACAGGGCCGACGACGAGCCGTCCCCAGTGAGGAAGTGCTCGCGCCTGCCCCGATGGGCGCGGCGCAACGCGTCGGTGAGCACCATCGCGAAGAACAGCACCGACTGGACCACGAGGAAGCCGAGCGGGATGAGGAGCGCCGTGTCGGGGACGTCGAAGTGCCGGTACCAGGACACGAGGACGGCGAGGTGCAGCAGCCCGAGCTTCACGGCGTCGACCACGTGGTCGAGCCACTCGCCCGCCGGGCTCCCGCCGCCGCGCAGCCTCGCCACCTGGCCGTCGGCCGAGTCGAGGGCATAGCCGAGCACGAGCAGCGCCGCGACCGCGATCCCGATCGCGACCGTGGGCGGCGCGAGCGCCACGAGCCCGATGCCGGCGAACGTCGCGAGCGCGCTGAGCGCCGTCACCTGGTCGGGGCTCAGCCCCGCGACGTAGGCGAGCGCCGCGAGCCGCCGCCCGAGCGGCCGGTTGACGAAGCGCGAGTAGGCCGGCGCTCCCTTGGACGTCTTCTGCCGCGAGCGCAGCTCGGTCAGCGCCGCACGGTAGGTGCGGCGCTCGGTCGCAGGCTCCGCCCCGGGCACCGCCCGAGGGACGCTCTCGCGCGGGGTCACGGCACGCTCCGGTCGCTGAGGGCCCGGGCGAACGCGCGCGCGAACCGCGCCCTGGTGAACCGTTCCTCGTAGCGCAGCCGTGCGGCCTTGCCGAACGTCGCGAGCTCGCCCGTGTCCGCCTCGTCGAGCGCCGACCGCCAGGCCGCGACGTCACCCGGCGCGACGAGCCGCCCCGTCTGGCCGTCGACCACGATCTCGGGCAGGCCGCCCGTGCGCGAGGCGAACACGGGCGTGCCGAGCGCCGCGGCCTCGAGCGCGACGAGGCCGAACGGTTCGGGACCCGTCGAGGGCATGACCACGAGGTCCGCCGCCTCGAGCCAGTCGCGCACGTCGGTCTGCTCCCCGAGCACGTGGACCGAGCCGGGGCGCTCGCCGGCCGCGGCGAGCGCGGCGACGTCGACCGCGGTGCCCGACGACGGCGCACCACCGAGCACCACGAGATGCGCGTCGCGGCGCGTGAGCCCGTCCCACGCGGCGAGCAACGTCTCGTGGCCCTTCCATCCGTTCCAGCGGCTCGCGACGACCACGACGAGGTCGCCGTCGTCGGCCCCGAGCCGTGCCCGCAGCGCGGTGCACGCCGCCGCATCGAGCCGGGGTGCCAGGTCCGCGCCGTTGTGCACGACGGCGACGCCGCCCCGCCGCGGGACGGAGCGGGCCGAGGCGACGCTCACGGCCACGACCGTGTCGCACCACCACAGCAAGGGAGTCAGCAGCAGCCGGTCGAGGCGGGACCACGTCTCGTGCAGGTGCAGCACGACCCGCGCACCGCGCAGCTTCGCGAGCGGGGCCACGGGCAGCATCGCGGACGTGCTCAGGTAGACGAGCGACGGGTCGTGGCGCCCGAGCGCCCGCCACGTCTGCCACGCGCGCCAGGCGAGGCCGGGCAGCGCGCGCGGTCGCAGGTTGGCACGACGCAGCACGGGCAGCGGCTCCCGGTGCGCCCGGACCCCCTCGCCGGAGAGCCGACGGGTGAGGGCACGTTCCGGGTACTCCACGTCGTCGGGCAACCACACCGTGACCGGGCCGCGCCGGCCGAGCACCCCGACGGCCTCGAGCAGCACGCGGTCCGCGCCGTACAGCTCGTCGGAGGGGTGGACGGCGAGGATGCGGTTCACTCGTCCCCCCGCCGCGAGCGCCGTCCCGAGGGGCGACGGCCCGTGCGTCGCAGCTCGCGCAGGCGTCGCGCGAGGGACTCGTACTGCGTGGCGACCTCGTCCCAGTCGTAGCGTGCCGCCTCGTCGAGCCCCGCCTTACCGCGCGACGCGGTGGCGTCCGGGTCCGTCTCGGCCTCGTCGACGAGCGCCGCGACCTGGGCCGCGTCCGCGAAGTAGCGGCCCGCGGTACGCACGACCTCGCGGTTGAAGTCGACGTCGAACGCGATGACGGGCGCCCCGACGCCGATGGCCCGCAGGAGCGAGGGGTTCGTGCCACCCACGGAGTGCCCGTGCAGGTAGGTGGCCGCCCCCGCGTAGAGCTGGTCGAGCAGCTCCTGGTCCCACACGCCGCCGAGGAACCGCACCCGACCGTCGGCCGCGGCGTGCACGGACGCGGTGTACTCGTGGGCGTAGGGCGCAGAGCCGACGACGACGAGCGGGAGCTCGGCCCCGCTGCGCCGGTAGCCCTCGACGATCGTCAGCACGTTGTTCTCCGGCTCGAAGCGCGCCACGACGAGGTGGTAGCCACCGGGGGCGAGCCCGAGCTCGCCGAGCCGCGCGGCTCCCGGGTCGAGCACCGGGGCGCCGTAGGCGATCTGCACCGTGGGCGCCCGGAACGCGCGGCGGTAGTAGTCGGCGATCCCCTGGGCATCGGCGATGAGCGCGTCCGACCAGCGCACCGCGAGCGACTCCGCGAGGCGGTAGTAGCGCCGGCCGACACCGGACCACTTGGCGCGCTTCCACTCGAGACCGTCGACGTGGGTCGCGACGGGGATCCGGGCGATGCGCAGCAACGGCAGCAGGGGCGCGTTCGCCGCGTTGAAGACGAAGGCCGCGTCGGTGCCGTGGCGGCACAGGTGGGCGACGGACAGTCCCGTGTGGGTCAGGGTCTCCGCTGCGCGCGCCCGGACGGCGGGCAGCACGACGAGCCGCATCCCGAGGTACTCGGTGGGCAGCGGGGCCTCCCGGGAACCGCGGGGCCGCCTGCAGTACACGGTGACCTCGTGGCCGCCCGCCGCGAGGCGCTTGCCGATCTCCTCGACGGCGGTCTCGAAGCCGCCGTACCGTGCCGGCACCCCCCGCGTACCCACGAGTGCTATCCGCACCGGTGCGCACCTCCCCGCGTGGTCGTACCCGTCACTGGGCCGCCCAGAGCGCGAGCGAGACCTCGCCGACGTCGGCGTTGTCGAGGTACGCCCCGCGCACCGGGTCGGATCCGACCGCGCGCTGGGCGAGCTGTGCGGACCCCGGGCCCTTCGCAAAGAATGGCACGAGGTGGTTCGAGTGGCCCGTCGTCGCGAAGGTCACGGCGGGCAACGCACCCTGGGAGCCCGTGACGGGGCGCCAGGTCGGGTTCGAGGCGGGGCCCCACACCAGGCCCGTCTCGTGGTCGGCCGTGACGATCACGAGGGTCTCGGTCCAGCTCGAGTTCGCCTCGACCCAGTCCACGACCTCCTCGACGGCTTCGTTGAAGTCCACCTGCTCCTCGACCACGCCGGCGGCATTGTTGGCGTGGGCGGCCCAGTCGATCGCGCCGCCCTCGATCATCACGAAGAAGCCGTCGTCTGACGCGTTGTCGAGGATGTTGAGTGCCGCGGCGGACATCTCGGCGAGGTCCGGGACCCCCGAGTTGCGCGCCGCGGCGAAGGGGGTGCCCTGGGGAGCGAGCGCGGTGCGCTGGCTCTGCAGCGTCTCGGCGACCTTGGCGGTGCCGAGGACCCGGTCCGGTGTGTTCCCGGTGGCCAGGTCGAGGAAGTCCGCGCGGTCCTCGATGAACTCGAAGTCCGTCTCGCCCCCGGTCAGCGCGTTCCACTGGGCCTCGCTCACGTACTGGTAGCTCGGTGCGCGCGCCTGACCGTCCTTGTCGAACCCGGGGTGACCCGCGCCGAACACGACGTTCGCGTCCGAGGCGATGATGTCCGCCGCGATCGCGTGATAGCTGTTCCGGTTCGTGTTGTGCGCGAGGTAGGAGGCGGGCGTCGCGTGGGACCACGCCATCGTCGACACGACCCCCGTGGCCTTGCCGAGCGCGGCGGCACGCTCGGCGATCGTGAGCACGTCCGCGCCGTTCGTCGCCTTGCCGACGTAGTTGTTGTTCGTCTTGACGCCCGCGGCCAGGGCGGTGGCCGCCGCCGAGGAGTCCGTCATGCCGGACAACGCCTGGGTGAAGCTGCCCCACGTGGCGGTCGGGCTGTAGCTCCCGCCCGCGCTGTAGGTGGACATCGCCGTGCGCAGCGGGAACGCCTGGTACACCTGCGTCGCACCCTGGCCCGCCACCGGGGTCACGGCCCCGCCGGGTGCGACCGTGACCTGGTAGGCGCTCTGACCGTCGGAGAAGAGGCTGCCCATGTCCACCTGGTTGAAGCCCATCCCGTCACCGACGAGATGGATGATGTTCTTCGGCGTCCCGGCGATCGCTCCCGGCGGGATCTCGCCGACGGCGGGCACCACGGGCTCGTCGGGCACCTCGGGGGCCGGCCCCTCGACGAGGTAGTCGTCGAAGGAGACCACCGCGGGGGCGTTGGTCGTGTTGGGGGCGAGGATCCCCGCCACCCCCGTGTGCCCCGCGACCTGCAGGCCGGCCGTGGAGTCCGTCGTCTGCCACTGCCAGCCCGCCGGCTCCGTCGCACCCGTCCAGACCTTGGCGCGCAGCGTCGTCGGCGAGGTCCCGGTCACCTCGAACTTCTGGTGCACGAGCGTGCCGGTGTTGTACGTCAGGCCCGTCGCCGTCTGCAACGGAGCGACGATCGTCTCCGAGCCCGTCGCGCTGGCCCGCGCGATCCAGCCCTGGACCTGGCCGTTCGAGCGGAAGTTCACCTTGAACCGGTACTCGCCGCCCGTCGCGATACGACCGCGCAGCAGCGTGTACCCGCCGTTGCCCGAAGGTCGCTTGTCCCACGAGACCGTGGTCGACGTCGTGAGCTCCGACCCCTCACCACCGGGAAGCCGCGCGCTCACGACCGAGCCCGCGCTCGCGAGCGACAGCCGCCCGACGCCGGACGCGACGCTTCCCGCACCCGCGGTCGTCACCCACGCACCACCGGTATCAGCGTTGCCCCAACCCGAAGCCACGGTCCTGGCGTACGCGTCCGCGGCCACCAGACCGGCGGCGGGGTCGCCCGGATCGCCGGGGTCACCAGGGTCACCCGGGTCACCCGGATCGCCGGGGTCACCAGGGTCACCCGGGTCACCCGGGTCGCCGGGGCCGCCCGGGTCGGCCGGCTCGTCCGGCGTCTCGGGAACCGGTCCCTGGGCCAGGTAGTCGTCGAAGGAGACCACCGCGGGGGCGTTGGTCGTGTTCGGGGCGAGGATGCCGGCCAGGCCGGTGTGCCCCGCGACCTGGAGACCGGCCGTGGAGTCCGTGGTCTGCCACTGCCAGCCCGCCGGCTCCGTCGCGCCGGTCCAGATCTTGGCGCGCAGCGTCGTGGGCGAGGTGCCTGCCACCTCGAACTTCAGGCGCAGCTGCGTGCCGGTGTTGTACGTGATGCCCGCGGCCGTCTGCAACGGGGCGATGATCGTCTCCGAGCCGGTCGCGCTCGCTCGCGCGATCCAGCCCGTGACCGTGCCGTTCGACCGGTAGTTCACCTTGAACCGGTACTCACCGCCCGTCGCGATCCGACCGCGCAGCAGGGTGTACCCGCCCGAGCCCGAGGGTCGCTTGTCCCACGACACCGTCGTCGACGTCGTGACCGCCGTGCCCTCACCACCGGGCAACCGCGCGCTCGCGATCGAGCCCGCGCTGCCGAGCGACAGCCGCCCGACACCGGACGCCACGCTGCCGACGCCCGAGGTCGTCACCCAGGCACCACCGGTGTCCGCACTCCCCCAGCCCGTGGGGACGGAGCGCCCGAAGGCGTCCGCACCCAGCACGCCGTCGGCCGGCGGGTCGGGGTCGGGATCCGGGTCGGGATCCGGGTCCGGATCGGGGTCCGGCGCGGTGACGGTCACCTGGCGCGTGGTCGTACCGGTCGCACCGTCGTCGTCCGTCACCGTCAGCCCGATCGTGTAGGTGCCCGGCATCGCGTAGGTGCGCTGCGCCGTGACGCCCGTCCCGTTCGAGCCGTCACCGAAGTTCCAGCTGTACCCGCTGATCGTGCCGTCCACGTCGTTCGACGCCGACGCGTTCACCGAGACGGTGAGGTTCGAGGTCGACGTCGTGAAGGAGGCGTTGGGTGCCTGGTTGGGCGCGGGCGCCGTCCCGGCCGGCACTTCGACGAGGTAGTTGTCGAAGGACGCCACGACGGGCGTGTTGGTCGCGTTCGGCGCGAGGATCCCCGCCACACCCGTGTGCCCTGCCACCTGCAGCCCCGCGGTCGAGTCCGTCGTCTGCCACTGCCACGCCGAGGGCTCCGTCGCGCCCGTCCAGATCTTCGCCCGGAGCGTCGTGGGCGAGACCCCGGACACCTCGAACTTCATGCGCACCTGGGTGCCCGGGTTGTACGTGAGGCCCGCCACCGTCTGCAACGGAGCGACGATCGTCTCCGAGCCGGTCGAGCTCGCGCGGGCGATCCAGCCCTGCACCTGACCGTTCGAGCGGAAGTTCACCTTGAACCGGTACTCCCCGCCCGCGGCGATGCGGCCGCGCAGCAGCGTGTACCCGCCGTTGCCCGAAGGCCGCTTGTCCCACGACACCGTGGTCGAGGTCGTGAGCTCGATGCCCTCACCCCCGGGCAGCCGCGCGCTCGCCACGGCGCCCGCGCTCGCGAGCGACAAGCGGCCCACGCCGGACGCGACGTTCGCCGCGCCGGACGTGGTCACCCAGGCACCACCGGTGTCCGCGTTCCCCCAGCCCGACGCCACGGTGCGCCCGAAGGCGTCGGCCGCGAGGACGTCGGGGGCCGGCGGTGGTGCCGTCACGGTGACCTGGCGCGTCGTGGTCCCCGTCGCACCGTCGTCGTCCGTCACGGTGAGCCGGACGGTGTAGGTGCCGGGCGAGGCGTAGGTGCGCTGCGCCGTGACGCCGGAGCCGCTCGCACCGTCGTCCCAGTTCCAGACATAGCTCACGATCGAGCCGTCGACGTCGGACGAGCCGCCCGCGTTGACGCTCGCCGTGAGGTTCTGGGCGGACCACGTGAAGGCCGCGCTCGGCGGCTGGTTCGGTGCCGCCACCACGACCTGCTGCGTTGTCGACGCCGTCGCGCCGTCGTTGTCCGTGACCGTGAGCGTGATGACGTAGGTCCCCGCCGTCGCGTAGGTGTGCTGAGCGGTGACGCCGGTCCCGGTGCCCCCGTCGCCGAAGTTCCACGCGTAGCTCGCGATGGTGCCGTCGGGGTCGCTGGACGTCGCAGCGTCGACGCTCGCCGTGAGCACTCCGCCGGTAGCCGTGAAGGCCGCCGTCGGCGGGATGTTCGGGATGTCCCCGCCCGTGCCCACGCCGTAGTGGCGCACGACGTCGACCAGCCCGAGCTGGCGGCCGTACGTCGCGACCTCGTCGATCTGGCCCGCGAAGTTGGCCGAGCCGGCGTCCGGCCAGCCGCTCACGTTGTCCCCGCCGATGCGCCAGTACCCGTTGCGCGAGGCCTGCCCCGCGATGATGTCCGGGTTCGCGGCGACCTCGACCCCGTCGACGTAGAGCACCATCCCCGCCGCACCGACCGTCGCGACGACGTGGTGCCAGCTGTTGTCGTTGTAGCTCTGCGTCGAGGAGATCGTGTGTGTCCGGTTGGGGTAGACGCCCCAGACGATGCGCCCGGCGGGAGTCATGTAGATGTGCCGGTCGTGGTTCGCGCTGTTGCCCGTGCCGCTCGTCTGCCCGAAGCCGACGATCTTGCCGCCGTTGCTCGAGCTCGTGCGGAACCACGCCTCGACCGAGAGCCGGTCCTGGCCGTACTCCTGGCGCGTCGAGTACACGCGGGAGTTGTTGTTCGTCCCGTTGAACTGCGCCGCACGGTTGGGGTCGCCCACGATGGCACCCACGACGTTGCGCGTCACCTGGCTGCCGACGGTCGCGTCCGACGACGAGGTCCAGTCCTGGAACGCCCCCGACGTCTCGCCGAGGCGCCAGTACGTGTTGGGGTTGTCGTCGAGGATCGTCTTGGCGTAGTCGCTCAGCACCGCCGAGCTCGCGGCGAGGGTGGTCGTGGCGACGGTCGGGGAGGTCACGGAGTTCCCCGAGGAGTCCGTGACGCGCACCCGGTAGGTGTAGCTCGTGGAGTTGTTGAGCCCCGTGTCCGTGAAGGAGAGCCGCGGGCGGTTCCAGAACCGGGAGTTCGCCGTGACGGTGTACACCGGCACCTGGGTGGTGGTGCCCCGCAGCACGGTGTACGTGAGCCACTCGTTGTCACGGTCGTGGTTGGTGGGCCACGAGACCTGGACGGTCCCGCGCGCGTGGGACTGCGCCGTCGGGGCGATCGAGCTGCCCGAGAGCATGGGGCCCTGGTTCCCCGGGGCGAGGCTCGCCTTCGCGAAGCGCACGAGTCCCTGCTGGTTCACCCCGTTGACCCGCGGGAACTCGCCGCCGAACGAGACGTAGTCGGCGTTGCCCGTCACGTTCCAGGTCGCCTGCGACGTGCCCGTGTAGGTACCCGCGATGAACTGCGGGTAGAAGTTGCGGATCGCCGGGGCACCGAAGCCCTCGTTGTTCGCGTAGCCGCCACCTTGCGTGTTGTTCGTGACGAGGCTCGCCTTCGCCTTGGTGAACGCCGTCGCGAAGTAGTGCACTCGTGGGGACACCTCGGGGAACGAGCTGATGTTGTTGCACATGTGCGGGTGGCCCGCGACGTAGAAGTGGTCCTCGCCGGGGTTGAGGTACACGCCGTAGGTGTCGCCGTGGCAGTCGCCGATCCAGTTGATCTCGCCCGTGATGGGGTCGGCCGCGAACGGTCCCTCGACGTTGCCGATGCCCGTGCCGGACGCGAAGTACGTGAAGCCGGTGCCGTACACCTGGGTGTCGTCGACCGCGACGGAGTTGATCGAGGCGTCCGTGCCGTGGTTGTAGATCTCGGGCCCGAACGTCCACGGCAGGAGCGCGGCGCTCGTCGCGTTGAGCGCGGCCGAGCCGAGGCGTTCGATGCCGTTGACCTTCTCGAACCGGCCCGTGATGTAGACGCGGGCACCGTCGGGGCTCACGGCGATGCCGTCGACCTGCCGCGACTGCACGTCGGCACGGAAGCTGCGCAGGTCGCCGGTCACGGGGTCGAAGGCCGCGATGCGGGGCCGCGGCTCGCCGCCGACGGTGTTGAAGGTTCCCGCGATGAAGACGGCGTTCTGCGAGACGGCGATCCCTCGGACCTGGCCGTTGGAGCCCGCGGTGAAGGTGGACAGCGTGCCGCCGTTGCTCGTGCTCACCACGCCGAAGCGGTTGCGCGAGTTGCCGTTGAGCCGGTTGAAGTTGCCACCGACGTAGATGCGGTTCCCGTCGGGCGAGGCCGCGAGCGCGTACACGGCCCCGTTCGCCGTGGGCGCCCACGAGGTGAGGAGCTCACCGGTACGGATGTCGTACGCGAGCAGGTTCTCGCGCGGCACGGTGTTGACCCCGGGCGCGGCTCCCGCGGGGCGCGCCGTCGTGAACTCCCCGCCCACGTACACGGTGTTACCGACCACGACCTGGGCCCACACGACGCCGTCGATCTGCACGGTCGGCAGCGCGTCGGCCGTCACGGTCGCGTCGACACCGGGTTCGACCGGCGCCGAGTCGGCGAGGGCCACGGTTGCCGGGCCTGCGAGGACGAGACCTGCGGTGACGAGTGCGGCCGAACCTACCGTCGCTGCCAAGGACTTCAAGCGGTGCATGGTCATACCTCTCCGAGGAAGGTCACAGCGGGGGTCTCGGCCTCGTAGGAGACGCTGACCTTGATCTGGGTGGAGTCGTCCGGGACGCGCACGACGTACGTCGCGGTCACGGCGTCCCCGGTCGCGGCGACGCCCTCGAAGGGCTTCGTGCGCTCGTCGCCGTAGAGCGGCGTGCCGAGCGCACCCGTCGCGGTGTACAGGTCGACGACGACGGCCCCCAGGTCGACGTCGCCGGTGGAGCCGTTCCGGAGCGACACCGTGACGAGGACGGACGGACCGGCCACCTCGCCGGGCCCGGCTCCCGTGCCGTCGACACGCTCGACCTTGTCGAGGGTCACCGTCACGTCGTTGCCGTAGTCCGCCTCCTCGTCGAGGTCGACGGGAGGCAGCTCGTCGAAGTCGTCCTCGACGAACACGGTGGCGGGATCGTCCTCCGGCGCCGACGTCGGGCTCGGCTCCACCTCGGTGGCCTCCGGCCCGGCGGCCACCGCCGCCTCGTCCGTCGCGGCAGGTGTCGGGCTCTCGACCGGCCCCTGGACGGGCGCCGCCGGGCCGAGCGCCGTGGGCGCCTCACCCCGCGAGAGGGCGACGGCGATGCCACCGGCCACGGCGAGGACGACGACGAGCACGACGAGTCGCAGCACTCTCGCTCGTGATGTCATAGCTCGCCTCCGTCAACCGGCACGCGCCGGACCCAGTGGAGAATGAAGGCACCGTGTGGCACCCCGGAACTCCCTATGATATGAGGGCAAACCGGACATTCCTAGCAAACGGGGACTCTTTCACCCGTGCGGCGGAACCTCCATGGATGAACTCCGTGCCAATGCCCAGGACAGGACCACGACGCGGACGGCAAAGCTCGCGCCGAGCCCGGCCGCCGCCCCGCCGATGCCGCCCAGCATCGCCCCGAGGACGATCGCGGGGAACATCGCGACGGCGAGCACCGCCCCGGTGACGGCGACGAACCGCGCGCGCCCCTGTCCCTGCAGGATCGCCCCGAGCGAGGCGGACAGCGCGACGAACGGGAGGCCCGCGACGGCCCAGCCGAGCGCCGGCCCCGCGCCGGCGTAGGTGGGTCCCATGACGAGGACGACCACCTCCTCGGCCCAGACGACGATCGGCACCGCGGGCACGAGGCACAGCAGGAAGAGGCCGGTCAGCCGCAGCCCGAGGCGGCGCGCCGCAGCAGGCGAGAGCTGCGTGGACCGGGGCATGACGACGGCGGCGAGCGACTGCGGCACGAGGAGCAGCGGCTGCACGAGCTTGGCCGCCGCCGCGTAGAGCCCCGCGGCGCTCGCGCTCAGCACCGCCGCGACCACGGTCACGTCGAGCGTGCGCGCCTGACCCGTGAGGTTCGAGGCGAGGAAGGGCCACGACCGGCTCAGGACGGCGCGCACCCGCACGGCTCGCGCGTCCCCCGGGAGCCCCCGCACCGCGCGCCGGACGTGGACCTGGGCCGCGACCGCACCCGCGAGGAGGCCCGCCGTGAACGACCACACGGGATCCAGCCCGCCCGCGAGCGCCGGGAGGAACACCACGAGGCAGACCGAGCGCCGCAGGACCATCGAGGTCGCGGCCACCCGGGCGTCGCCGTCGGCGATCGGCACCCCGAGGATCGTGTCGACGTTGCGCTCGAGCGCGAGCGAGGCGCCGATCAGCGCGGCCCCCCACGGCGCGCCGGCCACCACCGCCCACACCGCGATGCCGGGCACGAGCACGGCCGCCGAGACGAGGTTCGCCCAGGAGTTGAGGCGCAGGGCCGCGGCGACGGCGTCCGCCTCGCCGCGCGCACGGACGTAGGGGACGAAGAGGCTCAGGCCGAGCCCCGAGGCGACGAGCAGGATGCCGACGACGGCGATCACCACGTTGACGAGCCCGAACTCGGCGGCCGTGACGCTGCGGCCCAGCACGACGAGCGCGACCGCCTGCAGCGCGCTGCCGAGCCCGCGCGAGAGGAGGATCCCCGCGAACTGGCGCCGCATCCCCCCGTGCGCTCTCGGCGAGGTGTCGGGCGCTGGCATGCGGCGAACGTAGCACCTGGTTTGTCCAGAAAGGCCCCTTGTACGCTGGCCGCGTGGGGCACCAGACGACAGTCACGGCGCCCGGTCCGCTGCGTTCGAAGCTCGCCGACCGGGCCGTCCCGCTCGTGCTCACGGGCCTGGCGGGGCTCGCCGTCGTCGGCGGGTTCCTCCTCGAGCTGCCCCCCGTCGCCCTCGTCGCGCTCGCCGCCGTACCGCTCGCGCTGCTGTACTCCTACCGGTTCGCCCTGCCGCTGCTCGTCCTCGCCCTCGTGGCGCGCACCCTGCTCGACAACTCCGGCAACCAGCTGGTCACCGGGGGGATCGCGGTCGGCATCATCGGGCTCGCCGCCGTCGTGCTCGTGCGCACCCCCGGCTGGACCGCGCCCGTGCTCGCCATCACGGCGTTCCTGTTCGCCTCCGCGTTCGCCGGCTCGTCCGCCCACGGAGGCGAGTACACCTACACCGAGGCGCTGCGGCTCGTCAGCTGCCTCGGCGTCGTCGTCGTCGCGGTCAACGCCCCGGGGCACCTGACGCTGCGGCGGGTCGCCCACGCCGTCCAGGCCATCGGCCTCGTGCCCGCGCTCCTCGCCGTCGTGCAGCTCGTGACGGGGACCGGCGGGCTGAACAACGGCGTCATGCGCTCGACGGGGACGCTCGCGCACTCCAACTCCGCGGCCGTGCTCTTCGCGCTCGCGAGCCTCGCGACGTTCGTGCTCATCCTCGACAGCAACCGCCGACGCTGGATCCACGCGGGCCTGCTCGGCGTGTTCCTCGTGGCGCAGCTCTCGACCGGGAGCATCGGCGGGCTCGTGACGCTCGTCGTCATGGTGGTCGTCTACCTCGCGAGCGCCGCAGTGCGCCGGGCGGACCGGACCTTGCTCGGCCTGCTCGGCGTCGCGCTCGGGATCTACGCGGCGACCACGTCACGCGTCGGTGCGCAGCGCTTCGCCGAGTACTCCTCGGACAACACCGAGGGCACGTCGCTCGACTGGCGCATCCACGCGTGGGGGTCCGTGCTCAACGCGTGGCGGCGCAACCCCGTGCTCGGCAACGGCATCGGCGCGACGCAGTCCCCCACGATCCTGCAGGGGAACATCCCCCACAACGAGTACGTCCGGCTGCTCGCCGAGGTGGGTCTCGTCGGGCTGCTCGCCGTCGTCGTCCTCGGCCTGTGGCTCGCCGCCCGCCTGCGCGGGCGGATGCACACCGCGCGCTACCCGGCCGCGGCCGCGTTCGGGCTCGCCGTCCTGACGGGGATCGCCGTCAACGCCCTCGCCGCGAACACGATGCTGTACTCCGTCTCCTTCTACACGGCGCTCTTCGCCCTCGGGGCGTGCTGGCGCATCTCGGGCGAGGCGCAACCCGAGACAGGTGAAGATCTTGCGCCGATCGGGGGACGTTGGGTGACGGATCCCGAGCCGAAAAGTCCGACTCGCTAGCATTTGAGACGATCGGCCCGCACAGGTCACTCGTCGCGCCCCGCGCGACCGACGGAAAGGCACTCGGTGGAGCTCCGGGACATCCTCACCATGCTGCGTGCCCACTGGGTGGGCATCCTGGTGCTCTGCGTGCTCGGCGTCCTGCTCGCGGGCGCGGCGTCACTCTCCGCGGTGCCGGAGTACCGCGCGTTCAACACCGTGCTCGTGGCCGTCCAGACCGGCGACTCGATCTCCGACCTGAACCAGGGCTCGTCGTTCGTCTCGCGCGAGGTCAAGACGTACGCCGAGGTAGCGAGGTCGCCGATCGTGCTCGAGCCCGTGGTGCAGAAGCTCGGGCTCCGCGGTTCCGCGCGCGGCCTGCGCTCCGACGTGACGACCACCGTCAAGGGCGAGACGAAGCTCATCGACATCGCGGTGATCCGCTCGAACCCGCGCGAGGCCGCCGCGATCGCCGACGCCATCGCGGCCGAGCTCGCGACCGCCGTCGAACAGCTCTCCCCCGAACGGGTCGACGGTTCGCCGAGCGTGCTCATCAACTCCATCTCCCCCGCGGCCGTACCGAACGACCCGTTCTCGCCCAACATCCCCCGCAACGTCTCGCTCGGGCTCGTGCTCGGGCTCGTGCTCGGCATCGGCTGGGCAGCGCTGCGCACCACGCTCGACACCAAGGTGCGCGGCGAGGCGGACGTGCGGGCCATCACGGACGCCCCCGTGCTCGGGCTCGTCTCCTTCGACTCGAGCGCCGCCGGGAAGTCGCCGCACTACGTCGCCGAACCGCTGAGCATCCGGGCCGAGGAGTACCGCCAGATCCGCACGAACCTGCAGTTCGTCGATGCGGCGAGCCGCCCGCGAAGCATCGTGGTGACGAGCTCGCGCGGCGACGAGGGCAAGTCGGTGACGGCGCTCAACCTCGCCCTCGCGCTCGCCGAGACGGGCACGTCCGTGTGCCTCGTCGACGCGGACCTGCGCCGCCCCTCCGTCGCGGGGTACCTCGGTCTCGAGGGTGCGGCAGGCCTGACGACGGTGCTCATCAGGCGGGCCGAGCTCACCGACGTGCTCCAGCCCGTCGGCACCGCCGGCCTGCAGGTCCTCACCTCCGGCCGTACGCCGCCCAACCCCTCCGAGCTGCTCGGTTCCCGCGCGATGACCGACGTCGTCGCCGAGCTCGAGCAGCGGTTCGACGTCGTGCTCTTCGACTGCGCACCCCTGCTGCCCGTCACCGACGCCGCGATCCTGAGCAAGGCAGCCGACGGCATCCTGCTCGTCTCCGGTGGCGGCATCGTGACGAAGGAGCAGCTCACCGAGTCGACGGGCAAGCTCGACACGATCGGGGCCAACGTGCTCGGCGTCGTCCTCAACCGGGTCGAGCGGAGGGCGGGCGGCAACCGGACGTACGGCTACCACCCGCACGTCGTCGACCTCGAGACCGCGCTCGCCCCGCAGGCCACCGACGGTCCCGGTACCGATTCGCCGCACGAGGCCGCGTCCGAGGAGACGACCGAGGGCCTCGGTCGCGAGGAGACCCACTCCTACCTCTCCCCCGGGCGGGACGCCCCCGCGACAACCTCGGCGCTACCGACCGGCGACGCCTCCCGCAGCGGGACGCCCGTGCTGACGGTCGCCCCGACCAAGCCGCCCCGGCGCGGCAAGGCCCGTCGATCCCGCGCCCTGCGCCAGGCCGCGGCCAAGCACGCCGAGTCGTCCGTCCGACTGGAGAGCCTCGACCCGGACGAGGCATGACCGTCGCCCCCCCGATCGGTCGGATCGCGGTGCTCGTGTGCACCTATCGACGGCCCGAGCTGCTCGCCGCGCTGCTCGAGTCGCTCGCCGCGCAGCGCACCGACCGGGAGCTCGCCGTCGTCGTGGTCGACAACGCCCCGGAGGGCTCCGGCCGCGCGGCCGCCCTCGCCGCACCGGTCCCCGTGCACTACGTCGTCGAACCGACCCCCGGCATCGCGGCGGCACGCAACCGCTCGATCGCCGAGGCCGGCGACGCCGACACGCTCGTCTTCGTCGACGACGACGAGACCGTCGGGCCGGACTGGCTCGAGGCGCTCGTCTCGACGTGCGAACGGCACGGCGCAGACATCGTGACGGGGCCTGTGGTCTCAGTCTTCCCGGCGCACACCCCACGGTGGATCCGCCGCGGGGGCTTCCTGCAGCGCCCCAACCTCGCCGAAGGGACACGGCTCAACACCGCGAAGTCCGGCAACACTCTCGTGCGCACGGCTGCCCTCCTCGGCCCGCCGCCGCAGCGTTTCGACGAGTCGTTCTCGCGCTCGGGGGGCTCGGACTCCGACCTGTTCTGGCGCCTGGGACGGCGGGGCGCCGTCATCGTGTGGAGCCACGACGCCGTCGCGAGCGAACCCGTGCCCGACTCGCGGCTCACCGTGCGGTGGATCGCCCGGCGGGACTTCCGCGGCGGCGCGGCCATGGGGCGCATCATGCTGCGAGACAGCCCGCGCCCCTTCGTCTTCGCCAAGGGTGCCGTACGCACCGGGGTGGGCGCCGTGCGGTTCCTCGTGGGGACGATCGTCCACCTGGGGCCCCGCGCGTCCGACGTCAAGGTGCTGCTCTTCGGCGCTGGCCTGGCCGCCTCCGCGTTCGGTGTCCGCACCGACGAGTACGGCCGCGGCCCGCGGCCCGGCTAGCGGCGGGAGAGCGCGCGGCGGGCGAAGCCGGCCAGCACGGCCACGTCACGACGGACGGTGGGCAGGGCGAGCCACAGCAACCCGACGACTCCCACGGCGCCGGCGAGGCCGAGCACGAGGCGGGCGAGCGGCCCCTCCGCGGCGAGGCTCGCGCCCCAGGCGCCCGCGGCGGCAGGTGTGGCGACCACGAGCATCGCGAACAAGGCCTTCGCGAAGAAGGGGCGCACGGACAGCTGCGTGCGGCGCCCGATGTCCACGAGGCTCACGGCCCAGTACCCCGCACAGCCCAGCGCGAACCCCGCCGCGACGCCCCGGCCTCCCCACGGCGTGCCTGCCACGATGAGGCCCGCCATGAGGGGGCGCGTCCACAGCTGCAACCGGAACAGCGCACCCGTCTGCGCCCGCGCGAGATAGGTCCAGTAGGCCACGGACGAGGCCGCGCGGAAGATCCCCCCGATCGCGAGCAGCGCGAAGATCGGTGCGACACCGTCCCACCCCGGTCCGAAGAGCACGCGCACGGCGGGATCGGCGAGTGCCGCGGCGACGGCGAGCACGAGCGTCGTGACGTAGCAGACGACGAGCTGCGCGCGCCCGACGTAGTGGGCGAGCCGAGCCGTGTCCTCCTGGATCCGGGACAGCACGGGAAGCGCGACGCGGGTGAGCGGCGCCTGGATCTGGTTGAGCGGCACCATGAGCAGCTGGTAGGCCCGCGAGTACAGGCCGAGCTCGACCTTGCCCCACACGGCCCCGATGACGACCGAGTCGATGTTCGACGTCGCGTACATGAGCGTCTGCGCGCCGAGGAAGCCGGAACCGTACTTGACGAAGCGGCGGATCGACACCGCGCGCCGCGGCAGCCCCGGGAGCCAGCGTGCGCTGCCCACGTTGACGAGCAGCGAGGTGAGCGCCACGACGAGCTGCTGCGCGACGAGCGCCCACAGACCGGCCCCCGCCCACGCGAGCGCGATCGCGACGGCGGCGCCCACCGCTTGCGCCACGACGTCCGAGACGGCGAGCACACCGAAGCGCATGTCGCGCGTGAGTCCCGCCCGGTACTGGGAGTTGAGGCCGGAGAGCACGAACACGCCGGCAAGGGCGGGCACCACGGGTCCGAGGCGCGGCTCGTCGTAGAGCAGCACGAGCCCGGGGGTCAGGGCGACGGCGGCGAGCGCGCACACGAACCCGAGCCCCGAGTTCGCCCAGAACAGGTTGGTGCGCTCGGCGCGGCTGAGCTCGGGAGCCTGGATCGCTGCGGCGGAGAGCCCGAAGTCACGGAAGATCTCCGCGATGCCGATCACGGCCGTGACCATCGCGACGAGCCCGAAGTCGGCGGGGACGAGGAGCCGGGCGAGCACGAGCACCGAGCCGAACTGCAGCACGAACCGCAGCACCTGGGCGAGCAGCGTCGTGGCCGTGCCCCGCGCCGCCGCGGTGGACAGCTCGGTCACGTCGCGGCGCGATGCTCTGGAGCGGCGAACGCGACGAGGGCGAGGGGGACGAGCACGAAGGGAACGTACACGAGCCGGTCGACGAGGCCCACGGGTACCTCGAAGCTCGCCACCACGGCGAAGACGGTGAGGACGAGCGTGGGCCACGCGAGGCCGACGCCGGACCACCGCACGGCGCGCGCCCCGAGGACGACGACGACGACGAGGGCGATGGCGCTCAGCACGAGCCCGCCCGTGACGAGCACCTGCATCACCTGGTTGTGCGCGTGATAGGCGTGCCCGCCCAGGTTGTCCTCCCCCGTCGCGAGCAGCTTGAAGTAGTCCGCGCCGTGGCCGAACCACGGGCGCTCGCGCCAGGCCTCGACGGCGGCGATCCAGTACCCGCCGCGATTGGTGAACGCCGTCGGCGCACGGGTCACGAACGGCAGCACGAGCGCGACGAGGGCGACGGCCGGCAGCCAGACCGACGCGAAGCGGCGCGGCGAACGGGCGAGGGTGAGCCCGAGCCCGGCGAGCACGAGGGCGAGGACGGCGACGAGGCTCGTGCGGGAGGCCGACCAGACGAGTGCGAGCGCGACGAGAGCGAGGATGGCCCACCGGTGCCGGTCGCGACGCACGTAGAGCACGGACGCGACACCCATCGCGAGGGCGAGCCCGAGCAGGTTCCCCGTCTGGAGCACGCCCGCGAGGATGCCGAGCGGCGAGACCGCCTTCTCGCCCTCGACGAGCTCGGACCGCTCGAAGATCGCGGTGCGCGGCAGCACGAGGCCCAGCGTGATGCTCACCGCCGCGAGAGCGCCCGTGAGGTAGCCGAGCACCTCGATGTGGCCCCGTTGCGGGCGCGCGGCCCACAGCGCCGTGACGACCGCGGGCACGATGAGCGCCGTCAGCCGCGGGGTGCGTCCCTCGACCACGAGGGGCACGACCGTCACGAGCCACGCGACGAGGACGAGGGCGAGGAGCGGCACGCGCCGCCACGGCAGCTCGCGCACCCCGGCCAGCACCACGACCGCGCACACGAGCACGAGCGCCGCGTTGCACGCCGTCGTGAGCGGCGCGAGCAGCCCCGTGAGCTCGGTCTCGCCGTCCGTCACCGGGCGCCACACCTTGGGCTCGGCGAAGCTGCGCACGATCTCGGGCAGCAGGATCGCGAGCCACACGGCCAGGATCAGCACCGTCGGGCCGCGGCGTAGCACCTCCGCCTCGCCGCCGAGGGGCCACGGCCTCGTCAGGGCGAGACGAAGCCTCGCCGCGAGCGACCCCGCCCCCGCCGTCTGCACCGCGGCCGGGGCACTCATCGCCCCCCGCCCTGCACGGCGAGCGCGAGCCGCAGCACGACGAGCTCCCCCGTGTACCGCCATCGCTCGACGACGCTCGGGGCGCTGACCCGCAGCACGCTCGCGAGCTGCGCGCGCAGGTAGCGTCGGTCCCGAGAGCTCAGCAAGGCCTCGTGCTTCGCGATGTAGCGCCGGATCCCCTCGGCGCGGCGCGGGGTCTTGTCGGTGAGCTGGCCGTCGGCGTGCACGCGGTACGTGACGAGCACGTGCGGCACGACGGCGTACGTGGCCCCGTGCGCGAGCGCCCGCACGTAGAGGTCCTTGTCGTTGGACACGGTCAGTGCGGGGTCGAAACCGTCGAGCTCGCGGAACAGCCGCGTGCGCAGCACGATGTTGCACCCGCCGAAGCCAGGGTTCCGGGCGACCGAGTCCTCGGCGGTCAGTCCCGGGCGGGCGCGGGGGTACTCGTACACCGGCACGTCAGCCACGCCCCAGCAGACCGCGAAGTCTGCGCCGTCGTCAAGAGCCGCGACGAGGCGCGCGAGGAACGCCGGGTGCCAGGCGTCGTCGTCGTCGACGAAGGCGAGCAGCCCCGTCGTGGCGAGCGACGCGCCGGCGTTGCGCGAGGCGCCCGCGGTTCCCGCCGCGGGGCCGGAAGAGTCCAGGTAGCGCACGGGGAACGGAACCCGCGCGGTCCAGCTCTCGACGAGCGCGCGGGTCGCCGGGTCCCCGACGTCGTCCGAGACGACGAGCGCCGCGGGGGCGAGCTCCTGGGCGACGACCGAGGCGATCGTCTCGGTCAGGAGCCCGTTGCGTCGGTGCGTCGGGATGACGACCGTGACGTCACTCGGCCCGACCACGGACCCACTCCCACTGCCGTGCGAGCCCCTCGGCGATGCCGACCCGGGGCTGCCAGCCGAGCACCTCGCGCGCGCGGGTCGCGTCGCCCCCGGTGCGGACCACGTCGCCGTCGGACCGCTCGAGGCGACGCACCGCGACCGGCCCGCCGGCGAGACCACCGATCTCCTCGAGCACCTCGTTGACCGAGACGTTCGTGCCGCCCGCGATGTTGAGCACGGTGCCGGGCTTGACGTCCGTCGTGGCGGCGAGCACGTTCGCGGCGACGACGTCGTCGACGTACGTGAAGTCGCGCACCTGCGCCCCCGAGCCGAACACGGTGACCGCTCCCCCCGTCGCGGCCGCGGTGAGGAAGCGCGTGAACGCCATGTCGGGGCGCTGGCGGGGGCCGAACACCGTGAAGTAGCGCAACGAGACGGTGGGCACGCCGAACTGGCTCGCGTACAACGAGCACAGGTGCTCGGCCGCGAGCTTCGTCACGCCGTAGGGGCTGATGGGCGCCGGCCGGTCGAGCTCGCTCGTCGGGAAGGTCTCGGCGTCCCCGTACACCGACGAGGAGGATGCGTAGACGAGCCGCTGCAACCGCGGGGCGTGCCGAGCCGCCTCGAGCAGCGCCTGCGTCGCCGCGACGTTCGCCTCGAGGTAGACGCCGAACTCCTGGCCCCACGAGGAACGCACGCCCGGCTGACCGGCCTGGTGGAGCACGACGTCGACGTCCGCGAGGAGCGCCGTCAGGTCGACGGCGAGCAGGGACTCCCGCACGAGGACGAGGTCCCCGCCGAGGCGCGCGAGGTTCTCCTCCTTGAGCGCGACGTCGTAGTAGTCCGTCATCGCGTCGACGCCGACCACGGTCCACCCCTGATCGAGAAGGGCCGCGGCGATCGACGAGCCGACGAACCCCGCGACACCCGTGACGAGCGCCTTCATCGACGCCTGCGGGCGGCGACGAGGGAGCGGGCGGCGACGACGGCGAACACCGGGCCCCGCACGAGGTAGCGGTGGGCCAGCCGACGTGGCTCCTGGGCGAGCCGGTAGAACCACTCGAGCCCGAGTCGCTGCAGGGCGACGGGCGCCCGCTTCTTGGTGCCCGCGACGAAGTCCACGGCGGCCCCGGCGCCGATGTAGACGGCCGGCGGCAGCTTGGCGCGCCACTGCGAGACCCAGACGTCCTGCTTGGGCGAGCCGAGGCACACGAACACGAGGTCCGGCTCGAGCTCGGCGAGCGCCTCGACGACGGACAGGGACTCGGGGTCGTCGACGCTCGTGATGCGCGGGAAGTCCACCGCGACGATGTCCGCGTCGACCCGGTCGCGCAGCACCGCCGCGGCGTGGGCGGCGACGCCGGGACCGCCGCCGGTCAGGGCGATGCGCCAGCCCCGCTGGGCCGCGACCTCGGCCGCGAGGGGAAGGAGATCGGCGCCCGTGAGGCGCTCGAGCCGGTGCGCGCCGAGCCGGTGGCCGAGCACGACGAGCGGGAAGCCGTCGGTGATCCGGATGCTCGCCTCGTCGTACGCCGTCGCGAGCGCCGGGTCCGTGCGCAGGTTGAGGGTCTGGTCCACGTTGGGCGTGATGATGGTGTGCACCTCGCGAGCGGGCAGCAGCGCGTCGATGGCACCCACGAGATCGTCCGCGCCCCCGAGGAACAGCTCCTGGCCCGACAGCGTCACGGAGCCTGCGGGCCCGGGAGCCATGAGGACCTCGCGTGCGCTAGCCCGACGCGCCACCGAGGATCCCTGCCACCAGATGGGGTGCGCTGTACCCGACGACGCTCGCCTGAGCGGCTCTCCGGTCGAGTCCCACGGCACGCTGGACGGCATCAGCCAGCTCATCGGTGTCCCTCCCGCAGACGAATCCGTTGTGCGCGCCCGCGACGAGCGCGCCCGTGTCCGAGCCCTCGGTCACGACCGCCGGCAGCCCCGTGGCCATCGCCTCGACCAGGACGCGAGGGAAGCCCTCGTACCCCGGGTGCGAGGTCATGAGGAAGACCCCGGACACCGCCATGGCACCGGCCACGTCCTCCGGGGCGAGCCGCCCGAGCAGCCGCACCCGGCGCCGCACGTCCGCAGGGAGCCGGGCGACCTCGACCTCGAGGGCACCCATGAGCGTGCCGTCCCCCACCATGTCGAGCGACCACGGCTGGTCGGGCGCGCGCTCGGTGAGCCGCTGGAAGGCACGCACGGCGAGCGCGGGATCCTTCGGCGCCTCGAGGCGCCCCACCCAGACGATGCGGTACGGGTCCGCCGCGGCGGGCCGGAACTGGACCAGCTCCGGGTCGTACCAGGTGGGCGAGAACCTCGTCGCCGAGTTGAACGGTCGCAACGTGCCGGCGTAGTCCTCGTTGAAGACGACCACCTCGCTCGCCGACCGCACGAGCCGCAGCTCGAGCTGCTCGTGCGTGTTGCCGAGCCAGCGCCAGAACGAGTCCGACGTCGCTCCGGTGAGTCCCGCAGCCTGGTTGTGGATGAAGTAGGCGAGGGGGCGGCGCAGCAGCGCACTCACCGCGGCGGCCACGTCGGCACGGTGGGCCTGGACCACCTCGGCGCGCGGCAGCCGCGCGCGGAACCGGGTGAGCCCCGCGACGAGCCGGGCCGAGTGCGGCACCCGCCGGTGCTGGTTGCCCGGGTCGAGCGAGACGACGGGCAGGAAGTACGCCGAGCGCGTGCCCCAGCGGTGGTGCTCCCACTGACCGAGGCGACGGTCGGGCACGCCACCGACGTCGACGCCGACCACGGCGATCGTCATCCCGGGTGGCGAGTAGCGCAGCAGTCCGCGCAGGCACGAGTCGATGCCGCCCGGCGAGGGGCGTGCGGCGTCCACCTGGTGCACGATGAGCCGGTTCACGGTACGCGGGGGTCGGACACCGAAGACGACCGTGCGGCCACCCTCGTCCGCCCAGGTGTGGCTCTCGGGACGGGTTGTCGTCACTGAGGTCCTCCTGGCAGCTGGTCGGGTCGGGTCGGGGTCACGAGGTCAGTAGGCACCGGACGCCCCCACCACGGCTCGGAAGGTCTTCCACAAGATCAGCAGGTCCATCGCGAGCGACCAGTTGTCGACGTAGCGCAGGTCGAGCCGCACCGACTCCTCCCAGCTCAGGTCGGAGCGACCCGAGACCTGCCACAGGCCCGTCAGGCCCGGCTTGACGCGCAGCCGGCGGTACACGGCGTCCGCGTACGCGGCGACCTCCTCGCCGAGCGGCGGTCGAGGTCCCACGAGCGACATGTCGCCACGCACCACGTTGACGAGCTGGGGGAGCTCGTCGATCGAGAACCGGCGCAGCACCTTGCCGACGGAGGTGACGCGCGGGTCGTCCTTCATCTTGAAGAGCACGTCGTTGCCCTCGGAGCGCTCGAGGAGCGCCCGGCGCCGTTCGTCCGCGTCGACGTACATGCTGCGGAGCTTGAGGAGCGTGAACTCCTCGCCGTCGACCCCGACCCGGGTCTGGCGGTAGAACGCCGGACCCGAGGAGGTGAGTCGCACGAGCAGCGCCGCACCGAGCAGGAGCGGGGCGAGCACGATCAGGAGCGCCACGCCGAGCGCCCGGTCGAGCACGGCCTTGGCGAGCATGCGGCTGCGCGGCGTACCGACCTCGAGCTCGAGGAGCGAGAGCTCGCCCGTGGGCCGCAGCGTGAGCCGGGGCGCGTTGACCTCGACGAGGTCCGGCGCGACGATGAGCTGCGCGCCCACCCGGTCGAGCGCCCAGGACAGCCGCCGCAGCGCGTCGCCCTGCAGGCTCCCCCCGGTCACGACCACGATGTCGATCGCGTGGTCCGCGACGACCTGCGGCACGTCCGCGATGGCGCCGATGACGGGGGTGGCGGGCGTCGGCGCCGCGTCGTCGAGGCTCGGCAGGCACGCCCCGACGATCTCGAAGCCGTGGTACGTGGCCCGAGCCAGGTCTTCCGCGACGTGCGCCGCGGCGTACGCGTGCCCGACGACGAGCGTGCGCTTCATCGCCCGCCCACGGGACCGCGCACGGTGCAGCACCTTGCGGTGCGCGTACCGCACGAGGGCCGCGGTGGCCACGAGCAAGGGAACGCCCGCGAAGACGAGGAACCGGGACACCTCGGCCTTGGTGGCGTAGCTCACCGAGATGAGCAGCACCATGCCGAGCGCGCCGGCACGCAGGAGCGCCTGGAACTCGACGGGCCCGTTCCCGAGCTCGCGCAGGTCGTAGCCGCGGTTGAGCGCGACGAGCAGCCACAGCCCCACGACGCCGACGGCGACGAGGCCGACCGTCTCGAGCTCGCGGCCGAAGATCGGCGTCATGATGAGGGAGCCGACGACGAGGGCCACGACGCCGTCGAGCACGAACGTCCAGCGCCGGTAGGACGCACCGACCCGCGCCCACTGCTGCGCGACCGACGCCGTACGGTTGATGGACGTCTCGCGCACCTCGAACGGCTGCGGGGACGCCCACGAACGCCGGGGCTCGGCTGCCCGGCCACGGCGGTCGACGCTCGAGCGTCCGAGGTCGACGCCGGGCTCAGCGGTCAGGGTCACGACGGCCTTCCGTCCGGTGGAGTGGGGTACTACACCCTATTACGCACCGGTATGGTAGGTAAGACCCTGATGGGTGGATTTGTCCGATTTCACCCGCCTGGCCGAATCCGGCCGCGAGGCGCCGTCGTCGGCCCCGAAGGCCCTAGCGGGGCCCGTGGAACCGCTGCTGAGCAGCGAGAAGACCCTCGAGGACGAGGGCCTCGACCGCGTCCGCGGCGTCGTCGAGCAGGAACGGCAGGTCCTTGCGCTCGACCGTGGAAAAGTCCTTGAGGACGAAGTCCGCCGCATCCATGCGCCCCGGCGGACGGCCGACGCCGCACCGCACGCGCACGTAGTCGCGCGTGCCGAGCGCCTTCGTGACGTCGCGCAGCCCGTTGTGCCCGCCCTCGCCGCCGCCGAGCTTGAGGCGCACCTCGCCGAAGGGGACGTCGAGCTCGTCGTGCACGACGACGACGTGGTCCGGCTCGATGCCGTAGTACCGCGCGACCCCGACCACGGGTCCCCCGGACACGTTCATGTACGTCACGGGCTTGGCGAGGACGACGCGCGGGCCCGGTGCCCCACCGGGCAGCATCCCGAGCCGTGCCTCGGCGACCACCGCGCGCGCCCCGCCGGGACGCGGACCGGAGAACGTCACCCCCGTGCGCGTGGCCAGCTCGTCGAGCACCATGTGCCCCACGTTGTGCCGATGGGACGCGTACGCCGGCCCGGGGTTGCCCAGGCCGGCGACGAGCCACAGGTCGGAGCCCATGGGGAGGCGCGAGGGCTCAGCCCTCGGCGGCCTCGGAGTCCGCGGCGGGCGCAGCGGCGGTCTCGCCCTCGGCGGTCTCGCCCTCGTCCGCGCTGGTCTGCGGGACCGTGACGGACACGACGAGCGCCTCGGGGTCACCGATGAGCGACGCGCCCTTGGGCAGCACGACGTCCGCGGCGAAGATGTTGGTGCCGGCCACGAGGCCCTCGACGGAGACCTCGACGAACTCGGGGAGGTTCGTCGCCTCGGCCTCGAGCGAGAGCTGCTGCAGGTCGGTGAGGTGGATCGTGCCGGGAGCGGACTCGCCGACCACGTGCACGGGGACGTCTACGGTGACCTTCTCGCCCTTGCGGACCACCTGGAGGTCGACGTGCTCGACCGAGTCGCGGATGGGGTCGCGCTGGATGTCCTTGGCGATCGCGAGCTGGACCTCGCCGTCGAGCTCGATCTCGAGCAGCACGTTGGTGATCTTCAGGGCGAGGAACGTCGCGTGGCCGGGCAGGGAGACGTGGACCGGGTCGGCGCCGTGGCCGTACAGGACGGCGGGGACGAGTCCGGCGCGCCGGGTGCGGCGGGCGGCGCCCTTGCCGAACTCGGTACGGGCGGTCGCGGCAAGCTTGGACATGATGGCTCCTGGGTGAGGACGTACGGACTACGGAGGCTCGGCCTCGACGTGGGGCGCGGGACGGACACGCGCGAGTGCGTCCGCCACGTCGATCACGGAGCACCGGGCCGTCCAGCGTCCCTCGCCGAGGCAATGTGCGAAGAGTCTACCCGCCCGTCAAGGGGCCCAGTGCCACCGGACGGTCACGGTCGCGGTGACGACCTCCTCGCCGACGTCTATCGTGAGCGTCGAGGCGAAGGCGTCGGCCCGCGCGGCCATCGCGCGCAGCGGGACGGGTGACTCCCCACCGCCTTCGACGACGGCGGCCACCGGTCCGAGCGCGCGTCCCGCGAGCCGGGCGAGCTGCTCCGCCTTGGCCTGCGCGTCGGCGAACGCCGCCTCTCGCGCCTGGGCGGCGGCGCGCGACGGGTCGGCGAGCGCGAAGCGGGTCGAGTCGAGGCGCGCCGTGTCGCCGGCGGCGGCGAGGGCCTCCTGCACGAGCGCACCCGCGTCGTCGAGGTCACCGAGCACCGAGCCGCGCAGCCGCGCCCGCAGGCCGAGCCGGGCCACGAAGCGGCGCGGACCGGTGCCGTCGTGGCCGTGGTCGTCCCAGGTGCTCGTCGTCGTCGTCCGCAGGTCCGTGGCGGCCACGCCCGCGGCGAGCAGCACGGCGCGGGCACGCCCGAGCCCCTCGCCCGCCTCGCGCACGGCGACCTGCACGTCCGCCGCGTCGGCCTGGGAGCCGAGCTCGACGACCACCACGTCCGGCCGCACCTCGACCGCGCCGACCCCGAGGGTCGTGACGGCGTCGACGGCCCCGGCGTGCACGGTCAGCCCGCTTGGCCGTCGAAGAGCGACGTGACGGAGCCGTCGTCGAACACCTCGCGCACCGCGCGGGCGATGAGCGGGGCGATCGACAGGACGGTGAGCGACTCGAAGCGACGCTCCTCGGGGATCGGGAGGGTGTCGGTGACGATGACCTCGCCGATGCGCGAGTTCCGCAACCGGTCGATCGCGGGGCCTGAGAGCACGGCGTGCGTCGCGGCGACGATGACCTCGGCCGCGCCGTTCTCGAAGAGCGCCTCGGCGGCCTGCACGATCGTGCCGGCGGTGTCGATCATGTCGTCGACGATGAGACAGGTGCGGCCGGCTACCTGGCCGACGAGCTCGTGGACCTTGACCTGGTTGGGGACCGACGGGTCGCGACGCTTGTGGATGATGGCGAGCGGGGCGCCCAGCCGGTCGGACCACTGGTCGGCGAGCCGCACGCGGCCCGCGTCCGGGGAGACCACGGTGAGCCGGGAGTGGTCCACGCGCCGACGCACGTAGTCCGCGAGGAGCGGCATCGC
>CAZECM010000015.1:0-24114 GCA_964510785.1 uncultured Cellulomonadaceae bacterium | reverse complement strand
GAGATGGGCTCGCGGCCGCGGTGCTTCTTGTCCTGGCGGGCGTACCCGTAGAACGGCGCGATCACGGTGATCGTCTTGGCCGAGGCGCGCTTGAGCGCGTCGACCATGATGAGGTGCTCCATGATCCACTGGTTGACCGGCTGCGAGTGCGACTGCAGCACGAACGCGTCCGAGCCGCGGATGGACTCCGCGTAGCGCACGTAGATCTCGCCGTTGGCGAAGTCGTAGGCGGACGTGGGGACGAGCTCGCAACCCAGCTCGCTGACGACGGCCTCGGACAGCTCTGGGTGGGCCCGCCCCGAGACGACAACGAGTCGCTTCTCACTGTCGGTGGAGATGATCCCGGTCATCCGCGTTCGTCCTTCGGCTCAGCTGTGATGGTCTCCGGCCCGGCGGGCCCGGAGGTGTCTGGTGCCACGACGGGCTGCGCCCCGGTCGCGGCGGCCCGGGCGCGACCGCGCTCGGCCCTCGCCTGCGGGCCGAGGTCGTCCAGCTCGCCGTCCTCGAGAGAGCGCGCGGCCGCGTCGGCCGCCGCGGTTCCCGAGCGCGAACGCAGGACCCAGCCCTCGATGTTGCGCTGCGGGCCGGACGAGACCCCGAGCGCCCCGGACGGCACGTCGCGCCGGATGACCGAGCCGGCACCCGTGTACGCGCCGTCCCCGACCGTGACGGGAGCGACGAACGTGTTGTCCGAGCCGGTGCGCACGTACGAGCCGATCGTCGTGTGGTGCTTGTTGACGCCGTCGTAGTTGACGAACACGGAGGAGGCCCCGATGTTCGACTGCTCCCCGATCGTCGCGTCGCCGACGTAGGTCAGGTGCGGCACCTTCGAGCCCTCGCCGATCGTGGCGTTCTTCACCTCGACGAACGTGCCGATCTTGCCCTTGCGCCCGAGCCTCGCGCCGGGGCGCAGGTAGGCGAAGGGGCCCACGGTCGCCTTCGGGCCGACGACGGCGGACAGCCCGTGGGTGCGCACCACGGTGGCGCCCTCACCGACCTCGACGTCGGTGAGCGTCGTGTCCGGGCCGATCCGGGCACCCGCGCCGACGCGCGTCGCACCGTGGAGCTGTGTGCCGGGCAGGAGCACGACGTCCTGGGCCAGCTCGACGTCGACGTCGACCCACGTCGTGGCGGGGTCCACGACCGTGACGCCCTCGCGCATCCAGCCCTCGAGGATCCGCCGGTTGAGCTCGGCGCGCAGGACGGCGAGCTGGACGCGGTCGTTGACCCCCTCGACCGTGATGGGGTCGTCGGTGCGCACGGCCCGCACGGCGCCGCCGTCGGCCCGCGCGATCGCGACGACGTCGGTGAGGTAGAGCTCACCCTGCGCGTTGTCCCGGCCGAGACGGGCGAGCGCACCGCGCAGCACGGTGGCGTCGAACACGTACACCGAGGCGTTGATCTCGCGGATGGCCCGCTCGTCGTCGTCGGCGTCCTTCTCCTCGACGATGCCGACGACGGCGCCCGTGCCGGCCTCGCGCACGATGCGGCCGTAGCCGAACGGCTCGTCGAGCTCGGTGGTCAGGAGGGTCACGGCGTTGCCGTCCGCGGTGTGCGCGGCGTGGAGCTGGGCGAGCGTCGCGCCGTCGAGCAACGGGGTGTCCCCCGCGATGACGACGACCGTCCCGGCGACCTGGTCCTGGCCGTCCCCCGCGAGCGCACCGTCGGCGTGCGCGGCGGCGTCGAGCACCGCGAGCGCGCACTGCACGGCACGGCCCGTGCCGGGGATCTCGTCCTGGTCGGCGACGAGCACGCCGGGGTCCACCTCGAGGGCGTGGGCGGCCACCGCGTCTCGGCCGTGCCGCACGACGACGGCGAGCCGCCCGGGGGCGAGCTCCCTGGCCGCGACGAGCGCGTGGCCGAGCATCGAACGGCCGGCCAGCTCGTGCAGGACTTTAGGTGTGCTCGAACGCATCCGGGTGCCCTCACCTGCGGCGAGGACGACGACGGCAGCGGGCCGGGCGGTGGTCACCGAATGAGCTCCCGAGAGGTGTAGCCGAGGCAAGGCGCACGGCCACTCTACCGCCGGGCACCGGGTTGTCCTTCCGCTCCGCCTCCAGGACTCGAACCTGGACTGCAAGGCTCCAAAGGCCTGCGTGCTGCCATTACACCAAGGCGGACCGCGACCGGGGCGCGCCGGACGGCGGAGCCATTCTGCCAGCCCGACCGGGCATGATGGGCACGTGGCCACCGAGAGCAAGCGCCCCGCACGGGCGAGGATGACTGCGGCCCAGCGCCGCGCCCAGCTCCTCGACGTGAGCCGCAAGCTCTTCGCGGAGAAGGGGTTCGAGGGCACGAGCGTCGAGGAGATCGCGACCCGTGCCCAGGTCTCCAAGCCCGTGGTCTACGAGCACTTCGGGGGCAAGGAGGGGATGTACGCCGTCGTCGTCGACCGCGAGGTGACGGCCCTCACCGACGCCCTGACCGGGGCGCTCACGGAGGGCGGGCACCCCAAGGTGCTCGTCGAGCGGACGGCCCTCGCGCTGCTGAGCTACATCGAGGCGAACACCGACGGTTTCCGCATCCTCGTGCGCGACTCCCCCGTGGCGCAGGCGACCGGCACGTTCTCGAGCCTCATCGGGGACGTCGCGACGCAGGTCGAGCACCTGCTCGCCGACCAGTTCAAGAAGCAGGGGCTGGACCCCAAGACGGCGCCCATCTACTCGCGCATGCTCGTGGGCATGGTCGCGCTCACGGGGCAGCACTGGCTCGAGGAGCGCAGCCCCAAGAAGGCCGACGTCGCCGCGCACCTCGTCAACCTCGCGTGGAACGGGCTGTCCGGCCTCGAGCGGCGCCCGACCCTGACCTCGCGCCGGTAGCCGACCCGGGGCGGGTATCTCGATGTCGAGTAATCTCGGCGTATGAGCCCCGAGAGCGCGACGACCGAGCCCGACGAGGTCGACCGCATCGTCGCGGCCTGGCAGCGCGAACGGCCCGACCTCGACGTCACGCCCCTCACGGTGCTCTCCCGGGTCACCCGCCTGGCCCGGCACCTCGACCTCGCCCGGCGCGGCGCCTTCGCCCGCTCGGGGCTCGAGTCGTGGGAGTTCGACGTCCTCGCCGCGCTGCGCCGGGCCGGTGCGCCCTACCGGCTCTCCCCCGGAGCGCTGCTCACCCAGACCCTCGTGACCTCCGGCACCATGACGAACCGGATCGACCGGATGGTCGCCCACGGGCTCGTGCGCCGCGAACCCTCGCCGGACGACCGCCGGGGCGTCCTCGTGCGGCTCACCGTCGAAGGGCTCGAGCGCGTCGACACCGCGATGGCCGACTTCCTGACCGTCGAGGCGAGCCTCCTGGACGGCCTGACGGCGGCCGAGCGCGACCAGCTCGCGGGGCTGCTGCGCCGCGTGGTCAGACAGTTCGACGAGTGAGGTCCCGGCTCGCGCTCGGTGGGGGCAGCGGGCTGCTGCTCGTCGCCGTCCTCGTGTTCGCGGCGAACCTGCGCGGGCCGATCGCCGCCCTGGGGCCCGTGGTCGGTGACGTGACGGCGGAGCTCGCCCTGAGCCCCGCCGCCGTCGGGCTCCTGACGGGCCTGCCCGTGCTGTGCTTCGCGCTCGCCGCCCCGCTCGCGTCGGGGTTCATCGGGCGCTTCGGAGTGGGCCGGGCCGTGACGGTCTCGTTGCTCGTCATCATCGTCGGCACGGTGCTGCGCTCGGTGGCGGGCTTCCCCACGGCGGTGGTCGGCACGCTCCTGCTCGGGGTCGCCATCACGATCGGCAACATCGCCGTTCCCGTCGTGACGCGGCGCGACTTCCCGCTCGTCATCGCGGGGGTCACGGGCGCCTACACGGCCGCGATGAATCTCGGGGCCATGACGACGACGGCGTTCACCGCGCCGATCGCCCAGTCGCTCGGCTGGCGCTGGGCTCTCGGCGTCTGGAGCATCCTCGCGGTGGCCGCGCTCGTGCTGTGGCTCGTCGCGCTCCGGGTGCGGCGCACCCAGGCGGCCGGGGGCGGGGCCCCGGACGGTCGCGTCGACGACGGCGCCGGCGCGGGAACCGGCGAGCCCGGGGGCGCCGTCGTCGGCGTCGTCGTCCCCGAGATCCGGACCCCACCGTTCACGCCCGTGCTGCGCCGCCCCTTCATCTGGACGCTCGCCGCGGTGTTCGGGATGCAGTCCTTCGGCTACTACGGCATGACGGCGTGGCTGCCCCAGCTGCTCTCGGACCAGATCGGGCTCGACCAGGCGGCGGCCGGGGGCGGGGCCGCGCCGTTCCAGGCGGCCGCCGTCGTCAGTGCCCTCACGGTGCCCGTCGTCCTCGCGCGGCGCATCCCGGCGCGGGTCGTGTTCCTCGGTCTCATCGCGCTGTGGCTCGCGCTGCCCCTCGGCATCTTCCTCGCACCGGGGGCGTGGCTCGTGTGGGTGACCTGCTCCGGCCTCGCGCAGGGCGGGCTGTTCACCGTGGTGATGTCCGTGGTGCTGCAGCGGGCGTCGAGCGTCGCGGACGCGCGCCGGTCCTCGGCCGCGGTGCAGTCGATCGGGTACCTGTTCGCCGCGACCGGCCCGAGCGTGCTCGGCGCCCTCAACGCGTCGAGCGGCTCGTGGACCCTGCCGCTCGCCACGCTCCTGGTCGGGTTCAGCCTCGCGGCGTTCGCCGGCTCCTACGCGATGCGCCCCGCGCGCTAGGACCCCTCGGCCGCCTCGAGGGCGTGGCGGAGGTCCGGGGAGCGGTCCTGGAGCATGCGGTGGACCGTCAGGTGCATCCACACGAGGCTCACGGCGGTCAGCACGAACAGCGCGAGGAACGTCGACTGCGGCATCCCCGTCCAGCCCTGCAGGTACGCGAACACCGGCGGCAGCGCGAACCCGCCGAGCGCCCCGAACGTCCCCACGAGCCCACCCACCGCGCCCACGTCGTGCGGGAAGTACTCGGGGATGTGCTTGAACACCGCGGCCTTGCCCACCCCCATCGCGACGCCGACGACGCACACGAGCACCGTGAACGACACCACCCCGAGCTCGAAGGGCAGCACCTCGCGCAGCCCGTCCCCCGCGGCGTCGCCCGGCACCTTGATGACGACGTAGCCGTACGGCATCATCAGCACGCCCGAGGCCACGAGCATCACGAAGAACGTCCCGTACATCACGCGCCGCGCGCCCCACCGGTCCGAGAGGTACCCCCCGAGCGGGCGCAGCAGGCTCGCCGGGAAGATGAAGAGCGCGGTCAGCAGCGCGGCCGTGCCGAGGGGCTGGTGGTACACGTCCACGTAGTACTTCGGCAACCACGCGGCCAGCGCGACGTACGCACCGAACACGACGACGTAGTACAGGCTGAACCGCCACACCCGCAGGCTCCGCAGCGGCACGAGCATCGAGGCGAGCGAGCGACCCTGTCCGGGCCGCAGGTCCGGTCGCGGTGCGACGGCCCACATGACGACGGCCATGATCATGAGGAGCACCGCGTAGAGCATCGGCACGAACCGCCAGCCGCCGAACGACAGCCCCGCGATCGTCAGCGTCGGCACCGCCGCGATGAGCCACGGCCCGATGAGCTTCGTCACCGACGCTCCGACGTTGCCCGCCCCGAAAACCCCGAGCGCGAAGCCCTGGGAGCTGCGCGGGTACCACACCGAGTTCCACGCGATCCCGACGCTGAACGAGTTCCCCGCGAACCCCGCGAAGAACGCGAGACCCAGCAGCATCGCGTAGCTCGTGGCCTGGGAGACGAGGAACGTGGGCACGGCCGTCGCGAGCAGCATGACGAGGAAGACGGCGCGGCCGCCGTAGCGGTCCGCGAGGATCCCGACCGGCAGGCGCCAGATCGACCCGTTGAGGATCGCGACGGCGGACAACCACGCGAGCTCGACGTCGGTCAGCCCGAACTCGTCGCGGATCGGGATGCCGAGCACGCCGAACATGAGCCAGACCGCGAACATGAGCGTGAACGCCGTGGTGGACGTGGCGAGCACGCGCCGGCGCCGCCCTGCCGACCCGCTCGCTGCGCCGACCGGCGCTGGGGCCTCGGTCGTGGCCATGGGACTCTCCTCACCCGCCCGACGGCGAGACCTGCGGCTGCCTGCTCCTCGGAGGGTACGGACCCTCGCCGTGGTGCGCCCGGCGAGGGGCCGGGAGTATTCGGCGAAGGCCGACGACGACGGCGAACCGCGGCAACCGGGCCCCGAGCCGCCCGGGCCCGGGCGGGCGGACCGGTCTCAGCGCGACACGAGGGTGGCTCCCGCGACGGGCCCGGTCGCGGTGCGCACGTCGTCCGCGACTCCCTCGGCCATGAGGGTCGCGGAGAGCGCGAGGGCGTGCTGGGCGCTGCGGGCGAGCACCGCGACCGTGGGGCCCGAGCCGGACACGACGGCGCCGAGCGCCCCGGCCTCGCGCGCCACCTCGAGCGTGCCGGCGAGCCCCGGGGAGAGCGCGAGCGCCGCGTCCTGCAGGTCGTTGTGCAGCGCCTCGCCGAGCGCCACGGGATCGGCCTGCCGCAGCGCGAGCAGCAGGTCGCGGTCCGCCTCCTGGTCGAGCCGTGCACGGCCCCCGGTCAGCTCGTCGAACTTGCGGTAGACGGCCGGCGTCGACTGGCCCTCGTGCCGGATGGCGAGCGCCCAGTGGAACGTCCCGCGCGCGAGGACGGGGGTGAGCACGTCCCCCCGGCCCTTGCCGATCGCCGTGTGACCGAGGACGGCGAACGGCACGTCGGCACCGAGCTCGCCCGCGAGCTCGACGAGCGCGTCGCGGTGCAGGCCCGTGTCCCACAACGCGTCGCACGCGACGAGCGCAGCCGCTGCGTCCGCGGAGCCCCCCGCCATGCCACCCGCGACGGGAACCCCCTTGTGCAGGTGCAGGGCCACGTCGACATCGACGCCGGTGTGCTCGGCGAGCAGCACGGCGGCCCGGAACGCGAGGTTGTCCGGTCCCGTCGGCACGAGCTCTGCCTGGGTGCCCGAGACCGTGATGATCAGGTCACCACCGGCGCGCCGGGCGCTGACCTCCTCGAAGAGCGAGACCGCCTGGAACGTCGTCGCGAGCTCGTGGTACCCGTCCGCGCCCACCGGCCCGCTGCGCAGCGCGAGGTTGATCTTGCCCGGCGCGCGGACCCGCTCGATGCGCTCGTCGGGATTCTGGCCGATGGGGCCGAGCTTCCCGAAGTCCACGCTCATCGCGTGCTCCCCCTCATCGCAGCGGCCTGCCGTCCAGCGACCCGGCGGCGACGAGCGCCTCCGCGACCTTGGCGAAGTCCGTGACGTCGAGCCGCTCGCCACGAGCCTGCGGGTCCACCCCCGCGGCCTCGAGCGCCACCTGCGCGAGCGCGGACGAGCCGGCGAGCCCCGCGAGGGCCGAGCGCAGCATCTTGCGTCGCTGGGAGAACGCGGCGTCGACGACGGCGAACACCTGGGCGCGGCTCGCCGTCGTCGGCGGCGGTGCGCGGCGCACGAACTCGACGAGCGCCGAGTCCACGTTCGGTTCGGGCCAGAAGACGGTGCGCCCGATCGTCGAGGTGCGTCGCGCGCTCGCGTACCAGGCCGCCTTGACCGAGGGGATGCCGTACGTGCGCGAACCGGGCGGGGCCGCGAGCCGGTCCGCGACCTCGGCCTGCACCATGACGAGCACGCGGCGCAGCGAGTCGAAGCGCTCGAGGAACGTCAGCAGCACGGGCACGGCCACGTTGTAGGGCAGGTTCGCGACGAGGGAGGTCGGCGGGCGGCCCGGGAGCGACTCGATGCGCAGCGCGTCCGCGGTGAGCACCTCGAACCGCGCCCCGGCGTCGGGCTGGTGCGCGGCGACCGTGGCGGGCAGGGCGGTCGCGAGCACGGGGTCGATCTCGACGGCGAGGACGTCGGCGCCGATCTCGAGCAGGCCGAGGGTCAACGAGCCGAGTCCCGGGCCCACCTCGACCACCCGCTCGCCCGCCTCGACACCGGCCTGGCGCACGATCTTGCGGACCGTGCCGCCGTCGTGCACGAAGTTCTGCCCGAGGCTCTTGGTGGGTCGCACGCCGAGCCTGTCGGCGAGCGCACGGATCTCGGCGGGGCCGAGCAGCGGGGAGGTCGGGCTCACACGAGCGAGCCTATGCCGATCGCGCGGGGGGGCGACGCGCGCGTCAGTACCAGTTCTTACGCAGGAAGAAGCTCCAGGCACCGCACGGGGTGTCGTAGCGGCCCGCGATGTACGCGAGGCCCCACTTGATCTGCGTCTTGGGATTGGTCTTCCAGTCGTCGCCGTACTTCGCCATCTTGTTGCCCGGCAGCGCCTGCGGGATGCCGTACGCACCGGAGGACTTGTTGTGCGCGTCGACGCGCCAGCCGCTCTCCTTCTGCCACAGCGCGACGAGGCACTTGAACTCGTCGTCACCCCAGCCGCGATCCGCCGCGAGCTCCTTGGCGATCGCCTTCGAGGTGCCGGCCTTCACGGGCGGCACGTCCGGGACCACCATCGTCCCGACCAGCACGACGCGGTCCTGCGGCTCCTCGACGATCACGCTCGCGAGGACGGTGCGCGCCACCTCGACGCCGTCGACCACCGTGGCGGTGTACGTGACCTCACGCGTGCCGACCCGGCCCTGCTGCTGCACGATCCGGGTGCCCTTCGCGTACGAGGAGTCCTCGACCTCACGCTCGGCGAACTTCATGGTCTGTGTCGTGGTGCCCGCCACCGTCGTGGCGCGCGTGATCTCGACGACGAGCCCGTCCGTGGCCGGCGAGTCGAGGTCGACCGAGAGCTGGTCCTCCGCCTCGAGCACGAGCCCCACCTCGAGGAGCGCCTCACGCACCGTCGGGACGTTCGTGTCGAGCTCGACCACCTGGCCGTCGACCTCGACGGACATCGCCTTGCGCGTCGAGACGAACACCGCGCCCGAGCGGGGCAGCGCAGCGGACCGGGACACCGAGACGTGCGCGTCACGTGCGCGCGCGCCGAGGGCGTCGACCGCGTCGCCGACCGTGAGGGCCGTGGTCCACACGGTGCGCTCCTCGCCGTCCACGACGAGCTCCAGCTCGCGCGCGTGCCGCACCACGATCTCGTCGCCCGTCGCGGCAGGCGTACCGAGGGCGGGGACCACGAGGTCCCGCTCACCCACCTCGACCCCGGCCGCCACGAGGACGTCGGAGACGGTGCGCCCGAAGGTCGACACCTGGAGCTGCGTGCCGTTGAGGTCCACCTCGACGTTCTTGTGGAGCGTCGCGAAGGCACCGGTCCCCGCGGTGACGAGAGCGAGCACGGTGGCGTGCGCCACGAGTCGCCGGGCGCGCGAGGGCGTCCCGGGGGTGCGGCTCGGGCTCATCAAGATCCGTTCGTCAGTCGGCATGGCGCGCCGCGGCCCCTACACGCGACAGCCCTCGACGTTAGCCCAGAACCGGGGTCGATTCCTAGTCGCAAGGACCTAGAGCCAGGGCAAACCGGGACTAATCCCAGGAACCGTATAGCGCAAGGGAGCTGCGTTCCACGGCGGCACACGCCGCCGCGAGGTCGAGACCGAGCACCTCGGCGAGCGTGCGCATCGTGAGCGCGGCGAGGTACGGGGCGTTGGGGCGGCCCCGGTACGGGTGCGGCGTGAGGTACGGGGCGTCCGTCTCGAGGAGAACGTGGTCGGGGCCGACGGCGCGGGCGGCCGCGCGCAGCTCGTCGTTGGCCCGGAACGTCAGCGGGCCCGCAAAGGACAGGTACCAGCCCTGCCCCGCGCAGTACCTCGCGAGCTCGGCGTCGCCCGAGTAGCAGTGGAACACCGTGCGCTCCGGGGCGCCGTCGGCCTCGAGCACCTCGACGACGGCGGCGTGCGCCTCCCGGTCGTGGATCTGCAGCACGAGGTCGAGCTCCTTGGCGAGGGCGATGTGCGCCCGGAACGCCTCGCGCTGCACCGCCCGGCCGCGCTCGCCGGCCCGGAAGAAGTCCAGGCCCGTCTCGCCGATGCACCGGATGCGGTCGTTGCCGCGCGCGACGGTCTCGACGCGTGCGATCGCCTCGTCGAGCGGCACCTCGTGGCGTTCTTGCGGGTCGGGCTCGAGGCCGTCCGGGGCCACCTCGCGCACGCCCGCGTGCAGCACGGCCTCGTTGGGGTGGATCGCCACGGCGCCGAGCAGCTCGGGGTGCGTGCGCACGGCGGCTTCGGTCCAGTCGACCGACTCGAGGTCGCAGCCCACCTGCACGAGCCGGGTCACCCCCGCGCGCGCCGCACGGTCGAGGTGGGAACGGAGAGCGCCGCCGTCCGCCGTCGTCGTCGGCCCGTCCTCGCCCTGCGTACGCCACCCGGCGCCGTCAGTCTCGCGCACCACCGTCTCGAGGTGCGTGTGGTTGTCGACGACCGGGTGCGGAAGCGGCTCGGGCTCGGCCGGCCAGTCGACGCGCCGACTCACGCCCCGCCCTGCGCCCGGGCGAGCTCCTCCTCGACGATCGCGTCGTCGAGCTTGGTGAACACCGGCGTCGGGGCGGCGACCGGGGTGCCGACCGTGACCGGGACCGAGGCCCACGCGTGCGCGCCGCGGTAGTCGCCCGTGATGACGGGGTAGGAGATCGCGGGGTCGTCGAGGTCCGTGACCTCCTCGATGCGGGGCATCGGCTCCACCGTGCCCGAGCCGCCGAAGGCCTCGTGCACGAGCTGCGAAGTGTGCGGCAGGAACGGTGCGAGCAGCGTGCGGCAGTCGCTCACCGCCTGGGTCGCGGTGTGCAGCACGGTCGCGAGGCGGGCGCGGTCCTCGGGGGACTTGAGCTTCCACGGCGCCGTGTCCGAGAGGTACTTGTTGACGTCCGCGACCACGGCCATGGCCTCGTTGATGCCCGCGCGCTGGCGGTGGTGGGCAACGTGGTCGCCGACGGCGGCGAACCCGGCGCCCGTGCGCGCGAGCAGGTCGCGGTCGATGTCCTGGGGATCGGTCGCGGCCGGGATCTCGCCGAAGTTCTTGTGGACGAGGTTCGCCGTGCGGTTGACGAGGTTGCCCCAGCCAGCGACGAGCTCGTCGTTCGTGCGGCGCTTGAACTCCGCCCACGTGAAGTCCGTGTCCTGGGTCTCCGGGCCCGCCGTCGCGATGAAGTAGCGCAGGGCGTCGGGCTGGTAGCGCTCGAGGAAGTCGCGCACGTAGATGACGATGCCGCGCGAGGACGCGAACTTCTTGCCCTCCATCGTGAGGAACTCGCTCGAGACCACCTCGGTGGGCAGCTGCAGCTCGCCGAACCGTCCCGGCGCGCCGCCCTTGGCACCCTGGCCGTTGTACGCGAGGAGCTCCGCGGGCCAGATCTGGGAGTGGAACGTGATGTTGTCCTTGCCCATGAAGTAGTACTGCTGGGCCGTGGGGTCCGCCCACCACTGCTTCCAGTCGTCCGGGTCGGCGCCGTAGCGGCGCGCCCACTCGACGCTCGCCGAGAGGTAGCCGATCACGGCGTCGAACCACACGTACAGGCGCTTGGCGGGGTTCTCCTCCCAGCCGGGCAGCGGCACGGGGATGCCCCAGTCGATGTCGCGGGTCATGGCGCGCGGGCGCACGTCCTCGAGCAGGTTGAGGGAGAACTTCAGGACGTTGGGCCGCCAGTCGCCGCGCGAGCGCAGCCAGTCCCCGAGGGCGTCGGTGAGCGCGGGAAGGTCGAGGAAGAAGTGCTCGGTCTCGACGAACTTCGGCGTCTCGCCGTTGATGCGGCTGCGGGGGTTCTTGAGCTCGACGGCGTCGAGCTGGTTGCCGCAGTTGTCGCACTGGTCGCCGCGCGCGCCGTCGTACCCGCAGATCGGGCAGGTGCCCTCGATGTAGCGGTCGGGCAGCGTGCGGCCCGTGCTCGGGGAGATCGCGCCGCGCGTGGTCTGCTCGACCATGTAGCCGTTCTTGTGCAGCGTGCGGAACATCTCCTGGGCCACCGCGTAGTGGTTGAGCGTGGTGGTGCGGGTGAACAGGTCGTAGCTCAGGCCGAGCTTCGTGAGGTCCTCGACGATGACCCGGTTGTAGCGGTCCGCGAGCTCGCGCGGGCTCACGCCCTGCTGGTCCGCGAGCACGAGGATCGGCGTGCCGTGCTCGTCCGTGCCCGAGACCATGAGGACGTCGTTGCCCGCCATCCGCATGTACCGGCTGAACACGTCGGAGGGGACGCCGAAGCCGGCGACGTGGCCGATGTGCCGCGGGCCGTTGGCGTACGGCCAGGCGACAGCGGAGAGGATGCGAGTCATGCGCCGATCCTAGTTGCGCCCGCTTGCTGCCCTCACGCGCGTTCCACGCCCGGGCTCCGCCCCCCCCACCCCCGTCCACGGCACCCACCACCCGCCGCGTCCACGGCACCCACCCGACTCACCGACCCGCCCGCCCCCACTGCCCCACCCCCTGAGCCGTCCGCGCACTCCTTGGTGCCAGAGTGACTCCTGTGGTCTGACGCTCGGCGTGTCGCTCGGCGTGTCGCGCGATTTATGTCACTTGAGTATCAAGGAGTGCGCGGACGGCTCAGGCGAGGTCGGCGCGATGGGTCGTCGGGGCGCGGGTTGGCGCTGTCGGGGACAATGAGGGGGTCACTGCCGTCTTCGGGAGGTCCTTGTGGAACCCATCGAGAGCACCCCCGTCCGCCGCGCGCTGCTCGTCGTGGACGTGCAGCCCACCTTCTGCGAGGGTGGTGCGCTCGGGGTGGACGGCGGGAATGCCGTGGCCGAGGCGATCGCACGGCTCGGCGCGGAGCGCCGCGGAGAGTACGCCGTCGTCGTGACGACCCAGGACTGGCACATCGACCCGGGCGCGCACTTCAGCGAGACACCTGACTTCGTCGAGACGTGGCCACCGCACGGGGTCGCCGGGACCGCCGAGGCCGAGCTCCACCCCGCGCTCGCGGACCTGCGCCCCGACGCATCCGTGAAGAAGGGCGCCTACGAGGCCGCCTACTCGGGCTTCGAGGGGACCGACCCAGACGGGCGCTCGCTCGCCGAGATCCTCACGCGCGCGGCCGTCACGGAGGTCGACGTCGTCGGCATCGCCGAGTCGCACTGCGTCAAGGCGACCGCCCTCGACGCGATCGCGCTCGGGCTGTCCGCGCGCGTGTTCACCGACCTCACCGTGCCCGTGACGCCCGAGCAGGGTGCCGCTGCTCGCGAGGAGCTGCTCGCGCACGGGGCGCGACTCGAGCCGGCGTTCGTCGACTGAGCTGCCGAGCGGCCGGTGCGCCCGTCAGCAGCGACGGGGACGGCGGCTCGGCCCATCGGCCCGACGCTACCCGCTACCCGCTACCCGCTGGCGCTGTCCGGTAGCCCTGGCGACCCAGACGTGATGGTCTAGCGGGGTGAGCCACTCGACAATCTGGGCGCTGGGCGCCGTCGTCGTCCTCGTCCTTGCCGCGTGCACGGCCGAGCCCGAGCCGAGCCCGGCACCGAGCAGCCCCTCGGCAGTCGAGCGTTCCAGCCCCGCGCCCGAGCCCGAGGAGCCCACGCCCTCGCCCGAGCCGTCACCGACCCCGGAGCCCGAGCCGAGCCCGACGATCGAGGAGATCGGCGAGGCGCGCGTCGCGGACGTCACCGACGTCGTCACGGGGCTCGACGCGCCGTGGGGGATCGCGTTCCTGCCCGACGGCGCGGCACTCGTCACCGAGCGAGACACGGCTCGGGTGTACCGGCTCGACGACGGCGAGCTCACCCGGCTCGAGGGCGAGGGTGCGGACCAGATCGAGCGGGCGGTCGTGGCGCGGTCCGAGGGCGGGCTGCTCGGCATCGCCGTCTCGCCGGAGTTCGAGCAGGACTCCGCCGTCTTCGTGTACCTCACGGCGAGCGACGACAACCGGATCCTGCGCCTCGAGCTCGACGGCGCGGAGCTGGGCGAGGGCGAGGTCATCCTCGACGGCATCCCCAAGGGCGCGAACCACAACGGCGGGCGGCTCGCGTTCGGGCCCGACGGGTTCCTCTATGCGACCACGGGCGACACGTACAACACGGAGCGCTCGCAGGACCGTGACTCGCTCGGCGGCAAGATCCTGCGCATGACGCCCGACGGCGAGCCGGCCCCCGGCAACCCGTTCGACTCGCTCGTCTGGAGCTACGGGCACCGCAACGTGCAGGGACTCGGCTGGGCCGTGGACGGGCGGATGTTCGCGAGCGAGTTCGGCCAGGACACGTGGGACGAGCTCAACCTCATCGAGCCGGGCTCCAACTACGGCTGGCCCGACGTCGAGGGGGAGGGCGACGGTGGCGGGGAGTTCGTCAGCCCGTTGCACGTGTGGCGCACTAGCGAGGCGTCCCCGAGCGGGCTCGCCGTGACCCGGGAGGGTGTCTATCTCGCTGGGCTGCGCGGTCAGACGTTGTGGCGCGTGCCTCTCACCGCAAACGGTACGGGCGAACCCCAGGCGTTGCTGCAGGACTACGGGCGGCTGCGCGCCGTGGTCGAGGCGCCCGGCGGCGCGTTGTGGGTCCTCACGAACAACACGGACGGCCGCGGCAACCCCCGCTCGGGCGACGACCGCATCCTCCGCGTCGAGATCGCCCCCGCCTGAGCTACGACGCACGTGCCCGCTGCGCGGCGAGATGCCGGTGGGCGCGGGCGAGTGCGCGAGCGCGGGTCACCGTCGCCGCGACAGTGGTCTCGAGCTCGAGAGTCGAGGCGATGACTTCGTCGGCGGTGAACCGCAGGGGCAGCAGTCCTCGGGCGAGTACCTCGCGGTCTCGACGCCGGTCCTCGCGGAACTGCGCCGAGTCGCTGTGATAGGCGCGGCCATCGATCTCCACGGTCACGAGCCCCTCCACGAGGAAGTCCACGTGCCCGACCCCGGGGACGTAGGCCTGGGTCTCGAAGGAGAGTCCCGCCGTGCGCAGCGCGAGACGGGCGAGCGTCTCGGGGAAAGACTGGGCTGAGCCGTCGGCGAGACGGACCGCCCGCTCGAAGTCGACCACCCCGACCGCGGGGCGGTACGTGCGCAGGTCTTCAAGTCGTACGAGCTTCCTGTTGAGGGCGCCGTCCATGAGGGCGACGGACTCGGGCAGCGGCAGGCAGTGAGTGGCATGGGCGATCGCGAGCGGCAGGGGTATGGACCGGGGATCTGACCCGGACACGATGTGTTGATCGCGGTGGATCACGGTTCCCGGGGGCGGGGGAAGTCGCAAGGAACCACGGTTCTGCGGGAGCGCGATGTGAGGAGCCCGTGGGCGGTCGCGCAGCGGGAGTCCGAGCATCGCGGCAGCGGAGGCGCATGTCAGCACGCCGCCGGCAGCGCGGGCCGCGATCACGTCCCGCTCGGCCACCGGGAGCGCGTAGAGGCCTCGGCGAACGCGGCGGAGCCGTCCGGACCAGACGAGCTCGGCCAGTGCGCGCTTGACGGCGGGCAGGTTCGCGCTGCGTTGCGCCACCAGATCGCGCCGCCGAAGCACCCCACCGTGGGTACGGATCGTCATGAGTATCCACTCGTCCATGCGGAGCAGCGTGCCCGGAGTAGCGGTGTCGGGGTGTGCGCGGGCCCAAGCCTGTGGACCGCCCCGTGCCGTCCTGCGAGCACCTCGCCGGTCCGCCACCGCTCCAACCCCGAGCCGTCCGCGCACCCCTTGGTACTCAAGTGACATAACTCGCTCGACACACCGGGCGACACGCCGGTGGAGTGGCCCGGGGAAGTCACTCTGGCACCAACCAGTGCGCGGACGGCTCGAGGGGTCAGTGGAGGGTGGCGGCGGCGGCCGTGACGGCGGCCGCCAAGCGGTCGAGGGCGGCGGACCGCAGCGACCACTGCTGCCAGTAGAGGGGTACGCGCCTCATCGACGCGTCCAGCGCGACGAGCTCTCCGCTCGCACGCAGGTCGTCACCCTGCAGGTCGGGCACCATGCCCCAGCCCATCCCGAGCCGGATCGCCTCGACGAACGGCCCGGAACCGGGCACGAGGTGGCACGGCGGCACGCCCGGGTCGACCCCGCGAGCGCGGAGGTACTCGTCCTGCAGCGCGTCCTTGCGGTCGAACTGGACCACCGGGGCGGCGGCGAGCACGGCCTGGTCCCGTGCCGGGGCACCCGTGAACCACCGCGCGGCGAAGGCGGGAGCGCACAGGGGCCGGTAGGCCATGGCACCGAGCGGCCGCGAGACGCAGCCCTGGACGGGCTCGGCCACCGCCGTGATCGCGGCCATGACGGTCCCGTCCCGCAGCAGCGCGGTCGAGTGGCGCTCGTCCTCGCGATGGACCTGGACCGCGATCTCGTCGGCGAGCTCGGCGAGGGCGGGGAGCACCCACGTCGCGAGCGAGTCCGCGTTGATGACGAGCGGGATAGCGACGTGCCCACCCGGGGAGAGGTCGAGCTCGAGCTCGCCGAGCGACTCCGCGACGAGCACGTCGAGCTGCTTGGCCAGCCGCAGCAGCGTCGCGCCGCTGTCCGTCGCGACCGCGGGCCTGCCCCGTTGCACGAGGACGCGCCCCACACCGGACTCGAGCGCCTTGATCCGCTGGCTGATGGCCGACGGCGTGACCCCGAGCCGACCGGCCGCCCCGTCGAAGCTCCCGGTCTCGATCACGGCGCTGAGCGCACGAAGCTGGTCGAGCTGCAGATCCACCATAAGCAGAACTTACCGTTGTTCAGAAACAATCGCTGTACTTCATCGATGAGCGGCCCTACCGTCGCGGGATGATCGCCTACCTCGCTCCCGCGCTCGCCGGCCTCGGCCTCGGCGCCTCGCTCATCATCGCGATCGGCGCGCAGAACGTGTTCGTGCTCCGCCAGGGACTTGCGCGCGAGCACGTGGGCGCCGTCGTCGCGGTGTGCGCGCTGTCCGACGTCGTGCTCATCGCCGCGGGTGTCGCCGGGCTGGGGGCCCTCGTCGAGCGCTGGCCATGGGCCGCCACCGTCGCCAGGTTCGCCGGCGCCGCGTTCCTGCTCGGCTACGCGGCACTCGCGGCACGGCGGGCACTGCGGCCCCGGCGCGACGCGAGCATCGCGGACGGGACTCCCAGGACGGACTCCCCGCGCACCGCCACACTCCGGACGACCGTGCTCACCGCGCTCGCGCTGACGTGGCTCAACCCGCACGTGTACCTCGACACGGTCTTCCTGCTGGGCTCCGTCGCGAGCGGCTACCCCGGCGGTGCGCGCTGGGCGTTCGGGGCGGGGGCGGCGGTCGCGAGCCTCGCGTGGTTCGGCGCGCTCGGCTTCGGGTCACGGCTGCTCGCGCGCTACTTCACGAGCCCCGGGGCGTGGCGCGTGCTCGACGGCGTGGTCTGCGTGGTCATGCTCGCGATCGCGATCGCCCTGCTCGTGGGCTGAGGGCAGCGCCGCCCCGCCCAGCACCACTCAGCCCAGCACCATTCAGCCCCGTGCAGCGAGGGCGGCCGCGTAGAGCTCGCGCTGGCCCACCCCGGACGCACCGGCGAGATCCCGCACCACGTCCTTGAGCCGCTCCCCCGCGGCGGAACGGTCGAGCACCTCGGCGACGAGCGAGTCGAGGTCCGCCTCGCGAGGGGCGGCGCCGGCGACGACGACGACGATCTCCCCGCGCACCGGGTCCTGCGCCCAGGCGGCGAGCTCGCCGAGGGGTGCCCGCACCACCTCTTCGTACGTCTTGGTGAGCTCGCGGCACACCGCCCCGCGCCGCTCGCCCCCGAACGCGGCGGCCATCGCAGCGAGCGTCTCGGCGAGCCGGTGCGGCGCCTCGAAGAACACCATCGTGCGCGGCTCGGCCGCGAGCGCCCCGAGCACACGCGCCCGCTCACCGGCCTTGCGCGGCACGAACCCCTCGAAGCAGAACCGGTCGGTCGCGAGCCCGGAGAGCGCGAGCGCGGCGAGCACGGCGCTCGGCCCCGGGGCGCACGTCACGTCGAGCCCCTCGGCGACGGCGGCCGCCACGGCGCGGAACCCCGGGTCGGACACGGTGGGCATCCCGGCGTCCGACACGACGAGCACGGTCGCTCCCTCGCGCACGAGCTCCACGAGCTCGATGAGCCGCCCCGCCTCGTTGTGCTCGTGGAAGCTCAGCACCCGCCCGCCGATCGACACGCCGAGCCGAGCCGCGAGCGCCCGGGTGCGCCGCGTGTCCTCCGCCGCGACCACGTCGGCGCCCTCGAGCAGGTTGCGCAGGCGCGCCGAGGCGTCGGCGTCGTTCCCGATGGGGGTCGCCGCAAGTACGAATCGCCCGGCCACGCGCCCAGCCTGCCACGGGTGCTGGCCTACGATGACCGCGTGGCGACGACCCCGGGGCAGGACGACCCCGCACTCCCCCCGGTACGCCGGTCCGTGCTGGGACCGCGCGAGCCCGAGGTCTCGCCGTCGTCGGCTCCCTCGCCCGACTCGCCCCCCGCGGCACCCTCCGCGGCGAGCCCGGCCGCGCCGACGGCGGTATCCCCGGCAGCCGTCTCCCCCGTGAGCTCCTCGCCGACGACGGCGCCCGACGGCGACCCGGCCCTCCCGGCTTCCCCCGCGGCACCGCCGGCCCCCACGACCGACCGGTGGCCGTCCTTCCCCACGGCGCCCGACGACGGCACCCAGGAGACCGAGCGCATCGTCCTGACCATGGAGCCGGAGGACGACACCCCACCGCCCTCCCCCGAGGAGCATCTGCTGCGCCGCCTGCTCGGCGAGCGAGCGCTGCGCCTCGACGCGACCGTCCGCGCTCGCATCTACGGCTGGCTCGGCCCGCTGCTCGTCACGGCGTTCGCGGGGTACGTCCGCTTCCTGAACCTGGGGCGCCCCCAGGAGCTCGTCTTCGACGAGACGTACTACGTCAAGCAGGGCTACACGTACTTCCGGACGGGCTTCGACGCGAACTGGCCCGACGACTACAACGAGCAGTTCGAGTCCGGCTTCCTCGACGGCTTCCTGCCCACGGGCGACTACGTGGTGCACCCGCCGATCGGCAAGTGGGTCATCGCGCTGAGCTTCCACCTCGGCGAACCGGCCAACGCCGCGACGTGGCGCATCACCACGGCGATCCTCGGCACGCTCGCGGTCCTCATGCTCGCTCGCTCGGCGCGCAGGCTGTTCGCCTCGACCACGCTCGGCGTCATCGCCGGCCTGCTGTTCGCCGTCGACGGCATGGCGATCGTCCACTCGCGCACGGCCCTGCTCGACAACACGCTCATGTTCTTCGCGCTCGCCGCGTTCGGCGCGCTCCTGCTGGACCGAGAACAGGCGAGGCGCCGCCTCGCGAGACGCTGCGCAGAACAGCTCGAGGCGGCGGGTGAGCTGAGCCGCTGGGGGCCCGGCCTGGGCATCCGGTGGTGGCGCATCGTCGCGGCCCTCGCGCTCGGGCTCGCGGTCGGCACCAAGTGGTCGGGTCTCTACTTCTTCGCCGTGTTCGCGCTCATGTCGGTGCTGTGGGACATCACGGCCCGGCGCCGCGCGGGCGTCGAGGGCTGGTTCGCCTCGGGGATCTTCAAGGACGGTGCGATCGCCGCCGCGGTCATGGTGCCCGTCGTCGTCGGCACCTACCTCGCGAGCTGGACGGGGTGGTTCCGCAACGACGCGACGTACGGGCGGCACTGGGCGGCAGAGCATCCCGGCGAGGGTGTGACGTGGCTGCCGGAGGCGTGGCGCTCGTGGTGGAAGTACCACCTCGACATGTGGAAGTTCCACAACAACCTCACGTCCGAGCACTCCTACGAGGCGCACCCGCTCGGGTGGCTCCTGCAGGTCCGCCCGACGTCGTTCCTGTGGAACGACATCCCCGACCCGGAGCACGCGTGCGGCTGGGACCGCTGCGTCCAGGCGGTGCTCTCGATCGGCAACCCGCTCATCTGGTGGGGCGCGGCTATCGCGATCCCGTTCGTCGTCTTCTGGCTCGTCGCGGGGCGCGACTGGCGCGCGTTCGCGGTGCTCTCCGGCTACCTCGCGGGCTGGGTGCCGTGGCTCGCCTACTCCCACCGCACGATCTTCACCTTCTACGCGATCGCGTTCACGCCGTGGGTGATCCTGACGCTCACGTACGTGATCGGCAAGGTGCTCGGCCCACCGGATGCGGATCGACATCGCCGCGACCGGGGGTTCTTCTGGGTGGGCCTGTTCCTGATCGCCGTGGTCGCCGTCTCGGTGTTCTTCTATCCGATCTGGACCGCCCAGGTGGTCCCGTACCGGTTCTGGCAGCTGCACATGTGGCTGCCGAGCTGGGTCTAGCCTTACGGCGCCCAGTCCACGTTCGGGCTGCGGTGCCAGCTCAGCCCGTTGCGCTCCCAGCGCCGCCACTGCCCCGCGATGCGCGCGGCGTAGGAGTCCCAGTCACGCAGCTCGGGCCGGGTCCACGCGACCTCCGCGGCCGCGGTGAGGCGCGGCAGCAGCATCGTGGCGAGCTCGTCGAGGTCCGTGAGCGTCTCGGTCCAGACGGCGGCCTCGATCCCCACGATCGCCTCGGGGTCGAGGCCCGGGACGGCCTCGGCGGGCTCCCACCCGTAGGCGTCGCGCAGCTCCACGGTGCCGGCCCAGTCGAGCCCGAGCGGGTAGCCGTCGTGGTACTTCATGTCGAGGTAGATGCGGTCGGCGGGGCTCAGCAGCACCTGGGCGCCGGCCCGGGCGGCAGCGGCGAGCGGCTCGAGCGGCAGCCGCATGTCCCACAGCTGCACGACGGCGGACGACGACGACGGGCTCGCGGCGAACTCCTGCCACCCCACGGGGGTCTTGCCGGCCTCCCGCAGGATGCGCGCGGCAAGGGAGACGATCGCCTCGTAGTCCTCGCGCGCCGTGCCGTGGGCCTCGTCGCCGCCGAGGTGCACCCACGGCCCGTGGGTCATCGCTGCCACGTCGCCCAGCACGTCGCGCAAGAACGACTCGGTGGCTGGGAGCGACGCGTCGAGGGTCGAGAAACCCACTTCGATCCCGGTATAGACGGGCTTGGCGACGCCGTCGGGGTTGAGCTCGGGGTAGGCGTGCAGCGCCGCGTTGGTGTGCCCGGGTACGTCGATCTCGGGCACCACGGTGATGCCACGCGCCCGCGCGAACAGCTGCAGCTCGGTGAACTCGTCGACCGTGAAGAATCCGCCGGGCCCCCCGCCCACGCTCGTGCCCGAGGCGAGCCCGGTGAGCGCCGGACGCGAGGGGATCTGCAGCCGCCAGCCCTGGTCGTCCGAGAGGTGCAGGTGGAGCACGTTGAGCTTGTAGCGCGTCATGAGCGAGACGACCCGCTTGACGTCGTCGAGCCCGAAGAAGTGCCGCGCGACGTCGAGGCTCAGGCCACGCCACGGGTAGCGGGGCGCGTCGACCACCCGCACGGCCGGGACGAGGTAGCCGCCCGTGGCCGTGGGCGCGAGGAGCTGACCGAGCGTCGCCATGGCGCGCAGGATCCCGGTCACGGTCGGCGCGGCGAGCACGGCGGCACCACCGGAGCACTCGAGGGTGTACCGCTCCTCGCTGTCCGAGCCGGCCGGGCCGGCCCCGGGGTCGAGTCGCAGCACGATGTCGCCGGGCCGGGGGGCGTCGTCGTCGGCGTCGGCCTGCACGACGGCGATGGCCTGGTCGATGAGGCCACCGAGCACGGCGGCGAGCATGACCCCCGCCTCGAGCTCCTCGGCGGTGGCGCCCGTCACGAGCCGGGTGGCGGACGTGAGCTCGGCCGGTTGTCCGGCGAGCGCGGTGACCTCGACGGGCTGCGGGACGATGGGGAACACGCGCTACCTTCCGGGCCGACGACGGCTGCCGGTGAGCACGCTACCGGAGCGCCACCGGGGCACCGGACGGCCCGTCAGAGCTCGTCGAGCGGCACCGCCGGGTCCGCGAGACGCTCGGGCGCCACGGTGCGCCCCACCACGGCGCGCAGGGTGTCGCTCACGTCCCAGACGTTGACGTTCATGGCGGCCGTGACGCGCCCGGCCGCGAGCCAGAAGGCGATGAGCTCCCCGCTCGCGAGCTCGCCGCGCACCACGACGTCGTCGTCCACCCCGGAGTGCCCCACGTACTCCATCCCGAGGTCGTACTGGTCGGTGAAGAAGTACGGCAGCCAGTCGTAGGTGTCGCCCGTGGCGAGGATCGTCCTCGCGGCGAGCTGCCCCTGGCGCATCGCGTTGTCCCAGTGCTCGACGCGCAGCGAGCCGTCGAGGGCGGTGTTGCGCGCGAGCGCCACGTCCCCCGCGGCGAGGACGTGCGCGTCGCTCGAGCGCAGGAACTCGTCGACCACGACGCCGCCCCGGTCCAGCTCGAGCCCGGCCGTGGCGGCGAGCTCCGTGCGGGGCACGGCCCCGACGCCGACGACGACGAGGTCGGCACCGAGCGTGCCGCCGTCGGCCAGCACGCCCGTGACGCGCCCGCCCGCCCCCGCGAAGCCCTGCACCCCTACGCCCGTGCGCAGGTCGACGCCGTGCGCGCGGTGCAGGTCCGCGAAGTGCTGGGCGATCCGCGGCCCGAGCACGCGGCCCAGCGGCAGCGGGGCCGCCTCGAGCACGGTCACCTCCGCGCCGAGGCCGCGGGCCGACGCCGCGAGCTCGAGCCCGATCCACCCCGCACCGACCACCACGAGTCGCACCCCGGGACCGAGCGCCGCCTTGAGGGCGCGCGAGTCCGCCGCGCTGCGCAGCGTGTGGACGCCGGCGAGGTCCGCGCCCGGGACGTCGAGGGTGCGCGCGGCCGAACCGGTCGCGAGCACGAGCCGCCCGTAGCCGAGCCGTTCCCCCGTCGCGAGCTCGACCTCCTGCGCGGCACGGTCGATCGCGACGGCGCGCGCCCCGAGCCGGAGGTCCACGTCGTGCTCCGCGTACCACGCGACGGGGTGGACGACGGCGTCCTCGAACGGGGCCGTGCCCTGCAGGAAGCCCTTGGACAGCGGCGGGCGCTCGTACGGCGGCTCACCCTCCTCGCCGAGGAGGGTGACCGGTCCGTCGTAGCCCTCCTCGCGCAGCGTGGTGACCACGTGGGCGCCGGTGAGCCCGGCCCCCACCACGACGACGGGTTCGTACGACATCTCAACCTCCTACGGCTGCGAGGAACTCGGCCCGGGCGGTGCCCGCCTCGCGGAGCTGGCCGGCGAACGCGTTCGTGCGGGTGAGCGCCCCGGTGGCCCGGACCCCGCGCAGCGTCATGCACGAGTGCTCGGCCTCGACGACGACGCCGACGCCGCGGGGACGCACGTGCTCGTCGAGCCAGTCCACGACCTGGCGCGTGAGGCGCTCCTGGACCTGGGGCCGGCGCGCGAAGTGCTCGACGACGCGCGCGAGCTTGGACAGCCCGAGGATCGTCTCGCCGGGCAGGTAGCCCACGTGCGCGACACCCGTGAACGGCAGCAGGTGGTGCTCGCACACCGACTGGACGGGGATGTCGCGCACGAGCACGAGCTCGTCGTACCCGGCGTCGTTGGGGAAGGTCGTCGCCTCGAAGGGGCGCGGGGTGAGCATCGCGGCGTAGGCCCGGGCCATGCGGAGCGGGGAGGCGTGCATGCCGGGCTCCTCGAACGAGACGCCGAGGGCCTCGAGGAAGTCCCGGGCCGCGCGGGAGGCGGCATGGAGCGCGAGCTCGTCGAGCGCCGGTGCCACGGTGGGGCGGGCGCCGACGGCGGCGTCTTGCACCTCTGCAGTCATGCCTTGCTCCAATTCTATCAGACGATATATTCTACATTAGAAGCGGTATCCCTGATCGTCAAGCGGAGGCACAGATGCGGCGAGCTGACGGTACGGACGCCGGTCGCGTCCCCGTCGAGGAGGCCACGGCCGGCATCGGCGCGCTCGCGGACCCCGTGCGGCGCGCGCTGTACGACGCCGTCGTGGGGGCTCGCGAGCCCGTGAGCCGCGACGCGGCGGCCGCGGCCGTGGGCATCGCCCACCACCAGGCCAAGTTCCACCTCGACCGGCTCGAGGCCGAGGGCCTGCTCACCTCCCAGCTCGTGCGCACCTCGGGTCGCTCAGGACCGGGCGCGGGCAGGCCGGCCAAGGTGTATCGCCGCTCCGGACGCGAGTTCGCCATCTCGCTCCCGGCACGCGGCTACGAGCTCGCCGGTCGCCTCATGGCGGCGGGCATCGCCGAGTCCGCGGCGACGGGCGAGCCCGTGCGCCCGTGCCTCGAGCGGGGGTTCGCCGAGTTCGGGGCCGACGCCGGGCGCGAGGCCGCCGCAGCCCCGGACGCGCCTGCCGATCCACTCGACGGTGTCTGCGTCGCCCTCGCCCCGCACGGCTACGAACCCCGCCGCGAGGGTGACCGGGTCGAGCTCGCCAACTGCCCGTTCCACACGCTCGCCCAGGACGAGACCGAGCTGGTCTGCGGGCTCAACCACTGCCTCGTCGCAGGTGTCGCGGACGCACTCGCCCCGGGGGAGCTCGACGCCCGGCTCGAGCCGGGTGCGCAGCGTTGC
>CAZECM010000014.1:50954-54062 GCA_964510785.1 uncultured Cellulomonadaceae bacterium | reverse complement strand
CTCGAGCACTACGCCCCCGACCCACCCACCGAACCACCCGAGCACGACGACGACGCCCGACCACCACCGTACTGAGCACGAGGCTGCCCACGGCACGACGCTCACGACGGCGCAGGACTGTCTACGGCACGGTGACCACGATCTTGCCGACGGCGCGACCCGACTCGGAGTGCCGCAGCGCCTCGGGGAGGCGTTCGAACTCGTAGGTGCTGTCGATGACCGGTCGCATCGCACCGTTTTCGACGAGGTCGACCAGCGCCGCGAGCAGCCGTCCGACGTCGGGAGAGTCGGCCACGCTCACGAGCGACACGGACTGGGAGACGAACCGACCGAGCAGGGCGCCCGTGGCCACCCGACCCACGGGCTGCACCCACCTCCCGGCCGGGCCGCCCACGAGGACGAGCCGCCCGCCGCGGTGCAACGTCCCCAGGGTCGCGCGCAGCGGGTACGCCCCCGCGACGTCGATCGCCACGTCGAAGCGAGCGCCGCCGTGCGTGACGTCCTCGACGGTGCGGTCGATGACGTCGTCGGCCCCGATCGAGCGCATGAGCTCCGCCCGGGCACCGCCGCACACCGCGGTCACGTGCGCGCCGCCAGCCTTCGCGATCTGCACGGCGAACGTCCCGACGCCGCCGGACGCGCCCATCACCGCCACCCGCTCTCCCGGCTCGACACCGGCGAGCTCCCGCACCGCGAGCAGCGCCGTGCCCGCGGCGAGCGGAACCGCCGCGGCCTGCTCGAACGACAAGCCACGCGGCACCCTGACGACCTCGCTCGCCGGGGCGCGCACGTACTCGGCGAAGCCGCCACCGCGCGGTAGCGCCATGACGGCGTCGCCGGGCTGCAGGTCGGTGACCGACCTCCCGGCCGCCGCCACGACTCCCGCGACGTCGGCACCGAGGACGGCACGCCGGGGCCGCCGCATGCCAAGGTCGCCCATGAGTCGTGCGACCCGGGGCTCGCCACGCAGGCAGTGCCAGTCGAAGGGCTGGACCGAGGTGGCCGCGACGCGGATGATCACGTCGTCGTCGTACGGCACCGGGTCCGGCAGCTCGACGAGCTCGAGCACGTCCGGTGGGCCGAACGACCGCTGGACAAAGGCCTTCATGGCAACTCCTTCGCTGGGGACGTCGGCGACGGTAGCCACCGGGGAGCTGCGCGGACATCGGCCGAAAGTACGGTGACCTGCGAGCCGATCCGCCGATGCCGCCTCCGCCGAGTGCCGGGGAGGCTCGAGCCATGAGCATCAAGACGCAGACCCGGACCGAGACGAGTGCCGGCGCATGGCTCCCGGCGGGGCTGATGCTGCTCGGGCTGGTCCCCGTCCTCGCGGGCGCGTTCCGCATGACGGAGCTCGCCACCAACCCCGCCGGCGCACCGTCCCGCTTCGCGGGCGACCCCCTGCCCGTCGTGCTGCACGCCGCCGCCGCGATCGTCTACACGCTGCTCGGCGCGTTCCAGTTCGCGCCGAGGCTCCGACGACGACGGCCGCGCTGGCACCGGCTCGCGGGCAGGGTGCTCGTCCCGTCCGGGCTCGTGGTCGCGCTCACGGGTGTCTGGATGGTGTTCTCCTACGGCCTGTTCGCCGTCGACGGCGCGCTGCTCGCGGGCTTCCGTCTCGTGTTCGGGCTCGCGATGGCCGTCTCGATCACCCTCGGGCTCGGCGCGGTGCTGCGCCGGGACTTCACGAGCCACCGCGCGTGGATGATGCGCGGGTACGCGCTCGGGCTCGGCGCCGGCACGCAGGCCGTCGTGATGACCGCGTGGACCGTCACCGTGGGCTCGCTCGATGAGCTGCCCCGCGCCCTTCTCCACCTCACGGGCTGGGTGGTCAACCTGGCGGTCGCCGGCCGAGGTGATGATCCGCCGCTCCCCGCGCGGCTGACGGTCCGCGGCTACCGGCGCATCCGACCGGACTCGTAGGCCCAGATCGCGAGCTCGACGCGGTTGCGCACCCCGAGCTTGGCCATGAGGCTCGCGATGTGCGTCTTGACCGTGCTGAGCGAGATGTACAGCCGCGCCGCGACCTCGTCGTTCGTGAGGCCGCCTGCCACCGCCGCGAGCACCTCCTCCTCGCGCTCGGTGAGCGCATCGACCGGCTCCGCGACGTCGGGCCGGATCCCGGCCCGGGCGAAGGCACCGAGCAGGCGTGCCGTGACGTCGGGGGCGATCAACGCGTCGCCGCGCGCGGCGGCGAGCACGGCCTGGTGCAGCAGTGCGGGGCCGGCGTCCTTGAGGAGGAACCCGCGGGCGCCGGCCCCGAGCGCGGCGAAGACGTACTCGTCGAGGTCGAACGTCGTGATGACGACGACGGGGATCGGGTGCTCGACGCCGGACCCGGCGAGCAGCCGTGTGGCCTCGATCCCGTCGAGCAGCGGCATCCTGACGTCGAGCAGGCACACGTCGGGGCGCAACCGGCGGGCGAGCTGCACGGCGCGGCGCCCGTCCTCCGCCTGCGCGACCACCTCGATGTCGGGGTGGACGTCGAGCAGCATCGCGAGTCCCGTGCGGACGATCTCCTGATCGTCGGCGACCAGCACCCGGATGCTCATGCGTGCGGCTCTCGCGGCAGCACGGCCTCCACGAGCCATCCCCCACCGGGCGCCGGCCCCGCCTGGCACGTGCCACCGAGGAGCGTGGCGCGCTCGACCATCCCGGCGACCCCGTACCCGGCCGGGGCCGCGGTCGTGGGGCGACCGTCGTCGGCGACCCGCACGCGGACGTCGGCGTCGACCCCGTCGACGCGCACCGTCACGAGCGTCGCCCCCCGGGCGTGGCGCCGTGCGTTCGTGACCGACTCCTGCGCGATGCGGAAGACGGCGGCGCCGACGGCGACAGCCACCCCACCCTGGTCGTCGAGCGCCACCTCCACCTCGACGGCGGGTCCCACCCGGGGCCGCTCGGCGAGCTCGTGGACGTCCGCGACGCCACGCGCCGGCGCGAGCTCGGCCGCCTCGCCGAGTCGGAGCACCCGCAGCATGCTTCGCATCTCCTCCAGGGCACGCCCGGCCTCCGCCTCGACGATCTCGAGGGCGTCGCGCTGCACCCCGGTCGCCGGGTCGGCCGCGAGCCCCACCTGGGCACGTCTCCGCGATCGCGATCCGTGCC
>CAZECM010000014.1:0-50944 GCA_964510785.1 uncultured Cellulomonadaceae bacterium | reverse complement strand
CCACCTGGGCACGGATCGCGATCGCGGAGACGTGGTGCGCCACCGTGTCGTGCAGGTCCCGGGCGATCCGTTCCCGCTCGAGCAAGCGCGCCCCCTCGAGGTCCCGCACCCGCGCCCGGGCACGAGCCCGCAACGTCGCACCGAGGGCCGACGCGGCGAGGACGACGGCCGCCCCTCCCACGAGCTCGGACACGTCGAGCCGCCCGCGCGCGAACGGTGCCGCGAGTCCCACGAGAACGACCGCGGAACCCAGCGTGATCTCGCGGCCCGACCCCCACCGGTACAGCGCGTACACGAGGATCAGCACGTAGGCGAGCGTGAACGTCTCGGCGGAGCCGGTGCCCGTAACCTGACCGGCCACCGCGGTCGACGCGAAGGCGACGGTGAGGACGAGCAGCGGCTGGTTGCGCCGCCACAGCAGCGCGGGAAGCAGCCCGAGCGTCAGTGCGGCGGAGAGTGCCCACCACTCCAGGTCCGTGCGCACCGCGAGCTCGACCGCCCCGCACACCGCGAGGACGCCCACCAGCACCCAGTCCCGCCACACGCGGCGCGGCGCACCCGGGGCCCTCGGCCCTCGCCACACCGCCCGCAGCACCCGCACGCGCTCATGCTACGGAGCGCGGCCCGGTAGCGGATCGGCCGATCGGCCGAGGCGCTCGGCGAAGGTGAGGCTCAGCCCGCCGCGCCCGCGACGCGCAGCACCGCGCGCTCGACGGCGAACTGCGGGTCGCGGCTCTGGCCCTTGACCTCGGCGTCGGCCTGGGCCACGGCGTTGATGGCGAACGCGAGGGTCTCGGGGGTCCAGCGCTTGAGGTCACGCTGCGCCCGCTCGACCTGCCACGGTGCGAGCCCGAGGTCCCCGGCACCCAGGCCGCCGCGCCCCCGCATCGCGGCGACCTTGGCGAGCGTGCGCAGCTTCGCGGCGAGCGCGGCGACGAGCGGCACGGGGTCCACCCCGGTCGCGAGCGCGTGACGCAGCAGCGACACCGCGCCACCCACGTCCCCCGAGACGGCGGCGTCGGCAACCCGGAACCCGGTCGCCTCGATACGGCCGGCGTAGTAGCGCTCGACCACGGGCGCCCCGATGGTGCCCGTCGTGTCCGCGACGAGCTGTGCGACGGCGGACGCGAGCTCGCGCAGGTCCGAGCCGACGGCCTCGACGAGCGCACGCACTCCCCCGGCATCGGCCCGGCGGCCCGCTCGGCGCAGCTCGTCGGTGACGAACGCCGTCTTGTCGGCGTCCTTCTTCACGGCGTCGCACACGACGACGGGATGCCCGCCCGCCTTCACGGTGTCGAGCAGCTTCTTGCCGCGCACCCCGCCACCGTGGCGCAGCACGAGCACCACGTCGTCCGCGACGCCCTCGAGGTACGCGATCGTCTCGGTGAGGAACGCGTCGTTGCAGGCCTCGACCTTCGAGGCGACGATGACGCGCGGCTCGCCGAAGAGCGACGGGCTCGCGAGGATCTCGAGCGCACCGGGCTGGTAGCCGCTCGCGTCGATCTCGCTCACCTCGACCTCGCCGAGCTGCGCGCGCGCCTGCTCGAGGACGAGGCCGACCGCGCGCTCGGCGAAGAGGTCCTCCGGCCCGGAGACGAGGACGACGGGCGCGAGGGGCGCCGCGTGCCAGGCAAGCCCGGCGGATCGGGAGGTAGGTCGCGCAGCCACGGGCCTAGCCTGCCACGGCCCACCCACGTCCCGGACCTCGCTCTCAGGGGCAAGGAGCGTGGTGGGTGGGAGTGACGGCCACGGAGCCGCACTCGTCGGTGCGGAGGATCAGGGCGGGCGCGTACAGGTCGAGGGCCGACGGCGCGGGGTGCCCGTAGCCGTTGTCCGCTCCGACGCCCACGAGCACCACCTCGGCGGCGAGCAGCTGCGCGAGCGCGGCGGACTGGCGCGCCGAGCCGTGGTGGGCCATGACCACGAACCGCGCCGGTGCTCGGACACCGCGGGCCGCGAGGTCCCGCGCGAGTGCGTCCTGCGCCTCGGTCTCGAGGTCGCCGAGCGCGAGGACGCTCACGCTCGGCGTGCCGAGCCACACCACGACGCTCGCGTCGTTGGGCCCCGCGCCGGGCGGCACGCCGTCGGGCCACAGCACGCGCCACACGACCTCCCCCGCCGCGCCCGTCATGCCGGAGCGCCCTTCCCGCACGGGGATCCCGCGCCGCTCGAGCGCCCCGAGCGCCGCTGCGGCCTGCGGTCCCGGCTCGGCGAGCGGGCTCACGAGTGCGCCCACGACCTCGCGACCGGCGAGCACCCCGGCGAGACCGTCGACGTGGTCGGCGTGGAAGTGGGAGAGCACGAGCAGGTCGACCCGCCGGATGCCGAGCCGGTCGAGGCACGTCCCCGCGCCGCCGTCGGCGGGACCGGCATCGACGACGACGGCGGCCCCCTCGCCCGAGCGCACCACGAGGGCCGTCCCCTGCCCGACGTCGCACAGCACCGCCTGCCACCCCGGCGGGGGCCAGCCGTCGGGCCAGAGCTCGAGCGCGACCCGGCGGCCCGGCGGGCTCACCGCGAGCGCGACGCACACCGCGAGCGCGAGCACGATCCGCAGGGCGATCCCGGGGACCCGGCGGCGGTGGACGACGAGCAGCCCGACACCGATCGTGAGCACGGCCAGCAGGACCGCACCGGCCGGACCGCCCGGCCACGGCACCACGGCCCCGGGCAGCCCCGCCGCCACCCGGGCCACGCCGGCGAGCCACGAGCACGCCCACCCGGCGCCCACGGCGAGCAGATTCGCACCCCACGGCCACCACGGACCCACGAGCGTCGCGAGCACACCGAGCACCGTGCCCGGCACGAGGGCGGGCGCAGCGAGCAGGTTCGCGGGCACGGCGTACAGGCTCACCACGGGGGCGAGGAGCACGAGCACGGGGGCGCACGCGAGCTGGGCGGCGAACGGCACGGCGACGGCGTGGGCGAGCCAGCCAGGCAACCAAGCGCCGAGCCGGGCCGCCATCGGGCGGGCGAGGAGCACGAGCCCCGCCGTGGCGAGCGCGGACAGCACGAAGCCGTAGGACCGGGCGAGCCACGGGTCCACGACGAGCAGCCCCAGCACGGCGGCGGCGAGCGCGGGCATCGCGGCCGAGGGGCGCCCGAGCAGCAGGGCGAGCGCACCGATGGTCCCCATGGTCGCGGCACGCAGCACGCTCGGTTCCGGGTGCACGAGGAGCACGAAGCCCACGGTGACGACGACGACGGCGACCACCCGCCCCGAGCGCGGCACGCCGATCACCGTGACGAGCCCGAGCACCGCCGCTCCGATGATCGCGAAGTGGGCCCCGGAGACCGCCGTGACGTGCGTGAGCGAGACGTCCCGCATCGCCTGCGCGAGCACCGGGTCGAGCCGCGAGGTGTCGCCGAGCGCAAAGCCGGGCACGAGGCCGCGCGCGTCCGGTGCCAGGCCGTCCGTGGTGCGCAGCAGCCCGGTGCGCAGCGTGGTGACGGCGCGGTCCAGGGGTGACGCCGGCGCGGTCACGACGGGTGGGCCGAGCGCCCGGGCGAGCGCCGCGACGTCGTCGCCCGCGTCCGCCGGGCCGAGGCGCCCGGTGAGCCTGACGCGCTCGCCGTACCGCACGCCGCGCCACTCCTCGCCGCCCAGCACGAGCACCCGCGCCGCCGCGCCACCCACCGAGCCCCGCCCGCTCACGGCCCGCGCTCCCAGCTCGACGCGGTACCCGGGCGCGGCGGCCAGGGGGCGGGGCTCGGAGCGGACCACTCCCTCGAGCGTCACGACGGCGCGGTCCGCGGCGAGCGCATCGAGCGGACCGGCCTCACGCAGCGCGAGCTGACCCGCCGTCGAGAGGGCGACGGCGGTGAGCGCGACCGCGACGAGGACGCCGTGGCCGTGCGCGGCACCTCGACCGGGCGACCCCCGGCGCTCCCGCCCCGCACCGCTGATCCCACGAAGGCCTATCCCACCGACGACGGTCGCCGCGACGAACGCGAGCAGCGCCGTGGCACCGGCCATCACGGCGGGTGCCGCGACGAGCAGCACGGCACCGAGCCACGCGACCGCCGCGGCGGGGACGAGCCGCAGGTCGGTCGCCCGAGGGCGGCTGACCGCGGGCCGCGGCTCCGGACCGTGCGACACCTCGCCCACCTCAGACACGCACGAGCCCCTCGAGCTGGGCGAACAGACGCGGTCCGATCCCCGAGACCTCCTGCAGCTCCGCGACGGAGGAGAACCGACCGTGCTCCTCGCGCCACGCGACGATGCGTCCGGCGAGCACGGGGCCGATGCCGGGCAGGGTCTCGAAGAGCGTGGCGTCGGCGCCGTTGAGGTCCACGCGGTTGTCCGACGGCGCTGCGCTCGCCGCGCCGTCGCCCCCGCCCCCCGCACCGCCCTTCCGCGGCACCACGACCTGCTCGCCGTCCTCGACGGGCCGCGCGAGGTTGAGCGCCCCGAGGTCGGCCTTCTTCGTCGCGCCGCCCGCCGCGTCGACGGCTTCGGCCACGCGGGCACCCGGCTCGAGCTCGACGACCCCGGGCACGGCCACCTCGCCCACGACGTGCACCACCACCACGCCGCCGAGCGGGTCCGCGGCGAACGGGTCGCTCACGCCGTCCGCCGCGACGGGAGTGCCGGGGTCGCCCGGGCCGAACGGGACGACGTCGGACGGCGCCGCACCCCAACCCCGCAGCACGACGACGCCAGCCACCACGAGCAGCACGAGGCCGACGACGACGGCCGAACGACGGCTCAACGCCCACCGGCGGGTCGGCGGGTCGAGCAGCGGGTCGGGGTGCTCGAGCGGGTGCCCGTGCGCGGCGGTGTAGGCGGTCGCGGCGGCGGACAGCGCTCCGGAACGCAGCCGGGCGACGAGATCGTCGGCGTCGGGATCGAGGTCGAGCTCCGACGCCGGCTCGGCCACCACCTCCGGCCGCCACCGGGGCTCTTCCTCGCGTGGCTCCGCGAGCGCGCCGAGACGCTCGCGCGCACGGTCCCCGACCGCGCGTCGGGACCGCTCGCGAGACGCCATGCGGGCACGCTAGGTGTCCCCCGCCGGCGCCGTCAGGTCCCGGTGCGCGACCTGTGGAACACCGGGTGCCTCCTCAGCGGTCGGTGACCACCACGGTGAGCAGCCCGGGTCCGGCGTGGGCCCCGATCACGGCGCTGATCTGCGAGATCGTCACCTCGGTGGCGTCCATGCGTGCGGCGCGTGCAAGCTGCCCGGCGAGCTCTGCGGCGAGCTCGGGCTGCCCCAGGTGGTGCACCCCGATCCGCGGCGAGACGCGCCGCGCGGCCTCCTCGGCACCGAGCTGCACGAGCCGCTCGCGGGCCGCACGCCGGGTGCGCACCTTCTCCTGGACCTCGATGTGCCCCTCGCGCAGCGTGAGCAGCGGACGCATGCCGAGCACGGTGCCGAGCGCGGCCGCCGCGGCGGAGAGCCGCCCGCCGCGGCGCAGGTGGTCGAGCGAGTCCACGAGGAAGAGCACCTTGCCGGACGCGGCCACCTCGCGCGCCCGCTGGGCCACGGCCGCGCCACCGGCCAGCTCGTCACGCTCCCCACGCCGGGGGCGGGTCCGGGCGGCCTCGACGGCGGTGAGCACCGCGAACCCGAGGCCGAGCCCCGCCGAGCGGGAGTCCACGAGGTGCACGGGCACGGGCGAGCCGAGCGCGGCGAGCTCTGCGGCGCGGAACGTGCCCGAGAGCTCGCCGGACAGGTGGATCGAGACGATCTCCCGTGCCCCGGCCTGCGCCGCCTGGGCGTACACGCGCGCGAACGCGGCCGGTGCGGGCTGCGAGGTCGAGACGCGGGTGCCCTCCTCGAGCGCCCGCACGAGCCGGTCCTCCGTGTCGCCCTCTCCCTCGACGAAGCGCTCGCCCCCGATGACGACGTCGAGCGGCACGACCCGCACCCCCGCCGCCTCGGCGAGCCCCGCGGGGATCGACGCGGTGGAGTCGGTGACGACCGCCACCCGACCCGCGCGCGCCCTGGCGAAGACCACTTAGGCGGGCACCACGTTGACGAGCTTGGGCGCGCGGACGATGACGGTGCGCACCCCGCGGCCGTCGAGGTTGCGCTGCACCGCGGGGTCGGCGAGCGCGAGCTCTCGCAGCTCGTCCTCGCCGATGTCGGGAGCCACCTCGATGCGTCCACGCACCTTCCCCGCGACCTGCAGCACGCACGTCACGGACTCCTCGACGAGCAGCGCGGGGTCCGCGACGGGGAACGGCTCGCGCAGCAGCGACTCGGCGTGACCGAGCCGCGACCAGAGCTCCTCGGCGATGTGCGGGGCGACGGGCGCCACCATGAGCACGAGCGGCTCCACGACTGCCCGCGGCACGACGTCGAGCGAGGTGAGGTGGTTGTTGAGCACGATGAGTCGGGCGATCGCGGTGTTGATCCGCATCGAGGACATCTCGGTGCGTACGTCCGCGATGGTGCGGTGCAGCAGGCGCAGCGTCTCGATCGACGGTGCGGCGTCGCTCACCGCGAGCTCGCCCGTGACCTCGTCCACGGCGTTGCGCCACAACCGCTGCAGGAACCGCTGGGCGCCGACGACGGCCCGTGTCTCCCACGGGCGCGACAGGTCGAGCGGGCCCATCGACATCTCGTAGACCCGGAACGTGTCCGCGCCGTAGGAGTCGAAGATCTCGTCGGGCGTCACGACGTTCTTGAGCGACTTGCCGATCTTGCCGTACTCGCGCTCGACCGGTTCGCCGTTCCAGGTCCACCCGGCCTGCTCGTCACCGGTCACCTCGGACGCGGTCACGTACTGCCCGCGCGCGTCGGTGAAGGCGTAGGCCTGGATGTACCCCTGGTTGAAGAGCTTGCGGAACGGCTCGATCGAGGACACGTGCCCCAGGTCGAACAGGACCTTGTGCCAGAACCGGGCATACAGCAGGTGCAGCACGGCGTGCTCGACGCCGCCCACGTACAGGTCCACGCCTCCCGAGGCACCCGCCTCGGCGTTGTGCTCGGGACCCAACCAGTACTGCTCGAGGGCGGGGTCGACGAACTGCTCGCCGTCCTCGGGGTTGAGGTAGCGCAGGTAGTACCAGCACGAACCGGCCCAGTTGGGCATCGTGTTGGTGTCGCGGCGGTACTCCTTGGGCCCGTCACCGAGGTCGAGCGTGACGTGCACCCAGTCCTCGTTGCGGCCGAGCGGGGGCTCGGGTTCCGAGGTGACGTCGTCGGCCGCGAACGTGCGCGGGGAGTAGTCCGGCACGTCGGGCAGGTCGACCGGCAGCATCGAGTCGGGGATCGCGACCGGCAGGTCGTCCTCGTCGTACACGATCGGGAACGGCTCGCCCCAGTAGCGCTGGCGCGAGAACAGCCAGTCGCGCAGGCGGTACGTGATCGAGCCCGTGCCGACGCCGTGCTCGGCGAGCCACGCGGTGATGCGCTCCTTCGCCTCAGGCACCTCGAGCCCGTCGAGGCTCAGGGCGTCCGACGACGAGTTCACGACGACACCGTCCCCCGAGTACGCCCCCTCGTGGCCCTCGGGCGGCTGGACCGTGTAGATCACGGGCAGCTCGAACGCCGTGGCGAAGTCGAAGTCGCGCTGGTCGCCGCCCGGGACGGCCATGATCGCGCCCGTGCCGTAGCCCATGAGCACGTAGTCGGCCGTGAACACGGGCAGGTACTCGCCGTTGACGGGGTTGATCGCGAGGTGACCCGTGAAGACACCCGTCTTGCCACCGGCGTCGGCCTGGCGCTCGACGGCGGTCTTGCGCGCCGCGTCCGCCCGGTACCGCGCGACGGCGGCGGCGGGGTGGTCGTGCCCACCGGTCCACGCCCCGTGCGTGCCGTCGGGCCACTCCGCCGGGACCTCGTCGAGCAGCGGGTGCTCGGGGGCGACCACCATGAACGTCGCGCCGAACAGCGTGTCGGGCCGGGTCGTGAAGACCTCGACCTCGGCGCCGCCGATCACCTCGAACACGACGTTGGCACCGTGCGAGCGGCCGATCCAGTTGCGCTGCATCGAGCGCACCTTCTCGGGCCAGTCGATGAGGTCGAGGTCGTCCGCCAGCCGGTCCGCGTACGCCGTGATGCGCATGTTCCACTGCCGCAGCGAGCGCTGGAACACGGGGAAGTTGCCGCGCTCGGAGCGGCCGTCCGCCGTGACCTCCTCGTTCGCGAGCACCGTGCCGAGGCCCGGGCACCAGTTCACGGGCGCCTCGGACACGTACGCGAGGCGGTAGGAGTTGATGACGCGGCGGCGCGCCTGCTCGGGCAGGTCGGCCCACGTCGCGCCGTCGGCCCCGAAGCCCTCCGGCACCGCGCGCGTGCCGGCCTCGAGCTCGGCGACCAGCTCGGCGATGGGCCGTGCGCGGCCCTTGCCGCCCGCGCGACCCGGGGCGTCCTCGTCGTACCAGGACTCGAAGATCTGCAGGAAGATCCACTGCGTCCAGCGCACGTAGCCGGGGTCGATCGTCGCGAAGGAGCGGCGCGGGTCGTGGGCAAGTCCCAGGCGGCGCAGCTGGCCGCGCATGATCTCGATGTTCGCCTCGGTCGAGGTGCGCGGGTGCTGGCCCGTCTGCACGGCGTACTGCTCGGCGGGCAGGCCGAACGCGTCGTAGGCGAGGGCGTGCAGCACGTTGTCCCCGGCCATGCGGCGGTAGCGCGCGACGACGTCCGTGGCGATGTACCCGAGCGGGTGTCCCACGTGCAGGCCCGCGCCCGAGGGGTACGGGAACATGTCCATGACCACCACGGGGGCGGCACCCTCGGGGGCGTGCTTGCCGGCACCGTCGGTGAGCGCGCCCGTGGGGTTCGGCGTCCAGAACGTGCCGCGCTCGTCCCAGCGGTCCTGCCACGCGGCCTCGAGCTCGCCCGCGAGTCGCGCGGTGTAGCGGTGGGGCGGGATCTTCTCGTCGGGGCGAGGCGCGGAGGTGTCAGGCGCGGTCGTGTCAGGCGTGGTCACCCGGCGAGTTTATCGCCGACGGCGCCCCTGCCCCGACCCGGCAGCGCGCGGTCAGAACTGGTGGCGCAACCCGATCACGCACAACGCGCCGACGACGAGGTACCACGCGACCGTGATGACGAAGCGGTTGCGCAGGACCCACCCGCGGGCGCGCACGCCGAGCGGGATCACGCCGTCGTCCACGAGCCGCACGAGCGTGTACCAGAACACCGGCCACGTCACGAGCCACACGAGGAAGCACCACGGGCACAGCACGACGAGCACGGCGAGGGACGTGTAGACGAGGAAGGCGACGAGCGCCATGCCGAGGGTCGCGCCCGCGGCGAGCGAGACCCACATCCAGCGCGGCGGGCGCAGCCCCGCGAGGAGCACCGCGCCGAACATCATGACCACGGGGAACGCGCCGAGGCCGAGCAACGGGTTGGGGAAACCCAGGAGCGAGCCCTGCCACGAGGCCATCGCGGGGGCGCAGTCGATCGCGGCGTTGATGGAGCACGAGGCGACGTGCTCGGAGTCGACGAGCGTCGCGATGCGTTCGAGCGTCAGCACGGCCGAACCGACGAGTCCGAACAGCCCCGTGACGAGGTAGAGCCAACCGAACCGGCGCAGCGAGGGGCCGGTCTCGGGATCGAGGTCGAGCGGCTCGCCGGTCTCGGCGTCGTCGTGCGTCGTCACGGTGTCCTCCCGGGTCGGTCGGCACACTGTACCGACCGCTCCTGGGTGATTCCTGGCGCCGACGCGCATCCGGCTCAGTAGTGTTCGTGACATGGCAGATGCTCCCGGCTCCGACCCGTCCCCCGATCTCGCCGCTCTCCAGGCCGCGGCCGCGCAGGCCGAGGCGGACGCGGCTCAAGCGGCCGCGGTGGCCGCCGCCGCGAAGGCAGCCGCGGCGAAGGCCGCGCTCGAGGCGGCGCAGGCAGGGGCGGGGGTCGTGCCCGACGGCGGGGCTCCGCCCGCCGGGTCCCCCGTGGCCGCCGGCACTCCCGAGCTCGAGGGCTGGGCGCGCGTGGTCCACGAGGGCTACCAGTTCAAGGGCGAGATGCTGACGCTCGGCGCGCTCGTCGAGAACGGCGAGGCCAACCCGGCCGTCCAGGTGGGCCTGCCGCTCGCGATGATGAACCGCCACGGCCTCGTCGCGGGTGCCACGGGAACGGGCAAGACGAAGACGCTCCAGGTCATGACGGAGGCGCTCAGCAACGCCGGGGTGCCCGTGTTCGTCGCTGACATCAAGGGCGACCTGTCCGGCCTCGCCGTCGAGGGCCCGAGCAACGAGAAGCTTCTCGCACGCACGCAGAGCATCGGCCAGGACTGGCAGGGCCGCTCGCACCCCGTGGAGTTCTACACGCTCGGCGGCCAGGGCACGGGCATCCCCATCCGCACGACCGTGACGGACTTCGGCCCGCTGCTGCTCTCGAAGGTCCTGGGCCTGAACAACACGCAGGAGTCGAGCCTCGGCCTCATCTTCCACTGGGCGGACTCCCAGGGGCTCGCGCTCCTCGACCTCAAGGACCTGCAGTCCACGATCGCCTACCTCGTCTCGGACGAGGGCAAGGACGAGCTCAAGGGCATCGGCGGCCTGTCCGCAGCGACGGCCGGGGTGATCCTGCGCGAGATCGTGGGGCTGCAGGCCCAGGGTGCGGACGTGTTCTTCGGTGAGCCCGCGTTCGCGACGTCGGACCTGCTGCGGACGACGGCGGACGGTCGGGGACTCGTCTCCGCGCTCGAGCTGCCCGGCGTGCAGGACCGACCCGCCCTCTTCTCGACGTTCATCATGTGGCTGCTCGCGGACCTGTTCTCCGAGCTGCCCGAGGTGGGCGACCTCGACAAGCCCAAGCTCGTGTTCTTCTTCGACGAGGCTCACCTGCTGTTCACGGGCGCGTCGAAGGACTTCCTCGTGCAGGTCACCCAGACGGTGCGGCTCATCCGCTCGAAGGGTGTGGGCGTCTTCTTCGTGACGCAGTCCCCCAAGGACGTGCCGCCGGACGTGCTCGCCCAGCTCGGCAACCGGGTGCAGCACGCGCTGCGCGCCTTCACGCCCGACGACGCGACGGCCCTGCGTGCGGCCGCCCGGACCTTCCCGAAGTCCGAGTACGACATCGAGCGCCTGCTCCAGGAGCTCGGCACGGGCGAGGCGATCACCACGGTCCTCACGGAGAAGGGTGTGCCGACGCCCGTCGCCTGGACCCGGTTGCGCGCCCCGCAGTCCTCGATGGACCCCGCGCCCGAGTCGGTGCTCCAGCAGACCGTCAACGCCTCCCCCGCGACGGCGAGGTACGCGGTGGCGGTCGACAACGAGTCCGCCTACGAGCTGCTCACGGCCCGGATGCAGACCGCCGAGCAGTCCAAGGCCGAGGCGGCCGCCGCGACCGAGCAGGCCAAGGCGGACGCGATCGCCGCGAAGGAGGCGGAGCGCAAGGCCAAGGAGGACGCCCGCACCGCCGAGCGGGTCGCGCGCGAGAAGGAGAAGGCGGCGCAGAAGCGGACGACGACGGCCACCAAGGGCGTCGAGTCGCTGCTGCGCTCCGTGGGCACCCAGCTCGGCCGGGAGATCACCCGTTCCGTGTTCGGTACCCGCAAGCGCTAGTCACGACTGGCCGGGCGGTCCGTTCGGGTCACGGTTGCGACGCGTCGCGACGAGGACGCCGACGACGACGAGCACCGTGAGCGCCAGCCCGGCGAAGAACCAGGCCTCCGCCGTACTGGAGATGTCGGACGGATCGGTCGGCTCCGAGGTCGAGGGCTCGTCGTCCGGCGTGGCCTCTGCGGCGTCGGACGGCTCGGCCGCCTCGGGCTCGTCGGGGGTCGCGGCGGGCGTCGACTCCTCGGGGCTCGACGTCGTCGTCGGCTCTTCGCTCGGCGTGGGCTCGGCCGCCGCGACGGAGAAGGTGAACGTCCCGTCGATCGGGTGGCCGTCCTGCGACGTCACGACCCACACGACGTCGTAGTCCCCCGAGCCGATCTCCTCCGTCAGCTCCCACGTGACGACCGTGCCCTCGATCTGCGCGGGGCCCGTCGAGACCTCCTCGCCGGGCGAGCCCGTGATCTCCAGACCCGGGTTCAGGTCGAGGATGTTCCCGCTGAACTCCAGGACCACGGCCTCGGGGGCGGCGTCGAGCACCGCACCGTCCGGCGGGTCGGAGGAGACCAACGAGTCGTGCGCCACCGCAGGCGCCGCGAACAGCGAACCGATCAACAGCGCACCCGCGAGGGACGCGGCCCACCTCGACGTCATCATGCCCCGAGCCTAGGGCGGATCGCGGGGTGTCCTCACCGGGCGCCCGGCGGGAGCCCCTCCTCCTCGGGGATGGGCAGCATCCCGGCGGGCAGGGGGAAGGGCATGCGCCACCCCACCTCGGCCTCGCCCGAGCGGTCCACGGTGATCTTCTGGTAGTCCGCGACGAGCCCGTACTCGGGCGAGACGCGCAGCACGCCGATCGTCGCGGTACCGCCGAGCGGTCCCACGGTCGCCTGGCCGGACACCGCCCCCGCGGTGGAGCCGCTCACGAGCCGAACCCCCAGGTCCAGGCGCTGCGGCCCGAGCCACGCGTGCATGTGGCCGGAGATCTGCGCGACGGCGCAACCTCGCTCGAGCGACGGCACCCCGACCGCCGGCGAGTGGACGAGGAGCACGTCGACGGGCTCGTCGCGGGCGCACGCGACGTCGGCGAGCCGCTCCCCCGCCTCCGTCGACCCCTCGTCGCCCACCCGTCGTGTCCCCTGGCCGATCCGGGTCTCGAACGGGTCGGCGTCCCCGAGGATGTCGATGCCAGCGACCGAGACGACCTCTCCCGCGAGCACCGTGCCACCGGCCGCACGCACCTGTTCCGCGGTCACCGCCGAGTCGTGGTTGCCGCCCGCGAAGACCACGTCGCGAGCGCCGCCCGCGCGATAGGCGTTCATGAAGGCCGTCACGCAGTACCGCTCGACGACGGTGCCGTTGACGGTGGTGTCCCCGGCGTCGAGCACGACCTGGGCGGCGGACAGCTCGACGGCGGTCGCGATGACCGGCGCCATGCCGACGTTGCAGTGCAGGTCCGAGACGAGCAGGACCGTCACGAGGGAGTCCGGGTCGCCGAGCATGACCCGCTGCAGCGGCGAGATGCGCTCCGAGAGCTCGAGGAGGCGCGCCCACTCCTCGGACTGTTCCTCGCGCGCCGCCCACGCGGTGCGCAACGAGTCCTCCGCGCCCGCGTAGAACTCCTCGTTCTCCCGGTACGCGTCGAGCGCCATGGCGCCGTACGTGTCGACGATGCCCGCGAGGCGGCCCGTGAGACGCGCCCCCTCGAGCGGTGTCCCGGCGAAGATCGACGAGGCGGGGCGCGAGGCGGTCAGGTCGGGTCCGAGCGGTCCCGTCGCGACCACGGAACCGGCCACGGCGACGACGACGACGGCCCCCGCGAGCGTGCTGCGCCGCCGCCGCGCCACGACCTGCGCGAGCTCGCCACGCCGCACCGGCCCGAGGAGGAGGTAGAGCCCGGTGGCCGCCGCGCCGAGCACCGCGAACGCGAGGAGGGTGTGGAGGGCGGCCGCGCGAGCGACGTCCCCGGCGGCGTCCTGCACGAACGTCAGAGGGCTCGTGAAGAACTGCACGTAACGGTCGAGGTCCGCCGAGAGCCCTTCGAGGGTGACGGGTGCGCCGATCGAGGTCACGTCGGCGGGGACCTCTTGCACCGTGACGCGGGCGCCGAGCCGCAGCGGGAGGGGCGAGTCGACCTCGAGCGTGCCGAGCGGGCCGAGGTCGACGACACCGCTCGAGCTCGCCGTGATCTCGTACGTGGCCCGGTGGGGGCCGAGGCTCCCGACGGCGCTCGCCGTGGTCAGCCCGATCCACACGGCCACGAGATAGACGACGGTCGCCACGAGCGCGACTCGGGTCCCGAACGTCACGGGACCGCGGGTGGAGCTCGTCATCTGCGCACGATAACCCGATCGCGGGGACGCCCCCAGTCGGGCAGTACCCACGCGGGCGCGGGTCAGCCCTCGTTCACCCGGTCTCGCCACGCGAGCCAGCGGGCGATCCACTCACGGCCCTCCGCCTCGCGCACGTCGCCGGAGATCACGAAGAGCCTGGCACCGGCCTCGCGGTATCGCTCGGCGTCGGCCTCGACGGCCCCGCGGATCGTCACCGACCGCTCGATCTCCCCGAAGTCGCGGCCGACGGCGGCGCAGTGCTCGGCGAGGATCGCGCTCTTGTGCTCGAACGTGTCGATCCCGCCGAAGGAGTGCCAGGTGTCCGCGTGCTCGGCCACGACGCGCAGCGTCTTGCGCTCCCCGCCGCCACCGACGAGCACGGGGATGTCGCGCGTGGGAGGCGGGTTGAGCCTGCCCCACCGCGAGCGGATGCGCTCCAGGCTGTGGGCAAGGTCCGCGATCCGCGAGCCTGGGGTGCCGAACTCGTACCCGTACTCCGTGTAGTCGCGCTCGGCCCACCCGGCACCGATGCCGAGGATGAGGCGTCCGCCGGAGATGTGGTCGACCGTGCGCGCCATGTCCGCGAGCAGGTCCGGGTTGCGGTAGGAGTTGCACGTCACGAGCGCACCGAGCTCGACTCGGGAGGTCTGCTCCGCCCATGCCGCGAGGATCGACCAGCACTCGAAGTGCTTGCCGTCCGGGTCCCCGTCGAGCGGGTAGAAGTGGTCCCACGTGAAGATGATGTCCACTCCGGCGTCCTCGAGCCACGAGACGGCCGATCTCAGCTCGGCGTAGTCGAGGTGCTGGGGTGGCAGCTGGACGGCGACGCGCACGGACTCGGTCATGGACGCACACTAACTCGTGTCCACCGGGGCCATCGCGGCGGGACGGTTCACCCGGGTTCGACGATGCTCGCGTAGACGACGATGTTGTCGGCGTGGCTCCGCGTCGCGGAGTCGATGGGCCCGCCGCAGGTGATGAGGCGCAGGCCGGCGTGGTCGATGTCGCCGTAGACCTCGGCCGTGGGGAAGGCGTCCTTGGCGTACTGCTCGACGCTCGTCACGACGAAGACGACTCTCGTGCCGTCCTCGCGCTCGACGACGACCTCGTCTCCGGGCTCCAGCTCTGCGAGGCGGTGGAAGACACCCTCCGCCGAGCGCCAGCTCACGTGACCCGCGAGGACGGCGGGACCCAGCTGACCCGGGGTCGGCGCTCCGGTGTACCACCCGGCCGGGAAGCCCTCCGGGGGTACCTCCATGCTCGCGTCGTCGTTCAGGCCGAGGGCCATCAGGTCGGTGTCGACGTCGATCGTCTCGATCTGCAGGCGGACCGGCACCGAGCGCTCCAGCTGGTAGGGAGCCTCGACGGGGGCGGGCTGCGGGAGCCGCGTCGGCGTCTGGCGCGGGGGCGTGTGCACGGGTCGCGGAGTCACGGCGGGTGCCGCGTCGGCGACGAGCTCCGCAGACGCAGGCGCGACCACGTGCCGCCCCGGTGCGGCGGAGGCGCCACCGAGGGACGCCACCAGCGCTAGCGCCAGCAGGGCGCGCACGGCCGCGGTCCGTGGGCTGCCGCGGCCGGGGCGCCCTGATGCGGACGCCCCGTCGCGGACGGTCACTTCACCGTGCGGCGGCGGACACCCAGGTAGGCAGCCCCGGCCAGCGTGAGGAGGATCGCGCCCCCGACGACGGAAGCCGTCGCCGAGCCCGCGGGGGCGATGCTGCCGTCACCCGTCGCGACCGACCCAGAAGGTGTGTCGGTGACCTGGGGGACCTCGTCGTCGATCCCGTCGTCGATCCCGTCGTCGGTCCCGTCATCCGTGCCGTCATCGGTGCCGTCATCGGTGCCGTCATCGGTGCCGTCATCGGTCCCGTCATCGGTCCCGTCGTCGGTCCCGTCATCCGTGCCGTCGTCGTCCGTGCCGTCGTCGTCATCGTCCCCGGTCGGCGTGGCGCAGCCCGGTCGGCTAATCGTGTTCGAGTCCAGGGTGACCGCGCCGTCGCGAGCGAGCATCCGTCCCACGACCGTCGCGCCCGTCGTCAGGGTGATGTCCTCCAGGGCGATGAGCGTGCCGCGGAACACCGACGTGGTGCCGAGCGTCGCCGAGCTGCCGATCTGCCAGAAGACGTTGCACGCCTGCGTGCCGTTGACGAGGGTCACGACGCTCGAGGAAGCCGTGGTGAGCGTCGAGCCGGCCTGGAACACGAAGACGGCGTCCGCGTCGCCCAGACCGTCAAGGACGAGCTCCCCCGTGAGCCCGATCGACGAGGCGGAGTTGTACACGCCCGGGACCAGGAGCTGGCCGCCGAGGTCCGCGGAGATCGGGAGTGTCGGTCCCTGACCTGCGGCGGCGTCGTAGGCGGTCACGAGTGCCGGCTTGGCACCCTGCGTCACGTCGTCGCCGGCGTGGTTCGCGCCGTTGATGGTCATCGAACCGGCGCCCGTGATATCCGTGGTGGGAAATGTCCCGATATCGCCCGTGATCGTCGTGGGACCGGTGTTGGTGATTCCGGCCCCGGCGAGCACGGCGAAGCTGTCGGCGGTCCCGAGGCCCGGGGAGGTCGCGGCCTGGACGCCGCTCGCGCCCGCCAGGACCATCGTCACGGCGGTCGCCGCGGCGAAGGCGGACATGGCGGCGGTGCGTCTGGGAGACGTGCGTGCATGGGATGTCGAACGTGTCATGACAGATCCTTCGATCGTCTGACCTGCGAAGAAGCCGTCGCAGGGTCGAGCGGTCGAAGCGGGAGGCCTCGTGCCGTTCGCAGTGGAAGCTTCGTGCTGCTGCACCCGTTCGGTGCTCGTCCCTACATCGGACGAGCAGCGGGCATCGGGTGCCTGCGGCGAGCTACCGTCGCAACGGGCACGATGAGCAGAGAGGGTCTGTCACCCTGACGGGTCCGACCGAACGCTCGGGCCGGCGCCGCATCACGTCCCACCTCCCGCGTTGCTGGCACCATCGAAAGATGCAGAGTCCGACCACCACGGTGACCGAGCACGACGTCCGCGAGGCGCGCCTCGCGGCGCAGCACCTGCGTGGGTCAGGGCTGCCCGACCTGCCCGCCGTCGTGGACCACCTCGTCGCCGTGCAGTCCCAGGAGTTCTCGCTGTCCCTGTGGGGACTCGGCCGTCGCGTCGGTGGCACCCCGGACATCGCCGCCGCGCGCACCGCGTTCGACGAGGGCGCCGTCGTCCGCACCCACCTCCTGCGACCCACCTGGCACACGGTGGCACCCCGCGACGCCCGGTGGCTGCTCGAGCTCACCGGCCCGCGCGTGCACCAGGTCAACTCGTCGCAGTACAGGTCGATCGGCATCACGCCCGAGCATCTCGATCGCTCCCGGGAGGTGCTCACCACCGCCGTCGCGGCGCACGAACAGCCGCGGAGCGCACTCGCGGCCTCCCTCGCGTCCCACGATCTGCCGCACACCGGCACCCACCTCACGGGCTTCCTCATGAACGCGGAGCTGACCTGCGGCATCATCTCCGGAGCCATGCACGGCAAGCAGCACACCTACGCCGCGTTCGACGTGCGAGTCCCCGCCGGCTTCGGCCCCCTCGGGGACCGGTTCGACCGGGAGGCCGCCGTCGTCGAGCTCCTCCGCCGCTACCTCGCGAGCCGCGCCCTCGCCACGGTGCACGACTTCTCCCGCTGGTCAGGTCTGACGACCGCTGACACCAGGCGCGCGCTCGACCAGCTCGGTGAGGACGTCACCGCCTACCCGGGCGCCGGCTCGCTCGAGGGCCTCAGCTTCTGGGCACCGTCGAGGCTGGCGCTCCCCGAAACGGCACGGCGGGGTCGACGGCGGATGCCGAAGCCCCGGATCGACCTCCTGCAGCCGTACGACGAGTACGAGGCGTCCTACCCCGTCACGCGGACCGCGAGCCATGAGCCGGGCCCGGGCGCCACGACCGAGCCGCCCTACTTCCTCGGTGCCATCGCCGTGGACGGGCGGGTCGCAGGGCGTTGGCGCTCGACCACCACCACCCGCGAGCTCCGGCTCGAGACGCAGTGGTACCGCCAGCCCACCGTGCCGGAGCTCGACGCCCTCGAGTCGGAGGGGGCGCGGCTCGCCCGGTTCTGGGGGCTCGGACTGGCCGCCGTCGTCCGCGAACCGGCGGTCATCCTGCGCCCGGCGCCCCAGGTCCCTGCTACTGGTAGGTGATGAGGTCCGGCGTGGGGTCGACGGCGACGGTCTGCTTGGGTGTCGCCATCGGGACGTCCTCGTCGTAGAAGTTCTTCCAGCCCCAGTACACGCCCTTCGGCGCCCCCTTGCGCAGGTGGGCCCACGTGCCGTACTTCGAGCCGAGCGCCCCCTGGCCGTCGACGTGCACCACGAGAGCGAGCTCGGAACGTGAGGTGTCGAGCTTGTCGCGGTTGCGGATCATCGACGTCGTGAACTGGTGCAGCACGAACATCTTCTGGGGCAGGTCGTTGGCGGCGACGAGGTCCGCGACATAGCTCACGACCCGGTTGACCTCCTTGATCCCCACCGAGCCGATCTGCCTGAGGTGCACCTGGTTCTTCTTGAGGCGCCACTCGGGGTCGAGGGCGAGGCCCACGTGCGGCTCGAGCAGGAACTCCTCGTAGAGCTTGGCCTGCGTGAGGAAGTCGGTGCGGCCCGGCTGCAGGTCGAGCAGCACGTAGACGCCTGCCTCCCGTGCCGCCTCGACGTAGGGGCGGATCGACTCCGGGTCGAGCTCGTTGGAGTAGTTGCCGTCCTTGCCCTTGCCCGCCGAGGCGACCGTCGCGATGATCTCGAACATCGGCACCACGTCCTCGTCCACGAGCTTGACGTAGGGCTTGGCGAGCTTGCGGGCGCGCGTCACGGACTTCTTGACGCTCTGCTCGCCCAGCACGCCGAGCGCGGGAGTCAACGGCGAACCGTAGAGCGCGACGTACCTCGCGTTGTCGAAGACGAGCTGGCTGCCCCCGGGCAGCGCGACTCCCGTCCGTACGGCACGCATGCGGGCCGAGAGCTGCGCCGCGTCGCCGAACGCGTCGCCGAGCGCCGTCACGCTCGTGAGCTGCGCACCCTCGGCATAGGCCGTGATGAGCTCCCGCGCGGCGCGGGGGTCGCCGCGGCGAGCCGTGAACACCTCGACGCCCGCGGACCGGGCCGTCTGTGCCGCGGCCCGCGTCTTCTTCGAGCCGTCCGTCACGAGGGCAGCTCCGGGCATGGGCGCGGCCGGGCCGCTCTCGGGCACGGGGTCGCCCTCGCCGAGGAGCTCCACCCCGGCGGGCGCCTCGAAGGCCGGGTCGAAGGAGAGCACCGCTCGCGTGCCGAGCCTGGCGAGCTCGCCGTGGAGCTCATCGAGCACGGCCTGCTCGACGGGCACGGGGACGACGGGGTCGCCGTCGTCGGCGTCCTTGTCATCGGCCTCGTCCGCGACCGGCACGGCCTCGCCCGTCAGGAGCAGCGGGGCGCCGGCCTGCGCGGCGGCGTCGAGCGCCTCGCGATCCCCCGCCCGGCCGACGACCACGAGGGGCGCGGTCGCCCAGTACACGCGGGCCGAGGCGAGAGCGAGCTCGACCGCGTCGGCGCCGGGAACGAAGGAGAGCTCCGTCTGGGGCGCCCGGGTCACGGCGATCGGCGCCGGCGCGGGACTCGGGAACGGCGACGGGCTGGGGGACGGCGACAGGCTCGCCGACGGCGTGGTCGCAGCGGGATCCGTCGGGTCCCCCGGGGGTTCGGTCGCCTCGACCTGCGCCGTCGGCCCGGGCTGCGCCGTCGGCCCCGCTCCCGAGCCGAACGCGGCGTCCACGAGGCCGCAGCCCCCGAGGGTCGCCGCGGCCAGGAAGGCCGTCACGACCATTCCTCGTCGGTGGTGACGCACCGGTGCAGCTCCTCGCGGTCGGAAGTTCCTCCGCGGCACGCTACCTGGTCCCGATGAGCCTCACGCGGCGGTCGAGACGCGGATGAGGTTGCGCCACGGGTCCTCGAAGGCGAGCGTCTGACCGTCGTCGCGCTGGGCGACGGCGTGGAAGTCGAGCCGTGAGCGCAACGCGGCGACGTCGTCGGCGGTGGGCAGCTGGATCGCGACCTCCCCGAGGCCGATCGTCGAGGCGCGCGGCCCGGCCCCGCGGGAGTTCCACGTGTTCATCGCCATGTGGTGGTGGTAGCCGCCCGCGGAGACGAAGAGCGCGCTGTGCCACGTGGACGTCACCTCGAAGCCGAGCGCGTCGACGTAGAAGGCCTGCGCGGACGGGATGTCACCCACCTGGAGGTGGACGTGGCCGATCACGGTGCCGCCCTCCCCGAGCGGGTTCTCGAGGCCCGCCTCGGTGAGGTGCTCGGTGAGGTACGCGTTCGGGTCGAGGCGCAGCGTGTCCATCTTGATGAGGCCGTCCTCGCGCTGCCACAGGTCGCGCGAGCGATCCCAGTACAGCTCGATGCCGTTGCCCTCGGGGTCGGTGAAGTAGAAGGCCTCGGAGACGAGGTGGTCCGCGCTGCCCGTGAAGGTTCGCGGGGCGTGGCGCGCGATCGAGGCGACGGCGGCCGCGAGCGCGGCCTGGGTGTCGAAGAGGATCGCGGTGTGGAACAGGCCCGCCTGGCCGGGACCGGGGGGCGGCAGGTCGGGCGTGTGACGCAGCACAACGACGGGGACCCCGGCCCGGCCGAGCGTCACGCTCGCGGCACGCGTGGGGCCCTGGTGCTCGATCGGTGCCGGGACATCGATCACGTCGAGGGTGACGACGTCGCGGTAGTAGCGCGACATGGCGTCGAGGTCGCGCACGTAGAGCGTGACGGCGTCCATGGCGGTGTCGGGGGCGAGGATGTCCGTGGTCATGACGATCATATTAGTTGATGCTTCAACTACTTGCAAGCCCTGTCGAGATTCTCGCGCCAGATCTGGGAGGGTTGCCCCCATGCCCGCTCCGGTTCCCCGTCACGCTGCGCGCCGGTACGCCCAGCTCATCGTCGGGCTCGCGCTCTTCGGGCTGTCGCTCGCCGTCATGGTGCGCGCCGGGCTCGGCCTGCCGCCGTGGGACGTACTGCACCAGGGAGTCGCGGAACGCACGCCGCTCACGTTCGGCACCGTCGTCATCGCGTTCTCGCTGCTCGTGATGCTGCTGTGGATCCCGCTGCGGCAGCGGCCGGGTCCGGGAACCATCGCGAACGCCGTGCTCGTAGGGATGTTCGTCGACGGCGGGCTGTGGCTCGTCCCGGAGGTGAGCCACCTCGGCCTGCGAGCGGCGATGCTCGCCGGGGGCATCGTGCTGTGCGGCGTCGCGACCGGCCTCTACGTCGGCGCGGGCCTCGGGCCGGGGCCGCGCGACGGGCTGATGACGGGCCTCGCGGCGCGCGGGATCCCGGTCGGAGCTGCGCGCGCCGTGATCGAGCTCGCGGCACTCGGGCTGGGCTGGGCGCTCGGCGGCCAGGTGGGCATCGGCACGCTCGCCTTCGCCGTCCTCATCGGCCCCGTGGTGCACTGGTCCGTCCCGCGCCTGCGCATCGACCGCACCGTGACGCCGCCCTAGGCCGTACCAGTGGACAAGACGTGCCCGGTTTGTCACGATATGGGGATAGTTCCATCCCCCTGGCGAGCGGAATCACCGTGCCGCAACGCATCGACGCAGTTCGCAACCGCAGAGCCCTCGTGGCAGCGGCAGAACAGGTGTTCGCGGAAGTTGGCCCCGACGCCCCCCTCGACCTCGTGGCCAAGCGTGCCCACGTGGGCCGCGGCACGCTCTATCGGCACTTCCGGGACCGCATCGATCTCGCCGCGGCCGTCTACGAGGAGCACCTGGGCGAGCTCGAGGAGTACGTGACGACTCGCGCCGCGGAACCCGCCATCGCGCTCGAGCTCATGACCCGTATCGCGGAGCTGCAGGGCCAGGCACGCGGCATCCAGCCGCTCCTGCTCCGGGCGACCGACGGGCGCGAACGGCTCGCCACGCTCAACGCCCGCACCCGCCAGCTGCTCGAGGGCCCGCTCGCCACGAGCCAGCGGGCCGGCGTGCTGTCCGAGGAGATCGGGGTCGAGGACCTGCTCGTCGCGATCGACATGGTCGAAGGGGCGCTCGGGCGGCTGTCGCGCGAGGAGACGCCCGCGGCCGCCAGGCGAGCGTTCTCGCTCCTGATCCCCTCGCTCACCGGTGGACCCGGGGAGCCCCTGACCGGCTTCTGGGCCGAGACACCCGCCGCGGACGCCGCCAGCTAGGGAGCCGCGCCACCGCCCGACCCGCCGTGCCACAGTAGAACCACGGAGGTGATCGGTGTGACGGCGCTCGTGCTCACCCTCAACGTCAGCATCGCGCTGACGGTGTTCGCCTACGGGCTCAACGCATCGGCCACCTCGTTGACACGCCTCCTGCGCCGGCCACACCTGCTCGTCGTCTCGTTGCTGTCGATGTTCGTCGTCATGCCGGTGCTCGCCATCCTCGCGATCCTCGTCGTGGACGCCCCCGCCGCTACGGAGATCGCCGTCGTCACGCTCGCCCTGTCCCCCGTGCCCACCCTCGTGGCCAAGAACCAGCTCTTCACCGGCGTGCGAGCGGACTTCGCGGTGAGCCTCACGGTCACGGCCTCGGCGGCGGCAGTCGTGCTCACTCCCACGATGGCCGCGTTCATCGGCGCCGTCCTCGACGAGCCGGTCCACGTCCAGCCCGCCGGGATCGCGGTGCGCGTGCTGGCCTTCATCGTGGTGCCGCTCGGTCTCGGCCTCACGCTCAAGCGGTGGCGCCCAGCGCTGGCCGCACGCATCCGGGTGCCGGTGTTCCGCGTGTCCCAGCTCGCCCTGACGGTGGCCGCCGTCGTCCTGCTGATCGTGACCTGGGGCGAGATCCTCGCGGCGGTCTCGCTCTCGACGGTCGCCCTCATGGTCGCGTTCGCGCTCGCCGGGATCCTCGTCGCGCACGGCGCCATGCGCGGGCACCCCGACGAGGCCCACGTGCTGGCCACGGTGAACTTCTCGCGGCACCCGGCGATCGCGATCGGCATCACGTCGGCAACCTATCCCACCATGGAGTTCGCGGCCGTGATCCTGCTCTACGTGATCATCGCGGCCGTCGCCGCCGCGGCGTATCGCGGAGTGGTGCTGCGCCGGGACCGGGTCGCGTCGACCTAGGCCGCGTGGCGCACGACGATCTCATCGGCTGTCCGCGAGCAGGGTCACGAGGTCGTAGGCGACGTGCGACGCCGCGACAGCGGTGATCTCGGCGTGGTCGTAGGCGGGCGCGACCTCGACGACGTCGGCCCCGACCAGGTCGAGCCCCCGCAGCCCCCGCAGGATCTCGAGCAGCTCGCGGCTCGTCATCCCGCCCGCCTCGGGCGTGCCGGTCCCGGGGGCGTGCGCGGGGTCGAGCACGTCGATGTCCACCGAGACGTACAGCGGCCGGCCCCCGATCCGCGCGCGCAGCTGGGCGACCACGTCAACCACCCCCCGGTGATACAGGTCGGCGCTCGTGACGATGCCGAAGCCGAACCGTGCGTCGTCGTCGAGGTCCGCGCGCGAGTAGAGCGGCCCTCGTGTGCCCACGTGGCTCAGTGCGTCGGCGTCGAGCAGGCCCTCTTCCGCAGCGCGGCGGAACGGTGTGCCGTGCGTGTAGGCGGCGCCGAAGTAGGTGTCCCAGGTATCGAGGTGCGCATCGAAGTGCAGGAGCGCGACGGGCCGACCCGCACGCTCGACCGCCGCGCGCAGGAGCGGCAGGGCGATCGTGTGGTCCCCGCCCAGCGCGACGAGGGCCGCGCCGTCGGCCGTGAGCGCGAGAGCCCCCGCCTCGACCGCCCCGATCGCCTCCTCGATGTCGAAGGGGTTGACGGCGAGGTCCCCGGCGTCGGCGACCTGCACCTGCGCGAAAGGTTCGACGTCGAGCGCCGGGTGGTACGGCCGCAACAGCCGCGAGGCCTCCCGGATCGCCTGCGGCCCGAAGCGCGCGCCGGGCCGGTAGGAGACGCCCGCGTCGAAGGGCACCCCCACGACCTTGATCTGCGCGACCTCGACCTCGGCAGCCGCGCGAACGTGGCGGGTCCGGCAAACCGCGGCACCCGCGAAGAGTCGACAGGACCGACGGGGCCGACGACGGCCTCCGGCTCGGTGCGGTGCGTGTCCATGCGACTCCGTCCCAGCGGAGCGTCGTCGGCCCGCTGCGCCGATCGTATCCCCGGCGTGCCGCCCTATCGTGAGCCTGGTGACCCCGCCGCCAGGGCATCCTCGACGTCCTGTCCGCTCAGCAAGCCCGGCAGGCCTCGACCGCGTCGCGTGGCGAGCACCGCGAGGAGCGCGAGGACGGCGAACGCCGACGACGGCGCGGCCCACGGGGACTGCCACCACGCGAGCAGGCCGTAGCCACCGATCCCCCCGAGGAAGCGCAGCGCACGTGCCGCAACCGCGGGCAGCGGGCCGCCGCTGTACCGGATCCGCACCGCGAAGTCCCCCACGGTGCGCCCCGTCACGAGCGTCAGGACGAGCCAGACGGCAAGCGGCACACCGACACCCACGAGCCCCGGCACCGGCCCGTCGAGCACCGCGTCCCGGTCGTCGAGCACGTAGAGGAGCACCGCCCGGGCCGCGACCGTCGCGGCGGCGCCGACGAGCACGAAGCCGAGCCAGTCGCACACCATCGCGAGCAACCTTCGGGGCCGCGTCACGGGAACGGGCTGCCCGGCCAGGCGAGGGTCCCCCGCACCTCGGTGCCGCCGAGGCACCACGAGGGCAGCCACGGAACCGAGGAGCGCCCCCGCCGTGTTGAGCAGCACGTCGTCGACGTCGAAGACGCGGTACGCGCACGGATAGAGCCCCCACACTCCCGTGAGCTGGGTGACCTCGACGAAGCCCGAGAGCGCGAGTCCCGCCATCCCCGCGACGACGATCCCCCGGCCACCGAGCGCCCGGAGGAAGAAGCCGAGCGGCACGAACAGCAGCACGTTGAGCCCCACCTGCAGCACCGCGGGGTCCAGCAGCAGGTCACGGCGTCCCGAGGTCCGGGCCACGGCATCGCGCAGGTCGTCGAGGAACGCGAGCGGCGTCGTGTTGCGCCGGGCGCACGTCAACGTGTCCGGGTCGGGCAGCGGCAGCAGCGTGTACGTCCAGATGGCCCAGAAGTACGCGAGCGCGGCGGACCACACGAGGGCACGCCGGGCGGAGAAGCGACCCCGGCGCCGGTAGCCCACGGCGACGAACGGCACGAAGAGCACCACGCTCGCGACGACGCCGAGACCGACGGCGAGCAGCCCGAGCGTCACCTGTTCCCTCACGCCGGAGAGTCTTCCACCCGGACCCGGTTCGCGACGGTACCGGTGGCCGGGTTCAGCCGTGCGTCAGGCTCGAGGCGCGCACCACGAGCTCGGGCTGGAACACGGTGTGCCGCTCGCCCTCGCCGGCGGCCTGGCGCAGCAGCAGCTCGGCGGCCTCGAACCCCATCTCGTGGCGGGGCTGGCGCACGGACGTCAGCGGCACGGCGAGCTCGCCGGCGATCTCGATGTCGTCATAGCCCACCACGGCGCAGCCGCTCAGCAGCGCGAACCCGCCGAGCCGTCGCAGGCTGCGCTGCACGCCGATCGCCACGAGGTCGTTGACGCAGAACACGGCCTCCGGGGGGGCGCCGTCGTGCGCCGCGACCCACGCCGCGACGGCCTCCTCTCCCGCGGCGGCGTCGAGCCGGGGCAAGGTGATCTCCTCGACGACGAGCGCCGGGTCGCCCCCTGCGGCCGAGACCGCCCGGTCCACCCCGGCACGGCGGTCCTCGCACTGGGGGATCGAGTGCGGGCCGTTGAGGAACACGATGCGCTCGTGCCCCTGCTCGAGCAGGTGTCCCGCCGCGAGGGCACCGCCCGCGACGTCGTCGAGCCACACGGAGGACAGGCCCGCGGCGCCGGGTGGCGCGTCGAGGAGGACGACGGCGACGCCGCGCTCCTGGATCGCCGCGAGGTGCTCCGTCTCGTGCGACGTGGGGACCACGAGCAGGCCGAGCACGCCGTGCTCCTCGAAGAGCCGCAAGAACTTCGCCTCGCGGCGCGGGTCGTCGTCGGAGCTCGCAAGCATGAGCGTGAGGTCGTCGACGGCGAGCCGGTCCTCGATGCCGCGCGCGATGTCGGTGAAGAACGGGTTGCGGATGTCGAGCAGCACGGCCCCGACGGACGTCGAGGAACCCTGCCGCAGCTGGCGGGCCCGCCCGTTGCGCACGAACGAGAGCTCGCTGATGGCCTTCTCGACGCGGTCGCGCGTGTCGGGGCTCACGGAGTCCGGGCGGTTGAGGACGTTCGAGACCGTGCCGACGGAGACGCCGGCCAGGCGGGCGACGTCGGCGACGGAGGGTCGGCGTCGTCGTGGTGTGCTCACGGTGCCCACTCTCCCAGAGGCGGGGGGCACATCGCGGGAGCCGCTCGCGGCGGCGTCCGAGCTCCTCGCTCCGGGGTACCTCATGGCGCAGCGAGCCGGAGCACGCGACCCGCCGGGCCGAGGTCGAGGTCCGCCGTGAGCACGGGCTGCCCCGTGGCGAGCGAACGGTTCCCCGCAAGCCCCGTGGCGAGCGAGCGCACGCCGTCGGCCCACGAGGCGCGCCGGCCCGTGGGGTCGTCGCCGTCGCCGCGGAACACGTCCGCGAGCAGGACGTCGTCGCCCCCGCCGTGACCGCCGGCACCCTCCGGGATCTCGATCTCCCGCAGCGGGCCGAAGTGGTGCTGCACCGTGAGTCGCTCCCCCACGGGGCGCGACGTGTCCGGGGTGACGCCGTCGGGCTGGGCCGAGGGGTCGATCACGGCGCGGCCCTCGCCGTCGAGCAGGACGGCGCCGCGCTCGACGACGTGCAGCTCGGCGCGGCCCTTCGTGCCGTTGACGTGCACCGAGTAGCCCTCCCACGGGGAGTGGGCGTTGAGCGAGTAGGACATCGTGGGACCTCGCTGGTAGTCCACGACGAGGCTCAGGTTGTCCTCGATCGTGATGCCTTCGCCGAACACGTCCCGGTCGCGCCGGTAGCCGTCGTGGTGCTCGGCGTCGAGGTAGAGGCCCTTGAGGACCGGGTCGGCGCGCAGGTCGAGGCTGAAGGCGTCGCGCAGCGGCGAGTCCGTGGTGCCCCGTTCGGGTCGCTCGCCGAGACCGCGGGCCGCGGCGTTCCGGGCACCGTAGAACCGCAGGCCCCCGCTCGCGAAGACCCGCCGTGGAGCGTCGTCGAGCCACCAGTTGACGAGGTCGAAGTGGTGCGTCGACTTGTGAACCAGCAGGCCGCCCGAGCTGACCTTCTCGCGGTGCCAGCGGCGGAAGTAGTCCGCGCCGTGGGCCGTGTCGAGCACCCACTCGAAGTGCACCGAGGTGACGGTGCCGATCTCCCCGGAAGCGATGAGCTCCTTGAGCGCGGCGTTGCGCGGGGAGTAGCGGTAGTTGAACGTCACCGTGACGCTGCGGCCCGTGCGCTCGACCGCCTCGGAGATCGCCCGCACGCCCTCGGCGTCGATCGTCAGGGGCTTCTCGATGATGACGTCCGCCCCCGCGTCGAGGGCCGCGACGGCGAGCGCCGCGTGCGTGAAGTCCGGCGTCGTGATGATGACCCGCGAGATGCCCCGGGCCCGCACCTGGGCCGCGAACTGCTCCGGGTCCACGGCCTCGGGGGTCGGCGCGCCGGCACCGTCGAAGTGGTGGGCGGACCACGCGATCCGCCCCGGGTTCGTGTCCGCCCACAGCTCGAGGCGGGCCACGTCGCGGTGCGCACCGGCGATCGCGGCGAGGTACATCTGCGAGCGCGCACCCGTGCCGATCAGGGCGTAGCGCGTCACGCCGGTGTCCGTCGTCGTCGTCATGGCGTTCCTTACTTGATCCCGGTCGTGGCGAAGCCCTTGATGAGGTAGCGCTGGCCCACGAGGAAGACGAGGAACAGCGGCAGCAGGGTCACCACGGACATCGCGAACATGGCTCCGTAGTTGGACGTGGACTGGGCGTCGATGAAGCCCTTGAGCGCGACGGAGACCGTGAAGTTGTCCCGCGTGCGCAGGTAGATGAGCGGCCCGAAGAAGTCACCCCACGTCCAGATGAACGTGAAGATCGCCGTGGTCGCGAGCGCCGGGATCATGAGGGGCAGCGTGACCTGCCAGAAGGTGCGGAAGTGGCCCGCACCGTCGATGCGTGCGGCCTCGAACAGCTCCTTGGGCAGCGCCCGGATGAACTGCACCATGAGGAACACGAAGAACGCGTCCGTGGCGAGGAACTTCGGCACCACGAGCGGCAGGATCGTCTCGAGCCAGCCGAGCTCACGGAAGATGATGAACTGCGGCACGAGCACGACGTGGAACGGCAGCATGATGGTCGCGAGCATGATCGCGAAGTAGGCGTTGCGACCCCAGAACTTGAGCCGGGCGAAAGCGTAGGCCGCGAGCGAGCACGAGATCAGGTTGCCGATGATCGCGGCGATCGCGATGACGAGCGAGTTCGTGATGAACACCGAGAACGGCAGCTGCTGGGCCGTCCAGCCGTGCGCGTAGTTCTCGAACGTCAGGTCCGTGGTGAAGATCGACAGGTTGCGGAAGATCTCCGCGTTGGGCTTGAGGGAGGACACCACGAGCCAGATGAGCGGGTAGATCATGATGAGCGACAGCGTCACGAGCCCGAGGTGCTTGAGCACCGAGCGCAGCTTCGCGCCGGCGGACCGGCCGGCCACGACCCGGGGCACGCGCGCCGGGGCGGTCTGGGTGGGTGGGGCCTGCGTCGTCGTCGTCATCGTCGTCTCCGAGGTGCGCGCGGGGGCGGGCTCAGTCGTCATAGAAGACCCAGAACTTCGAGAGCCAGAAGTTGAAGGCGGTCAGCGCCGCGATCACCACCAGCAGAAACCACGCCATGGCCGAGGCGTAGCCCATGTTGAGCTGGGTGAACGCCTCCTTGTAGAGGTAGAGCGTGAAGAACATCGTCGAGTCCGAGGGCCCGCCCGTGCCGCCCGAGACGATGTAGGCCTGCGTGAAGGACTGGAACGCGAAGATCAGCTGGAGCACGAGGTTGAAGAAGATGATCGGCGTCAGCAGCGGGATGGTGATCGACGCGAACCGGCGCGCCTTGCCTGCGCCGTCCATCTTGGCGGCCTCGTAGTACATCTCCGGGATCTGGCGCAGGCCCGCGAGGAAGATGATCATCGGCGAGCCGAACGTCCACACGTTGAGGACGATGAGGGTGCCGAGCGCGTAGTCCGGGTGGGCGATCCAACCCGGCCCCTCGATCGAGAAGACGCCGAGCACGGCGTTGACGAGGCCCTCCTTGCCGAACACCTGGCGCCACAGGATCGCGATCGCCACGGAACCGCCCATGAGGCTCGGGAGGTAGAACACCGAGCGGTAGAAGGACAGGCCGCGCATGCCGCGGTCGAGCAGCAGCGCGATGCCGAGGGCGAGGGTGAGCTGCAGCGGGACGCCGACGAACACGTAGACGAGCGTGACGCGGAAGGAGTTCCACAACCGCTTGTCCTGGAGCATCTGGGCGAAGTTGTCGAGGCCCGTCCACTGCGGGGGCTGCAGCAGGTTGTAGTCCGTGAAGGACAGGTACCCCGACGCGATCATGGGGCCGATGGTGAAGACGAGCAGTCCGACGAGCCACGGCAGCAGGAACAGGTACCCCGCCTTGTTGTCGGGATAGTCACGCCGCCGTTCGGCACGCGTGCGGGGCTTTCCCTGACGCCGCGCCTCGCGGGCGATCGTGCGGAGTTCGCCGAGGCTGCTCATCGGACCTCCCTGTCACTGTGAGCCAGCGCCTTTCGAGAAAGCGGTTTCTCGTGGCACGATGATTCTGCAACGCACGCCATGCGCTGTCAAACAGCATGCAATCCGAGTCTCATGGCTAGTGTGACCGACGTGGAGGAAGGTGACATGGCAGCTCGACAGCGCCGCACGACCATCGCCGAGGTCGCCTCGCACGCCGGCGTCTCCCCTGCCACGGTCTCGCGCGTCATGAACGGGCGGTTCGTGGGCGAGGACGCCGTGGCGGAACGGGTGCGCGACGCCGCCCGGCTCCTCGACTACTCCCCCAGCCCGCTCGCCCGGGGGCTCGCCCTCGGCACGACGCGCACCGTCGCGTTCGTGGTCCCCGACCTCGCGAACCCCGCGTTCCAGGCCGTGCTCTCGAGCCTGTCCAAGAGCGCGGCCCGCTCGGGCTACCGCGTGCTCGTGGCGGACTCGGTGGAGACGCCGTCGGACGAGCTCGCCATCGCCACGGAGATCCGCCGCCGCTGCGACGCGATCGTGCTGTGCGCGCCGCGCATGCCCGACGCCGAGCTCGCCCAGGCAATCGAGAACCTCGCGCCCATCGTGCTCATCAACCGGCCCGGGACCGGCCGGGGCGCAGCGATGCTGTCGATCGACTACCGCTCGGGCGTGCACCAGCTCGCCGAGCATCTCCACGAGCTGGGCCACCGCTCGCTCGTGTACGTCGCGGGTCCCCCGACGAGCGCCTCGGACGGCTACCGGCGCCGCGGGCTCGCGGGCTTCCTCGCCGAGCACCCCGACGTCGAGCTCGAGATCGTGCCCGGCGGCGTGAGCGTCGACGAGGGCCGTGCGGTGAGCGAGGCGGTGCGCTCGAGCGGCGCGACGGCGGCGCTCGCGTTCAACGACCTCGTCGCGATCGGCCTCATCCACGGGCTCGGGGAGCTCGGCCTCTCGGTGCCTGGCGACATGTCGGTGACGGGCTTCGACGACATCCCCTACGCGCGCTACAACTCCCCGTCCCTCACGACGGCGTCGGTGCCCCACGAGGAGCTCGGGGTGCAGGCGTGGGACCGGATGGACACGCTCGTGGCCGGCGGCGACCCGGGCCACAGCGTGCTGTTCCAGCCGCGGCTCGAGGTGCGGGCGTCCACGGCCCCGCCCCGATGATCACACTCTGGTAACCACACCTGGAACCTTCTTGACACAGATGCGGGGCGCCCGTTACGTTTCCGAGAAAGCGGTTTCACGAGAGTCGGACGAAACGCCGTCCGCTCCCCGATGACCTGAGAAGGGAAACGCAATGACGCGTCTTGACCCTCGCCGTGCCGCACCCGTCGCGGCAGTGGCGCTCGCGGTGGGCACGCTCGTCGGATGCTCGAACGCCTCGCCGGACAACGAGGAAGTCACGATCCGGTTCACCTGGTGGGGCGGCGACGAACGCGCCGCGACCACGCAGCAGATCATCGACGACTTCATGGTGGCGAACCCGAACATCAAGGTGGTCGCCGAGCCCACGGCCTTCGAGGGCTACTGGGACCAGCTCGCGACGGACGTCGCGGGCAACAACGCACCCGACGTCATCACGCTCGCGAGCCCCTACACGCTCGAGTACGCGACGGCCGGGGCGCTCCTCCCCCTCGACGACGTCGCCGACTCGCTCTCGTGGGACGAGTTCCCCGCCGCGACGCTCGCGGGCGCCACGACGGGCGGAAAGCTGTACGGCCTGCCCACGGGCGGCAACGCGATCGGGCTCGTCGTGAACCCGCAGGTCTTCGCCGACGCCGGCGTCGCGGTCCCGGACGACAGCTCATGGACGTGGGACGAGTTCGCCAAGCTCGCGAACCTGGTCTCCGCACAGACCGACGACGGCGTCTACGGCCTCGAGAACCGCATCAACGACACCCTCGGGGTGTACGTCACGCAGCGCGGGACGTACATGTACACCGAGGACGGCACGCTGGGGCCCGACCCGGCGACGTTCGCGGACTACTGGACGCTCACCACGAGCCTGCTCGACGGCGGCGGCATCCCCCCGGCCGACGTGACGCAGGAGATCTACACGCTCGGCCCCGCCGAGACCCTCATGGGCACGGGCAAGGCGGCGATGAGCTTCGCGTTCAGCAACCTGCTCGGCACGTACGCCGAGGGCGCGGGAACGGAGCTGTTGCTGCTACGGCCCCCGGGCGAGAGCGAGTTCACCCGCCCCGGTGCGAGCATCCAGGCCTCGCAGTACTACGGCATCGGCGCCACGAGCGCCCACCCCGAGGCGGCGGCCAAGCTCGTCGACTACCTCGTGAACTCCACGGAGGCCGGCAAGCTCGTGCTGGCCGACCGCGGGCTGCCGTTCAACCCGACCGTCCTCGAGGCCATCACCCCGCTCCTCGACCCCGCCGCCCAGGTCGCGGCGGCGTACGTGACGCTCACCGCGGCGGAGGGCTCGCCGCCCGCGCCACCCACCCCGCCGGGCGCCACCGTGCAGAAGGACACCTCGGAGCGGCTCGACAGCGAGGTCCTCTTCAAGCGGCTCACCCCGGCCGATGCGGCGCAGCAGTTCGTCGACGAGATGACTGCCGCACTCGGGGGCTAGCCCCCGTTCGCGGAAGGCCGGTCGGCGCACCAGGCCGACCGGCCTTCCACTCCAATAGTTCGATGATTTGTCGTATTCTTGTTCTCAATCGATTGAAACGATGAAATGAGGCGCAATGAGGCGTACCGGACGTTCCATCGCACACCGCGCGACCCTGGTCACCAGCGTCGCCGCAGTTCTGGTGCTCGCGGCCTGCACGGGTTCCCCGTCGCAGACCGGCACCTCGTCCCCGGCCGATGACACCAGCAGCGAGGCCGCGGGCGACCCCACCGACGAGGCCGAGCCCGTCGAGCTGACGATCTCCTGGTGGGGCAACGACGAGCGCGCCGCGCTCATGACCGAGGCGATCGACCTCTTCGAGGCGGCGTACCCGCACATCACCGTCGTGGAGCAACCCGTCGGCGCCCCGGACGACCTGTTCAACCGGCTCGCCACGGACTTCGCGTCGAACACCGCTCCCGACGTCTTCGCCCTCGGCGGTGCGAAGCCGCAGGAGTACGGCGACGCGGGCGCGCTGCTCGACCTGTCGGTCGTGTCGGCGGAGCTGCCCACCGACAAGTACCCCGACTTCACGCTCACCAACGCGACCGTGAACGACACGCTCTACGGCCTGCCGACGGGCGGCAACGCGATCGGCCTGCTCCTCAACAAGACGATCTTCGACGCGGCCGACGTCGCGCTCCCGGGCGACTCGTTCTCGTGGGACCAGCTGGTCGCCACCGCGAACGAGATCTCCGCGAAGGCGGGCGACGGCATCGTGGGGCTCGACCTGCGCATCCAGGACATCCTCGGGACGTACACGGCCCAGGTCACGGAGACAGGCATCTACAACTGGGAGGGCCAGCTCGGCGTCGACGCCTCGCACATCGAGGACTGGTTCGACATCGAGCTCGCGATGGTCGACGGCGGTGGCATGCCCGACCCGACCGTGGTCATCGAGAACCACAACCTGACGCCGGACCTCACCCTCTTCGGCACCGGCAAGGCCGCGATGACGTTCTCCTACTCCAACCAGATCGGCGCCTACGCGGCCGGTACCGGTGGGGCCGAGATCGAGATCCTCCTGCCGCCCACCGCCACGGAGATCTCGGGCGTCGCGGTGCTGCCCTCGCAGTTCTGGGCGATCGCCGCGGGTTCCTCCCACCCGAAGGAGGCCGCGCTGCTCGTGGACTGGCTGCTCAACCAGCCGGAGCCGGCCAAGATCATCCTGGCCAACCGAGGCCTGCCCTTCAACCCGGACATCCTCACCGTCGTGGAGCCGCTCCTGAGCCCGGAGGACTCGCTCGCCGCGGTCTACCTGCAGGAGGTTCTGGAGGGCGGCGTCGTCGCTCCCCCGCAGCCCGCGGGTGGCGGCATCCTCAACGAGCTGTCGCAGCGCATCGAGTCGGACATCCTCTTCAAGCGGACGACCCCGGCGGACGGCGCGGCGCAGTGGGTCCAGGAGCTGGGCGACGCCCTCGCTGCTGGTTAGTCCGTAGCACTTTCCTCCCCCGCTGTGGGCGGCACCTCTTCCTCCGGGGTGTCGCCCACAGCACTGTCCGGGCCCGCCGACCGGGCCCACGTCCCCGACCCGAACGGCAGGATGTCCCCATGACCGCGATCGACGCCGCCCGCGCCCGGCTGCGCGCCCCGACGCTCCCCGAGGGTGCCGTCGCCGACGGTGTCGCGGCGTCGGCCCTGGCGTTCGCCGCCGTCGGAGGCTCGCTCGAGGCACGCTGGCAGCAGGCCGTCACCGAGCTCGCGGGGTGCGTCGCGCCGTTGTCCGACGACGGCGTCCCCGTGCTCTGGGAGGGCGGGCCGTACCCGGGGGCGTGGCTCGAGTCCACGGCGACGATCAACGCCGAGCTGCTCGACCGCTTCGCCCCCGACGTCACGCGCGACACCCACCTGCTGCTCGCGCACCACCAGCGCGCCGACGGCCTGCTCCCCTACAAGGTCACGGCCGACGGCCCGGCGTTCAGCCAGATCCAGCTGGTCACGCCCCTCGCGCGCTGCGTGTGGCACCACTACCTCCTCACGGGTCGCGACCGCGAGTACCTGCGCACGATGTTCGACGCGATGACCCGCCAGGACGCATGGCTCGCCGCCCATCGCGACACGCGCGGCACGGGCGCCGTCGAGGCCTTCGGCACCTTCGACACCGGTCACGACGGCTCGCCCCGGTTCTGGTTCCTGCCCGAGCGCCCCCTGCACTCGGACGTGACCGCGTTCGACCCGCTCGTGCCGCACCTGCCGCTCGTCGCGCCCGACCTCACCGCGAACGTCGCGTGCCAGCGGGACTACCTGGGGCGCATCACCGACGAGCTCGGCGCGAGCGGCTCGGGAGTCGAGGACGCGGGCACCTCCTGGCGGGCCGCCGCCGCGCGCTCGCTCGCCGCGCTCGCCGAGCAGTGCTGGGACGCCGACGACGAGACCTGGTACGACCGCGCGTCCGGCGGGGAGCTGCTGCGCATCCAGTCCGACGTGCTGTTGCGCGTGCTCGCGTGCGAGGTGGGCGACGGCACGCTCTTCGCCCGCGCGCTCGAGCGCTATCTCATGAGCACCCGCAAGTTCCTCTCGCACCACGGGTGGACGTCGCTCGCGCTCGACGACCCGCGCTTCGAGCACGACGCCGGGCGCAACTCGTGGGGCGGTCCCGTCAACTTCCTGACGCTGGTGCGCGCGCCGCACGCCTTCGAGCACCACGGGCACGTGGCCGAGCTCGCCCTCGTGACGGGCCCCGTGCTCACCGCGCTCGCCGCCGCCGGTCGCTTCCCGCAGTGCCTCCACCCGTGGTCTGGCGAGGCGGCATACGGCGAGCGGTACTCCCCCGCGATCCTGTGGTTCCTCGACGCCGTGGAACGCACGTTCGGCATCCTGCCGCGACCCGGCGGCGAGCTCTGGTTCTCCGGGCTGACGCCAACGCGGCTCGACGGTGCCGCCCGGGCCTCCGCCGTGGCCTACTCGCGCGTGGTCGACGGCGTGCGCTTCGAGCTCGCCGGCGACGACGAACGGGTGCGCATCTGGCGCTCCCCCGGCAGCGCACCCGGTACCGCACCTGTCAGCACGTCTGGCACGGCCCCCGGAGCCGCACCCGACGCTGCGACTGGCGCCGTAGCGGCCGACGAGCTGCTCGCGGAGCTGCCCCGGGGTCTGCGGCTCGTGACGGACCGCACCGGCCGGCCCATCGCCGTCGTCGGCCTCGCCGCCGGCACCGTGCGCGGCACCGTGACGACCACGGCCGGCTCGTGGGAGCTCGAGGTCTCCCCCAACGAGACGTTCACGCTGACCCCGGCCGGCCCCCACCGCGCCCCGCAGGCTTCCCCCACCTTCATCCCCCCACACCCCTGACCCGTCCGCCTTGCGGGACGCCACGTCGTCGATCGGGCCCTTGCGGGACACCACGTCGTCGATCGGGCCCTTGCGGGACGCTATGGGACGCCAACGTCCCGCAACGCGGAGTGGAGGGTGTTGGTGGGGTGGGTCAGATTGAGGTGAGGTGGGTGCGGAGGAGGTCGACCAGGGCGGTGCGCTCCAGGGTGCGGTCGAAGGAGAAGTCGCGGCCCAGCTCGGCGGCCTGCGCGGCGTCCAGCCCGGCGAAGCGATCGGCGAACCGCTCGGCGAGGGGTTCGGCGAGCAGGATGTGGCGCACGAGCACCGCGATGTGCGGGCCCCGGCCCCACGGCCACGGGTGGTAGTCGGGGAACTCGGCGTCGAAGATCTCGTCCAAGGGATCGAGCACCGACCGAACCCCGACGTCGGACCCGCCCCAGGAGTCCACGCCGAGCCGCGCCTTCGCGGCGAGCACGTCGGCGATCCGCGTCAGGTAACCGCTCGACGGCGCGACCGTCCGCAGGCCCTGCAGCCCCACGTCCTTGTACGTCCACAGCGCCCAGCTCGCCCCGTGCTCGCGGTAGATATCGAGCTGGTCGCGCAGCAGCTGCAGGCGCCAGGGCTCCTGGGCCGGGTCGGGCAGCATGGGCCCGAACTCCCCGATCCAGATGGGCGTGCCGGTGCGCCGCATGTACTCGGTGCGCCGCAGGAACGTCGCCTCGACCACGGAGCGGTCGAAGAACTCGCCGCGCGTGGTCCCCGGGTACTCGGTCGCGCTCGTGATGCCCGGCAGCGCGTAGTCGTGCGCGGTGTAGACGGCGTTCGGCAGCGGGTCGGCCTGGTCGAACACGGAGAAGTCGGTCGAGTACTTGTTGCCCTCGAGGAACAGCACGTGGCGAGGGTCCACCTCCCGCACGGCCTTCTCGAGCCGCGCGTAGAACGCGAGCAGTGCCGAGCCCTCCGGGTCCGAGGGCTCATTGACGGGGTTGAACCCGGCGACCTCGGGCCGGTCCTTGTATCGGTCTGCGAGCGCCTGCCACAGGTGCACCACGCGGTCCTGGAAGTGGGGGTGGTCCCAGAACGTCGCGCGGTGGGTGGGGTTGTCGGAGTGCCAGTGCTGGTTCTGCGCCCCGGGCAGGGCGTGCAGGTCGATGATCGAGTAGATGCCGTGCCGGGCGAGGATGCGCACCGCACGGTCGAGCCGCTCGAAACCGGACTCCTTGAGCTCGAACGGCCGGGCGTCGTCCTCGAAGTGCCGATAGTTGACGGCGATCCGCACCGAGTTGACGCCGATCGAGGCGAGGAACGCGGCGTCGGCGTCGTCGATGAACGCGGAGTAGAACGACTCGAAGTACGCCTCGTACGCCTCGCGGCCCATCCTGTCGAGCAGCAGCCGACGGATGTCCTGCTCCGCACCGGGGTAGCCGGTGATGAAGTTCTCCATGTTCATCCAGCCGCCCAGGCTCACGCCGTGCAGCCGGACCGTGGACCCGTGCTCGTCGGCCAGGCGCGCGCCGTCCACCGAGATCCAGGGAAGCGTCGACATCAAGACTCCATCTCGTGCGGCGGCCCGACGGTGGACCCACGCAGAAACCTAACTGTGAAAGCGGTTTCTCGCAACGGCCTCCAACTCGTGCGTGTCCTCGACCTCGACGGGCTCGACCCCGACCACCTTGACCCCCGCCGGCACCCGCTTGGCCGCGGTGCGCCCGTGCGTGTAGAAGATCGCCAGCCCGGTGAACACCAGCCCACCGACGAGGTTGCCCACCACGGTGGGGATCTCGTTCCACACGAGGTAGTCCATGACCGTGAACTCGGCGCCGAGCAGCAGCCCGGAGGGGAACAAGAACATGTTGACCACCGAGTGCTCGAACGCCATCGCGAAGAACAGCATGATCGGCATCCACATCGCGATGACCTTGCCCGTCACGTCCTTGGCGATCATGGCGCCGACCACACCCGTGGAGACCATCCAGTTGCACAGCACCCCGCGGACGAACAGCGTGAACATGCCCCCTGCCCCGTGGTCCGCGTACCCGACGGTGCGCCCGTGGCCGATCTCCTTGATGACCTGCCCCACCTCGTTGGGCTCCGTCGAGAAGCCGTACGTGAACACGATCGCCATCATCACGGCCACCGTGAAGGCCCCGCCGAAGTTGCCGAGGAACACGAGCCCCCAGTTGCGCAGCACACCCTTCGCCGTGACGCCGGGCCGCTTGTCGAGCCACGCGAGCGGCGCGAGCACGAACACCCCCGTCAGCAGGTCGTAGCCCAGCAGGTAGAGCATGCAGAACCCCACGGGGAACAGCAGCGCGCCGATGAGGGCCGAGCCGGTCTGGACCGTCATGGTCACGGCGAAGGCCGCGGCGAGCGTCAGGAGCGCCCCGGCCATGTAGGCGCGCACGAGCGTGTCGCGCGTGGACATGAAGATCTTCGACTCCCCGGCGTCGACCATCTTCGTGATGAGCTCGGCGGGTGCGACATAGGACATGGGCACGGCTCCCGGTGGTGAGGCAGTTCGCGGCGCCACGGTGTCGCGGCGTGCCTCGACGCTAGGCAGCGCCGGTTTCCCGGCCGTGTCCGGCTAGGCGCCGGGTTCGTAACGTTCTCCGCTCACCGGCGCGGGGCGGGTTGTGAGGTCGCCGACGACGAGTGCCGTGCCCGACGGCGGCCTCCGGGGACCGCGCCCTACTCCCCCGGCCCGTCGAGCTCCTGGAAGATCGTGACCTGCAGCCCGGCCGGTGCGTCGAGCCGCGAGTTGAGGGACCGCCACGGCGTCTCGCGCGGGCTCGCGACGAGGTGCGCACCGGCGCCGGTGAGCGCCGTCGTCGTCCCCTCGGCGTCGTCCACCTCGAAGGCGACCCGCAGGCGTGCGCTCGGGCTGCCCTCCGCCTCGACCCGGTCGATCAGCTCGACCTGGGCACGGTTGGACAGCTCGAGGGTCGCGCGCCCCGCGTCGAGGATGATCACGCGCGCGTCGCCGTCGCCCTCGAAGGCGGCCCCCTCGGGCAGGCCGAGCACGTCGCGGTAGAAGGCGACGGCCTCGTCGAAGTCGTCCACCTGGACCACGAGGCGGAGCTGGCGGACGCGGCCCGGTGCAGAGCGCTCGGCAGTCATGGACTCACGGTACGCGCGCTGCCATACTCGGCTCTCGGCGCCCTGCTGCTGCTGGGTCTCGTCCGACTCTCGCGCAACGTGGACCTCGCTGCGTTCGCGGCGGCCCAGACGCTCGCCAGCCCGACGGCGGTCGACGCGGCACCCGCCGAGGCCAGCTCGCCGAAGTAGTGACGATTGCGCGAAGTCGTGACTTCGCAATCACGACCTCGGGGAATCGTCACTACCTCGGCACTAGCTCGACGGCGGAACTGAGCGGCCCATCGCCGTGATGGCCGCGGTGAGGATCTCCGGCGTCGTGGCCAGGTTGAGCCGCACGTGACCGCGCCCGCCGGTGCCGAACACGTGGCCAGAGCTCAGCGCGACGCGCGCACGGTCCAGGAAGTGTCGGGCCGGGCCGGCCATGGCGCTCGTGACGGCGAGCACGGAGTCGCCGTCGTCGTCGATGCCCAGCGCGCGGCAGTCGAGCCACGCGAGGTAGGTGCCTTCGTGCGGGCCGTAGCGCACCGTGGGCAGATGCTCGGCGAGCAGGCCGGCCAGCAGCGTTCGGTTGCGGTCGAGCCCCTCGAGGAGCGCATCGAGCCACGGGCCGCCGTCGTGCAAGGCCGCGGTGTGGGCGATCACCGCGAGGTGGCTCGCGCCGTGGCCCACCTCCTCGGGCATGCGCGCGAGGTCGGCGGCCGCCTCCTCCCCCGCGATCGCGAGCGCCGCCTTGAGCCCCGCGAGGTTGAACGCCTTCGAGGCGGACATCAGCACCATGCCGTTCTCCGCGCCCGCGACGTCGAGGAACGGCGTGAACGTCGCACCCGGCAGCACGAGCGGTGCATGGATCTCGTCGGAGACCACGCGCACCCCGTGCTCGCGGGCCAGCGCCGCGACCTGCTCGAGCTCGGCCCGGGTGTGGACCGTCCCGGTCGGGTTGTGCGGGTTGCAGAGCAGGAACGCCGGGTTCGGGCCGAGCGACCGGGCGCGCGCGAACGCGTCCGCGAGCGCCGCGGGGTCGAGCCGGCCCCCCGGCGTGAGCGGCGCCTCGACGATCCGCCGGTCCGCGTGGGTCACGAACGCGAAGAAGGGGGCGTAGACCGGTGGGGTGACGACGACGGCGTCCCCCGAGCCGGTCACCAGTCGCAGCGACTCGACGATGCCGAGCATGACGTCCGGCACGAGCCGCGTGCGCCCGACGTCGAGCCCGTGCCAGGACCAGCGCGCGGCGGCGAACGCCTGCAGCGCCTCGGCGTAGGCCGTGCCCGCCGGGTAACCCGTGTCGCTCCGGTCGAGCGCGGAGCGCAGCGCCTCGGCGACGGCGGGGGCGAGCGGGACGTCCATCTCCGCGACCCACAGCGGGAGCACGTCCGGTGGGAAGGCGCGCCACTTGATGCTCGTGCGCCCGCGGAGCTCGCCGATGGTGAGCTGGGTCAGCGGGTTCGCGCCCCGGCTGTCGAGGGTCTCGGTGTTCACGGAGAAGACGCTAGGCCAGTGGGGACCGGACGCATCACTCATCGTCGCCCTTGACGCGACCGCGTGAGTGGCCGTACATTGGTTTCCGGACGTTATACGTATAACTCAGGGAGACACCGGTGTCGACTCCAACGCAACCCACCATGTGGGATGTTGCGCGCGCAGCAGGAGTCTCCCAGGCGACGGTCTCCCTCGTCCTGCGCGGCAACCGCGGCTCGCGGGTCTCCGACGAGACCGCGAAGCGCGTGCGGCGTACCGCAGAGGACCTCGGGTACCGCACGAACGCCACCGCCCGGGCGCTGCGCGACGGGCACGCCGAGATGATCGGTCTCATCGGTGACCAGGTCGCGAGCGCCCCCTTCGCGGGCCGGGTCATCGAAGGTGCCCAGGACCGCGCCTGGCAGGACGACCAGCTGCTCATCGTCGCCAACACCGGCGGCTCCGCGGAGCTCGAGCGGGCCGCCGTCGACCAGCTGCTCTCCCACCAGGTGCGTCGGTTCATCTACGCCTCGATGTACAACCGGCCCGTGGTCGTCCCCAGCGAGCTCGACAGCTACGAGGTCGTGGTCCTCAACGCCATCGACCCGAGCGGCGAGACGTGGTCGGTCTCGCCCGACGAGGTGCGCGGTGGGCGGGACGCCACCGAACGGCTTCTCGCCACGGGGCACCGGCGCATCGGCTTCATCAACATCGAGCGGCTCGAGTCGGGACTGCCCGCAGCCGTGGGGCGGTACGAGGGATACCTCGCGGCGCTCGCCGACGTGGGCCTGGAACCCGACCCGGCGCTCGTCCGCTTCGGTACCGGTGCGACTCCCGACGGCTACACGCTCACCCGAGAGCTGCTCGCTCTCGACGAGCCCCCCACGGCCATCTTCTGCGCGAACGACCGCACGGCCTGGGGCGCCTATCAGGCGCTGACCGAGCGCGGCCTGCGTGTGCCCGACGACGTGTCGGTGGTCGGTTTCGACAACCAGGACATCCTCGCCCCGTTCCTGCGCCCCGCGCTCACCACGATGAACCTGCCGTTCCGCGAGATGGGTTGGGCCGCCGTCGAGCTCCTGCTCAGCGGCGGCGCGGTGCGCACCCCCGCCAACGCCGGGCAGCGTCGCGTGCACCTGCGGTGCGAGCTGGTGGAGCGCGAGTCGGTCGGTACGCCCAGGGAGTCACGATGAGCGCACCAGACGTCAGCACGACCGCGGCGGCGGGCGCAACCACCTCCGTACCCGCCGTCCAGCCCTTGCGCCCGGTCCGACGCGGCCCGAGCCGCGCACGACGCGTCGTCCGCGGCTGGCAGTTATACGTACTACTAGCCCCGACGCTCGTCTACTTCGCCGTCTTCAAGTTCTGGCCCATGTACGGCGTCCAGATCGCGTTCCGCAACTACAACCCCACCGCGGGCTTCCTCGGCAGCGAATGGGTGGGCTGGGCGCACTTCACGCGGTTCTTCTCGTCGTTCCAGTTCGGGATGCTCGTCGAGAACACCGTCCTGCTGTCGCTCACCAACCTCCTGGTGACGTTCCCGATCCCGATCATCCTTGCGCTGCTCGTCAACCAGGTGATCTCCCGGCGCTTCAAGGCGTTCGCGCAGACGGTGCTCTACGCACCGGCGTTCATCTCGACCGTCATCGTCGTGGGTCTGATCTACGTCCTCTTCTCACCGAGGTCGGGGATGGTCAACCACCTGATCGCGCTGGTCGGTGGCGACCCCGTCTTCTTCGTCGCCGAGCCCAGCTGGTTCCGCCCGCTCTACGTCGGGTCGAGCGTCTGGCAAGAGGCCGGGTTCTCGATGGTGATCTACCTCGCAGCGCTCGCGGGCATCGACCCGTCGCTGCACGAGGCCGCCCGGATCGACGGCGCGAGCGCCCTGCAGCGCATCCGCCACATCGACCTCCCGGGCATTGCACCGGTGGTCTCGATCCTGTTCATCCTCGCCGTCGGGAACCTGCTCAACGTGGGCTTCGAGAAGGCGCTGCTGCTGCAGACGCCGCTCAACATCTCGACGTCGCAGATCATCCAGACCTACGTCTACCAGGCCGGCCTCCAGCAGGCGCAGTTCTCCTACTCCGCTGCGATCGGCCTGTTCAACTCGGTCATCAACCTCGCGCTGCTGCTCACCTTCAACTGGCTGGCGCGGCGCGCCAAGCAGAACTCGCTGATCTGAGGACGCCGTGACCACCATCACCCGCATCACACGCCGGCCGCTGAGCAACCGGCTGAGCGACCGAGCCTTCGACCGCGCCTCGGTACTCATCCTCTCGATCAGCGCGCTGGCAGTCATCTACCCGATCTACTTCATCGTCATCGCTTCGGTGAGCGAGCCGAGCGCCGTCTACAACGGCGACGTGCTCGTCGCGCCGTCGGGCTTCACGCTCGAGGGCTACGCGCGGATCTTCTCCGACCCGACCATCATCCGCGGCTTCGCCAACTCGGTGCTCTACACGGGACTCGCCACCGCGATCAGCGTGACGCTCATCGTCACCGGTGGCTATGTGCTCTCGCGGCCCGACCTGCCAGGACGCAAGACGATCACGTTCCTGCTGGTCATCACCCTCTTCTTCGACGGCGGGATGATCCCCCGCTACCTCGTGGTGCAGCAGCTCGGCATGATCGACACGATCTGGGCACTCGTGCTGCCCGGCGCCGTCGGGGTGTGGAACCTGCTCATCGCACGCTCCTTCTTCGACGTCACCATCCCCGGCGAGCTCCGCGAGGCGGCGCAGCTGGACGGTGCGAACGACTTCCGCTTCTTCTTCACGGTCGCCGTACCGCTCGCCAAGTCGCTCATCGTGCTGATGGTGATGATCCACGTCGTCGGCAACTGGAACGCGTTCTTCGACGCCCTCATCTACCTCAACGACGACAGCAAGTACCCCTTGCAGCTCGTGCTGCGCAACATCCTCATCCAGTCCGACCTCTCCTCGACCGGATCCATGACCGGTGACCTCGAGTCCTACGCCCAGGCACAACGCGTCGCCGAGCTCGTGAAGTACTCGACGATCGTCGTCTCCACGCTGCCGATCATCGCGCTCGTCCCCTTCCTCCAGAAGCACTTCACGAAGGGTGCCCTCCTGGGCGCCGTGAAGAGCTGATCAGACCGCCTGCCACACGGGTTCGACGACGTACCCGTGTTCCCACCCAGAAAGGAATGCCATGCGAACCACGACACTTCGGGTCGTCACCGGAGCGATCGGTGCCTCTCTCGCGCTCGCCGCATGCTCGGCGAACCCGGCGCAGGACCCCACCAGTGAGGGCCCGAGCTTCAACGCCGAGGGACTCCCGCTCGTCGACGAGCCCGTCACCCTGACGTTCTCCGGCCAGAAGGCGCCGCTCGCGCCCGACTACGACACGATGGACCTCGTCCAGCAGTGGCAGGCCGACACCAACGTCGTCATCAAGTGGGAGAACCTCCCCGACTCCGCCTACCAGGAGAAGAAGAACCTCATCCTCGCTGGCGGGGACCTGCCGGACGCGTTCTACAACACCGGGTTCTCCGCGGGCGACATCATCACCTACGGCACCAACGGCACGCTCGTCCCGCTCGAGGACCTCATCGACCAGCACGCCCCTAACCTCAAGGCGATCTTCGAGAAGCGTCCGGAGCTGAAGGCCACCGTGACGGCGTCCGACGGTCACATCTACACCCTCCCGCGGGCCGAGGAGCTCGGCATCGGCGCGGTGCCGTTCTTCCTGTCGATCAACACGGCCTGGCTCGACACCCTCGGCCTGCCGATGCCGTCCACCGTCGAGGAGTTCGAGCAGACCCTGCGGGCGTTCAAGGAGCAGGACCCCAACGGCAACGGCAAGGCCGACGAGATCCCCCTGAGCTTCATCAACGGCTGGTGGTGCGCGGACATCGGCGACGTCATGGCCGCGATCTCCGGCATGCCGGACAACTTCCAGCACCGGATCGTGCGCGACGGCAAGGTGATCTACACGGCCGCCCAGCCGGAGTACGCGACCGCGATCGCGAAGCTCCACGACTGGTACGCCGAGGGCCTCATCGACCAGGAGGCGCTCACGCAGGACGACAAGACCTACCTCGCCAAGGGGAAGACCGACATCGAGACGCTCGGCTCCTACGTGTGGTGGGAGACCGAAGAGGTGGTGGGCCCGGACCGTGCCGGCGACTACGCCCTCGTCCCGGCGCTCGAGGGTCCCGCCGGGCGTCTCGTGGGCCACTCCAACGGTGCCGACTTCTCCGGCGGAGCCTTCGCCATCACGCGGGCCAACAAGCACCCCGAGCTCACGATGCGCTGGGTCGACCGTCTCTACGACCCGGTGATGTCCGCCCAGGTCTCCTGGGGTCCCATCGGCGTCATGCTCGAGGAGAACACCGACGGTGTGCTGCAGCAGATCGAGCTGCCCGAGGGCCAGTCCGCCGGCGAGCTGCGCCAGAAGGTCGCCCCCGGCGGTCCGAGCGTGACGCTCAAGGAGGACTTCACGAACGTCGTGCTCCCTGAGCCGCGTGCCTCGCAGCGCGTGGCCGACCTCGAGGAGTACTACCTCCCCTGGGCCGAGAAGGAGTACTACCCGAACGTCATGTTCACCAACGAGGAGACCCAGGAGATCGCCCAGATCGAGACCGAGATCACGGCGCTCGTGGACGCACGGCGCGCTCAGTGGATCGCGAACGGCGGGGTCGAGCAGGACTGGGACGGGTACGTCGCCCAGCTCGGCTCGATCGGTCTCGACCGGCTCGTGGAGCTCTACCAGGGCGCGCTCGACCGCTTCAACGCTGCCGCCTGACCTCGTGACCTCGGGGTGGGCGCTCCGCACGGCGCCCACCCCGTCCGTCGCACCTCTCTCACTCAAGGACTGACATGCTGCTGCTCGACGACTGCTGGACCTGGGACTTCTGGATCGCCAGGGACGGCGCCGACTACCACCTCTTCTTCCTCAAGGCCCCCAAGTCGCTGGAGGACCCCGACCTGCGTCACGAGTCCGCCCGGGTGGGCCACGCCGTCGGCACGGACCTGCGGGAGTGGACGGTGCTGCCGGATGCGCTCGGGCCCGGCGAACCCGGTGCGTGGGACGACCTCGCGACCTGGACCGGGTCGGTGTTCTTCGCCGAGGGTCGCTGGAACTTGTTCTACACCGGCATCAACACCCGCGAGCGCGGCAACCACCAGCGCATCGGTCTCGCGACGAGCGACGACCTCGTGACGTGGACGAAGCTTCCCGAGCCCGTCCTGACGTTCGACCCGAGCCACTATGAAGGATCCGTGCCCGGGTGGGGCGGCGTGGACTGGCGCGACCCGTGGGTCTACCGTTCGGGCGAGGCCGAGGAGTACCGCATGCTGTTCACGGCCCGCGCCCCGGGCGGCGAGGTCGACGAGCGAGGTGTCGTCGGGTTCGCTCGCTCCCACGACCTGCTGACCTGGCGGGCGGAGGAGCCGATGTACGCGCCGGGCGAGTTCGGACACCTCGAGGTGCCCCAGCTCTTCGAGGCGTCCGGCCGCTGGTACCTGTCGTACTCGGTGTACGGGAGCCAGCACAGTGTCCGACGCCGCGAGCAGCACCCCGTCGAGACAGGCACCCACTACGTGACCGGACCCACCGAGTCCGGCCCCTGGCACAGCCCCGGCGCGGGGTTCTTCTCGGGAGACCCGGCCGGCGAGCTGTACGCGGGGCGCTTCGAGCGCGATCCCGAGGGGAACCTCGTGTTCCTGGCGTTCCTGCAGTTCGTGGGTGACGGCCCCTTCGTCGGCGGGCTGTCCGACCCCTACCCCGTCGAGACCGACCAGGACGGCACGCTCACGCTCCGCCGCCCGGCCACCCTGGTGCCCGGGGCGTCCCGATGACGGCCGAGGCTGCTCGTCCCGAGGTGACCGTCCACCTCGGCCCCGTGCGCACCCCGTCCCGACCCCCGATCGACGCACCACCGGGCACCGCGTTCGACGTGTGGCTCGCACCGGCGGCGGTGGGCACCGAGCCCGGTGGCCTCACGGTCGTGCTGCACGCGGACGCCGACGGCGCCTCGTGGCACCTCGGTCTGGACCGCACGGGTCGCGTGACGCTCCGTTCCTCCGTCGAGGACCAGGACAGGCACATCGACGCTCCCGTGCCCCTGCTGCGCTGGACGCGGGTACACGTGCAGGTCGCCGAGTCCGAGGTGATCGCCGAGACGGACCACGGCGAGGTGCGCGTGGCCACGGCGGACGGGGCACGGTGGACGATCGAGACGGCGCCCTTGCCGAACGAGTCGGAGGTGGCCGACACGGTCGTCTGGTACGGCGGGTTCACCGGGCTCCTCGCCGTCGGCGGCACCGCAACCCCTCCCGACGAGGATCCGGCGGAGCGGTGGGCGTCGGCGACCGCCGACGACGATCCCGACCGGCCCCGCTGGCACTTCATGCCGCCGACCGGCTGGATGAACGAGCCGCACGGGATCGTGCACCACGGCGGCCGCCACCACATGCTGTACCAGCGCAACGAGCTCGGTCCCTTCTGGGGCGAGATCACGTGGGGGCACGCGGTCAGCGACAACCTCGTCGACTGGACGGACCTCGGTACCGCGCTCTCCGGACATGACGTCCCGTACGCCCCCGACGGCATCTGGTCGGGCAGCTCCTGCCACGACGAGCTCGGCCGTCCCGTCCTCTTCTTCACCGCCGGGGACTTCCGGGACTCCCCCAACCAGCGGACCGCCCTCGCGGTAGCCGCCGACCCGGAGGACCCCGACCTGCGCGCGTGGCTGCCCCACGGCGAGCCAGTCACCAGGCTCCCCGGGCCGCAGGAGTCCCTGACGCGCTTCGGCTTCACGCCGTTGCCGGGCGAGTTCCGCGACCCGTTCGTGTGGCGCGAGCGCGGCACGTGGTTCCAGCTCGTCGGTGCCGGGTTGGACGGCGCCGGCGGGACCGCGCTGCTCTTCTCCGCGCCACAGGCCCAGGGGCCGTGGGAGCTGCACGGCCCCCTGCTCGTGGGTGACGCCGCGGCCCGGCCCGAGACGGGCGTCATGTGGGAGCTGCCCTTCCTGGTGCCGCTCGGCGTCGGTGACGACGGTCGCATGCGGCACCTGCTGGGCTACTCGCCCTGGTGGGACGGGCCGAGCGAGCACTGGCTGCAGCACCAGTGGTGCCACGTGGGCGTCTGGGACGCAGCGACGGCGACCTTCACCCCGGACGACGACGCCCCGCAGGGCCTCGACCTGGGTGGGTACTTCACGGGCGGCAACCCGAGCATCCACCCGGACGGGCGCGTGCTGCTGTGGTCCATCACGCAGGACCTGCTGTCCGAGGTCGAGCACCTGCGGCGCGGCTGGGCGGGCTCGGCCGGGGTGCCGTTCGTGCTCTCGCTCGCTCCGGGCGGCGACGTGGTCGCCACCCCGTCGGCCGAGGTCGCGGTGTTGCGTTCCGATGAGGTCGCCGTCGTGCCCGACGACGGCGTAGCACCGATCGACGCCGGACCCCGATGGGACCTGGACGCCCGGCTGGTGCTGCCCGTCGGAGGCAGCTGTGCGGTCGCCGTGCGGGCTCTCGACTCCGCGCAACGTGGTGCTCGGATCTCCGTCAGGCGCATCGACGACGATCACATCGAGGTCGAGGTGACCGGGCCGCCCGAGCGCGGGACCCGCACCCGCACGGTGAGGCATCCGCTCGACGAGCCGGTGCCGCTACGGGTGCTCGTGGACCACTCCGTGGTCGAGGCGTTCGTCGGTGCCGGTCTGCCCGTCACCACGCGAGCGTGGTCCACCGGCTCCGAGCTGGGGCGGCTCGAGCTTCGCGGCGGCGCGACCCTGGCGGAGGTGCACGCGTGGCGGTTGCGGGTCGCGGAGATGACGTCATCGAGATAGCGCCGCTCGTGGGCCCAGTGGTCTAGGCCGTGAGTGCTGCCACGGCCTGGGCCACCGGTGTCTGCCCGTCCAGCACGTCGAGGCTGAGCCCGATGGTCTGCGGTGCCTCGAGCACCTCGGCGATCAGGGTAGCGACGTTGGCGCGGGAGGTCTTCCCTCGGCCCAGGTCCGCCCCGAGGTCGACGAGTCCGGTGCCGGGCTCGTCGGTGAGCGACCCGGGGCGCACGACCGTCCAGTCCAGCTCGGTGGCCCGGAGCTCGGCGTCGGCGTCACGCTTCGCCGCGCGGTAAGCGTCCCAGCTCTCGTCGCCCGTGGGTGCGGCGTCGGCGTCCGCGCCGATGAAGGAGACCTGCACGAAGCGCAAGATGCCCGCGAGGCGGGCCGCCTCGATCGACTGTCGCGAACCGCCGAGGTCCACCGTCAGCTTGCGCGCCGGTCCCGACCCGGGCCCGGCTCCGGCCGTGAAGACGAGCACGTCGACGCCGCGCCCCGCCACCCCGCGCAGCGCGTCCGCGAGCCGTTCGGGAGTGCCCTGCTCGAGGTCGTGCAGCACCGAGACCGCCCCCGCGGCCTCCACGGTTGCGACCTGCTCGGGCTTGCGGTGCACACCGAGCACCCGGTACCCGCGCGCGGTGAGCTCCGCCGTGAGCAGCTGACCGATCTTCCCGTGCGCGCCCACCACGGCCACCGTGCCGCGCTCCTCGTTCGTCATCTCGCGTCCCTCTCGCCGTGCCAGGCTCCACGCGCCGGCGGAGCAGCGGACTCGACCATCCAACCACGACAGCCTTCGTCGACTCCGACCATGGCAAGGCCACTGTCGGAGCGCGAACGGCTCACCGTGCTCACCATGATCGATCGCGCACCGAGCCACGACGAGCAGATCGAGGTGTAGGAACGTCCGACCGCGCTCTTCGCCGAGTTCGTGAGTCCAGCGCGAGTTCGTGAGTCCGGACCAACGAACTGGCGCAGGACTCACGAACTCGCGCAGCGGGTTGCGGGTTACGGGTTGAGGCAGCTATCGGGGCCCGGGCGGGTCGACGAGACCGTGCTCGTACGCGGCGATCACGAGCTGTGCCCGGTCCCGGGCGTGCAGCTTCGCCAGCAGGCTCCCGATGTGCGACTTCACGGTCCCCATCGAGATCGTGAGCGAGCCCGCGACCTCATGGTTGGACAGCCCGCGCCCCACGAGCGTGAGCACCTCCGCCTCGCGCGCCGTCAACACACCGGGCGCCCGCACCGGCGGCACCGACCCCCGCGCCAGGTAGTGCTCCACGAGCCGCGCAAGGATCACGGGAGCGAACAGCGACTCCCCCGCGTGCGTGCGCCGCACCGCGTCGAGCAGCGAGGCGGGCTCCACGTCCTTGAGCAGGAACCCGCTCGCCCCCGCCCGCAGCGCGGCATAGACGTACTCGTCCAGCTCGAACATGCTCAGCACGAGCACCCGGGTACCACCCAGCCCAGGATCGGCGACGATGCGTCGCGTGGCCTCGATCCCGTCACCACCGGGCATGCGGACGTCCATGAGCACGACGTCGGGCACGAGCCGCGCGGCCTCGGTGACGGCGCTCGCCCCGGTGCCGGCCTCTGCGACGACGGCGAGATCCGGAGCACCGTCGATCACGAGCCGCAGGCTGTGGCGGATCAACGGCTGGTCGTCCACGACGAGCACGCGCACCGGGCCGGTCATCCCTGCCCCTCGTCGGGGATGCGGGCGGTGAGTCGGAACCCGCTCCCCTGCGGGCCGGCCGTCACGGCACCCCCGAGCAGGTTCACGCGCTCGCGCAGCCCGACCAGCCCGGCTCCCGCGCCGGGGTGAGGAGACCAGCCCGGTTGTACGCCGTCGTCGTCCACCCTCACCTCGATGCCCGCCCCCTCCCGGGTGACGGAGACGCGCACTCGTGCGGGTCCGGCATGCCGGGCCGCGTTGGAAAGACCCTCGCGGACGACGGCGCACACCGCGAGCTGCGCCCCCGCAGTCACCTCACCCAGCTCACCCACCTCGAGCTCGGCTGCGACGAGCGCGGCGTCGGCCACGATCCCCGGCAGATCGGCAAGCGTCTCCGCGGGCCGCAGCGGGGCGCCGTCGTCGTCGGTGCTGCGCAGCACCGCGAGCATGCGCCGCAGCTCGGTCGTCGCCGCCCGCCCGGCACGTTCGATGTCTGCGAGCGCCACCTGCCGTTCGTCATCGCCGGCCGGGCCCCTCACGGTACGGGCAGCGGCGGCGCGCACCGTGATGAGGCCGAGCCCGTGGGAGGCGAGGTCGTGCAGCTCGCGGGCGATGCGCAGCCGTTCGTCCTGCGCCGCCCGCTCGGCGGCCCACGTGGTGAGCTCGTCCTCGTAGACGCGGCGCTGCCTGCGGGAGACGAGGAGCGCCCAGACGAGCACTCCCACGGCGATCCCGGCGGCCACGAGCAGGATGGTGAGCTGCGCCACCGGCGAGCCCACGGCGACCGTCGACAGCACCAGCACGAGCGCCACGATGACGACGACGGCGACCACACCAACGCGCGAGCGCAGCACAGGCCGTTCGGCGGTGTCCATCCGGCCGAGTCTAGGTTTCGTGACGGCGCGGCACATCGGCCCTGGGTCTGACGAACCCTGGTCCGGCGTCCGGCGGGAACTCCCGACCTGGGGGCGATGCCCACCATGCCGGCCCGGGCTGGGATGGACGCCATGATCCTCATCGACGACCTCGTCAAACGCCATGGCCCACGCACCGTCCTCGACCGGGTGGGCTTCGAGGCCCGCCCCGGTCGGGTGACCGCCTTCCTCGGGCCAAACGGGGCCGGCAAGTCCTCCACGCTGCGCATCCTGCTGGGCCTCGACCGGGCCGACGGCGGTCACGCCCTCGTGTCCGGGCGCCCCTATGCGAGCCTGCGCGCCCCGCTGCGCACCGTCGGCTCGATGCTCGACGGCTCGGGCGCCCACCGCTCCCGCACCGCGCGGAACCACCTGACGTGGGTGGCGCGCAGCAACGGCATCCCGCGCACTCGAGTCGCCGAGGTGCTCGAGCAGGTAGGTCTCGCCGACGACGGCGGGATGCGGGTCGGTCGCTACTCCCTCGGGATGGGCCAGCGGCTCGGTCTTGCGGCGGCGCTGCTCGGCGAACCGGAAGCCCTGGTGCTGGACGAGCCGGTCAACGGGCTGGACCCCGAGGGCATCCGCTGGATCCGCGGGCTGCTCCGCGGGCATGCCGACGCCGGGGGCACCGTGCTGCTGTCGAGCCACCTCATGAGCACCACGTCGTCGGCGAGCCCCGCGACCTCGCTCATGAGG
>CAZECM010000013.1:0-54421 GCA_964510785.1 uncultured Cellulomonadaceae bacterium | reverse complement strand
CAGTCCGGGTTTCCGCAGGTCACAAGCCCTCAGCCGACCTTTCCGGCGCCCTGGGTCTTCCAGCCCTCGTGGTCTTTTTAAGGGCAGATAGAACTCTTCGCGCTGCGGACGAAGCTGATCTTGCCGAACACGGCGTTGACGAGGAGCATTCATAACCTGGCCTGACTTGGGTCATTCGCCTTAGCCCGGATCGTTCACCCCGGCGCGACGTGATCGGCGCGTAGAAACACGGAAGTGCCTGCCCAGCAGGGGAAACTTGGACTTGCGACAGTTCAAGATCTCCAACTTGGAAGGCACTCCGTAGGTGAAGCGTACTTCGTGGTCCAGTGGGTTGTCCGTGTCCGCCGATGGTGTCGGCGTGGTGGCCCACGCCGGCAGCGTGGGACTTCGTCTGTTGGCCGACCGAACCGGCCTGACCAGCGAGCTCTCCGCGGCGATGGCACGCCGCTCGTTCACGCCGCTCCACGACCGTGGCAGGGTGCTGGTCGACGTCGCTGTGATGCTCGCCGACGACGGTGAGGCGATCGCCGACATCGACGTGCTGCGCCACCAGTCCAGCGTGCTCGGCCCGGTCGCATCGCCACCGACGGTGTGGCGCAGCTTGGACCTGACTTGGGTCATCGGGGTCCCGGCTCTCGGCGCGGCAAGCCGTTGACCTGCGCAGATGCTGCGACAGCTTGCCTCAGCAAGGCACTAATCCGGCCGTTCGCATTACCTTGAGGTGCTCCTCGGCGCTACCGATGGCGGCTCCGGTGCCTGACTTGTGGCCTTGGCGGACCTGAAGGAGATCCTCGCGCCGCGGTTGGGCGGCGTGTCGCTGTTGACTACCGCTCCCGACACTGCGCGCGGGCGTAGCGTTGATCGCCGCCTGGACGCAGCGTCGTCGGCGTCCAGACCGAAACTGGCCCTTGACCTGCGATGACGCACGGACTGGGCTGCGGTGGCACATCCGCCGCAAGGCACTAACCCGAATGACCCAACTCAGGTCGGAAGACGCCCAGGCCGACCCGAGCAGCGAACGATCGCGCAGTACGACGATCTTGCGCGCAGTGGCGGGTGTCATCCTCTGGCTCAGTGGACCCGGTGCCCTGCTCGGGATGGTGTGGGAGAACGACACCGTGCTCTTCGCGTCCATCGCGCTGGGACTTCCCGCACTGATCGTGTGGGTGAGGGCGTCGAGAGAGGCGGAGTCGAGCCGTGAGTCTCCTGCTGCCCGTCGGAGTGGAAGGGATGGCGAGTGAGCACCACGACCACCTGGTGCCTTGACTACACCGTCACGTCTGCTGACCAGCTTGCAAAGGCTCGGCGGACTCTCGCTCTGCTCATCGAGGAGATGGATCTCAGGTACTTCGAGATCGAGTGGCACGAAGGTGCGGACAGCATGGAGGGCGCTGCCGCCATGACCCAGCAGATGGCGCTGAGCCACGCCGCGAGCAAGCACACTTTCGTCGAGGTGTCCGACCCGGACTCCGAAGAGTTGGAGTGGCTCGTTCGGTTTGCACCCCACTCGTTCTACGGCAAGGCGGGGCGCGATAGTTCATGGCTGCGGCCCGGGGAGATCTACGACGCATATCTGCTCTGCGTCACCCTCACACCCGCTGAGAGATCACGCGTTCTGGCGAAGCTCGCCGACGCCGGGATCGAGATGCGGCTCGGGGCGAAGCGCACCGGGTGGCTTCGCCGATGGTGGTGACGCGTCCGGGAGAGCGTCGCCGCAACCTAGGATGGGCGACCGTGCCCTCCGAAGTGATCATCGTCAGCGGAGTCGTCCTGCTGTCCGACGACGGTTCGCTGCTGACCGTCCGCAAGCGCGGCACCGGGCGGTTCATGCTCCCGGGTGGCAAGCCCGAGTCCGGCGAGGACGCGCTCGCGGCGGCGGTGCGCGAGTGCCGCGAGGAGATCGGTGTCGAGCTCGACCCGGCCGCCCTGACACTCGTGGGGACGTTCCGCGCGGACGCCGCGAACGAGCCGGGCCTCGAGGTGGTCGGCACGATCTTCCAGCACCCCGCACCGGCAGACGTCGCTCCCGCCGCGGAGATCGCGGAGCTGCGCTGGCTCGACCCGACGGCCCGCCCACTGCCGAGCGACCTCGCTCCGCTCCTCGCCGAGCGTGTCATTCCCGCCCTCCTCGGCTGAAAACTCGCGGGCGTCCCGCCGTCGTCGTCCCTACGCGGGGCGGTACCCATCCCAGGAGGCACCGTGCTCGACTCGCCGATCTACCGCATCACCGACGAGAGCGTCGTCCGCGACCTCGTGCGCGAGCACGGTTGGGTGACCCTCGTGAGCCACACGAGCAGGGGCCTCGTCGCCTCGCACGTGCCCGTCGTCATCGAGGACGGTGACGACTTCGTCATCACGGGGCACTTCGGGCGCCCGGACGACGAGAACCACGAGCTCGGTTCCGGTGCCGAGGCGATGGTGGTCGTGCAGGGCACGCACGGTTACGTCTCATCGAGCTGGTACCAGGCGGGGACGACGGCGTCCACCTGGGACTTCGTCGTCGCGCATCTGTATGGCGTCCCGGAACCGGTGATGGACCCCCGCGAGAACCTTGAGGTGCTCGCGGGACTGCAGCGCAAGTACGAGAAGGCGCTGCCCGAGCCGATGCTCATGGAGCACTCGCCCGACGTCGCCGAGGCGCTCGCGCGGGGTGCGCGGGCGTTCCGGATGCGGATCACGCGGTGGCAGGGTCGCAACAAGATGTCGCAGAACCGGCCCGCAGAGGTCGTAGGGCGTGTTGTCGACCAGCTCGAGGCCGACCCGGCGACCCAGCCCTACGCCAACCCGGCACTCGCCGCGGCCGTGCGCGCGGCGAACCCGACGGCGACGCGGCCCTGAGCCACCGCAGATCCCACTTTTCGACGTACCCGACGAGCGCTTGATCCGCTCCTTGTTGGTGCTCGACCAACCGGCTGCGGTGCGGCGCTGTTCGTGAGCCTCGACGTGCTGACGTCTCGTGAACGTCACGTGCGGCGCGCGGCCACTTCGGCGCGGACTCGTGCGAGTGCCTCGCGCCCGTCAACAAGATTGGCCTTGCCGTTCAGGATCTCTTCGCCCCGACGGTCGATGACCTCGTCCCACGCTGTGTCGACGTCCTCCTGGCAGGCGCCAGCGTTCTGATCCCTAGTAAAGTCCGCGGCCACAGTGCGAGCCTAGGGCGGTGCGCTGACAACGTGAAGGCTGGATCGACCGTCGGCGTAGACACTCTCGAGTTCTCGAGGTAGCCCGCGAGCACCTCGATGATCTGGCGCGTTCCTTCCTCGCGGCCGTCGGGGGAGTCGAGGCCGTCGAGGTGCACGCCGTGCTCCGTGTGCGTGAAGCGCGTCCCGCCGTCGATTGCCTCGAACTCGTAGCTCGCGACGGACGTCGAGATGTGCGTGCCGTCGATCCACATGTCGTACGTCAGAACGATCCGCTCGCCGGTGACGATGTCGGTGTAGGTCGCGACGAATCGCGACAGCGGGCCGCCGTGGAACTGGCCTTCGGCGACCTCGACGCCGCCCACGCGGAAGTCGAAGGCCTCCTCGGTGGTGTCCCACTGGGGGCCGTCGGTGAACCAGGCCTTCTTCTGGGCGCGGTCGGCGAACGCGGCGAAGGTGCGCTCGACGGGGACGGCGATGTCGCGCGTGATGGTGAAGCCGGAGTGGATGACGCTCATGGGGTGTCTCCTTCGAGGTAGGTGGCGAGCCGGTCGGCCTGCCGTTCGGCTGGGGTGCGCTGGGCGGCGAGCCAGGAGGTCGCGCCGTCGAGCGAGCCGGGGACGAGCGAGACGGTGCGGGTGCGCCCGAGCTTGCTCGACGTGACGATCCCGGCGTCCTCGAGGACGCCGAGGTGTTGCAGCACGGTCGGGAGCGAGAGCCCCGAGGGTGCCGCGAGCTCGGAGACCGTGGCCGGGCCGCGGGTGAGGCGCTCGACCATGGCACGCCGTCGCGCCTCGGCCAGGGCGCGGAACACCAGATCCGCCCGCTCGGTCTCCCCATAGTTAGGCATACACCTAACTATGGGCGTGCAGTCGACCCTCGTCAACCCCTGCGAAGATGGCGAGATGAGCGCGACGATGGTGCTGCGTGGCGCGCGGCTCGTGCCTTTCGCCGACGACGGCGGGGCGCGGGTCGGTGAGCACGCTGATGACGGCTCGGCTCCCGGGCTGGTCGACGTAGCCATCGTGGACGGTCGCATCGTGGCGGTCGGCCCGGATCTCAGCACGTCCGGTGTGGACGACGTCGTGGATCTCGAGGGCCGCTGGCTCATGCCCGGCCTGTGGGACAACCACGTCCACATGACGCAGTGGGCGCTCGACCGCCAACGGGTCGACGTCGGGCACGCGAAGTCCGCCGCGGAGGCAGCCGCGATCATGGCCGAGCGGGCGCGCGTGGCCCCACCGCCGCCCGACGTCGTGCTCGTGGGCCGAGGGCTCCGGGACGCGCTCTGGCCGGACGAGCCGACGTCGGCCCTGCTCGACGACGCCCTCGCCAAGGAGGGCGTGCCGCCGGACGTCGCCGTCGTCGTCGTGTCGGGCGGCCTGCACTCGGCGTGGTTCAACACGCGCGCCCTCACGATCCTCGGGGGCGCCGGCCACCCCACGGGCTTCATGAAGGAGACCGACTGGATGGGCCGCATGAGCGCGATCGACGTGGTGCCCACCGAGGTGCTCGACCAGTGGGTCGACGAGGCCGCGCGCGAGGCCGCCGCCCGGGGCGTGGTGGGGATCGTCGACTTCGAGATCGCCGACAACACCGCGGCGTGGACGCGGCGCATCGAAGGCGGTTCGCGGTGGCTGCAGGTCGACGCCGGGGTGTGGCGCGAGCACCTCGACTGGCCGGTCGCCCACGAGCTCGCCACGGGTGAGGTGCTCCCCGGGACCGACGGGCTGTTGCGGCTCGGGTCGCTCAAGATCATCTCGGACGGTTCGCTCAACTCGCGCACCGCCTACTGCGCCGACCCATACCCCGACATGCAGGGCGCCGGCGCCTACGGGACGCTCAACACCCCGACCGACGAGCTCACGACGCTGCTGAGGTACGCGCGCTCGAAGGGGATCGCGGCGGCCGTGCACGCGATCGGCGACCGCGCCAACACCCTCGCCCTCGACGCCTTCGAGGCGAGTGGGGCCCGCGGCACCATCGAGCACGCCCAGCTCGTCGGGGCCGCTGACGCCGCCCGCATGGCCCGCCTGGGCATCACCGCGAGCGTCCAGCCCGAGCACGCCATGGACGACCGCGACGTCGCCGACCACCACTGGGCAGGTCGCACCGCCGGCGCCTTCGCCTTCGGCTCCCTCGCCCGGGCCGGGGTGCGCATGGCCTTCGGCTCCGACGCCCCCGTCGCACCCCTCGACCCCTGGGCCGCGATCGCGGCGGCCGTGTTCCGCTCCCGCGACGACCGCGAACCCTGGCACCCCGAACAGCGACTCGACCTCGCGACGGCCCTCGCCTCCTCGGTGCGCTCGCGGGTCGCCGTGGGAGAGCCCGCCGACCTCGCCGTCCTCGACGCGTTCCCAGCCTCGACGACGACGGCGGACACGCTGCGCGGTGTGACCGCCTCGCTCACTCTCGTCGCCGGGCAGATCAGCCATCAGGGGAGTGTGAACGGGTGAGCGCCATGACCACCGAGGAAGCGATCGACACCGTCACGGAGCTGTTGCTCGGTGAGAACTCCATCCCCGTCCAGCTCCGGATGCACGACGGGCTCGACCGGGCCCGTTTCGACCGCCTCGTCGCCGCGATCGAGCGCCTCGTCGAGACCTACCGCGACCAGGACACGGTCCCCAAGGTGCTCGCCCACTCCTTCGTCGACGTCAGCAACCACTTCTTCTACCCCGAGGGCACCTATCCGGAGGCCGAGCTCGAACGTATCGAAGACGCCGGGATCCGGCTGACCTCCCTGGCCGAGGAGCTCTTCGGCGCCGCCGACCGGCCGTAGGCGATCCGTCGAAGGCGGGTGACGCGCGAGACTGCGCTCTCGCGGCTGCCATGGAGGCGAAGACGGAGGTGGAGAATCGTCTCCATGAAGGCCGCCCGCATCCACGGCTACCGCGACGTCCGCCTGGAAGTCCTCCCCGACCCTCGCATCGCCGTGCCCACGGACGCCGTCGTCCGCGTGGTCGCGAGCTGCATCTGCGGGTCCGACCTGTGGCAGTACCGCCGCGAGGGGGAGCGCCCGGACGGCCCGTGGCAGATCGGCCACGAGTTCCTCGGCGTCGTCGAGCAGGTCGGCTCCGCCGTCAGCACGATCCGCGAGGGCGACCTTGTCATCGCCCCGTTCGTGTGGAGCGACAACACGTGCGAGCTGTGCCTCGAGGGACTGCACACCTCGTGCCTGCACGGTGGCGGCTGGGGCTCGCCCGGTGTCGACGGCGGCCAGGGCGAGAAGGTCCGCGTGCCGCAGGCGGACGGCACGCTCGTCGCCGCGCCGGTCGGCGAGGGCTCCGAGCTCATCCCCGCGCTCCTGGCACTGTCGGATGTCATGGGCACGGGTCACCACGCGGCCCGGGCAGCTGGGGTCGGCCCGGGTTCCCACGTGGCCGTCGTCGGCGACGGTGCCGTGGGCCTGTGCGCGGTGCTCGCGGCGAAGCGACTCGGCGCGGAGCGCATCACGATCTTCAGCCGCCACGAGGACCGCACCGCCGTCGCCCGGCGGTTCGGCGCCACCGACGCGATCCCCGAGCGCGGCGAGGACGCCCTCGCACGCGCCAAGGAGGAGACCGGCGGGCTCGGCTTCCACCACGTGATCGAGGCGGTCGGGTCGAAGCTGTCGTGGGAGACGTCGCTCGGCGTCGCGCGGCCGGGCGGGACGGTCGGCTTCGTGGGCGTCCCGATCGGCGCGGGCGAGGGCATTCCGCCGTGGGACATGTTCGACAAGAACCTCACGGTGCGCGGCGGCGTGGCCCCGGTGCGCGCCTACCTGCCCGAGCTGCTGCCCGAGGTGCTCGACGGCCGGCTCGATCCCTCGCCCGTGTTCGACCTCGAGCTGCCGCTGTCCCAGGTCGCCGAGGGCTACGCCGCGATGGACGAGCGCCGCGCCATCAAGGTGCTCCTGCGGCCCGGCGCCTGATGCGCGCCGTCGTCTTCGAGGCTTTCGGGGGGCCGCTGCGCGTCACCGATGTCCCCGCGCCGGAGTGCCCGCCGCACGGCGCGGTGATCCGCGTCGAGGCGACGGGCGTGTGCCGGTCGGACTGGCACGGCTGGCAGGGGCACGACGACGGCGTCCCGCTGCCCCATGCGCCCGGGCACGAGCTCGCCGGGACGATCACCGAGGTCGGTCCGCACGTGCGCGACTGGCATCCCGGCCAGCGTGTGACGGTCCCGTTCGTGTGCGCGTGCGGCACCTGCGGCGCGTGCGCAGCGGGCGAGCCGCAGGTGTGCGAACGGCAGACCCAGCCCGGCTTCACGCACGCGGGCTCCTTCGCGGAGCTCGTCGCGATCGACCACGCGGACGTCAACCTGATCGAGCTGCCGGACGCGATGGACTCGGTGACGGCGGCCTCGCTCGGCTGCCGGTTCGCGACCGCCTACCGCGCGCTCACCGTGCACGGGCGGCTCGGCGCGGGGCAGTGGCTCGCCGTCTTCGGCTGCGGCGGGGTGGGGCTCAGCGCGGTGCAGATCGGGGTGGCGACGGAGGCGCGCGTGGTCGCCGTCGACGTCTCCCAGACAGCACGGGAAGCGGCGCAGCACCTGGGGGCCACCGTCGTCGTCGATCCTGCTGACCTGACACCGCACGCCCTCGCCGACGCCGTCGTCGCCGTGACCGACGGCGGCGCCCACGTCGGCATCGACGCCCTCGGCGACCCAGCCACGGCCGAGGCGAGCATCCTCGCGCTGCGGCGCCGGGGCCGGCACGTGCAGGTGGGGCTGCTGCTCGCCGAGCACGCCCGTACGCCGCTGCCGATGGATCGCGTGGTCGCGTGGGAGCTCGAGGTCTACGGCTCGCATGGCATGGGCGCTGGCGAGTACCCGGCGATGCTCGCGCGGATCGCGAGCGGCGAGCTCGACCCTGGGCGGCTCGTGGGACGGACCGTGTCGCTCGACGAGGCGCCCGCCGCGCTCGAGGCCCTCGGGCGCCCGGGGGCGGTCGCGGCGGCGGGGATGACCGTCGTCGTGCCGTAGCTCTCGGCGGGCGGGTGTCGGAGGTCGCACCTACCATCGGCGCATGAAGGCACCGAAGCCCTACCTCTTGCTCCCCGGCACCGCGCGCGAGGCGCTCACGTTCTACACCGCGACCTTCGGCGGCACCCCCGAGCTGCACACCTACGCCGAGTTCGGGCGCACCGACGGCCCGCCTGACGCAATCGCCCACGGCATCCTCGACGGCACGGTCGCCCTCTACGCCTCGGACGCCGCGGAGGGCGAGGCCCCGCTGCGCACCGAGGGCCTCATGTTCTCCCTCCTCGGCACCGCCGAGCCCGCAACCCTCCACGCCTGGTTCGAGGCCTTGTCCGACGGCGGACGCGTGGTCGAACCCCTCGAGGCGCGCGAGTGGGGCGCGAGCGACGGGCAGGTCGTGGACCGCTTCGGGCTGCACTGGCTGGTCGGCTACGAGCACGCCGCAGCGGGTGAACCTGGAGCGTGACGGGCGATTTCATCCTTGTCGTCCGGTTCCGGGCCGCCGAGAATCGGCGGAGGCCTGCCACGGCCCTCCCGCTGAGCGGGATCCGGGAGGGAGATCACGGTGACGAAGCGATTCTGGCGGGTGCTCGCGATCGGGGTGGTGTTCGCGCTGCTCGGCACACCCACCGCCCACGCAGTCGACGGGCCCAGCCGCGCCTCGGCCGTCGAGGCCGCGGCGAAGAAGAAGACCGTCAAGACGGCGTCGTCGTTCGGGCTCACCAAGTACGGGGGCGAGGCCGCGCTCGGGAGGGTCAGCTCGAAGAACGCCAAGTGCGTCAAGAACCGCAAGGTGAAGCTGTATCTCGTCCGGCCCGGCAAGAGCCGCAAGCTCGTGGGGATGGACAAGAAGACGGGCTCGCCGAGCGGCAACGGGGACGGCTACTGGGTGATCCCCGTCAACCTCAAGGTCGGCAAGAAGTATCAGGCCGTCGTGTCGAAGCGCGTGGTCGGCAAGATCACGTGCAAGGCGTACACGACGTCGAAGGTGAAGTACTCGGGCTGAGCGATATCGACTCCGTGGCAGCGGGTCCCGGCGTCTAGCCTTGGTCGGTGTCCGCGACCCTCCACGTGCAGGGCTTCGGTGCGTCCCACGGGGCGCGCCAGCTCTTCTCCGACCTGACCTTCACGATCGCCCCCGCAGACGTGTGGGGGCTCGTCGGGGCGAACGGCGCGGGCAAGTCGACGCTCTTGCGCGCGCTCGCGGGCCTCGACCCGACCGCCCACATCGACGGGCGCGTCACGCTAGCCCCGCCGCACGCGAGCATCGGCTACCTCGCCCAGGAGCCCGAGCGCGTTCCGGGCGAGACCGTGATCGAGCACCTGCACCGCCGCACGGGGGTCGCCGCGGCGAGCGAGCGGATGGACGCGGCCGCCGAGGCGCTCGCCGTCGGCCCCGATGCTCCTGGCGTGGCGGACGCCTACGGCGAGGCGCTCGAGCACTGGCTCGCCCTCGGCGGGGCGGACCTCGACGCGCGAGCGCCGGGGGTCGCGGCCGACGTCGGCCTCGGGGTGGGGCTCGACGCCTCGATGACGGCGCTCTCCGGCGGCGAGGCGGCCCGCGTGGGGCTCGCCGCGCTCCTTCTCCAGCGCTATGACGTGCTCCTGCTCGACGAGCCCACCAACGACCTCGACCTCGACGGCCTGGAGCGCCTCGAGCGGTTCGTCGCCGGGGCCCGCCAGCCGCTCGTCATCGTGAGCCACGACCGGGAGTTCCTCGCGCGCTGCGTCACGGGGATCGTCGAGCTCGACCTCGCTCAGCAGCAGGTCACGGTGTACGACGGCGGGTACGAGGCGTTCCTCGCCGAGCGGGAGCTCGCCCGGGCGCGCGCCCGCGAGGCCTACGAGGAGTACTCCGACCGGGCCGACGCGCTCAAGGGGCGCGTGCAGATGCAGAAGTCATGGGTCGAGAAGGGCGTGCGCACGGCCCGGAAGAAGGCGACCGACAACGACAAGAACATCATCGCGCGCGCGGTGGCCCGCACCGAGAAGCAGGCCGCGAAGGTGAGCCAGTCCGAGCGGGCGCTCGAGCGGCTCGAGGAGGTCGCCGAGCCGCGCAAGGAGTGGGAGCTGCAGCTGGTGATCGCCGCGGCGCCGCGGTCCGGGTCGGTCGTGGCCACGCTCGACGGGGCCGTGGTGCGTCGGGGCGGGTTCACGCTCGGGCCGGTGACCGCGCAGGTCTCCTACGGGGACCGGATCGTCATCACGGGGGCGAACGGCTCCGGGAAGTCCACGCTGCTCGCGCTGCTGCTCGGGCGGCTCGAGCCCGACGAGGGGCGGGCATCGCTCGGGGCCAGCGTCGCGGTGGGCGAGGTGGACCAGGCGCGTGCCTTGTTCGACGTCGGCACACCGCTCGCCGCCGCGTTCGGTGCCCACGTGCCGGAGTGGCCGGAGGCTGAGGTGCGCACGCTGCTGGCCAAGTTCGGGCTCGGCGGAGAGCACGCCCGGCGGCCGTCGTCGTCGTTGTCCCCCGGGGAACGCACGCGCGCCGCCCTCGCCCTGCTGCAGGCCCGCGGCGTCAACCTGCTCGTGCTCGACGAGCCCACGAACCACCTCGACCTTCCCGCGATCGAGCAGCTGGAACAGGCCGTCGAGTCATTCGCGGGCACCGTCCTGCTCGTCACGCACGACCGCCGCATGCTCGCCGAGGTCCGCGCCACCCGCCGCTGGCGTCTCGACGCGGGCGCACTCACGGACCTAGGCGCCCCCTAACCCCGGCCCGCGCCCTCGGCCCGCGCCCCTCGCGCGCGCCAAGGTGGAGCGTTGACGCCCTCTGAGGGCCCTAAGGCTCCACCTTGTGGGCAGGCTCGGGTTGCGGCGCGGCCGGGCTGCGGCGGGGCTACTTCGCCTCGTCGTAGGAGTCGCACACCGCGACGTTCAGGGGGAAGTCGACGGGGAAGTCGCCGAACAGGAGGTGGCCCGCCTCGGCGGCGGCTGCGCGCACGCACTCCGCGACCTCCTCGGCCACGTCCGCGGGGGAGTGCACCATGACCTCGTCGTGCAGGAAGTAGACGAGGTGCGGGCGGCCCGGCAGCTCGCGCAGCCGCCGGCGCAGCGCGGCCATCCAGCACAGCGCCCACTCCGCGGCCGTGCCCTGCACCACGAAGTTGCGCGTGAAGCGCCCGCGGTCGCGCGCGACGCGACGGGCCGTGCGCACCTGGTCCGCCTCGGCGCCCTCGCCCGACGCCGAGTCGTGGCTCGCCTGCCACGATTCCCCGGGCGGCGGGCTCGTACGCCCGAGCCACGTGCTGACCACCTCACCGCGCTCCCCGGCGCGCGCCGCCTGCTCCACGAGCTCGACCGCCCGGGGGTAGGCCTTCGCGAGCCGCGGCATGAGCCCCGCGCTCGCTCCCGTGGTCGCGCCGTAGATCGCGCCGAGCATCGCGTACTTCGCCTCGACGCGGGTCTCGACGATCCCCGCGTCGACCACGCCCTGATACAGGTCGGCCTCGCGTCCCGCCCGCGCCATGGCCTCGTCGCTCGACATCGCGGCGAGGGCGCGCGGTTCCAGCTGTGCGGCGTCGGCCACCACGAGCTTCCAGCCCGGGTCCGCCCGCACCGCTGCGCGCAGGCTCGCGGGGAGCTGCAGGGCGCCGCCGCCGCTCGTGGCCCACCGGCCCGTGACGACGCCGGCCACGACGTACTCGGGGCGGAACCGCCCGTCGTGCACCCACGTCGCGAGCCACGTCCAGCCGTTCGCTGTGTAGAGGCGGTACAGCTTCTTGTACTCGAGCAGCGGGGCGATCACCGGGTGGTCGTAGCTGCGCAGCTCCCAGCGCGCCGTGGACTCCGCGGGGATGCCGGCCCGCTTGAGCGCGGCGAGCAGGTGGGGGGCGGAGTCGGGGTTGAGCCGGGGCTGGTCGAGCGCCTCGCGGATCTGCCGGACGAGGTCCTCGAGCCGCGCGGGCCGGCCGCCCCCGGGGGCCTGGCGCCCCAGGGCCTCGGTCAGCAGACTGCCGTGGACCGCGGCGTCCCACGGCATGCCGTCGTCGTGCATCTCCGCGGCGACGAGCGCCCCGGAGGACTCGGCCGCGAGCAGGAGGCGCAACCGTCCCGGCGCGTCGCTCTGCGCGACGGCCGCCAGCTGGCTCCTGAGCGCGCCCAGGATGTCGAGGTTCGCGGGTCTGGGGCGCTGGGCCGGGAGCTCGAAGAGGCTCGGTTCGGGTTCCGGGGGTGGGCCCGCGGGGAGCGTGTCCCACGGTCCGGGAGGCGCGGTCGCGAGGTCCGACGACGACGCCGTGCTCGCATGCCGCAGGATCGTGTGGCACAGCCGCAGGTCGTGACACCGCTCGATGCGCACGCCCGCCGCGAGCAGGGGCGGGTAGCGGCGGGCCGTGTCGTCCCACACCCAGCGGGGGTGCTGGTGCTCGCGGAGTGCCACCGCCTCGGGGAGCGCGTCGAGGAGGATGGTCTCGCGGGCGAGCTCGGTGCCGTCCTCGCCGAGGTCGACGAGGGTGGTGGTGTGAGGGCGAGCGGCGTCCTCGTCGAAGAGCACCGCCACATACGGCACCGCCACATACGCGCTCGCAGGCGCGGCGACGTTGCGCGGGGCGCGGACGGGTTCCTCCACGCTCGCCACCCTAGGCGCCACCGCTGTCAGTGGCGGGTGGCACAGTACGAGCGTGGCTGACGGCGGCCTCCGGGCACCCTGCGCACCCGCAGGGCTGGCCTACCTGGTGCGTGCCGTTCCCAGGCTCTTCTCAGAAGAAGTTCAGAAAAGGGTTGACGGATTCAGACAAATCATGTAATACTAATACATATGTTGCAGTCAACGAACAGGGGAGCGGGTGATGGCCGTGGGGGAAGAACTTCTGACTCGTGTGCGCCGCGCCCTGGTCGGGGCAGGGATCGTGCCCGACGGCGGCCCAGCTGCCGCTCGCACTGCTTCCGGTACTGGGGCGCCCTCGGGCGTCCCAGGCAAGTCGGGTGCGGGCGGTGCCGTTGGCTCCGCGGCTGTTCCCGGCCCGATAGGTGGTAGCGCGATGGGCTCTGCGGCGCGGGTCGTCGGCGGCGCTGACGCCGCGGCGGCGTGGGCCGGTGTGCTGGAGATCGCCGCGCGGGAGCTGGCCGCGGTCAGCGCCGCACCCGACGCATGGCCCGACTCTGCGCGCTCCCTCGTGGTGGACGCGGTGGACCGCACGACACGTGTGCTCGGCGCGGCCAAGGCGCCGCTGCTGGTCGCCCAGGAGCGGGCCGGGGTGTGGCGGCGGCCCGGCATGCGTTCCTTCGAGGCGTACCGGGCCAAGAAGAACCGCGAGGACATGGGCACCGCCCGGCGCGAGGCCAGCACGGCGCGCACCTTGACCGAGCTCGAAGGTGGCCTGGACGCCCTGGCGCGCGGCGAGATCACGCCTTCCCATGCCCAGCGACTGCGCGCCGTCGCGGACAAGGTCGACCCGGTGGTGCGCACCGAGCTGCTCACGGGCGAGGGTGCCGCCAAGATCCGTGACCTGGCCCGTGAGCACGATCCGAAGCTCTTCGAGCGCAAGGTCGAGGAGCTCGCCGCGACACGTAGCCCCGCCACCGTCCAGGACGCCCAAGAGGCCATCCGCGCCCGACGCTACCTGCGCATCATGCCGGGGCCGGACGGCACGCGTATCGAGGGCCTGCTCGACCCCGTGGCCGGACACCGCTTCCAGCTGGCCATCGACGCGGCCTCCCCGCGCCCGGGCAAGGACGACGACCGACCCCTGGGCCAGCGCAACGCCGACGCTCTCGAGTCCATCGCCGCCGCGACTCTCGCAGAGGGCAGGTTCTCCCCGGCCACCCAGGTGCCCACCCAGGTCATGATCACGATGGGCGAGGCCACGTTCCTCGCTGCGCGCGAGCACCTCGCCGCGGCCACTCACACCCGGAACGAGGAGGCCGCGAACCAGGACGCCGCCAGCGGGGATGCCGCGAGCGAGGACGCCGACGTCGCACCGTTCCCGCTGGTCCGCGCCCAGGACGGTCCCCTGCTCCCACCGGCTGACCTGGGCAAGCTCCTGTGCGGCTCCGCCGTCGGGCGCCTCGTGGTCGACGCGGAAGCCGTCCCGCTGAACGTCGGGCGCGCCCAGCGCACCTTCAAGAGCCACCAACGGCGCACCGTCGAGCTGCGCGACCAGCACTGCGCATGGCCCGAATGCGCTCAGATCGCCAGATTCTGCGACGTTCACCACCTCGACCACTGGGCTGCGGACCACGGTGAGACCGACATCCATCGCGGCATCCTCGTCTGCGCCTTCCACCACCACGAGCTCCACACGCATGACCTCGACCTCGTCGAGACGCCTCGGAGCAGCACGACGGCCGGGCCACCACGCCTGCCCGGCGATCCCGACTACGAGCCTCCGACCTACCAGCTCGTCCCGCGCGCACAGACTGCTGACAACAGACGCACGCGCCTCGCCCAGCGGCTACGCCGAGGTGCGCGCGAGCGAGACGCCCAAGATCGACCTGCCCAAGGTGCGCCCGTCCGAGACGGGCCAGTCCAGGACAGGCCCGTCGTTCACGATGAGCGCCGCAGCCACGAGGAGCGCCGCAGCGCCTGACGCGGGCGTAGCTGGGAGGGTGCTGCTGCTGGACGTTGGACCGTGGCGGATCGAGGCCCTGTCCGGCAGCGGGCGGGAACGACGTCAGTGGCGCGTGGAAGCCTTGGACCATGAGCACTCACACGCACGGCATCCACCACTCGATCGACTACATCGAGCTCCCCGTCACCGATCTCGCCGCCGCGCAAGACTTCTACGCTGCGGCGTTCGGCTGGGAGTTCGTCTCGTACGGCCCCGAGTACACCGGGATTCGCACGTCCGCGGAGAAGGGGCAGGACGAGGCGGGCGGGCTGCGGCTCGCCGAAGCAGGCGAGGTCACGCGGGGTGGCCCGTTCGTCCTGCTGTACTCCGACGACCTGGACGCGACGCTCGCCGCGGTGCGGGCCGCCGGAGGTGAGGTCGTGAACGGCCCCTACGAGTTCCCGGGTGGTCGCCGGTTCCACTTCCTCGACCCGAGCGGCAACGAGCTGGGTGCCTGGGCGACCGCCTGACCGGCTGAGTGCACCGCCACGTAGTGGCCCCGAGAGCCCACCCGCCGGACCGGCATCGTCCCCGGGCCGAGGACGTCGGTATCCTGGCCACGAACCCCGCTGCCCGAGATCCAGGAGCGCCCCCGTGGGACGAGTTGTCGTTGACGTCATGCCCAAGCCCGAGATCCTCGACCCGCAGGGCAAGGCGGTCGCGAACGCCCTGCCGCGGCTCGGCTTCACCCAGTTCTCGGGCGTGCGCCAGGGCAAGCGCTTCGAGCTCGAGGTGGACGGCCCGGTCACCGAGGAGATCCTCGCTGCTGCCCGTGAGGCGGGCGAGCACGTGCTGTCCAACCCCGTGATCGAGGACGTCGTCGCGGTGTACGAGGCGGAGACCGCCTGATGCGTGTCGGCGTCGTCACCTACCCCGGCTCGCTCGACGACCGGGACGCCGCGCGCGCGGTCCGTCTCGCCGGTGGTGAGGCGGTCGCGCTGTGGCACGCCGACGCCGACCTGCACGGGGTCGACGCCGTCGTCCTGCCCGGCGGGTTCTCCTACGGCGACTACCTGCGCGCCGGCGCGATCAGCCGTTTCGCCCCCGTCACGGCGTCGATCGTGGACGCGGCGAAGGGTGGCCTGCCGGTGCTCGGCATCTGCAACGGCTTCCAGATCCTCACCGAGGCGCATCTGTTGCCCGGCTCGATGATCAAGAACGACCACCTGAGCTTCGTGTGCCGCGAGCAGGAGCTGCGGGTCGAGAACGCCACGACGGCGTGGACGAGCGACTACGCCGACGGCGAGATCATCACCGTCCCGCTCAAGAACCAGGACGGGCAGTACGTCGCCGACGAGCGCACGCTCGACGAGCTCGAGGGCGAGGGCCGGGTCGTCTTCCGCTACGTGGGTCACAACCCCAACGGGTCTCGCCGGGACATCGCCGGGGTGTGCAACGAGCGGGGTAACGTGGTCGGCCTCATGCCACACCCCGAGCATGCGGTGGAGCCGGGGTTCGGTCCCGACGGGGCCAAAGGCCCGCGCACGGGCACCGACGGACTGCGATTCTTTACGTCCGTCCTGACGTCGCTGGTCGGCTGACGAGAGTGGAGGCACCCGTGGACGTGACGATCGAACGCGTGGACTGGGCGAACGAGGAGCTGCAACGACTCGTCCTGGCCCAGCAGCAGGAGCTCCTCGAGCGCTACGGCGACGAGGACATCGACGACGACGTCACGAAGCGCCCCCTCGAAGCGGCCGTGCTCGTGCGCCACGAAGGCGAGGCCGTCGCGTGCGGCGCGCTGCGCGACCCGGTCGCGGCGTTCGGCGCCGGGGTGGGTGAGCTCAAGCGGATGTACGTGGTTCCCGAGCACCGGCGCAAGGGTCTGTCGCGGCTCGTGCTGCGCGAGCTCGAGAAGATCGCCGTCGAGCGCGGCCTGCGCCGTCTCGTGCTCGAGACGGGAGTGCTGCAGCCCGAGGCGATCGGCCTCTACGTCACCGAGGGCTACCTGCTCATCGACAACTACTCGCCCTACGAGGACGAGGACAGCTCGCGCTGCTTCGCCAAGTCGCTCTAGCCCGCCCTGTGCACGAGGTGCCGTGACCATGGCTCGACTCGTGGCTCGCGAGGTGCCGTGGGCGGACCAGGACGCCGTCCGGCTGCGGCGCGCGATGTGGGAGCACTTCCGCCCGCTGTTTCCCGAGGAGACCGCGCAGGCGGAAGAGCGGTTCGGCGGGTTCGAGGGAGTCGACGCGCAGATCGGGCGCACCATTCTCGCCACGGTGGTGGTCCTTGATCGCGGTACAGAGCACGATGACGGCGGAACCGCGGTGGGTTGTGGCTCTCTGAGGCCGGTCCCGCGGCTCGGTCTGACGGTCGGTGAGATCAAGAAGGTCTACGTCACCGAGGTGGCCCGGGGGCGTGGTGTGGCGCGGACCGTGCTCGCCGCGCTCGAGCGCAAGGCTGGCGAGCTCGGCTGGGACCGGCTCGTCCTGGAGACCAACGCCGCCAACACCGCCGCGATCGGCCTCTACGACTCCCTCGGCTACGAGCGCGTCGAGGCGCTGCGTGCTGACGCCCGGCCGCCCGGCTCGGTCGTGACCATGGCGAAGTCCCTGGGGGTGTGAGTGCCCTGGACGGTCGGGTCAGACCGTCGATCTAGCCGCTCACGGTGCGCGCGAAGACGAGCTCGACGCCGTCCGGACCGGTCAGGGTGAGCTCGTCGCCGGACACGGCGGCACGCGTCGCGGCGCCGAGCGCCGCGAGGTAGGCATCCTCGAGATCCATCACGGAGAGGGGCTCGCACGCCATCGCCGTCTGCTCCAACTCGGTCAAGTTCCACCGGCCGCCGCGTCGATCGAGGCCGGCGCCGTACTGGTTGCACGCCGCTGTGCCACCCACGGTGTCGTCGCCCACCTGGAGCGTGACGGGGTGAGACTCGACAAGGTCCAGCGGACCGTCGGCCCCGGAGGCGGAGGTCAGTACCCAGGAGCCCTGCGCGGCGTCGGAAGGCGAGGCGGTGCACCCTGCTGCGAACGCGACGGCGGCGAGAAGCATGGCGGTGGCGAGCGCGCGCAAACCCATGGCACGAACCTAACGTGTACCGCAGCGGGTAGGCCGGGGGCCGGCACGTCCTCCCGCAGCAGGTCTCTACTCGATCGGACTGCGCGCGAAGTGGAGCTCGACCCCGTCGGGGCCTGTCAGAACGAGCTCCTCGTACGTCGCGTTGTTGCGCGTGACCACGCCGAGCGTGTCGAGGTAGGCGCGCTCGAGTGCCATGACCTCGGTCGGTTCGCACGCCATCTCGGTCACGGACTCCTGGGAGGTGCGCCACCCACCCCCAGAGGTGTCCACGCGACCGCCGTAGGTGTTGCACGCCGCCGTGCCGCGAAAGAACGTGTCATCCACCTCGAGCGTGACCGGGTGGGACTCGATGAGCTCGAGCGGGCCGTCGACGCCAGTGCCTGCGGTGAGGTGCCATTCGCCGAACACGTAGTCGTGCCCGTTCCCACCGCACCCGGTGACGGCAAGGACGAGGACGACGACGGCGAGACGCCACGTGGCTGCGCGACCTCGGCGGTCCCGCTCCACCACACCGTCGTGCCGTCTGCCCACGAGCGCGAGCCTATCGCCGGCGGAGCTACGACCGGCCGGCGGCCCGCAGCGCGTGGTCGAGGTCGGCGACGAGGTCACGCGGGTCCTCGAGGCCCACGCTGAGCCGGACCGTCGACTCGGCGATCCCGACGGCGGCCCGGCCCGCGGCGCCGAGCTTGCGGTGGGTGGTCGTGGCTGGGTGCGTGGCGATCGACTTCGCGTCGCCGAGGTTGTTGGAGATGTCGACGAGGCGCAGCGCATCGAGGAATGCGAACGCGGCGGCCTTCGCGGCGGCGTCCTCGGCCGGGGACGCGCCGTCGGCAGGCGCCTCGCCGTCGGCCAGCGCCTCCGGTACGGCGAGCGTGAAGGTGACGACCGTCCCGCCCCCGCCCTGCTGACGCCGGGCGAGCTCGAACTGCGGGTGGGACTCGAGGAACGGGTAGCGCACGGCGGCGACCTCGGGCCGGGCCTCGAGCCAGCGGGCGATCTCGAGCGCGGCGGCGGTCTGGGCGCGCACCCGCAGCTCGAGCGTCTCGAGTCCCTTGAGCAGCACCCACGCGTTGAACGGGCTGAGCGAGGGCCCGGTGTTGCGGACGAGCGTGCGCACGGGGCCGTCGAGGAACTCCTGCGGTCCGAGGATCGCGCCGCCGAGCACGCGGCCCTGCCCGTCGATGTGCTTCGTGGCCGAGTAGACGACGACGTCGGCGCCGTGCTCGAGCGGCCTCGACAGGACGGGTGTGGCGAAGACGTTGTCGACGACGACGACGGCCCCCGCCGCGTGCGCGAGCCGGGAGACCTCGGCGATGTCCACGAGGTCCTGCATGGGGTTGGTGGGGGTCTCGAAGAACACCACGTCGGCCGGCGTCGCGAGCGCGGTGCGCCACTGCTCGACGTCGTGCGCGTCCACGTAGTCCGTGCGCACGCCCCAGCCCGCGAGGATCTCCTCGAAGATCACCGTGGTCGAGCCGAACAGCGCGCGGCCCGCCACGACGCGGGAGCCCTGCTGCACGAGCGCGGCGAGGCTCGTGAACACGGCGGACATGCCGGTCGCGGTGGCCGTGCACGCCTCGGCGCCCTCGATCAGGCGCAGCCGCTCCTCGAAGGTCGAGACCGTGGGGTTGGAGTAGCGCGAGTACTGGAAGCGGTCGGCCTCGCCCGCGAAGGCCGCCTCCGCCTCGGCCGCAGTCGCGTAGACGTAGCCCTGGGTCAGGTAGAGCGCCTCGGACGTCTCGGCGAAGGGGCTGCGGACCTGGCCGCCGCGCACGGCGAGCGTCGCGGGGTGCAGGCCTTCCGGCAGGATGCCGCGCGCCCACGAGCCGGGACCGGGAACGGTGGCCTGCGCGTCGGCGGGCCGAGTGTCGACAGCCTGTGGTTCGCCCTCGCTCACGACTGGATCCAGGGCAGACCGGCCGCGCGCCAGCCCTCGGAGCCCCGGTGCCGCGCGGCGTCGAGCGCGCCCTCGAAACCCTCCAGCACGTTGTAGGCGGGCCCGAGCCCGATGCCCGTCGCGGCCCGCGCCGCCGCGATCGAGCGCTGCCCCGAACGGCACAGGAACACGACGGGACGTTCGTCGCCGGGCTCGAGACCGAGCTGGGCGAGCTGCTCGAGGAAGTGCGGGTTGACGGTCCCGGTCGAGAAGCTCGTCCACTCGACGAGTGCGGCCTCCTTGCCGAGGGATCCGACGTCGGGCACGCCCACGAAGGTCCACTCGGGCCGGGTGCGGACGTCCACCAGGACGGCGCGCTCGTCGGCCGCGATGAGGTCCCAGGCCTGCTGCGGGGTGATGTCGCCGGCGTAGCCGTCGGCGGGGCGGGCGTCGATCGTCATGGTTCCTCCATCGGTCCTGGCGGTAGCACCTAGCCTCGGGGGCGGTTGCTGCGACGTCGACGAGCCAGATCTCTCGGTCGCTCTGGATGGTGTCGCCAGGATATGTCCTCGGCCGCGTGGGCGAGCGTGGGCGCCCACACTCTGAGCGGGGTGCGGTGGTGGGTGCGGCGGGCCCCTACGTCGTTGTCGACGAGGGCGTCAGGTCGCGGCGGCCCGGCACCGCATCGAGCAGCGTGCGCGTGTAGGGGCTCTCGGCGTGTGCGAGCACGCGTGAGGTGCGGCCGCTCTCCGCGACCCGACCGCGGCGCAGCACCACGATGTCGTCGGCGATCTCGCTCACGAGCGCGAGGTCGTGCGAGATGAACAGGAAGCTCACCTGCGTCTCGGCCTGCAGCCGGTGCAGCAGGTCGATGATGCGGGCCTGCACCGTCACGTCGAGGGCGCTCGTGGGTTCGTCGCAGACGATGAGCCTGGGGTTCAGGCTCACGGCCCGCGCGATGGCGACCCGCTGCTGCTGGCCGCCGGACAGCTCGAGGGCGCGCTTGCCTGCGACCGAGGCGGGCAGGTTCACGTGCTCGAGGAGCTCGGTCACACGCCCGGCGACGGCGGCGCGGTCCAGGCCGTGGGCGGCGAGCGGCTCGGCGATGACCTGCGCCACGGTGAACAACGGGTTGAAGGACACGGCGGGGTTCTGGGGGATGAGGTGGGTGCCGCGGCGGAACCCGCGCCAGCCCGCGCGGTCGAGGCCCGCGATGTCGTTGTCCTCGAAGACCACCCGGCCCTCGTCGGGGCGATCGAGCCCCAGGGCGAGACGGCCCAGGCTCGTCTTGCCGGCGCCCGACTCGCCCACGATCGCCAGGGTTGCTCCTCGGCGGACCACGAACGAGACATCGTCGACCGGGGTGAAGTAGCGCTTGCCCCTCCGAAGCCCCTGTGAGTGCAGCCGGATGCGTCGCGTGACGTTCTCGGCGCGCAGCACGATGTCTTGCGGGGCGGCCGCCGGCTGGCGTGGCTCGTCCGCTCTGACGCGGATCTGGGGTGAGGACCGGAGGAGGGCCCGGGTGTACTCGGCGGCCGGCCGCTCGAAGAGCTCGGCGGTCGGGCGGCTCTCGACCAGGACGCCGCTGCGCATGACGTGGGTGACGTCGGAGTGCTCGGCCGCGAGCGCGAGGTCGTGCGTGACGAGAAGCACGGAGACGCCGTCGTCGGCGACGAGCGAGGTCAGCAGCGTGAGGATCTGCTTCTGGACGGTCACGTCGAGTGCGCTCGTGGGTTCGTCGGCGACGATGAGTCCTGGCCGCGCGGCGATCGCGATGGCGATGAGCGCGCGCTGCTGCATGCCGCCCGAGAACTCGTGCGGGTACTGCCGCGAGCGCGTGGGCGGGTCGTCGATGCCGACCTTCTCGAGGAGCTCGATGACGCGCGCCCGCACGTCGCGCCCGCTCGCGACCCGGTGCTTGAGCAGCACCTCCGCGATCTGGTCCCCGACCCGCTTGAGGGGGTGCAGGCTGCGTCGGGGGTCCTGGGGTACGAAGCCGACGACGGAGCCGCGCAGCGCGTCGAGCTCGGTGCGCGCGGCGCGGACGACGTCGACGCCCGCGAGGTCGACGCGACTGTGCTCCGCGACCCGGGCCGTCGCGGGGAGCTGCCCGGCGACCGTGCTCGCGAGGGTCGTCTTGCCGGAACCGGACTCGCCCACGAGCGCGACGACCTGGCCCGCCTCCACCTCGAGAGAGACCTCGTGCACGGCACGTTCCGCGTGGTGCCGCGTCACGTAGTCGACGGTGAGCGAGTCGATGCGCAGCAGAGGGGCGCTCATGCCGTCTCCCGCGCCCGACGCTGGAAGTACAGGTAGACGCCGTTGGCGGCGACGACCACCACCGTGACGACGATCCCGGGCATCGTCGTCATCCACCACGCGGTGCTCAGGAAGCCGCGACCGTCGGCGACGAGCGCACCCCACTCCGGGTCGGGCGGCGCGACGCCGAGACCGAGGAAGCTGAGCGAGGAGATCGCGATGATCCCCGCCCCGAACTCCAGCGCGATGTAGGCGGCGACGGGCGAGAACGAGTTCGGCACGACGTGCCGCGTGAGGATCCTGGGGCGGGAGACCCCGCTCAGCGCGGCGGCCTCGACGTACGGCGAGCGGGCCACGACCATGACGCTCGAGCGCATGAGTCGCGCGACCGGGGCGATCCCGGCGACGCCGACGGCGATCGCGACGTTGCGGGTGCCGAAGCCCAGCGCGGCGACGATCGCGAGCGACATCATGAGCCCGGGGATCGACATCAGGAGATCTGTCAGGCGCATCACGACGGCGTCGAGCCGCCGACCGCCGGCACCGGCGAGCAGCCCCAGCGCGGTGCCCGAGACGAACGAGATGGTCAGGGCGAGCAGGCTCGCGACGAGCGAGATGCGGGCGCCGTAGACCACCCGGGCGAAGATGTCGCGGCTCAGGTTGTCCGTGCCGAACGGGTGGGTCGCCGACGGCGGACGCAGGTGCTCGCCGTAGAAGATCTCGTAGGGGCTGGTCGAGGTGAACAGGCCGGGGAACGCCGCCGCGAGGAGTGCCAGCGTGAGCACGACGAGGCTCACGGTGAGCCCGATCGGGACCCGGCGCAGCCCGCGCCGGGAGGGTGCGACCGCGGGCTCGCCGACCGGGGTCGGGGGGTCCTTCGGGGCGCGGGTGAGGGTCGGTGCAAGGCTCATGTGGCGTGTCTCGCTCTCGGGTCGACGAGGGGGTAGATGGAGTCGGTCGCCAGGTTGACGAGCACGAACACGAGCGCGGTGACGACGATCGTGCCCTGCACGAGAGGCAGGTCGCGCTGCAGCACCGAGACCTGGAGCAACGAACCGAGGCCCTGGCGCGAGTAGACGGCCTCGGAGATCACCGCGCCGGCGAGCAGCGCACCGAAGTTCACGCCGATGACGCTGATCGTGGGGACCAGCGCGCTCGGGACCACGTGGCGGACGTGGACCTCGCGGTGGGAGAGCCCCTTCGACACGGCGGTACGCACGTACTGCTCGCCCCGCGATCGCAGGATCCCGTCGATCGTGACCTGCGCGATGACCGAGGAGTAGGCGATGGCGATCGTCACGGCGGGCAGGACGACGGAGTACCAGGGTGTCTCACCCTGCGCGGGGAAGATGTGCCAGCGGAACGAGAAGAGCTGCAGCAGGAGCAGGGCGATCCAGAAGCTCGGCACGGAGCTGCCGAACGCGGGCATGATCCGTGCCGCCCGCGCGAGGCGGCTGTCGCCGAAGTACGTGACGATCACCGCAAAGCCGATCCCGAAGACCACCGCGAGGACCATGGCGGTCAGGGTCAGGAAGACGGTGGACGGTATCGCTTGCCAGAGCAGGTCGAAGACGGGAGCCCCGAACCGGGTCGAGGTGCCGAAGTCCCCTGAGAGGTACTCCCCGAGCTTGGCGACGTACTGGACGAGGAACGGTCGGTCGAGCCCGAGCGACGCGCGGAGCGCCTCCTCCTTGGCGGGGTCGACGTAGGTGCCGCCGTCACCGCTGAGCAGCGCCGTCACGGCGTCCCCGGGGATGAGATAGAGGATGGCGAACGAGACCGTGAAGGCACCCCACACCACGAGGGCGCCGTGTCCCAGGCGAAGCAGGATGGCCTTCACGGTCTCACGCCTTTCTCGAGCAGTCGCGCGGCGGCGAGCTACTCGCCGAGCCAGATATCGGAGTAGAGGGGCCCCGGCCCCGAGAGGAACGGCAGCTGGATGGGCCCGTGGACCTTGCCGGCGACCGCGAAGGACTGCGCCCAGTCGTAGATCGGGATGAGGTAGCCCTCGTCGATGATCACCTCTTGGATCTGCGCGAGGACGGCGTTGCGCTCCGTGACGTCGGCGAGCTGCACCTGACGGTCCAGCAGGTCGTCGAACGAGTCGCGCGCCGTGCGGTGCGACCAGTTGCCGGTCTCGAACCCGAGGACGGCGCGCAGCGTGTCGGGCTCCGGCGTGTACCCGTTGACCCACCGAGCGGCCTGCTCGCCCTTGGCGAAGACGTCGGCCTGCTGGCCCGTGGGCAGGAGGTTGATCTCGACCTCGACGCCGATGTCCTTGAGCTGTTCCTTGATGATCGCCGCGACGCTCGGGCTGTCGTTCCAGGAGAACTCCCCGGTGATGTCGAAGCTCAGGCGCTCGCCGTCCTTGACCCGGATCCCGTCGGGGCCGACCGTCCAGCCGGCCGTGTCGAGGATCGAACGGGCCTTGTCCGGGTCGTAGGCGAGCCTGTCGCTCAGGTCCGTGTAGCCGACGGTCGTGTGGCTCAGCGCCGACTCCGAGGGCTGGAACCAGTCGCCGATGACGCCCTGGATCACGGTCGCCCGGTCGAAGCCGATCTGGATCGCCTGCCGCACCGCCTTGTCACTCAGCACCGGGTCCTGCACGTTGGGCAGGAGCGCGACCGGGTACCCGCCGTTGGTGGTCGTGAGGACCCGCCCGCCGGCGGCCGTGATCTGCGCGTGGTCCTGCGGGAGGACCACCGAGTAGGCGTCGATCTGGTCGCTCAGGAGGGACCCGGCGAGCACCGAGGTGTCCTGGACGCTGACGATCTCGATGCCGTCGAGATGTGCCGCTCCCTGGTTCTCGGCGAGCGGGTTCGCCCAGGCGTAGTCGGCGCGCTTGACGTACCTCAAGGTCTCGGTGGGCACGTACTCGGCGATCGAGAACGGCCCGCTGCCGATGGCGCCTTGCACGCAGCGCTCCTCGGCGCTCAAGGCCGAGGTGGCCTCGGCGACGATCCCGAGGTTGCCCGTCGCCGCCCCCTGCAGGAAGGCGATGTTGGGCTCGGAGAACGTGAACTTCACCTGGTCGGATCCCACGACCTCGGCGGACGCGTAGTCGTTGAGGTAGCCGCTGGGCAGGCTCGCCGCGGCCCCCAGGACGTTCACGGTGGCGTCGATGCTGCTGGCCACCGCCTGAGGGGTGAGAGGTGTGCCGTCGCTGAACGTCACGTCGTCACGGACGGTGAAGACGAACTCGGTGGCGTCCTCGTTGACCTCCCACTCCGTGGCGAGCCACGGCAGGTACTCCCCGGTCTCGAGGTCCTGGGCGAGCAGGTTGTCCAGGATTGGCTTGAGCTGGAAAGAGTTGGGGTTGTTGCCGCGCTGGTGCGGGTCCGCGCAGTCGACGATCTTGTCGCCGAACCGCAGGATCCCGCCGGCCACCGGTGTGCCGGAGCCCGGTTGCGTCGCGGCGTCGTCGCTCGGTGTCGTCTCGGGCGGGGTGCTCGCGCACCCGGCCAGGACCACCGTGAGCAGCGAGGCGGCGGCCAGGGTGCTGGGAAGTCGAGATGTCATGGGATTGGCTCTCTCTCGGATCAACGAGGGTCGGTTCGGCCGGCTCCTACCGGCTCGACGGTCCGCACGGACGTGCGACGTGCAGGGTGTTCGGGGGCGAGGCGGGGGCCGGCGCCGAAGAGTCGCTCGCGCAGGGTCCCTGTGCGGTCGTACTCGTCGCGGATGAGCCCCCGGTGCGACAGGACCGGGGTCAGGTGGTCGGCGAAGTCCTCCCACGAGCCCGGTGAGATGAGGTAGTGCACGTTGAGCCCGTCGACGCCGACGTCGCGCCACCGCTCCACGGCGTCGGCGATCTGGTCCGGCGTGCCCACGGCGTGCTGACGACCCGACCACCGCAGCCACGTCTCGAACGTCCAGTCCTTGTCGGGAGCGGCGGCGAGCCGGGCCCGCAGCGGGCCGAGCTCGGCATCGGTCGCGCGATCGAGCAGCGTCGAGAGCCGCTCGTGCCAGCCGATCCACGACAGGTCCGACTTGGCGCTCTCCGAGAGCTTGACGAGCAGCGACTCGGGGGAGCGCACCTCGGCGAGCTCGTCGTCGAGGCGGCGCGCCTCGGCCTCGGTGCTGCCGAGCACGAAGGCGAACTTCGACAAGATCTTGAGGCTCTCCGGGTCGCGCCCCTGGGCCGCCACCGCGCGGCGCAGCCGAGCCACGTTCGCGGCGGGGTCACCCACCTCGATCGACGTGAACGCACCCTCGGCGTGGGTCGCGGCGAACTGGGCGAAGCGGTCCGAGGCGCCCGCCGTGAAGAGCACGGGGGTGCGCTGCGGGGACGGCTCGGACACGTGCCGGCCCGGCACGTCGAAGAGCTCGCCGTGATGGCGGATCGGATGGATCAGGTCGGGGTCGGCGTAGGTGCCGCTCGCGGTGTCCCGCACGACCGCGCCGTCCTCCCAGCTGTGCTCCCACAGCTTGTAGACGACCTCGAGGTACTCCTCGGCCCTGGCGTAGCGGTCCTCCCGGTCGGGGAGGCCGCCGTAGCCGAGGTTGCGGCCGGTGCCCGGGATCGACCCCGTCACGACGTTCCAGCCGAGCCGGCCCCCCGTGAGGTGGTCGAGCGTCGTGATCCGACGGGCGAAGGAGTAGGGCGGCTCCTGGAGCACGTTCTGCGTGAAGGCGAAGCCCAGGTGCTCGGTGTGGTGCGCGAGCAGGGCCACGATGCTCGCTGCGTCGAGCACCGGCGCTTGGAGCCCGGTGCGCAGCGGCGCGTCGCCACCACCGCCGAGCGTCTCGTACGGGGCGAGGACGTCGGCGAAGAAGACCAGGTCGAACCTGGCGCGCTCGAGGGTCTGCGCGACGTGGATCCACGTCTCGGGCTTGGTGTACGCCAGCTGCTGGCTCGCCGGGTTCGCCCACTGCCCGTGGTCGTGGTGGGACGGCGCGAGCATGTTGAACGCGCTGAGTATGAGGCGCTTGGGTTCAGCCATCTCGAGACGTCCTTTCTTTGTGGTGTGGGTGCGAGCGTCCGGACGCGCAGAGCATTCGTCGGTCTCTCGACGCTAAGCGGGCCGGTCGACCGGCGTCCAACAGTGATCTGGGATGAGACCCGATCACTCAACGTGATAGGTCCGAACGGTTGCCTTGCGGCGCGGAGCTCACTTCGACGTCGAAATCGGATCGGGGAGAAGAAGGCGTTCTCGCAGAGTTGTTCCGTGCGCGAACCGTGGTTCGAATATGCCTCTCGCGACGAGTTCCGGGACGAGCTCGCCGTAGATGAGATCCTCCTGGTGGGGATCCGTCGAGCTGAGGCTCAGCACGTCGAGGAGCCCGGAGCGGTACCGCGTCTCGATCGCGTCAGCGACCTGGTGGGGAGTGCCGACCTCGCGCCAGTGCCCGACGTTGTCGGCGTAGACGAGCAGCTCGCGCAGCGTCTTGCCCTCGTCGACGGCGAGCCGGCGTAGTACCTCGAAGCGGCCCTGGCGGCGTCGGAACGCCGTCGTCGGCGGGAGCGCATGGGCGGGTACGGGTTCGTCGAGGTCGAAGCCGGACAGGTCGGCGACGCCGAGATGCTCCTCGAGCCAGCGGAGCCCGCGCCCCGGATCGAGCCTGCCGACGCGAAGCTGTTCGAGCTCGTGCGCCTCTGCCTCGGTGCGCCCGAGCTGGGTCTTCACCGAGGTGAAGATGAGGGGGAGGCCCTCGGGGCGGCCGTGCGCGGCCGCTCGTGCGCGCGTCACCGCTGCGACGTCCGCCGCTTGCGCCGTCGTGGGGGAGGCTGTGAACACCACCTCGGCGTAGCGAGCGCCGAAATCCACGCCGAGGGGCGAGCCTCCGGCCTGGAACTGGACAGGTAGGCGCTGCGGTGAGGGTGGTACGTCCAGCGGGCCCAAGACGTCGAAGTGCGTTCCCTGATGGTCGATAGCGGAGATCTGCGAAGGATCCACCCTGACGGATCCGCCGAGGGTTGTGATGACGTCAGGCCCCCAGCTCGTCCATAGCGCGCGGACCGTTTCGACGAACTCTGCTGCTCGTTCGTAACGCACCTCGGGAGCAGGAATGTCGTCATAGCCGAAGTTCCACTCGCCGCGAAATGACGTCACGGCGTTCCATCCCGTCCTGCCATGACTTATCACGTCGAGTGTCGCGAGTAGTCGTGCGAAGTTGTACGGGTCCCAGAATGTCGTCGATATCGTCGGCACCAGGCCGATGGAGTGCGTCGACTGGGCGAGAGCAGTGAGCAGGACGATCGGTTCGAGCGCCCCGACCTGGGGGTAGTGCTGGCGTTCGTCGAAGGCGACGGTGTCGAAGAGGAAGGCGACCGCGAAGCCCGCCTCCTCGGCCCGTCGGACGCGACGAACCGTCTCCTCCAGAACTGTGGCCCCGTCACCTTCGTGCACCCGGTAGATCCCGGTGTGGGCGCTCGACACATCCGTGACGAGCTGGAGCGGTCGTCTGGTCATCGCGGCTTCCCTTCCCAGGGATGCGGCAGTCCGAGGCGTTCGCGCAGCGTGATGCCGGCTGGCGGGGTGGGCTCGACGAGACCCCTGCGTCGTAGCTCTGGGACGAGGGCGTCGTACACGAGATCCTCCTGCTCGGCGCCGCTGAAGCCCAGGCGCACCAGGTCGAGGGTTCCGCGGCGGTAGCGGTGCTCGATCTGGTCCGCCACCGACCCGGGCGTGCCCACGGCGCGCCAGTGCCCGACCCCGCTCGCGTAGACGATGAGCTCCCGCAGGGTGAGCCCTTTGTCGAGTGCCAGGGTCTTGAACACCTGGTAGCGGCCTGCCCGGCGGGTGATCGTGCCTTCGTCGACGAAGAGCGACTCGGGCAACACCTCGTCTAGGTCGAGGTCGTCGAGGTGCGGCACGGCGAGGTGCTCGGCGAGGACCGCCCGGCCCGCATCGAGATCGAGCTCGGCGATCCGCCGCTCCTCGGCGTCGGCGACCTCTTTCTCGGTACGTCCGAGCAGGAGCTGGGCGTTGACGTAGAGCCGAGGGATGCCCGACGGACGGTTGTGGGCGACGGCGTGCCCGCGGAGCTTGGCGGCGATCTCCTCGGCGTGCTCTGCCGTGGGGGCCGCCGCGTAGACGACCTCGGCGAGTCGACCGCCGAGCTCGAGCCCGAGGTCGGAGCTCCCGGCCTGGAACAGCACCGGCCACCGCTGCGGAGAGAGCGGGACGTCGAGCGGGCCATCGACCGCGAAGAACTCGCCCCGGTGGTGGATCGGTGAGATCTGTGCGATGTCGCCGACGGCGCGTCCGTCGCGGATGGCGACGGAGCTCGGCGACCAGCTCGACCAGAGGGCCTGAACCACGTGGATGAACTCGGTGGCCCTCGCGTAGCGCACCGCGGGAGGCGGGATCTGCTCGTAGCCGTAGTTCCACTCGCCCCGGTAGGACGTGACCGCGTTCCACGCGGCACGACCGCCGCTCACGTGGTCGAGAGAGGCGAGGATCCGCGCCAGGTTGTAGGGGTCCCAGTACGTCGTGGACACGGTGGCGACGAGCCCGATGCTCGTGGTCGCCTGGGACAGTGCGGTCAACAGCACCAAAGGCTCGAGGGCACCGACCTCGGGATGGTGCTGGCGGGGGTCGAAGGCCACGGTGTCGAAGAGGAAGGCAGCGACGAAGCCGGCCTCCTCGGCGCGCCGGACCCGTTCCACGGTCGCGTCGAGCACGTGTTCCTGGCGTCCTTCCCTGACGCGGTACACGCCGCGGTGCGCGTCCGAGACGTCGACGAGGAGCCCCAGGGGCCGTCCGCCGCTCACCGGAGCGCCGCGTCCGTCGTGCCAAGGGCCGATGTCGAGCTGGACAGGACACGGCCGGGCACCGCAGCGAGAAGCTCGAGGGTGTAGGGGTCCTGGGGGTGGTCGAAGAGCTCGTCCGCGGGGGCCGACTCGACGACGCGTCCTTGGCGGAGCACGACGACCGCGTCGGCGAGCTGGCGTACGACCGCCAGGTCGTGGCTGATGAAGAGAAAGCTCAGGCCACGTGCCGCCTGCAGGTCGACGAGGAGCTGCAGCACCTGGGCCTGCACGGAGACGTCGAGTGCAGAGACCGGCTCGTCGAGCACGAGAAGTTCCGGCTCGAGGGCGATCGCCCGGGCGATCGCCACGCGCTGCCGCTGGCCCCCGGACAGCTCGGTCGGGTGGCGTCGCGCCAGTGCGGGTTCGAGTGCTACGTCTCGCAGCAGCTCGTGCACCTTGGCCTGGACGGCCGCCCTGGAGCGGCCGGCGTGGTTCGTGAGCGGCTCGGCGACGATCCGTTCGACGGTCCACCGAGGGTCGAGGGACGTGTACGGGTTCTGGTGGACGAACTGCGATCTCTTGCGGAACTCGCGTAGTTGGCGGCGTGGTGCCCGCAGGAGATCCTCGCCGTCGAACTCGATCTCGCCCGCGGTGGGTTCGGTGAGCCGTAACGCGATCCGGGCCAACGTGGACTTGCCCGAACCTGACTCGCCCACGACGGCCAGGGTCTTGCCGCGTGGGAGGGAGATGCTGACGCGGTCGAGTGCCCGGATCAGGCCACGTCCGGGGAGCGGGAACTCCTTGGTGACGGCGTCGAGACGCAAGACGTCGTCCTCCTCGGCCGCCGGCACCGCGCGGTCGCGTATCTCGACGCGCGGCGTGAGTCGGCCCGCACCGACCGTGGGCACGGCTCGGACGAGCTCCGACGTGTAGGGGTGCGTGCTGGCAAGCACCTCACGCGCGGCGCCCTGCTCCACGACGCGACCGCGGTGCATGACGACGATGTGGTCGGCCCGGTCCTCCGCGACGCCGAGATCGTGCGTGACGAGGAGGAGGCCGAGGGAGCGCGCGCGGGTGCGCGCCACCAGGAGGTCGAGGATGAGCTTCTGCACGGTCACGTCCAGAGCCGACGTGGGTTCGTCCGCGACGACGTACGCGGGGTCGCGTGCCTGTGCAATGGCGATCAGCACGCGTTGGCGCATGCCCCCCGAGAGCTGATGGGGGCGCTGAGCAGCCCGGACGGCCGGTTCTGGGAGACCCACCTCCTCGATCAGCTCCAGCGCCCTCGTCCTGGCTGTCTCGCGAGGCGTCCCGTCGAGGCGCAGTGCCTCGGCGACCTGGGCCCCCACCAAGGCGAGGGAGTTGAGCGCGACGCCGGGGTCCTGGGGTACGAAGCCGATCCGGCCGCCGCGTACCCGGGACCACTGCTTGGGGCTCAGCGAGGTGATGTCGTCGTCGTCGAGGCCGATCCGTCCTGAACGGACCGTGGCGTTGTGCGGCAGCAGGCCGAGCACGGCATGGGCCAGTGTCGACTTGCCCGAGCCCGACTCGCCCACCAGGGCGACGATCTTCCCCCGTGGTACCTCGAAGCTGACGTCCTCGACCGCCTGGACCGTCCGGCGGCCGGCGCGGTACTCCACGGAGAGGGACTCGATAGAGAGCATCTGTTGTTCCTTCGGCTTGAGGTCTGCTGCTGGATGGGCCTGGGCCACCCGCGGCGGGGTGGCCCAGGCCCGCTCGCTACTCGCTGAGCCAGGTGTCCCGGAAGTCGATCGCCGGGTTGTAGTAGACGTCGCCGAGGCGCAGGCCCTGGAGCGTCGGGTCGACGCCGAACGGCTCAGACCACGGGAACACCGGGATGAGGTAGGCCTCGTCGTAGATCTCCTGGGTGGCCGTGCGCACGGCTGTGGTGCGCTCCTCCTCCGTGGCGGCGGCAGCCAGTTCGTCGAGCGTCTGCTCGAAGCTCGGGAGCTGACCGGGTGAGGCGCCCAGCCGGTTGAGGTAGTTCGGCGAGAGGGTCGAGGTCAGCGCCGAGACACCCTCGTTGTTCGCCGCCCACCACACGAGGTCGAAGTCGAAGTTCGCGATGACCTCGGTGCGTTCGGCGCGGGCCACCTTGCGGATCTTGGTGTCGAAGCCGACCGCGTTGAGCTGTTGCTGCACCAGCAGGATGACGTCGTCCTCGCGGTGGAACGGGATGTCGATCGTGAGCGTGGCCCCGTCCTTCGTGCGCGGACCGGTGCCGTCACGGGCCCAGCCTGCCTCGTCGAGGAGCCGTTCGGCCGCCGTCGGGTCGAAGAGGAGGTGCTCGCTCTCGTCGACGAACTCGGGCGTTGACTCGGCCAGCACACTCTTGGCCTTGCGCTGCCAGGAGCCGGTCAGGGCGGCCTGCTCGATCTCGTCGAGGTTGACCGCGAGCTGCGCGGCGCGACGGACCCTGACGTCGTCGAAGGGCGCGCGCCCGACGTTCGCGGACAGGTTCCACACGATCCCCTGCACCTCAGAGGCGCGGACCTCGTAGCCGGCGTCGTTGAGGAAGCTCTCGTCGTTCGGCTGCACCTGGTCGATCACGTGCAGCTCACCGGAGGTCAGCGCCCCGAGCCGTGTCGCGCTCTCGGGGACGACGGTGATCTCGACCGTGTCGAGGAAGGGTCCGATCGCGCTGCCGCGGTCGGAGCCCCACGTGTAGCCCTCCCGGCTCTCGAGGGTGGCGCCTCTGTCTGGGGCGAAGGCGGTCACCACGAAGGGCCCGGAACCGATGATGTGCTGGCACCGCTCGTCCTCGCTCGTGGCGAGGGTCTCCGGGGCCACGATCCCCAGGTCGACCTGGGCCGTGCTGCGCAGGAAGGAGAGCCGGGGGGCGCTGAACCGCACCGTGAGCTGGGTGGGTGAGTCCGCCGTGATCTCCTCGACGTCGCGCAGGTAGTAGGCCGCGTACTGCGAGCTCGGCAAGGTCAGGATCGTGTCGAAGTTCTGCTTGACGACGTCCGCGTCGAGCTTCTCGCCGTTGCTGAACGTGACGTTGTCGCGCAGCGTGAATGTGAACTCCGTGGCGTCCTCGTTGACCGTCCACCCGGTGGCCAGCCGCGGGATGATCTCGTTGGTGTCCGGATGGATGTCGGTGAGGGAGTCGACGACGTTCGAGATCACGCTCAGGTCGAGGAACTGGTGCGGGTCGATGCACGAGATCGCCTCGGTCCGGCCGAACCTCAGCACACCACCGGGGACTGGGTCGCCCTCCGCCCGGGTCGGCTCGGCGTCCTGGCTGGGGCTCTGGTCACCGCCGGGATCCTGCGGCTGGTCGGAGCAGGCCGACAGGACGAGCACAGCCGTCAGCGCGAGTGCGCCTAGCGGCTTGCGCCGAGGACTCTTCTTGCTTGCAGACATCAGTTCGTGCACCTTTCCTTCATGGGTGGTTGTGGTTCGGCTATCGGGTGGTTCTGACGCGGAGGCGTTGCCCGATGACGTTGACCGAGAGCGCGAGCGCGAAGATCGCGAGCCCGGGGAAGAACCCGATCCACCACGCGACGTGGAGGAAGTCACGGCCGTCGGCGACCATCGCGCCCCACTCCGGCAACGGGGGCGGTGTGCCGTAGCCGAGGAAGCTCAGGCCCGAGATCCAGAGCACGACGCTCCCGGTGTAGAGAGTTGCCAGCGCCAGGACGGGCCGGATCGAGTTGGGCAGCACGTGCGTGATCACCGTCCGCAGCCACGAGGATCCTGCGAGCACCGAGGCCTCGACGAAGTCGGCGTGACGTACGCGGGAAGCCTCTGCGCGCGTCACCCGCGCGAACCCGCCGACCGTCCCGATGCTCACCGCCAGGGCGGCCGTCACCGTGCCCGGGCCGAAGACGGCGATCACGAGGAGGGCCAGCAGCAGCCAGGGGATCGACATCTGGGCGTCCACGAAGCGCATGAGCACGTCGTCCACCCGGCGTGGCGACATCGCGGCGACCACACCCAGCGTGGCACCGACGAGGAAGCCCGGGACGATCGCGATCAGGGCGCCGAGCACGGTGCGCTGGCTGCCGTGGACCACCCGGGTGAACAGGTCGCGCCCGATCTGGTCGGTGCCGAACAGGTGCGCCGAGCCGGGCGTCTGCAGCCGCTCCGTGGGAACGCCGGTCACCGGGTCGCCGGGGGCGAACAGGTCGGGTGCGGCCGCGGTCGCGAGCGTCACGAGGACGACGAGGAGAGCCAGGAAGAAGGTCACACCGGTGAACGAGACCCGCCAGCTCCGGGGCCGGGGCTGGTCTGTGGGCTGCCTGTGGCTCTCGTCGAGGTCGCGCGTCTGCGTCAGGGGGGAAGAGGTCACGTCGACGCACCTGTCCTTGCCTCCGCCGTCCGCGGATCGATCACAGCGTTGATGACGTCGCACACGAGAGACACCGTGACGAAGACGAAGGCACCGAGCAGTGCCACGCCCTGGACGACCTGGATGTCGCGGAACTCCACGGCGGAGACGGTGAGGCGCCCGATGCCTTCCCTGGCGAAGACCGTCTCGACGATGACCGAGCCGGTCAGCAGCTCGCCGGCGATGACACCGGCCAGGGCGATGGCGGGTACGACGGAGTTGGGCAGTGCGTGCGCCAGCAGCACCCGCGAGTGGCTGGCACCCTTGGCGCGCGCGGTGACGACGAGCGGGTCGTGCAGCGTCGCGTAGAGGTTCGCCCCGAGCACCTGGGCGATCTGCGCGGCCGGCGCGAGAGCCAGTGTCAGCGCCGGAAGCACGAGTGCGCGCCACCCGTCGTTCCCGATGGACGGGAACCAGCCGAGGCGGTACGCGAAGAGCTGCAGCAACAGCAGCCCGATCCAGAACGCCGGGACCGCCACGCCGATCGCAGGAAGAGCGGTCAGCCAGGTCTGCAGCGTGCGGGACCTCGTCGCGTAGGCGAGCAGCGCGAGCCCCGCTCCCAGCACCACGGCGATCAGCAGAGCTGCCCCCGCGAGCTGCAGGGTGTAGGGCGCCACGTCCCCGATCAAGGTCGTGGTCGCGATGCCGTTACGCGCCGAGACGCCGAGGTCGCCGGTGACCGCTGCGCTGAAGTTCGTCCAGAGCTGCTGGATGAGTGACTGGTCGAGACCGTACTTCGCCCGGAGCTGCTCGATCTGGGCGGGATCGACCCACACCGTGTTGCCGCCGTTGTCGATGATCGTTGCGATGGGGTCGCCGGGGAGCACGAACACAACGAGGAACGAGATGAGATAGGCGAGCAGGAGCACGACGACGGCCTGTGCCAGCCGGCGTGCGACGAACAGTCGCAGCCTGCGTGCCGACGGGGAGCCGGGCCCGGGGTCCTGGCTCCGGGGCACGGGGGGCAGACCCGCGGTGGTCAGCGAGCCTGCGCCCGGCCCGCTGGGCGTCGTGGCACCGGCGTCGACCTCGCGCAGTTCTTGGAGGGACACGGTCCCTCCTGGGGTGTCTGCGGCACATCGTCTCCAGGGCTCGGTGGTGGGCGAGGTATTCACGTTAAGAACGTCGGCCCGACAATGTCCAACAGTGATCTGGAATTGGTAGGCATAGGCGTCGGCAATCGATCCTCACCTGGGATTTCTCGGGCGGAACCTCTTGCCGCCGAACCACCCAGCGGCCTCCCCTGCCATCGTCCATTCTGATGGAAACCCATCGACGTTCGCACTTGGACGACCGCCCCCATCGCGCCTAATCTCGAGGAGACATATCCGGATTCGTATAGAAGGAGTCAGGTCCATGGGGGTCAAGAAACCTATCCGCCTGGTGTTCAATTTGACCCCGTCGGGCATCCACGACGCCGCCTGGAAGCAGCAGGACGGGGCGGCGACGCTCTCGACCGACATCGACCAGCTCGTCGCCAACGCCACGATCGCCGAGGCGGGCAAGCTCGACGCGATCTTCATGCCGGACGGCTACGGGGGCCTCAAACTCGACGACCCGCCCCGGCGGCCGTGGCGCTCGCTCGACCCCACCGTCGTGTTCTCCGCGATCGCCATCGCGACCGAGAAGATCGGTCTCATCGCGACCATCAACTCCGTCTACGGCTACCCGTACCAGGTCGCCCGCGACATCGCGTCGCTCGATCACCTCAGCCGGGGCAGGGCCGGCTGGAACGTCATCACGAGCCAGAACGACAACGCGCTCGGCGTGCTCGGCCTCGAGACCGTCTACGAGCGTGACGAGAAGTATGAGCGCGCCGAGGAGTTCCTGACCATCGTGCACGAGCTGTGGGACTCGCTGCCGCAAGAGGCGATCGTCGCCGACGCCGCGACCCACACCTACACGGACCTCACGCGGGCGCGGCCGGTCGAGTTCCAGGGCAAGCACTTCGCGAGCCGGGGCATCCTGCCCGTGCCGCCGTACGAGGGCAACAAGCCGGTCATCGTGCAGGCGGGTGCCTCGCGCCAGAGCCGGGAGTTCGGCGCGCGCTGGGCGGACGCACTCTTCACGAAGCACCGCACCATCGCCTCGGGCCAAGCCTTCACCTCGGACGCCCGGGACTTCGCCGAGCGCTCGGGCAGGTCGCGCGACGACATCCTCGTGCTCCCGGGGCTGCTTCCCATCCTCGGCTCGACCGAGGCGGAGGCCCACGCCATCAAGAGCGAGCTCGACGAGCAGCTCGATCTCGACTACCTGACCGAGGCCCTCGCCGCCCGGCTCGGGGTCCCGGCCTCGCTCCTGGACCCGGCCGAGCCGCTGCCGTACAGCGAGATCGAGATCGAGAACGCGACGCCGTACGACCGTCAGCAGCGCGGAAACCTCGTCCAGGAGGCCAAGGACCGTGGCTTCACGACGCGGGACGTGCTCCTGAACAACATCACGGCGGGCCACCGCGTCGTCATCGGCACGCCTGAGCAGCTTGCCGACGACTTCGAGCGGTGGATCGACGCGGGTGCGAGCGACGGCTTCGCGTTCAACGTCGAGTCCAACCCTCGGGGCATCACGGCGATCGTCGAGGGGCTCGTTCCCGAGCTGCAGCGGCGGGGACGCTTCCGGACCGAGTACGAGGGTGACACCTTCCGGGCGAACCTCGGCGTCGGCCCCGGGAGCAGGGCGCGATGAGCACCGCCACGGACGCGCGCCCCGAGCGGCTCGACGGTCTCGAACGTCTTGAACCGGAGGCGCTCGCCGGGCTCACCGCGCTCGCGGCCGGCGATGCCGAACGGGTGGACCGGCAGGGGGCCTTCCCGGCGCCGACGCTGCGGGCGCTCTTCGACGTCGGTGTGTACGACCTGATCTTCGCCGAGGACGAGCGCCGGCTCGACGTCGTCGGCCTCGCCCGACTGGTCCAGGCGGTCTCGCAGGGCGACCCCTCGGCGGGGCTCGTCCTCGTCAACACGATCCATGCGGTCGAGCGACAGAAGGCGCAGCGAGTGTGGCCCGCGGCGGTGTTCGCGGAGTTCCTCGAGCGGTCCGAGCGCGGTCCCGTGAACCTCAACGGCGCGCGCGCCGAGCCCGAGCTGGGCGCACCGGCCCGCGGCGGGCTGCCGGCCACCACGGCGCAGCGCACCGCGAGCGGGTGGTCCATCCAGGGTCGCAAGGCGTACGTGACCGGAAGCAGGTACCTCGACTGGCAGAACGTCTGGGTCAAGACGGACGAGCCGGAGACGCGCGTGGGTCACGTGCTCGTGCCAGGAGGCGCACCCGGGCTGGAGGTGATCGAGACCTGGGACCACCTCGGCCTGCGCGGCAGCGCGACGCACGACGTCGTCTACCACGGTGTCGAGGTGCCGTTCGAGAACTTCATCGAGATCCCGTTCACCGACGGCCGCTACGTGGACCCGGTCGGGCGGGGCGGCCCTTCGAGCCTGCTGCACTCGGTGATCTATCTCGGGGTCGCCCGGGCGGCCCAGCAGGCGTTCATCAGGTTCGCCGAGGAGCGAGTGCCCTCGGCGCTGGGTCGACCGATCGCGCAGACCGAGCGCATCCAGTCGGTGCTCGGGGAGATCGAGGGTCTCCTGGTGCAGGCCGAGGAGCTGCTCTACGGCCTCACGGCACGGGCGGCGGCGGGCGACGCGGAAGCGATCCGTCGCACGCAGATCGCCAAGCCGGTCATCGCGCGTGGCGCCATCGAGGCCGTGCAGGTTGCCGTGGCCGCGCTCGGGAACCCGGCCCTCTCCCGCTCGAACAGTCTCGAGCGCCACCTGCGGGACGTGCTGTGCGCGCGGGTCCACCCGCCGCAAGAGGACGCCGCTCGGCTCGCCGTCGGCCGCCGCCTGTTCGGCCTGTAGCCACCACCCACCACCGCTGCCGTCAGTACCGCTGACGCCACCACCGAAGGAGCTCAAGGATGTCTCGATACGTCATCGTCGGAGCTGGCGCGCTCGGCGCGTCGCTCGCCGCTCAGCTGCACGAGCACTCGATCCCCTACGTGCTCGTCGCGCGCGAGCGCCAGGCCGGACTGCTCCGCGAGCGAGGGCTGCGGTACGTCCGACCCTCCGGGGAGGTGGTGCTTCACCTCGAGGTCGCCACGAGCGAACAGCTCCCCGTCCTCGAACCCGATGATGTCCTGGTGCTCACCCCGAAGACCCAGGACCTCGACGCCGCGCTGACCGAGTGGGCCTGGCGGCCCGTCTCGGACGGTCGCATCGTCGCGGACCTGCCCGTGATCACGGTGCAGAACGGGCTCGAGGCCGAGCGTCAGGCAGCGCGACGCTTCCGGACCGTGCTCGCGGCGTCCTTCAACCAGGCCGGGGCCTACGTCGAGCCGGGGGTGGTCGAGGTGCGTTCCTTCCCGGCCATCGCCGTCGTCACGATCGGCGCCTTCCCGGATGCCCCGTCCGAGCTCGCGGAGCAGGTGGCAGCGGAGTGGGCCCGCGCCGGCTACGCGGCGTGGGCCGTCGAGGACATCTCGCGCTGGAAGGCGGCGAAGCTCGTCTTCAACGTCAACAATGCGGTGGACGTCTTCACCGGCGACGCCGAGCAGATCGCCACCCTCAAGGAAGGGTTGGTCGCGGAGGCGCGCGCGGCCTTCGCGGGTGCGGGGATCGACGCGGCGGACCCGAGCACCGAGCGGAAGGTCGATGCGAGCGGGTTCGTCGTGACGCCCCGAGCCGCGGGCCGGCCCGGGGGGATGTCGACCTGGCAGAGCTTCGCGCGTGAGGACGCGACGGGGCACGAGCTCGACTACCTCAACGGCGAGATCGTGCTCCTCGGTCGCCTCCACGGAGTGGCGACGCCGTTGAACGAGGCGGTGCAACGCGTCCTGGGCGCGTCGTTCCGGGCGGGCGAGCGGCCCGGTGCGCACGACGTGCGCGAGGTGCTCGACGCCGTTGCGGTCCGGGTCTAGCTCGGCCGGCGCGGCCTGGTGCGGCCGCCCGGCGCTGGACTGGTTCGGCGCCGGACGCGGCCCCGCTCAGGCCCCCGTGGCGACGGGCAGGTCGTGGTGGCTCCACTGCGACCACGAACCGGGGAACAGCGTGGCCTCGTAGCCGGCGACGGCGAGCGCCGCGATCTCGTGCGCGGCCGTGACCCCGGATCCGCAGTACACAGCGACCGGGGTCTCTGCACGCACGCCGAGGCCTTCGAACCGATCGCGGAGCTCGGCGGCGGGGCAGAAGTGACCGGTCGCCGTGAGGTTCTCCGTCGTCGGGGCGCTCGTCGCTCCCGGGACGTGGCCCGCCTTCGGGTCGACGGGCTCGATCTCGCCGCGGAAGCGTTCGGTGGCCCGTGCGTCGAGCAGGACCCCGCCGGCGGTGAAGGGCGCGACGGCCTCGAGCCCCAGGGTCGGCAGCGCGCCGGGGCTGAGCTCGATCGTGCTCGGGGCGGGAACGACGTCCTCGGTGCTGAGCTCGTGACCCGCGGCGACCCAGGCGGGCAGCGCGCCGTCGAGCAGGCGCACGTCGTGGAGCCCGGCCCACCGCAGCAGCCACCATGCGCGGGCGGCCGAGAGGTTGCCGGCGCCGTCGTAGGCCACGACCGTGTCGCCCGCGCGGACGCCCCAGCGCCGCGCGGCGTGCTGGAGCGTCTCGAGCGAGGGCAGCGGGTGGCGCCCCTCCGTCGGGAGGCCCGCGGTGGCGAGCTCGGTGTCCAGGTCGACGTACACCGCCCCGGGGAGGTGCCCGGCGAGATACGCCGCGTGACCCGGTGGGCCGCCGAGCGACCACCGGACGTCGAGCACCACGACCGAGTCTCGGTCGGTGCGGAGCAGCTCGTCGAGCTCGGGAACGGAGATGAGCACAGTCATGTCCCCACCGTACGAACCCGGGGGTCGAAACACCAGCTCGGACTCCTGATCGCGATTGATCGGAAAACGCGATCGGTGGGCGGCGCCGCGATTCGACGAGCAATTCCCGGTGCATTCGTGCGGCCGGCCCAACAATCACGGTGGCGGATGATTCGTGATCGCAAAAGATTGTTGGACATGACCGGCGGGCCTTGGAAATCTGACGGGGTGACATTCACCGCTGAGCACGACATCACCATCGCCGCCTGGGACGAGCCCGACGGAGTCGCACCACGAGGCACGATCATCGTGCTGACCGGTCGCGGCGAGACACCTCGCGCCTACCAGCGACTCGGGAGGCGACTCGCCGCCGACGCCTACCGGGTCCGGGTCGTGACCACCGACCTCGGCGATCTCGACGCCACGTGGCGTGAGGTCGAGGCACTGCTCACGGACCCGCTCCTGCCCGCGCCGAAGGTCGTGGCCGGCACGGACGCCGGTGCGCTCTTCGCCCTGACGGCGGCGCCCCAGTGGCTCGCGCTCGACGGGTTGATCCTCGCGGGGCTCGTGGTCCCGGACGGCGACGTGGTTGCCGCACCCTCGTGGGAGGCCGAGCTCGAGAGCCGGAGCGCGTGCCCCGCCCACCGGCGGACGCTCGCGAGAGACCTGGGGTTCGCGCGCGGCGCCCTCGCCGTCGCGCTCCCGACCGAGCTCACCGCCTCCCCGCTGGCCCCCGCCGCGGTCCCTACGCTCGTCGTGCACGGTGGCGCCGATCCGGTCACGAGCGCGGAGACGGTCGTCGCCTCCTTCGCGCACGCGGAGTCGACCCGTGCCGTCGTCGTCACCGACGGTCGGCACGACATCCTCAACGACGTCTCGCACCGCAGCGTGTCCGCCAGGATCGTGCTGTTCCTCGAGAGCCTCCGGCTCGACCCCGCGCTACCCGTGATCGCCCGGGAAGTCGACCTGAGCGCGTGACGGTCCTCGAGAGCTTCCACGCCCAGGCGGCCACCTTCGACGGGTGGTCGGACGATCCGGGTGTGCTCACGGCTGCGAGCCTGGACCGCTCGGGCTGGGTGCCGTCGGGCGTGCCGCTCGGCCTGGCGCGTCCGGGAGACGTCGCGCAGGTGCGCCGGGTGCTCACGGCGTGCCACGCCCACGGCGTGCCCGTCGTGCCCCGGGGCGCGGGGACGGGGCTCGCCGGCGGTGCCACCGCGGGGAGCGGGACCGTCGTGCTCGATCTCGGCGGGCTGGACACGATCGACACGATCGACCCGGTCGACAGGGTCGCGGTGGTCGGCCCCGGGGTGCTGACCGCGGACCTCGACCGTGCCGCCGGTGCTCACGGGCTGCGCTACGCACCGGACCCCGCGAGCGCCGAGCTGTCGACGATCGGCGGGAACATCGCGACGAACGCGGGTGGCATGCGATGCGTCCGCCACGGCGTGACCCGGGACGCCGTGCTCGGTCTCGACGTGCTCCTCGCGGACGGGCGCCTCGTCACGACCGGTCGACGCACCGGCAAGCAGGCCGCCGGTCTCGACCTGACCTCGCTCTTCGTCGGCTCGGAGGGGACCCTCGGCGTGATCGTGGGTGCCACGCTGCGCCTCCACCCGATCCCGGCGGCCACGGCGACCGCGGTAGCCCACTTCACGAGCGTGGAGGACGCCGCCGAGGCGTGCGGGGAGCTGCGCATCGTCCCGAGCCTCCTCGAGCTCCTCGACGCGGCCACGCTGCGTGCGATCGACACCGTGTACGGCACGCACCTCGGCGACGGCACCGGGGCGCTCGTCATCGTCCAGACCGAAGGCCTCGCCGCGGAGGCCGAGATGACCCGGATCGTCGAGTCGCTCGCGGCGCGAGCCACGCGCGTCCAGCTCGCCACGTCCGACGCCGAGGCTGCCGCACTCCTCGCCGCGCGCAGGCGCGCGCTGCCCGCCATCGAGCAGCTCGCCCGGCCGCTCATCGAGGACATCGCCGTCCCTCGCTCGAGGCTGGCCGAGGCCGTCCGGGGGGTCGAACGCATCGCCGCGGAGACCGGCGTCCCCATCTACACCTTCGCCCACGCGGGGGACGGCAACCTGCACCCGATCATCGCCGTCCCCCGGAGTGGCCCGGTGCCCGCGGCGGCGCGAGCGGCGGCGGACCTGGTGTTCGAGCTCGCCGTCGCGCTCGACGGCACGATCTCCGGGGAGCACGGCGTCGGCGTCCTGAAGCGGGACTGGTTGCGTCGCGAGATCGGCGAGGACGCCCTCGCCGTGCACCGATCGATCAAGGCCGCCCTCGACCCGCGCGGCATCCTCAATCCCGGGAAGGGGTTCTGACGGCATGAGCACTCTCGAGTCCCCCGTCGCGGAGGAGGTGCTGCAGCAGTCCTTCCGCGCCGCGATGCGCGTGGTGGCTGCGCCCGTGTCCGTCGTGACGCTCTTCGCGGAGGGCCGGCCCTTCGGGTCCACCGTGAGCGCCTTCTCCTCGCTGTCGATGTCCCCGCCGTTGATGCTCGTCTCGCTCGACGTCTCGTCCTCGCTGCTGGCGCGGGTCGAGCTCGGTACGCGGCTGGGCATCAACGTGCTCGGGGCGCACCAGAGCGAGCACGCCGCACACTTCGCCCAGCGGCACCCGGACAAGTTCCGCGGGGTGCGCTGGGAGCTGCGCGACGGCGCACCCGCGATCGACGGGGTGCGTACGTGGGTGGGTGTGACGGTCGTCAACCTCGTGCGGGCCGGTGACCACGTGATCGTCGTCGGTGCGGTCGACGCGGCCGAGGCCGGAGACGCCGCCCCGCTCACCTATTGGCGACGCACCTTCGGGACGCACCAAGAGGTGTGACCCGTCGCGGGGGCCGAGCCGCTCGGTGCCTGCCGAGCGGCTCGGCCCCCGCTACGCCACGGACAACCGACCCACGCCCGCGCGTGCCGTCGGGAGCGCGGCGTCGGCCCGGGTGCCCGGCGGTGCCGTCAGGGCGTCGAAGAACTCCTCGAGCGCGCTCAGTGCCGCGGCCTCGACGTCCATCTCGAGCCCGCGGCGCGCGGCGAGGTAGACACCGATGACGCCGAGCGCCGGCAGGTCCGTGAGCTCGTCGAGCCCGGCGGGCGCCGCGTCCGCGCTCGGCAGCACGGCGACCCCGAGGCCCGCACGGGCGGCGCCCAGCACTCCCTCCAGGCTCGTGGACTCGGCGACCACGTCGACGCGATAGCCGGCCTCGCCGAGCTCGGACAGCGCTCGCTGGCGCATGCCGCACGGTTCGGAGTACGCGACGAGCCGCACCACGCCGTCCTCGACGAGCGTCCTCCCGGGGGCGCCGAACCAGCGCAGCGGGAGGGTGCCGACCCGCGTGCCCGGCGTGTCAGGGCTGAGCCCGAGCAGGATCGCGGCGTCGATCGCGCCCTTGGCGACGCCCTCCGTCATCTGCGTCGAGCGGTCGATCGAGAACTGCACGTGGCGATCGGGGAAGGTGTTGCGCAGCGTGGTCAGGAGCTGTGGCAGCACCTGCTCGGCGGCTGTCTCCGTCGATCCGATCACGAGGACCCGCTCGGTGGTCGCGGCGAGCCGGGCGAACGCCTCGTCGTGGACCACGAGGATGCGCCGCGCCTCGTTCAGCAGCCGCTCGCCGTCGGGCGTGAACTTCGCGCGCCGCCCGTCCTTCTCGACGAGCGTCTGCTTGAGGCGTCGTTCGAGCCCCCGGACGTGCTGGCTCACGGTGGGCTGGCTCAGGTGCAGGGCGGTCGCGGCGCGACCGAACCCTCCGCAGTCCGCGATGGCCACGAAGCTGCGTAGCTGGATGAGGTCGAGGGTGCTGCTCACGGTGACTCCTGTGGGGACTGCGGGGAGAGCGAGGTACGCCAGGACGTGGCGTCGGGGAGGTGATGGTGCGAGGGGGCGGCGGCCCGTCGGGTGCCCGACGGCGAGCGTCGAGGGCGAGACGGGGGCGCGGTGCGCGGCGGGCGACGGCGGGAACGGCCGATCGGCTCGTTCAGCGGTGACTGTCTCGGTGCGCGGTCAGGATGCCGGGCGCAGACATCGCAGCGCGCCGGCGCGGCACGGTGCCACGACGGTCCACGCGCTGGGTGTGCGAGTCATGGTGGCGACCCTAGGTCGGCGTGCTCGCGGCACCCAGAAACCGTTCGACATGTGGGACGCCCACGGTGGCCCGGCCGGCGCCGAGGAGGTGAGCGACCCCGCCCCCGGGGACCGAGGTGCCCCGGTTTTCGCCCGCTCCCGGCGCGGTCTGCCCCGGTTTGTGATGGTACGTTCCGAATGTCACAGGGGAGCGAGCGGTGCGTCGTCACCGCCGATGGAGGTTGCGATGTCGCACTCGACGCCGAGACGCATCAGGACGATCGGGATCACCGCGGTGCTTGCGCTCGCGGCAGCGGGTCTCGTCAGCGCGCCGGCCCGGGCGGCCGACCCACCTCCCGCGCTGGATCTGGCCAAGGCCATCGCCCGGGTCTCGGCCCAGGTGACGGGGGCCGCCTACGTCACCAAGCCGCCGAGCCAGTCGGCCTACCTCGGCACGGACGCGACGAGCGGCAGGCTGACGTTCCCGAAGCACGGCTCGACCTTCGCGGTGCTCCAGACCGGGCCCGGGAACCTCGGCGGGGCGGCGTCGCGTGGCCCGTACAACTTCGACGTGACGGTGCTCCGCGTGGACGTCAAGGCCCCGGCGGGCACGGTGTGCCTCGCCGGCGTCGACGTGCGGATCCTGTCGAACGCCCCCGTGAGCGCCGACACCAGGACCATGGACCGGTTCGTGGTGGAGATCGACCAGACCACGTGGAGGCAGGACGGCACGGAGTACGGTTCGCCGTTCGTCGCACCGAAGAACATCGCGATCGACGCGTTCGGGAGCCCGCTGAGCGCGGGGGTCGAGACGGGGACGGCCCGGCTCACCGCGTGGCGCGCGGAGGGAAGCGACTACCCGCGCTCGACCCGCACCATGACGGTGCGCACCCCCATCACGCCGGGGGCGCACTCGATCTACTTCTCGCTCGTCGACCGCGGGGTGGCGACCGGGGACACGACGGTGTTCATCGACGACCTGCGGTTCGCGAGCGCGGGGCCTTGTCCCACCGGGGTGGTGCCCGCCCCGGCCACGGTGCGCAGCGTGCCGGCCGTCACGTTCTCCGACGGCGGCTCGCCGACAGGCACCGTGACGATCCCGAGTCACACCGGCATGCGCTTCGTCCCCGTGGGCGCTCCCGCCTACCCCGCGGTGCTGTCCGCAGGGCCCTACGACGGGCCGGGCAGCGGCACCCTCACCGTCGAGGCCCAGCCCACGGGCGACTCGATCCTGCAAGGCGCTTCCCGGTGGAGCAACGTCTACGGGCACTACGACGGCGCGCTCCCCACGAAGTCGAACCCCAAGCCGCCCACGTTCACCCCGGCGCCCGTGGGCGGCACGGTGACGATCCCCACCGACACCCACGTCAGCTATCGCATCAACGGGCAGACCGCCGCCGCGGGCAACCACACCGTGTTCGGCGAGGTCGTGGTGCACGCCGTCTCCTCGACCCGGGTGCTCGACGGCGTCACGGGGTGGAGCAACGAGTTCTCCGGACCCGCACAGGTGGCCCCGACCCCGCCGATCCTCGTGGTCGCCAAGCCCAAGATCACCGGCACGGCGAAGGTCGGCAAGAAGCTCAGGGCCTCGACGGGCGTGTGGAACCCGCCGTCCGTCGCCGTGACGTACCGCTGGTTGCGGGGCGGCAAGCCCATCAGCGGTGCGACCAAGGCCACCTACACGCTCAAGGTGGCCGACGCCGGCAAGAAGATCTCGGTGCGTACCCGGGCCACGAAGGCGGGCTTCCTCGCCGCTCAGTCCACCTCGGCGGCCAAGACGGTCGCGAAGATCAAGCCCAAGCTCGTGGCGAACCTCGTGAGGTCGAAGGTCGCGGCGAGGCAGAAGGGCAAGGTCTCGCTCACCGTGACCGTCAAGGGCGTCAAGAAGCCGACCGGCAAGGTGCGGGTCTACGTGGCCGGGAAGACCAAGACGGTCTCGCTCAAGACCAAGCACAAGGGCACGATTACCGTGTCGCTGCCCAAGCTCACGAAGGGCACCTACAAGATCGCGGTGAAGTACCTCGGTGCGGCCAGGATCAAGGCCACGGCGAAGGTGAAGGTGGGTACCCTCCGCGTCACCTAGCCCCGCGCGTCCAGAGTGCGGACACCCAGTGCCCAGCCGTTGACACCACGGCGGGCGCACCGGTTGGCTGTCTGTCCTAGGTCACGAGTGCCAGCGCGTAGCCCCGGCTTGCTGGCCGGCAACCCTCCTCCGCGGTGGGGTGCCCCGGGTGACGACCTGGCCGCGCGCCGCCCGGCGCCGGCAAGCGCGGGGCCGTACGGTCCCCTTCGCCCTGGAGGCCGTCGTATGTCCGTTGCCACCGAACGTCCCACCTCGCCCACGAGTGCACGAGCGGTCACCGTGTCCGACGACGGCCCGCTGCTCGCCGTCGTCGGCCGCGAGACCCCCGTGCCGTTGCTCGACGGCCGGACCGTCCCCTACGCGAACCTCGACTACGCCGCGAGCGCCCCCGCGCTCGAGGCCGTGGCCGCGCGCGTGAGCGAGGTGCTGCCGCTGTACGCGAGCGTGCACCGAGGCGCCGGGTACCTCTCGCAGGTCTCCACGGCGCTCTACGAGTCCTCGCGGCGGGCCGTCGCGGCCTTCGTCGGGGCGCGGGAGGACGACGTCGCGATCGTCACCCGCAACACCACGGACGCCCTCGCCGTGCTCGCCGGGTGTCTGCCCAGCGCCGCGGACGGTGCCCGCGGCGGGGTGGTGGTGCTCGACCTCGAGCACCACGCGAACCTGCTGCCGTGGGGCCGGGCCGGCGCCGGCGAAGCACTGCCGGTCGAGGTGGTGTCCGTCGCGGCCACGGTCGTAGAGACGCTGCGCGAGCTCGCCGTGGCGATCGACCGGGTGCGCCCCGTGCTCGTGGCCGTGTCCGGCGCATCGAACGTGACGGGCGAGGCCCTGCCGCTCGACGAGGTGATCGCCCTCGCGCACGGTGCCGGGGCGCGCGTCGTGGTGGACGGTGCGCAGCTCGTGCCCCACCGGGGGTTCTCGCTCACCGACACGGGCGCGGACTGGGTCGTTTTCTCCGGGCACAAGACGTACGCGCCGTTCGGCGCCGGGGCGCTCGTGGGGCGCCGGGACTGGCTCGACGCCGGTAACCCGTACCTCGCCGGGGGAGGCGCGGTGCGCGACGTGGGCGCCGAACAGGTCGTGTGGCAGCCCGCGCCCGCGCGGCACGAGGGTGGCTCGCCCAACGTGCTCGGTGCCGTGGCGCTCGCCGAGGCGTGCGAGCGGCTCGCGGCGCTGCCCGCCGGCGCGCTCGCGGCGCACGAGGGTGCACTGCGCTCCCGGCTCGTCGCGGGGCTCGCGGGGCTCGACGGCGTGCGGGTGCTGCGGCTGTGGCCCGACTCGGGGGAGCCGGTGGGGGTCGTCGCCTTCGACGTCGTCGGGCACGACCCCGGCCTCGTCGCCGCGTACCTCGCGGCCGAGCACGGCATCGGCGTGCGTGACGGCCGGTTCTGCGCGCACCCGCTCGTCTCCCGGCTCGGGGTGCCGCGCGGCGCGGTCCGGGCCTCGGTAGGGGTCGGTTCCACGGCCGACGACGTCGACCGGCTCGTCGGCGGCGTCGCGCAGTTCCTCGTGGGGGGCACCCGGGGCCGCTACGCGGTCGTCGACGGCTGTTGGGTGGTCGTCGACGACCCCCGAGACGTTCCCGACGTCCACGGCCTCGACGGCCTCGCCGCCACCGCCGCGTGCGCCCCGCTCGACCCGTTCGCGTAGCCGCAGCGCCCGCCCCCACCCTCGCTAGCCCCACCCTCGCTTGCCCCACCCGCACAGTCACCCGCCACGCCGCCGCCGCCACCCGCACCGCCGCCGCCAAGCTCGCGTAGCCGGGGGTGCTCGCCGTGAGCCGTCCGCGCACTCCTTGGTACTCAAATGTCATAGCTTGTGCGACACGCCGGGCGACACGCCGAGGGAGCCAGCCCATCTCGCCACTCTGGCACCAAGGAGTGCGCGGACGGCTCAGGGCGTGTGGCCGGGAGGTTGGCGCGCGACCGCGGGGATGCCGTGCGGCTGGGCAGGGGAGGCTTGGCTCCCGGGGTGATGTCGTACGGCCCAGAGGTGGGGCGCGGCTGAGGCGGGGCGAGGCTGGGTGGTGCGGGGGCGCCGCTCAGGCCGAGGGGATGGCGGTGACGGTGCCCGTCAGGTGGGGCTTGCCCGAGCGGGTGTCCCACACGGCGAGCTCGAACGTCGACGCCGTCGACGCCGAAGAGCTCGCGGACCGGGTGCTCGCGGACCGGGTGCTCGCGGACCGGGTGCTCGCGGACCGGGTGCTCGTGGGCTGCGCGCTCGCGGGCCCCGCGGCCCCGGTCTCCTCGGTCTCGGGGTGGGCGACCCGCACGGCCACGGTCGAGGGCAGCAGCACCGGGCGACCGAACGCGACCTCCCACACGTAGGCATCGCCGCGCGCGGGGCCGACCACCGCGAGGGCCCGCGCCGCGGTGTACATGCCGTGGGCGATCGTGCGCGGGAACCCGAACGCCTTCGCGAGCAACGGGTTGAGGTGGATCGGGTTGCGGTCCCCGGAGACGGTCGCGTACCGGCGGCCGATGTCGGCGGGCAGCTCCCAGCGCGCCGTGGGCACCGGGGGGACGAACTCGGTGCGGGGGGCGCCGTCGTCGGCCTCCGGCAGCCCTTCGATCCGTGCGCCCTTGGCGAGGAACGTCGAGATCTGCTCCCACGCGACGTCGCCGTCGGCGTCGAGCGCCTGCGTGACGAGGTCCACCTGGGTGCCGGAGCGGTGGGCGCGCAGGTCCTGCGCCCACGTGCGCAGCCCGAGAGAGTCGCCGATGCGCACGGGGTGGTTCTGCACCACCCGGTTGGCGACGTGCACCATGCCGAGCGCCCGCAGCGGGAAGCCCTTGCGGGTCATGATGCTCAGCGCGAGGGGGAACCCCAGGACGAAGAGGTACCCGGCGGGGGCGACGTCGGACACCGGCTCGCCGAGCACTTTCTGGTACGCGGCGAGGTGCTCGGCGTCGACCGTCACGTCGTCGACGCGCACCTCGACGGCCTCGAGCGTGGCCGGGCCGCGCCGGGAGCCGCGCGCGGCCAGCGTGCGCAGATAGGTGCCACCCGTGCCGGGGATCTCGGCGAGGTCGACCGCCTGGCGGTCGGCGGGACGCCTCACGCGCCCACCAGGTTCTGCCCGCACACGCGCAGCACCTGGCCGTTGACGCCGCCCGCGGCGGGCGAGGCGAGGAACGCGATGGCCTCCGCGACGTCGACGGGCAGGCCGCCCTGCTGCAGCGAGTTGAGCCGGCGGGCGACCTCGCGCGTGGCGAAGGGGATGCGTGCCGTCATGTCGGTCTCGATGAAGCCGGGGGCGACGGCGTTCGCGGTGCCACCGAGCGGCGCGAGCAGGGGAGCCGTGGCTCGCACCATGCCGATCACCCCACCCTTCGACGCCGCGTAGCTGGTCTGCCCGCGGTTGCCCGCGATGCCTGAGGTCGAGGCTAGCGACACGACGCGCGGCGCGTCACGGAAGATGTCCGAACCGAGCAGCACCTCGTTGATGCGCAGCTGTGCGGCGATGTTCACGCCGAGCACGAGGTCCCACTGGTCCGGGCGCATGTTGGCGAGCAGCTTGTCGCGCGTGACGCCGGCGTTGTGGACGACGACGTCGAGCCGGCCGTACCGCTTCCGCGCGTGGTCGAGGATGCGCTCCCCGGCGTCGGCGGCCGTGATGTCGAGCTGCAGGGCCGTGCCGCCGAGCTCGTTCGCGACCTTCGCGAGGACGTCCCCAGCCGCGGGGACGTCGACGGCGATGATCGTGGCGCCGTCGCGGGCGAGCGTGCGAGCGATCGACGCGCCGATGCCGCGGGCCGCGCCCGTGACCACGGCCACGCGACCGGTGAGCGGGGCGTCCCAGTAGGCGGCATCGAGGTCGGCGGCGTCACCGGCGGCCGGGGCACCGACGGCGAGCAGCTGCCCGGCCACGAACGCCGAACGGGTCGACAGGAAGAACCGCACGGCGGCGAGCGCGGCGGCGTCGGTGACGGTGGCGCCGTCGTCGAGCAGCACGGCGTTGCCCGTCGCACCCGCGCGCAGCTCCTTGGCGAGCGAGCGCACGAACCCGTCGACGCCCTGGCGTGCGGAGTGCACGGCGGGGGCGTCGCCCTCCGCGGGGGTGCGGCCGACGACGACGACGCGCCCGCCCGGTGCGAGCTGCTTGAGGGTGGCACCGAGCGCGAGGGCCGGATCGTGCAGCTCGCCGGGGTGTGCCAGGCCAGTGAGGACGACGACGACGGCGGACACCTTGCCCTCGTCGGCCCCCCACGAGCGGCGGACGTCGAGCTGCCAGCCGAGGAGCGCGCCGGCCAGCGCGTCGGCGTCGGACCGCGAGCGCTCGTCGCTGCCCGCGAGCACGAGCACGGCCCCGGCGCGCAGCGGCTCGCCGGGCGTGAACCGGCGCAGCACGGCGGGCCGCGGCAGGCCGAGCCGCTTGGCGAGGGTCGCGGTGAACCCGGAGTTCACGGCCTTGACGTAGCGGTCGCTCATGCGGACTCCAGGAGGGCCGCGACGCCGAGACCACCGGCGGCGCAGATCGAGATGAGGGCGCGGGCCGGCTTGCCCGTCTCGGCCTTGCGCTCGGCGAGGAGCTTCGCGGTCGTGGCGAGGATGCGCCCGCCCGTCGCGGCGAACGGGTGGCCCGCCGCGAGCGAGGAGCCGGTCACGTTGAGCTTCGTGCGGTCCACCGAGCCGAAGGCGCCGTCGAGGCCGAGGCGCTCGCGGCAGAACTCGGCGTCCTCCCACGCGGCGAGCGCGCTCAGTACGGTCGACGCGAAGGCCTCGTGGATCTCGATGAAGTCGAGGTCGTCGAACGTCCACCCGTGGCGGGCGAGGAGTGTCGGGATCGCGAAGACGGGCGCCATGAGCAGGCCGTCCTGGCCGTGCACGAAGTCCACGGCGGCGCTCTGCGCGTCGACGAACGCTGCGAGGGGCGTGATGCCGTGCTCGGCGGCCCAGTCCTCGCTCGCGAGCAGCACCGTCGAGGCGCCGTCGGACAGCGGGGTCGAGTTGCCCGCCGTCATCGTCGCGGGCGCCTCGAGGCGCTTGCCGAACACGGGGGGCAGCGAGCCGAGCTTGTCGAGCGAGGTGTCGGCGCGCAGGTTCTCGTCGCGCGTCAGGCCGCGGTACGGGGTGATGAGGTCGTCGAAGAAGCCGTCGTCGTACGCCTTCGCGAGGCGCTCGTGGGAGGCGAGGGCGAGCTCGTCCTGGGCCTCGCGCGTGATGCCCCACTGCAGGGTGGTGATGGCCTGGTGCTCGCCCATCGACAGGCCCGTGCGCGGCTCGTCGACGCGCGGCGGGGCGGGGGCGAGGTGCTTCGGCCGGATCCCCGCGATGACCTTCGCCTTCTGGGCGGCCGTGCGCGCGTAGGAGAGCTTGATGAGTGCCTTGCGCAGCGGGTCGCTCACGGCGATCGGGGCGTCCGAGGTGGAGTCGACGCCGCCCGCGATCGCGGAGTCCGTCTGGCCCAGCTGGATCTTGTTGGCAAGGGTCACGAAGGCCTCGAGGCCCGTGGCGCACGCCTGCTGCACGTCGTACGCGGGGGTGCGCGGGTCGAGCGCCGAGCCGAGCACCGACTCTCGCGTCAGGTTGAAGTCGCGCGAGTGCTTGAGGACGGCACCCGCGGCGACCTCGCCGAGCGGGGCGCCCGCTAGGCCGTAGCGCGCGACGAGCCCGTCGATCGCGGCGGTCAGCAGGTCCTGGTTGCTCGCCGAGGCGTACGCCTTGCCCGCGCGGCCGAAGGGGATGCGGTTGCCGCCGAGGATGACGGCGCGGCGTGGGGCGGGGGTGCCCGACGGCGAGGTGCTCGACGGCGTGGTCCGCGCGCTGGGCGCCGTCGTCGTCCTTGCCGTCGTCGTCTTCCTGGCCGCAGTCTTCTTGGCGGGTGCCTTCTTGGCCGTGGCCTTCTTCGCTGGTGCCTGCGCCGCGGGGACGTCGGGAGTCACGGAGGGGTCCTCTCGCATCGTTGCTCTGGGAACTGTGCTGGTGCGGCGCGCGGTGTCATCGGGACCACCGCACCGCTATGTGACACCCAGAGTACCTGATACTCTCAGTTTCGTGAGTCAGGTCACAGCAGACGGACGCTCGACCCGCTGGGCGGATCACCGCGCACAGCGGCGGGCGGAGCTCGCGCGCGTCGCGCGGCGCGTCGTCCACCACCGCGGTGCCGACGTCTCGATGGACGACATCGCGGCCGCTGCGGGCACCTCGAAGTCGATCGTGTACCGCTACTTCGAGGACAAGACGGGTCTGCAGATCGCCGTCGCCGAGCTCGTGATCTCCGACATCACGGCCGCGCTCGACGCCGCCGCGAGCTCCGCGACCACTCCCCGCGAGGGCCTGCGCGCCATGATCGACGTCTACCTCGAGATGGTCGAGCACTCCCCGCACGTCTACTTCTTCGTGACGCGCCCCGTGGGAGAGGACGTCTCGGGGCGCGTGGGCCACTTCCTCGAGGCGATCACCCGGCTCGTCGCCGAGCCTTTCGCGCGCGTCGTCGCGGGCACCGACGAGCTCGACACGGCGGGCGCCGACGTCGTGGCCGCGTGGGCGGCGGGCGCCGTCGGCTTCGTGCGCGGTATCGGCGAGTGGTGGCTCACGGGCGAGGACGGGATGTCCCGGGCCGAGCTCGCCGACCAGATGACCCAGTGGCTGTGGACCGGACCGGTCGCGGCTTCAGTGAGAGACGGATCCACCTCGCGCAACGGCGCCGGGACGAAGGAGCAGCCATGACGACGACCACCCCACGTCGCACCGAGATCGACCTCACCACCGCACAGGTCGACGTCGAGGCACTCGGCAAGCGCCTGCTGGGTCGCTGGGCCGAGCAGCGGCTCTACGTCCGCACGCTCGCGACCGACCCGCGCCTGACGCGCACCGAGGGCCAGTCGATGGCCGAGCACCGCGCGACGATCCTGCGCCAGCTCCGCGTCCTCGTCGAGGAGAACGCCGTGCAGCGGGCCTTCCCCGCGGCGGTGGGTGGGCACTCCGACCACGGCGGTTCCGTGGCGGGCTTCGAGGAGCTCGTGGTGGCGGACCCGTCGCTGCAGATCAAGTCCGGCGTGCAGTGGGGCCTGTTCGCCTCCGCCGTCCTGCACCTCGGCACGGCCGAGCACCACAGCCGCCTCCTGCCCGACATCCTCGACCTGACCGTGCCCGGCGCGTTCGCCATGACGGAGACGGGGCACGGCTCCGACGTCGCCTCGATCGGGACGACGGCGACGTACGACGCCGAGACCGAGGAGTTCGTCGTCCACACCCCGTTCCGCGCGGCGTGGAAGGAGTACCTCGGCAACGCGGCGCTGCACGGGACGGCCGCCGTCGTGTTCGCCCAGCTCGTCACGAACGGCGTCAACCACGGCGTGCACGCCTTCTACGTCCCGCTGCGGGACACGACGACGGCGGTGGCCGACGACGAACCGTTCCCGTTCCTGCCGGGCATCGGCGGCGAGGACGACGGCCTCAAGGGCGGCCTCAACGGCATCGACAACGGCCGGCTGTGGTTCGACCACGTGCGCGTGCCCCGTACCAACCTGCTCAACCGCTACGGCGACGTCGCCCCCGACGGCACCTACACCTCCCCGATCCCGAGCCCGGGCCGACGCTTCTTCACGATGCTCGGCACGCTCGTCCAGGGCCGCGTCTCGCTCGACGGCTCGGCGAACAACGCCGCCAAGATGGGCCTCGCGATCGCCGTGCGCTACGGCAACGAGCGGCGCCAGTTCACGGGCGCGAGCGACACCGAGGAGACGGTGATCCTCGACTACCGCCGCCACCAGCGCCGGCTCCTGCCGCTCGTCGCCGAGACGTACGCGGGGCACTTCGCCCACGAGAAGCTGCTCGAGAAGTTCCACGAGGTGTTCTCGGGCGCCGACGACGACGAGAGCCGCCAGGACCTCGAGACGATGGCGGCCGCGCTCAAGCCGCTGTCCACGTGGCACGCGCTCGATGCGCTCCAGGAGAGCCGGGAGGCGTGCGGCGGGGCCGGGTTCATGGCCGAGAACCGGATCACGGGCCTGCGCGCGGACCTCGACGTCTACGTCACGTTCGAGGGCGACAACACGGTGCTGCTCCAGCTAGTCGCCAAGCGGCTCCTGACGGACCGGGCCGCGGAGTTCCGCGACATCGACGCGGGGGGAGTGCTGCGCTACGTCGCGGAGAAGGCCGCCGACGCCGCGCTCTACCGCACCGGCCTGGCACGCGCGGCGCAGACGTTCTCCGACGTCGGGGACGCCAGGCGCTCGGCCAACCAGCTGCGTGCCGCGGACCTGCAGCGCGAGCTCTTGACCGATCGGGTCTCCACCATGGTCGCCGAGCTCGGTGATGCGCTCAAGGGCGCGTCGAAGGCCCCGCGCGACGTCGCGGCGGCGACGTTCAACGACAACCAGCACGAGCTCATCGAGACGGCGCGCGCCTACGCGGAGCTCATCCAGTGGGAGTCCTTCACCGCGGCGCTCGCGACGATCCCCGAGCCCTCGACGCGCGCCGTGCTGACGCGTGTGCGCGACCTGTTCGGCCTCACGCTCATCGAGCGGCACCTCGCCTGGTACCTCATCAACGGCCGCATCTCGGCGGGCCGCGCCAAGACGGTCTCGAGCTACATCGACCGGCTCGTCGCCCGGCTGCGCCCGCACGCCCAGGACCTCGTCGACGCGTGGGGCTTCGGCCCCGAGCACCTGCGCGCGACGATCGC
>CAZECM010000012.1:0-64090 GCA_964510785.1 uncultured Cellulomonadaceae bacterium | reverse complement strand
CTCGGCCTCGTGGCCGTCCTCCTCGCCACCGACCACGCCGACCTCGCTCTCGAGGATCGTGCGCGCCGCCTGAGAGAGCTCGAGGAGCTCCGCGGCGATGACGAGGTTCTCGTCGAGCGGGATGTCCGAGCCGTCGAACATGTGCGACTGGAACGTGGGGTTCTTGCCGGCCTTGACCTGCTCGGCCTCGAGGGCGAGGAGCGGGCGCACCCAGGTGTCGAGGTTCGACTTGGTGCAGTGGTCGGTGTGCAGCGCGACGGTGATCGGGTAGCCCTTGGCGACCTCGGCGGCGTAGGCCGCGAGCGCGAGCGAACCGGCGACGCGGTCCTTGACCGTCGAGCCGGAGGCGTACTCGGCCCCACCGACGGAGACCTGGATGATGCCGTCCGACTCAGCCTCGGCGAAGCCCTGCAGCGCCGCGGTGAGGGTCTGGGACGACGTGACGTTGACCGCCGGGTAGGCGAACTTGCCGGACTTGGCCCGGTCGATCAGCTCGGCGTAGACCTCAGGGGTGGCGATGGCCATATCGGCATGCTCCTGCAAAGAGAAGGGACAGGGGTTATACGGGTCAAGTCTGGCACGTCCGGACAGGCGGCGTGCGGGACGTCTCGCCCGTGGTCCTCAGGCTCGCCGGATGCGCGCGAGGAGCGTCGCGACGACGACGACGGCCCCCGCGGTGAGCGCCGCGACGACGGTGGCCCGCGACTCGGGCTCTCCGGTCGCGCGCGCCACCGCGATCCACACGAGCCCCCACGCGATCGCCGCCGCCGGGGCGATGCGCCCACCGAGGCGCACGGCGAGCAGGACGCCGACGACGGCGACCGCCGCGCACACGATCACGGCCCACGCGTCAGGCGCGAGCGGGCCGCCGTCGAAGCCCGCGTCGGCGAGCGTCGCGGCGATGTTCGCGGCCGTCGCGACGGTGACCCAGCCGAGGTAGAGGCCCAGCGTGCCGTCGAGCACGAGCACCTCCGCCCGGTGGCGCGCTGGCGCGGCGTGCAGCAGGACGATCACGCGGCACAGTGCGGCGAGCAGCACGAGGATCACCACGACGCTGAGCCACAGGAGCCCACCTTGGACGGAGAAGATCCACGCCGCGTTGAGCACCATCGTGGCCGCGACGAGGTAGCCGACGGCGCGCTGACGCCGCTCCGCGGCCCAGCGCGGGAGCCACTGCAGCACGACGTAGGCGGCGAGCCCTACGTAGATGACCGACCAGATCGAGAACGCGGGGTTGTCGGGCGCGAGATGCGTCGCCTCGGCGGAGAGCGCGCCACCGGCCGCCTCCTCGATGGGCTGCCCACCGAACACGCCCACGCCGATGAGCGAGCCGAGGAGGCACACGAGGTAGGCGACCGTCACGGTCACCTGACGGGCGCGGTCCGCGGGGGTCGCCGTCGTCGGCGTTGCGTCCGCCGCGCTCGATCCCGGTGCGCCGCTCGCTCCTGCTGCGGCGTGCTGTGCCGTCACGGGACCTCCTGCAGACCGTCGGTCACTCCACCCTGATGCAGGTCGACGCGATCGGCCACCGCGGGGCGCGCGAGCCCGCCCCACGGTGCGTGGTCAACGTCTGACGGTGAGCGTCTTCTTCGCGCTCGTCTTCTTGGTGGTCTGGCTCGAGCCCGCGTAGACGACCTTGATCCTGTGCTTGCCCGCCTTGAGGCGCGGCAGCGTGACGGTGAGCCTGCCACGGTGCTTCGCCTTGAGCGTGACGGTCCGCAGGCGCTTCTTGCCGTCGTAGATCCGCAGCTTGCCCGTGGGCCCGGCGATCCCGGCCACCTTCACGACCACCTTGACCTTGGCCTTGGCGGAGCGGGAGATCTTCTTCTTCACGAGCTTGAACGAGACCTTCGGCTTCGCCTTGGTCACGGTGAGCCTCGCACGCGCCGACGACGACGGCAGCAGGCTCGTGTTGCCCACGAACGTGGCTGTGAGCTGGTGCTTGCCCACCTTCTGCTTCGGCACGCTGATGGTGATCTTGCCTCGGTGGGAGGCCTTGAGCGTCGCGGTCGCGAGCACCTTCGAACCGCGCTTCACGGTGACCTTCCCGGTCAGGGACGCACCGGTCAGCCCGGAGACCGTCACCCTGACCTTCGGCTTCGCGCCCGCCTTCGCCTTGGTGGCACCGAGCTTGACCGTCGAGGCGACCTTGGGCACGGTCCCCGCGGCGAGCGTCGTCGCCACCGAGCCGCGCGACCCGAACGTCCCGGTCACACGCACACCGAGCAGGTGCCCGGCGTCGGCTCCCGTCGGCCGGTACGTGGCGCCGGTGGCACCCGGGATCGCTGCACCGCTGCGCAGCCACTGCCTCGTGACGGCGACGCCTCCGGGCCACAGGCCCGGCGTCGACGTCAGCACCTGGCCGATCCCCGGGGTGCCCGACAGTGTGGGCGCCGTCCACGCCGCCATCACCGGGTCGAACATCACGACGCGGTTGATGTGCGGATATCCGCTCACCGCGGCGCCGTTGGCCACGTACAGCCGCCCGCTCCCGTCGAACGCGACGGCACCCGGGAAGCCGAACCGGAACGAGCCTGGCTGTCCCAGGGCGGGAGCGATGCTGGTGAGGAAGCTCCCGCTCGGTTCGAGCACCTGCACCCGCTCGTTGCCCGCGTCCGCGACGTACACCAGGCCGGAGCCGTCGACCGCGATGCCGCTCGGGAAGAGGAACTTCCCCGGGGCGTCCCCGGGGCCACCGAAGCTCTCGATGAACTCACCGGTGGCACTGAACCGCTGCACTCGATGGGTGGTGGAGGCGTCGACGACGTAGAGCGTCCCGTCCGGTGCGAGTGCCAGGTCGACCGGGGTGTGGAACTCGCCGTCACCGGGTGTGAGGGAGCCTGCCCCGATGAAGCGAGGCGTGCCGCCTGCCGTCGGTAGCACCGTCACCCGCCTTCTGACAGGGTCGATCGCATAGATCGTCCCGTCCGCAGCGATGTCGATCCCGGCGCCGAAGTAGTAGTCGTCCGGCGTTCCCTCCGACGAGCCCGAGATCGAGCCCCGGTCAGCGCCGTCGAGCCCGAAGCGGTAGATCTTGTTGGTCCCGGAATAGGGAACGTAGATCGCCCCCTCATGCACCGCGAGATGCTCGGGCACAAAGGTGGCACCATCCCAGTCGTCGTGCGACACCAGGGTGACGACGCCCTTCGTGAGGTCTTCGATCCAGATCCGACTGTGGCCGGAGTCCACGGCGTACATCGTGTTACCGGCGATCACGACGTCTGTCGGCTGGTTGAGCGAGTGCACGCCGTCGACACCCCGTTCGCCCGCGTAGGTGTACGACGGGTCAGGCGGCGCCGCGACCGCCGTGGGGGCGGCGAGCCCGGGGAGTGCGAGCGCGACGACGGCGAGGACAGCGGTCCGTGACCTGGCATGCGACATGAGGTGCTCCCGGTCGTGGGCGCTCCCGGGTGCAGCACCGCACTCGTGCGAGATTAGGAGCCACCACGACGCGGAATCATCACCCTCCGAGACATTTCACCCACGTCCGTCTACCGCCGAACCGTCAGCGTCTTCTTCGCGCTCGTCTTCTTGGTGGTCTGGCTCGAGCCCGCGTAGACGACCTTGATCCTGTGCTTGCCCGCCTTGAGGCGCGGCAGCGTGACGGTGAGCCTGCCACGGTGCTTCGCCTTGAGCGTGACGGTCCGCAGGCGCTTCTTGCCGTCGTAGATCCGCAGCTTGCCCGTGGGCCCGGCGATCCCGGCCACCTTCACCGTGACCCTGATCTTCGCCTTCGCCGAACGCGCGACCTTGGACCTGACGAGCTTCAGGGAAACCTTCGACTTCGCCTTGGCTACCGTGAGGGTGCGCGCTCTCGAGGTGGCTCCCGCGAGCTCTCCGGTGCCGCCGTAGACGACCGTGAGCTTGTGCCTGCCCGCCTTGAGGGCCGGGAGCCTGACGGTGAGCCTGCCCCGGTGCTTGGCCTGGAGCGAGAGCGTCTTGAGGCGCTTGGTGCCGTCGAAGACCTGGACGGTCCCGATCGGCTGCGGCGCTCCTGCCGCCGTCACCCTCACGTCGAGAACCGGCCTCGCCGAACGTGCGACCTTCGCCTTGCGGAGCGTAAACGTGGCGACCGACTGCGCCTTGGCGACCGTGAGCGAGACCACCGGAGCGGTCGCGGGGAGAACCGCGTCGTCACCGCTGTATGTCGCGGAGATGCGGTGCGTCCCTGCGGCGAGCGCGGACAGCTCGACCACGGCCTCGCCGGCATCGGTTGCCCGGAGCCGTGCGCCGGCGATCCTCGTGCCACCAGAGCGCAGCTCCACGGTCCCCGTGGGCACTACCCCGGCGGGAACGGACACGGTCACCCGGACCCTCGTGGGTCGCCCGACGGTCGCACCGGCCTCGACGAGCACACGGACCGTCGACGCGGCCCGGGTGACGGGCACCGCAGCGCTCGCCGCCGTGGCCGTCCCGTGAGCTCCGTACCCCTGCGAGACGCGGAGGGAGAGCCGGGTGCCGACATCCTCGACCCGCACCCGATAGCCCGGTCCCGTGGCACCGGCGATCGCCTCGCCGTCGCGCAGCCACTGCACGCCGCGGGTGCCGTCGCCCGTGGGCCAGCGCCCGGCGTCGACCGTCAGGGTCCGGCCCGGTTCCGCGGAGCCGAGGACCTGCGGGGCGCGCCACGGCACCAGCTCGGGCTCGAGGAGCAGGACGTCGCCGCGGACATCCCGCCAACCACTCGCGTTCGACAGGATGATCTGGCCGGAGTCGGTCAGGGCGGGGCGGGCGTGGGCGCTCTGCAGCCTCGGCGTCGAACGCGTCGTCACCGGGAGCGCCGTCAGCCTCGTCAGGACGACCGGCTCCGTTGCGGTCGAGCCCACCTCGAACACCCCGATCTCGTCGCCGGACACCGAGGTGAGGTAGAGCAGCCCCTCGTCGTCGATGCCGAGCTCCCGCGTCCCGAGCGTCACGAACCTGACCCGGGGCTCGCCGAACGTCGCGAGGTGCTTGCCGGCATGGGTGTACACGACCAGGACGTCGAGCCGGTTGTCGGTGATGAACACGCGCTCGCTGTCCGCCGCCACCGCGTACATCCCGTCGCACAGGTACTTCGGATCGAACTCGGTCGGGCAGGCGCCGGGCAGCAGGTGGGTCGCCACCCCGTCGGGAGTGATGCGCAGCAGGTTGCCGACACCACCGCGACGCGAGTCCACGACGAAGACGGTGCCGTCGGGGGCGATGTCGAGCTGCTGCGGGGAGGCGAGGTTTCCCACCCCGAGGCTGCGGACGTGCTGTCCGGCCCGGTCGAACACGTGGAGTCCCGCGGGGTCTCGGGTCAGGACGTAGAGCTCGCCGTCGGACACCTCGATGTCAAGGATGAAGCCCTCGAGCGGGTCTCCCCCCACGACCCGACGCCCGCCCGAAGCCAAGTCGACGGCGAGGACGTCGTAACCGCGCTGCAGGTAGAGGGTCGTGCCGTCGACGGCGGGTGTGGCCATGCCCGTGAGCGCGAGCTCCTCCTCCGTGAGCTCGAGCTCGCCTACCACGGTGTAGGCCGGGTCCGGCGCCGCGGCGCTCGCCGCCGGAACGAGACCGGCGAGGGCGAGCGTCGCGAGGGCGAGCGTCGCAGCGATCTGGGAGGGAGCGCGCATGCGGAAGGTCCTCGACGTCGGAGACTATGGGTTGCAGACACAGTATGGAATCGCTCCCACACGCACAACCCTTCCTCCCGTTTGTCCCAATAGCCGGACTCCGGACCCGCCGCTGCTCGATGATGCGCCGCGGGCTAGGGTGGCAGGCATGCTCGTCGCCTTCTCGATCGCCCCCACCGCCACCGACGACCCCGACGGCTCGGTGTCACGCGCCGTCGCCGACGCCGTGCGGATCGTCCGTGACTCCGGGTTGCCCAACGAGACGACGGCGATGTTCACCACGATCGAGGGCGAGTGGGACGAGTGCATGGCCGTGGTCAAGGCCGCCGTCGACGCCGTCGCCGCGCACTCCCCCCGGGTCGGCCTCGTGCTCAAGGCCGACATCCGGCCCGGCTTCACCGGCCAGCTCACGGCGAAGGTCGAGCGCGTCGAGGCCCACCTGCGCGAGGACTGACGCCATCCCGGTGTCGGTCATGTCGCCGATCAGCAACCACCGATTCCTGGAGTCCCTGTACCGCGCCGCGCCGATCCCCCGTCTACATGTACGCGTATTCCAGGTACTGATAGTGCGCAAGGGAAAGCAACCACACCCAGAAGAATCCGGAGAGGACGCCCCAGAGGGTGATGGAGGTGCCCGTCCAGAAGTAGACGCTGCGCCGGTTCGCGCCGAGGGCGATCAGTGCGGGGCCGACGATCTGGCTGGCGAGCACGAAGGGGCCGAGCAGGCTCACGCCCGGCACGCCGAAGCGTCCCATGTACTTCGCGACTTTCTGGCGGCGCTTCGATGGCTCCTCCGCAGGCTTGGCCTTGCGGTTGCGGGTGGCTGCGGTGCGTACGCGGCTGGCGATAGAGATGAGCAGGAAGGTGCAAAGGATGTTGCCGATGATCACCGCGGGCACCACCAGGAACGGGTTGATGCCGAGGAGCACGCCGACGAGGCTGCCAAAGTAGGACTCGATGAACGGGATCGCTCCGACCAGAAGCAGGGCGGCGACCTGCTGCCAGGGTTCAAGGCCGGCGACGAACAGAACGACTTCTTCGAAGAAGCTGGGCATGGGGGGTTATCCTCTCGGTTCTTCGGGCACCCCGATGCCCACGCACGACTCTCGTGCGGTTGCATCGTGGCGACACGTCTCTAGGTATGCAGGCGCTTCGCGCTTCAGCGGGGTGTGGTGGTGGCGAGTAGGTCCCCGTTGGGTCGAGCACCGAGGCGTCCGCAGCCCCCTCTCCCCGGCACGCGCGACCTCGACGATCGGGATCGTCATCGAGTGTTCGACAGGTGTCATGAAGGCCATCATTGGCTGCGCGCTCGTGACGGTGATCACCCGTGACGGGTTATTTGTGCGGCGCTCCTCGCCGCCGAGACGCTCGCGCATGCGCTGGAGACCCGGCAGGCCCAGCGACAGCACGAGTTCATCGCCGCGGTCGCTGCCTCCTCACCAGGAGCAAGCCCGGACGGCTCAGAACGGCCAGATGAGCGGGACGAGCAGGACGGCGACCGCCCCGAACAGCAGAAAGCACGGCAGACCCAGTCTCCAGAAGTCGCCGAAGCGGTAGGCGCCCGGCGCCTGCACCATCAGGTTCCCGGCCGTCGCGACAGGCGTCATGAAGGATGCGGCGCCGGCGATGGTGATGCCCATCAGCAGCGGCAGCGGCGAGAGGTGCGCCGTGTGGGCGACGGCCATCGCCACTGGTGCCACGACGAGCACGGTCGCCAGATTGCTGATGAACTGGCCGAGCAGCAGCACGACGACCACGATGGCGAGCAGGAGCAGCACCGGAGAGCTCTCGCCGAACATTCCGATCAGGCCCTTCGACAGCAGGTCGGCGGCACCGCTGGTCTGCATCGCGATCGACAACGGGATCATCCCGGCGACGATCACCAGGGTCGCCAGCGCAATCGAGCGCTGCGCCTGTGCCACGGTGATCACGCGGGCGGCCACCAGGATGCCGGCCGCCGTCAGCACCGCGATCGACGGCGGAAGCAGACCGGTAGCGAGCACGACGCACATCGCCACCAGCACGCAGATGGCCACGTACGATCGCGCACCGAGTCGTACGGCGTGCCGGCGCAGCCGATCGGGTTCGCTCACCGCGAGCACGCCCGAATGCGCGGCGCGCGTCTCGAGGGCATCCCAGCATCCGTGCAGCAGCACCACGTCGCCGACCTCGAGCGAGGCCCTCTCCAGGGACTGCCCGGAGCGCTGCACCGCCGTGACCACAAGCTCGCCTGATTCGGTGAGCATCCCTGGGTACACCGTCTCGCCGATGAAAGGCGATCGCGGAGGAATCACCAACTCGGTCACCCCGGTCTCGTAGCTCACCAGGGAGGACGGCCGGCCGGGTGAACCCTCGTCGTCGACCAGCGCATACTCGCGCGCCAGGGTCTCGGCGTACCTGCTCAGGTCGAGGGGCGCGTTCTCCGGAACCCGATTCGGCAGAAGCTTCGGCCCCAGCAGCAGACAGATGACCAGCACGCCGACGGTCAGCGGAACCCCGACGAGCGCGAACTCGAAGAAGCCGAAGGGACGCGATCCGGCCTCCACCGAGAGCTCAGAGACCAGGACGTTGATCGGCGTTCCGATCATGGTGATCAGCGACCCGGCGTGGGCGGCGAACGCCAGGGGAATGAGCAGCTGCGACGCCGGTCGCCTGATCCGTGCCGCGAGCATGATGCCGACCGGCAGGAGGGAGGCGATGGCGCCGTTCGGGGTGATCAACGCCGAGATCAGCGCCGCGAGCACCATCAGCGCGACCAGCACCGCCGAGCGTCTCTCTCCGACGCGGCGGGTGAGCTGCTGGCCGGCCCATGCGGTCACGCCGGTCGCCTCAAGCGACTCGCTCACCACGAAGAGCCCGGCGAGGTAGATCACGATCGGGTCGCCGAACCCGGCGATGGCCTGGTCAAAGGTGACGGTGCCGGTCAGGAACAGCACGACGGCGACACCGACCGCCACGATCGCGGGCGGGATACGGTTGGTGAGGAACGCGACGATCGCCAGCCCGAGTACGACGAAGGTGACGACGATGGGGCTCACGGGGGACTGTCCTTGCCTGCGGCGCCGGCCGGGAACAACCGATCGATCGTCGGTTCCAGCCGGGACAGCGCCGCACCGAGCACGATCGCGACGCCAACGGCTGCGATGGCCAGTCCCGCCCGCTCGGCGGCCACCTCTCCGACGCTGTGCGCCGGCGTCGAATTGAGCAGTATCACGGTAGCCGTGAGGAACACGACGGCGGTCAGGGTCCGTTCGGCGAGGGCCGCCGCCACGGTGCAGAGGCCGCCGAGGGCGGCGGCGACGATCGTGAGCCAGGGCTGATCGACCATACCGATTCCGACCGCCGCGAAGGCTCCGACGACGACGCCGAGCGCGTACTCGCCGGCCACAACCCACGAGACCACCCCGGGAACGAGCACGAGGCAGAAGGCGAGCACTCCCCAGTGGCTGCGGGTGACGCCGACCGCATCGCCGATCAGGAGCAGTGCGCAGCTGCCCACCGCGAGCAGCACCGTGTGGACGATCGTCGCGCGCAGCGCGAGGGGCGACGGATGCGGCTTCATGCGGAGCACGGCGGCAGCCGCGATGATGTACGCGGCCCCTATCGCTGTTCCGATCGTGACCGGGACGGTAGCGCTGGCCGGTGCGAGGAGCGCGTAGAGCACCAGGATGGCCGGCAGCACCGCGACCGCGCGCCTGCTGATGCGGGTGAAGATGCCCTGCAGCACGCACGTGACCACGAGGGCGACAATCAGGAGGGGCAGGTTGCGGCCGATCAGGGTGCCAGCTGCCGCGACCGCCGTCACGAGTACTGCGCACCACAGCTGTGCCCGCATCGGCAGGGTGCGCACCGACATCAGCAACAGCATGGCCCCCACATACACGGCCTTCGCGACGGTCGGTCCGGCAATCCAGCCGGCGAGGCCGACCGGGATCACCGACAGCGCCATGATGAAGAGCGCATTGGCGAAGAGTCGCCACACGCGTGGACGATCTGCGACGGTAGGCGAGGGCTCAGGGATCGTCACGAGCCGATCCTGTTTCTGGGTGAGTACTCGAGTCGGTTGACGCATCGTCCCGGGTCATGCCGTGAACCGTCACCACGCGCGTCGGTCGCAGCCAGCCTCGCCCTCTTCCTCCGCTGACGTCGAGGAGGCCTCTCCACCATGGCACGGCGTCCGCTCACGATTCGTTCTTGACCAGAGCGCCGTCCTTCATGATGACCTTGAGGTTGGTGGCCGGGTCGGCGAGGAGGCCCATGTCGGTGATCGGGTTGCCGTCGACGAGCAGCAGATCGGCGATCGCTCCTTGCACCACTCGCCCGAGCACGCCCGGGTACGGGTTGCGAGGTCCGGACATCTCGAGCAGCTCGGCATTGGTGGACGTGGCCATGGTGAGCACCTCGGCCGGTGAGTACCACCGCGTCATCTTGGTGAGCAGCTTGCCCTGCTTCGCAGCCAGGTCGGCCGAGAACAAGACGTCGGATCCCCACGCCACCTTGACGTCGTTCTCGATCGCCAGCCGGTAGGCGTTCTCGGTGCCGGCCACCACCTCGAGGAACTTGTCGCGCAAGTTCGGCGGCACGGGCGGGGCGTCCTCGTCGTCGAGAAACGGTTGCAGGCACCACCACGCGCCGGCTTCGGCGATCTTCTCGACCGTCTCCTGGTCGAGAAGGTGCCCGTGCTCGATCGACTTGACACCAGCCCGGAGGGCCTGCTGGGTCGAGCGTGGCGTGTAGGCATGCACCGCCACGTAGGTGCCCCAGTTCTCTGCCGCCTCGACACTGGCGCGCAGCTCGCGTTCGGTGTATTGGGTGGAGTCGAGCGGGTCGGCTGGCGAGGAAACGCCGCCACCGGCCATCACCTTGAGGTGCGAGGCTCCGAGCATCAGTTGCTCGCGACAGACCCGTAGGACGTTGTCGGCGCCATCGGCGATTGCTGCCGCGCCGACCTTCTCGATCTGAGCGAGGCCACAGCACGGGTCCCGCGGTAGATCGTTGGGGAACCGGAAGTCGGCGTGTCCGGATGTCTGGGTGATCATCGCCCCAGCGGGATAGATGCGCGGGCCTGACAGTACGCCGTCGTCGATCGCCTTCTTCAACCCGAACGTCGGGCCGCCGCAGTCGCGCACCGTGGTGAACCCGCGCATGAGCGTGGCGGTCGCCTGCTGGCCGGCGACGAGGATGATGTAGTAGGGATCTGCGATCAGGGTCGAGAACGCGTCGAGACTCGTGAACGCCGCATGCCAGTGGGCGTCGATCAGGCCCGGCATCAACGTTCGACCGCGACCCTCGATGAGCAGCGCCCCGTCGGCCGGAGCCCTGGCAGGGTCGTGCTCGACGATCGACGAGATCGTCGAGCCCTCGACCCTGACGTCGCTCGCGGGCAGCAGCGCCGTGCCCTCGCCCGGGAACACCCGGACATTGCGGAAGACCGTGTTACTCATCATCAGCTCCTGTCCCTCGCGTCGGTCACCCTGCATCGCCCCAGACTTGATGGGGAAGAACCAGTACCGTCAACCCCAAGCCGACCAGGCCGCGCAACCAACGTGACCGGCCAGAAGGGGGAAGGCCCCACGCACGACTCTCGTGCGGTGTTCGACGGGTGCCATGAGAGCCATCATTGGCTACGCGCTCGTGACGGTGATCACCCGTGACGGGTTACTTGCGCGGCGCCCCGATCAGAGGAGGCCCCGGCGAACGGCCTCGGCGATCGCGTCCCGACGTGAGTTCACGCCCAGCTTCTCGTACACGTGGCGGGTGTGGACCTTGAGCGTGTTCATCGAGACGTGCATTCGGGCGGCCACCTCGGCCATGGTGTCGTGGCTATCCAAGTGACGGAGAGTTTCGAGTTCCCTGGGGGTCAGTTCGTCGGGGCCGGGCGAAGCATGTGTGAGTCCGGCCTCGACGCGAAGTGCGGTGAATCTGACGCGGATCTCGTTGATGAACGGCCGCAACGAGCGATGCGACCGGCCGATCTCGCCGATCATCGGCATGATCGGATCGCCCACCTGACAGAAGGGCACGACGAGTCGCTCGCCGGCGGCTAGCTTGAGAGCTTGAACCAGCGTCGCCCGCGCCTGGGCTCCATGCTCGACCGAGGCGAGTAGGACCATGGCGTGCAGGCGCTGGTCGAGGAAACCGGCTGCCTGCTCGAGCCCACGGCGCAGCACCCGGCAGGCATCGTCCGGTCTGTGCTCGGCGATGAGCAACTCGGCCATCGCGACGCAGTGGTGCAACGAACGATGCTCGTGTCCTCCCGCGAGGAGCGTGCGGGCACGGTGCAACTCGCCGGCGCGCACGGCCTGGCGTGCCTTCTCGCCGTCGATGTAGTCCATGAAGACGTAGCTGTCGCGGTCGGCGGTCAGTCGAGCATCGGCCAGCTCGAGTGTCGCCACTGCCTGTGCCTCGCGGCCGCGCAAACTCGACACATGCGCAGCGACCGTTGGAACCATGGCCCCGACAACGGCGTCGCGGTACCAGAGCGATCGCTCGGCGCGATCGAGATACTCCTCAGCGGCATCGAGATCACAGCGCAGGTAACTGATCCAGCCGAGCACGTGCCAGAGCACCGCCGCCCAACCGGACAACTCCCATCCCCGCTCGGCAGCCAGAGCCACGGCACTCTCTGCCAAATCGGCAGCCTCGTTGACGCGGTTCTGCGCAGTCAGGACCCCCACCAGCTGGCTCAAGCAGCCGAGTCGCAGACAATCCAGGCCCTCGCGCTCGGTCTCGGCCAGAGCGTCGCGGAGATTCCGCTCCGCTGACGGTCGATCATCGGCCCAATACTCCGACACCCCGAGGCTCAACAACACGTAAGCGCGCAATGCCGCGCTTGATCTGTTCGTCCCCGGAAGTCCGGCGAAGACTCGGCTGGCGGCTGTGCGGGCGACGTCGAGGCGGCCGGCGCGTCGCGACGCCTCCACCGCGAGCACGAGCTCCGCTCTGCTTGACGTGTCGGCCACTCGTGTCTGTTCGACGATCAGCGCGGCATCGGACCGGTCCAACAACAGCAAGGTTCGGAGCGCTCGCAACGCGGCGTCGTCGCGCAGCATCTGAACGGGAAGTGCCAGGAGCAGTTCGCCGAGTCGATGCAGTTCCCCCCCGACGAACAACGGGATCCACAAGTCGTCCAACAACTCCACGCACAGCGACCAATCCTGAGACTGCACGGCGTGACGATAGGCGAGGTCGTGTTCTTCGCGGTCTCTGTGCCAGGAGGCCGCCATGCGATGGAGTTCGATGCCGCGCTCGGGCGCGGTCTCCGACAGGTGCCGTTGCAGCGACTCGGCCAACAACGGGTGATAGCGGTACGAGCCAGCGGCGAACCGATCAGACGCGGTGAACACGCCGGATGCAGCGAGCGACCGCAACAACGCCGACGCATCAGTGCGACCACTCAAGTGCGCGGCCAGCGGCCCGTCGATCGTCGAAGCCACCGACGTGTCGAGAAGGAACCCGACCACATCCTTCGGCAGAGCGCCGATCAGTTCCTCGTAGAAGTAGCGCTCGATGTCGTGCTGCCCTGCCCGGACACCGGCCAGCACCGCAGCGACGTCAGCGCCCTGCGACAGCGGTATAGCCGAAAGCCGCAAGCCCGCTGCCCACCCCTCGGTGCAGGCCACCAGGTCCGCGAGATCGAGCGGCGACAACGACGGGCACCCCGCCTGCTCGAGGAGCACGCCGGCCTCGGCATCGTCGAACGCCAACTCGGACCAGGTGATCGAGGTGATGTGCCCAGCGACACGTAGCCTCGTCATCGGCAAGGGCAGCGACCGGCCGCTGACCACCAGCCGCCACGACGGCGGCAGATACCGATGCAGCTGCGCCAGATCCTCGGCAGCCGGACCATCGGACAACAGGTGCACGTCGTCGATCACGATCGCCAGCGGCGGTGCCTCAGCGGGCAGCCGATCCAAGATCGCTCGAACGACGTGGCCTCGCTCACCTTCGACATCGGGACCGACACCAACCGTCTCGAGGACCCCACGCTGATCCCAGGACGAGTCCCGGACCGCGGCGAGGAAACGTCGCCAGAAGCGAACCGGCGAGTCGTCCCCCGCCTCGAGCGCCACCCACGCCATCGCCATCGACGACCGGCGATGCTCCGCCCACGTCGCCAGCAGCTCACTCTTCCCCCACCCCGGCGGCGCCGTGATCGCCACCGTCTGCGCATCATCGACACGATCGACCAACTCGATCAGCCGACCGCGAACCACCGCTCCCACGCCAGCAACGGCGCCACGCCGGAACCCGGCACTGTGCGACTGATCCGACGGCAGGCGCGTCACGCAACCCTCGCCCCGGAAGTGGACTTCATGGCCGACGAGCGCGAACCCCCATGAACGAGACAGGCCACCGTGCCGACGACGGCGAAGGCGCCGACGACGTCGCCCGGGGCGACGCCGAACGTCACCCCGTCGAGCGCGACCACGTCGCCGAAGCGCCGGTGCAGGTCGAGGATCTCCAACATGAGCCCGATCGAACCGCGTCTCCCCCCGGCGCGGTACCACCCGCGAGATGAACTGGCTTCCTCCGCTCGGCGGATGTGGCGCCCGGCGGGCGTTCGCTACCGTGCAACCCATGACCGGGCTCCCCGCGATGTGGACACGAGGACGTCGGTGGTCGCGCGAACACCCGGGAGCGGCGGCGATCGGCGAGGTCACCCTGCTGCTCGCCACCGGCATCACCAGCCTTCTCCTGCGGATGCGCGCCGACGAGTTGGCCGGGCTCGCCCACGCGATCCCCTACTGGCTGGCCGTCGCCTGGACCGTCGTGCTCGTCGTGCCGTTCGGCGCCCGCCGCCGCTTCCCCCTAGCCACGCTGTTCGTCGTCGGGGTGGTCTTCGCCGGCTACCGCGTCTGGCTCGTGCCCGAATACACCGTGTCCGCCGTCGTCATATTCCTCGTGGTCGTGTTCGCCGGCCGCGACGGCGGCCCTCGCCGCGACGCCGCCCGCGGTGCCGTCCTCGCCTTCCTCGGTCTCGTCCTCGCCTGGTCGCTCGCCATCCAGGAGGTCCCCGAGGAGTACGCGCGGATCTTCCGCTGGAACCTGGTGTTCACCGTCGCCTACAACATCTTCTTCTTCCTCGCCGCGTGGCTGCTCGGCGACGCCCTGCGCCGCCGGCACGACCGGGAGCGGGACCTGGAGGAGCGCACCGCCCAGCTCGAGGTAGAGCGCGAGCTCAACGCCCGCCGGGCCGTGGTCGACGAGCGGTTGCGCATCGCTCGCGAGCTGCACGACGTCATCGCCCACCACGTGTCGGTGATGGGCGTGCAAGCCGGCGCGGCCCGGCGGACGCTCGTCCGCGACCCCGACCGAGCCGCCACCGCCCTGACGACGGTGGAGTCCTCGTCCCGCCAGGCGGTCGACGAGCTGCGGCGGCTCGTGGGCCTCCTCCGCTCGGGTGAGGACGAGTCGCTGGAACCGGTGCCGGGCGTGGACAGGCTGGAGCGCCTGATCGAGGACACCCGGGCGACCGGCCTCGACGTGCGCTGGCGGGTCGACGGCGAGCCGGTGCCGCTGGCCGACAGCGTCGGGCTCTCCGTGTACCGGGTGGCCCAGGAGGCGCTGACGAACACGATCAAGCATGCCCGTGCTCGCCGCGTCGAGGTGGTGGTCCACTACCGCGCCGACGCCGTCGAGATCGAGGTCGTCGACGACGGCGTCGGCATCGCGCCGCCCGGCACCAACGGCAGTGGCCACGGCCTCGCCGGGATGCGCGAGCGCGTCGCCCTGCACTCCGGCCGGCTCGAGACCGGCCCGCAGCCCGCGGGCGGCTACCGGGTCCACGCCACCTTCCCAGCCCGGGGCAGGGCCGGATCGTGACGACCTCCGGCCCGGCGGTACGCGTCGCCATCGTCGACGACCAGGCCCTCATGCGCAGCGGCCTGCGGCTGATCATGGACGCCGAGGACGACCTCACCGTCGTGGGCGAGGCGGGCGACGGGCGCGAGGCCATCGACCTCGTGGGCCGGGCGGCGCCCGATGTCGTGCTGATGGACATCCAGATGCCCGTGCTCGACGGGCTCGCGGCGACGCGGGAGGTACTGGCCCGGCCGGGCGCGCCGGCGATCATCGTGCTCACCACCTTCGACCGCGACGAGTACGTGTTCGAGGCGCTGCGCGCCGGTGCGTCCGGGTTCCTCCTGAAGAACGCCCCGCCCGAGGAGCTGGTCGCGGCCATCCGCATCGTCGCCCGCGGCGACGCCCTGCTGGCGCCGGCCGTGACCCGGCGGGTGATCGCCGAGTTCGCCCGCCACCGCCCACTGAGCACCGACGAGGCGCTGTCCGAGCTGACCCACCGTGAGCAGGAGGTGCTCGGCCACCTGGCGGCTGGGCTGACCAACGCCGAGATCGCCCGGGCGATGATCCTCGGCGAGGCGACGATCAAGACGTACGTGTCGAACGTGCTCATGAAGCTGGGCCTGCGCGACCGCGTCCAGGCCGTCGTCTACGCCTACGAGCACGGCCTGGTGAGTCCCGGCGAGCCCTGACCGCGTGCTGGCCTTCGCGACCGGCCGCTGACCACCAGCCGCCACGACGGCGGCAGACACCGATGCAGCTGCGCCAGATCCTCGGCAGCCGGACCATCGGACAACAGGTGCACGTCGTCGATCACGATCGCCAGCGGCGGTGCCTCAGCGGGCAGCCCGTGGGCCACACCCCGGCGTCGGCCCGCACCGTGCGCCCGGGCTCTGCGGTCCCGGTTCGTCTGTTTCGTGGAACCCGGTGTCAGCGCGGCAGCTCAGCGTGCTGGGCGACCCACGTGTGCATCGCGATGGCCGCGGCCGCGCCGGCGTTGATGGATCGCGTCGAGCCGAACTGGGAGATGTGGAGCACGACGCCGGCCGCCGCGCGCACCGCCTCCGAGAGCCCGGGGCCTTCCTGTCCGAACACGAGCACGCACTCCCGCGGCACGGGGTAGCCCTCGATGGGTACGGACCCGGGCAGGTTGTCGATGCCGATCACGGGCAGCGCCCCGCCGTCGGCCCCCGCCGTGGCCGCCCACGCCACGAGGTCCGCGACGCCCGCGTGGTGCCGCACGTGCTGGTAGCGGTCCGTGACCATCGCGCCGCGCCGGTTCCAGCGCCGCCGCCCCACGATGTGCACGCCGGCCGCAGCGAACGCGTTCGCGGTGCGCACCACGGAACCGATGTTGAAGTCGTGACCCCAGTTCTCGATCGCGACGTGGAAGGGGTGGCGCCGGGTGTCGAGGTCCGCGACGATCGCTTCGAGCGTCCAGTACCGGTAGCGGTCGACGACGTTGCGGCGGTCGCCGTGCGCGAGCAGCTCGGGGTCGAGGTGCTCGTCGTCGGGCCACGCCGCCTCGCCCCCGGGCCACGGGCCGACGCCGACCTCCTCGCCGTGCTCGTCCCGCACGCCGGTCGTTTCGTCCATCCCGGCATTGTGCCCGCTCAGCGCTTGACGGTGAGGGTCTTGGCGGCGCTCGACTTCTTGGCGATCTGCGTCGTGCCCAGGTAGGTGACCTTGACCTTGTGCTTGCCCGCCTTGAGCCGCGGCAGCACGACGACGACCTTGCCCTTGCCCTTCGCCTTGAGCGACACCGTCTTGATCCGCTTCTTGCCGTCGTAGATCCGCAGCTTGCCCGTCGGCTTGGCGACCCCCTTGACCGTGACGGTGACCTTCAGCTTCGCCTTGGCGCCGACCTTGACGGACTTCTTGACGAGCTTCGTACTCACCTTCGGCGCGATCTTCGCGACCTTGACGGCCTTCGACGTCGCCGAGGAGGCCGCGGGGTAGTCCGCACGAGTCGCCGTGACGCGCACGGTCACCCGTTGCCCGGCGTCGGCCGCCTCGAGCTTGTAGGTCACGCCCGTCGCGCCCTTGATCGCCTTGCCGCCACGCAACCACTGGTAGGCGACCACGACGTCGGGCACCGGCCAGGCCCCCTTCGTGGTCCGCAACGTCTTGCCGACCTTCGCCGTGCCCGAGACCGTCGGCGCCGCGCTGGCCGCGAGCACCGGACGGTACGTCTCGACGGTGTCGAGCGTCAGGTCGGTCACCCGCACGTACCCGTCGACGCCGACGTCGACGCCCCACGGGTCGGAGAGCAGGCCCGCACCCAGGGTGCCGAGGAGCACACCGGACGGGGAGTAGGCGTTGACCACGTCCGCGGTCCCGTCGGTGACGTAGACGGTGCCGTCCGGCGCCACGTCGACGCTGCGCGCCCCGGTCGTGGGAGACGAGCCGCCGTTGTTCCAGTGCCGCACGTAGGCACCTAGGGCGGTGAACTTCGTGACGCGGTTCAGGATGTTGTCCGTGGTGTAGACCGACCCGTCGGGCGCCACCGCGATCCCGACGAGGTCCCGGTACTGTCCCGGGCCGTCACCAGAACCGCCCCACGAGCGCACGAACGTACCGGAGGCCGTGAGCTCCTGCACCCGGTTGTTGCCCCAGTCCGCGACGTAGACGTGACCACCGGGTGCGACGTCGAGCGCGATCGGGAAGTTGAACCGCCCCGTCGCCGTTCCGAACGATCCCCACGAGGTCCAGGTGAAGCGCTCCAGACGCTGGACCCTGTTGTTCCCGGCGTCCGCGACGTAGAGGATCTCGTCGTTGGCGACGGCGACGTCGTACGGCAGGTCGAACCCGCCCAGCCCGGTCGAAGGCGTCTCGGTGGCGTTCCAGATGGATCCGGAGCCGCTCTGCTCGGTCTCGAGCGTGTGGCTGCCCGAGTCAGTGACGTAGTACGTACCGTCGTAGAAGTCGAGACCGCGCGGATTCAGGTGCTTCCCGAAGCCCGACCCCGTGCCGCCCCACGACGTGACGTGCTCGAACGTCAGTGGCGCGGGCGCCGTCGCCGCGGGCGCCGCCCGGTCTTGTGCCACGGTGGCACCGTGCGCCGCAGGAAGTGCGGTGATCCCGCCGAAGACCAGTGCCGCCAGTGCCGCGGTCACGACCGCGCGTCGTGTCTCCATCTCGACCACCTCGTCGCCGGGTGAGGTCGCTGCGGCCTCATCGTCGAAGAGTACGACCGGGAGGAGCCTCACGGCCGATTTGCCCCGTTTTTCACCCTGCTCGAGCGCCCGCACCCGAGCCCTCGGCGCGCAGCGTGCCAGAGGTGGCCTCGGGCGCTCCGACCTTCACGGTGCCTCCACGCCGCGGGCGCGACCAGCCCACGGGTGCGCCTCTAGGCTTGCCGGGTGTCCTCCCTCGCAGCCCCGCTCGTCGCAGCCCTTCCCGCTCTCGGGCCGGGCTGGCTCGACCCCGACACTCTCATCGCGTCGTTCGGGCCGTACGCGTTGGGCGGCGTCGTCCTCGTCGTCTTCATCGAGACCGGGCTGCTGTTCCCCTTCCTGCCGGGCGACTCGCTGCTGTTCACCGCGGGCATGCTCACGGCTCAGGAGCAGATCACGGTGCCGATCTGGCTGCTGTGCGCGATGCTCTTCCTCGCCGCGTTCGCGGGAGACCAGGTGGCCTACGCCATCGGGCGCAAGGCAGGGCCACGCATCTTCAACCGGCCCGACTCGCGGTTCTTCAAGCAGTCCTACATCGACATGACGAACGCCTACTTCGACAAGTACGGCGGGCGCACCATCATCGTGGCGCGGTTCATCCCCTTCGTGCGGACCTACGCACCCGTCGCCGCCGGGGTCGGGAAGATGAGCTACCGGCACTTCGTCTCGTTCAACGTGATCGGGGCCCTGCTGTGGGGCGTGGGCGTGACGCTGCTCGGCTACGCGCTCGGGAACGTGACCTTCATCCGCGAGAACATCGAGGTGCTCCTCGTGGCGATCGTGCTCGTCTCGGTGCTGCCGATCGCGTTCGAGCTGCTGCGCGCCCGCCGCGACCGCCGCCGCGCGCTCGTCGATGCGACCCCCGCCACCGACCCCGCCGCCCACGCCGCCCCGCCCGCGAGCCACGACCCCACCCCGATCGACCTCACCCTCGACGCCCCCACCGCGCCGGACACCCCCACCGCCTGAGACCAACCCCGGTGCGACCCCCGGTCCCCCGAGATCGCCCCGCCGCGCCCGTCCACCGATTCTGCGGGACGTCATGGTCACAAACCGCCCTCTGCGGGACGCTGTGCGTGCACCACGTCCCGCAGGGCGGGTGTCATCTCGCAGGGCGGGGATGGGTGGCGCGCGTGGGGCTTTCGGGTGAGGAGGGGGCCGGGCGAGCGGGATAGCGTCGGGGCGTGGCACGACGACGACGACGAGGCCCCGGCTGGATCCCCGACCAGCACGGTGCGTGGGCGATGCTCGTAGCGCCGTTGCTCGTCGGCATCATCGGCGGCGGCGCACGCTGGCTGCACCTCCTCCTCGCGGCGGCGTGGCTGCTCGCCTACTTCTCCTTCAACGCGACCGGGCTGTGGCTCAAGGCCCGACGCCGGGCCCGCTACTGGCCACCGGTGCGCGCCTACGCGATCGCGCTCGCCGCACTCGGCGTCCCGCTCATCGTGATCGACCCTCGCCTGCTGTGGTGGGCACCCGTGCTCGCGCCGCTGCTCGCGATCGGCCTGTGGTGCTCGTGGACCCGGCGCGACCGCTCGCTGCTCAACGACGGCGCCACGGTGCTCGCGGCCTGCCTCATGACGGTCGTCGCGTGGCAGCTCGGGGACTCACCGTGGGACGCACCCACCGCCGCGTGGACCTGGGCGGCCGTGCTCTGGGTCTACTTCTTCGGCACGGCGTTCTACGTCAAGACGATGATCCGCGAGCGCGGCAACCCGGCGATGCTGCGGGCGTCGATCGGGTACCACGCGCTCGCGACGCTCGTGGTCCTCACGATCACCCAGCTTCGGTCCTACAGCTCGCCGTCGATCGTCGACGGCGGTCGGGGCGACACGGTCGAGCTGCCCGTGCTCGGTCTCTATCCCGCGACGTGGTGGGCCCTCGTGGCGATCTTCGCGGTCCTCACCGTCCGGGCGTGGCTCGTGCCGGCCAAGTTCCCGCAGGCCACACCCCAACAGCTCGGCATCGGCGAGATCGTCGCGACCTCCGCCGTCGTCGGCGTGTTCTTGTTCTCTCTTGCCGCGCCGTGAGGCGCGCGTCCCGTCAGGCGGTCGGTGCGGGAGGCGCGGCGGGCGGGGTGCCGGAGCCCTGGCCGAAGTCGATCGTCGGGGCGGCGCGCACCGCCGGGTCCTCCGTCTCGAAGTACTCGACCCTCGCGAAGGAGAACATGTTCGCGACGAAGTTCGCGGGGAAGGTCTCGACCTTCGTGTTGAGCTCGCGCACGTTCGCGTTGTAGAACCGGCGGCCCGCGGCGATGCGGTCCTCGGTGTTGGTGAGCTCGGACTGGAGCTGCTGGAAGTTCTCGCTCGCTCGGAGCTGAGGGTACGCCTCGGCGACGGCGAACAGCCGGCCGATCGCCTGCGTCAGCACGTTCTCGTGCGCGGCCTGCTCGGCCGGACCGCTCGCGGGTCCTGCGGCGAGCGAACGCGCCCGGGTGACCTCGTCGAACACGGCGCGCTCGTGGGCCGCGTAGCCCTTGACGGTCTCGACGAGGTTCGGGATGAGGTCGTGGCGGCGCTGCAGCTCGACGTCGATCTGGCGCCAGGCCTCCTGCACGAGGTTGCGCAGGCGCACGAAGCCGTTGTAGGTCGCGATGCCCCAACCCAGGGGAATCACCACGATCGCGACGACCAGCGCGAGGATGAGCAGAGTCTCCATCGTTACCCCTTGAGTTCCGGAGCGCCACCGGCGCCCGCGTGAGGATCGTATCCGTAGTCCTGCCACACGTGGCGGGGGACGAGGTCGACGGCGCGCGCGAGACGATCCAGGCGGGCGTACAGCGGATCGGTGCCGATGGCCCCGAGGTGCCACGTCCACACGTCGGTCCCTTCGAAGCGCAGCGGGTCTGACGGGCCGGCCACCATGAACTCCATGAACCGCGGGTGCACGATGTCGTGCGCCGTCTTGCGCATCGCCGCCTCGACACGCCAGCGCCGGTTGAACTCCTCGGACTCGAACTGGATGTCCTGGCCGCCGAAGACCTTGGCCAGCTTGGCGCCGAGGCCCTCGTTCGTGATCTCGAGGTCCGGCAGGAAGGTGGGCAGGGCGAGCATCGTGATCGTGAGGACCGTCGTCGACCGGTTCTTCCCGCTGCCTGTCGTGTACTGGTACTCGAAGGTTGCGGCGGTCCTGCCCCGGTAGTCGCCCGTCAGCAGGTGCGAGGCCTGCTTGGAGCTGCCGATGTTGAACGGCTGGCCGCGCCAGCGACCCACGAGCTGCGGTGCGCTCGCCTGGTAGGTCCACCCGATCGACGCCGCGAAGGCCGCGAGCCGTTCACGCTTCTTGCGCCCGGCGTAGATGCCCCAGACGATCCCGCCGACGACGACGGCGACCATCAGGAGGAAGAACCACTCGAAGCCCCCCGAACCCATGGCTAGAGTCCCAGGTCTCCGAGCGAGAAGACGGCGTGGTAGCTCAGACCCTCGGCCTCGATCACCTCGCGCGCGCCCGTGTCCCGGTCGACGATGACGGCCACGCCGGCCACCTCGGCACCAGCCTCGCGCAGCGCCTCGACGGCGGCGAGCACGGAGCCGCCCGTCGTCGACGTGTCCTCGACTGCCACGACGCGCCGTCCCGCGACGTCGGGCCCCTCGATGCGGCGCTGCAGCCCGTGGGCCTTGCCCTCCTTGCGCACGACGAACGCGTCGAGATCCTGCCCGCGCGACGCGGCCGCGTGCAGCAGGGCGGTCGCGACGGGGTCCGCACCGAGCGTCAGTCCGCCGACGGCGTCCACCTCGCCCGCACCGAGCCCCACCTCCTCGAGGAGGTCGAGCAGCACGTGCCCCACGAGGGGAGCCGCGCGGTGGTGCAGCGTGATGCGGCGCAGGTCGACGTAGTAGTCGGCCTCCTTGCCCGAGGACAGGGTCACTCGGCCGTGCACCACGGCGAGCTCGCGGATCAGGGCGAGCAGCTGCTCGCGCGGCGTCGGTGAGAAGGCGGCGTCAGTCACGACCCACAGGGTAGCGGGGGACGGGGCGAGCTACTCGCCGTCGTCGGCGTCGGGTGTCTCGCCGCCGTCGGGACCGTCGGCGAGCCGCTCGCGGTAGTTGCCGAGCGCCCGGACGGCGGAGCGCGGCAGTGCGCGCGCCACCCCGGCGGCGAGCTGGTAGCGCAGCGAGGGGGTCGAGATGACGAGGCCACGGCGCACGTCGGCGAGGGCGGCGGCGACCACGTCGTCCGCGTTGAGCCATGCGATCGAGGGCAGCGAGGACATGTCGATGCCGCCGCGCTCGTGGAACTCGGTGTGGACGAAGCCCGGCTGCAGCACGGTGGCCGTCACGCCCGTGCCGCGCAGCTCGACGGCGAGGCCCTCGGTGAACGTCCGCACCCACGCCTTGTGCGCGGAGTACGGGCCGGATGCGAGCAGCGCAGCCATCGAGGAGACGTTGAGGATCGCGCCGCGGCCCCGGGTCACCATCGCGTTCGCGGCGGCGTGGGACAGCACGAGCACGGCGCGGACCATGACGTCGAGCGCGGCCTCCTCAGCCGTGACGTCGGCCTCGAGGAACCGCGAGCTCGAGCCGAGCCCCGCGTTGTTGACGAGCAGGCCGACGGGGCGCTCCGTGGCGCGCAGCCGCTCGGCGACCCGCTCCACGTCCTCGCGCACCGTGAGGTCGGCGGGCAGCACCTCGGCGCGCACACCGGCGGCGGCGTTGAGCTGCGTCGCGAGGCGCTCCAGTCGCTCGACGTCACGCGCGACCAGGACGACGTCGTGGCGCGCGGTCGCGAGCTGCCAGGCGAACTCGAGTCCCAGCCCGGCGCTCGCGCCGGTGATCAGTGCGGTGGCCATGCCTCGAGCCTAGTTGGCGAAGCTCGCAGCGGTGAGGTGCCGTCCGTCCCACGCGGCGCTGATCCGCCCACCAAGCTCCCCGCCGTCGGCCACCGCACCGGGCGGCGGGCGGGTAGCGTGCGGATGTGCGCATCGCAACGTGGAACATCAACTCGATCCGGGCGCGGGTGGACCGCGCCGTGGGCTTCCTCGAGCGGGCGGACGTCGACGTCCTTGCCCTGCAGGAGACGAAGTGCAAGCCCGAGCAGTTTCCCTTCGCCGCGTTCGAGGCCGCGGGCTACGAGGTGGCTGCGTGGGGACTCAACCAGTGGAACGGTGTCGCGATCGCCTCCCGGGTGGGGCTCGACGACGTGCGCGAGGGGTTCGCGGGCCAGCCGTCCTTCGGCGCCGAGGAGCCCGTCGTCGAGGCGCGGGCGCTCGGGGCGAGGTGCGCCGGCGTCGACGTCTGGAGCCTGTACGTGCCCCACGGCCGCGGGCTCGACGACCCGCACTACGCGTACAAGCTCGCGTGGCTCGAGCAGCTCCGCGTCAACGCCGTCGGCTGGCTCGAGGTGGACCCCACGGCCCAGGTCGCCCTGCTCGGTGACTGGAACGTGGCCCCGCTCGACACGGACGTGTGGGACGTGGCGGTGTTCGAGGGCCAGACCCACGTCTCCGCGCCCGAGCGTGCTGCCTTCACCTCGTTCGCCGAGGCCGGCTACACCGAGGTCTCGCGCCAGTTCATCCCCGACGAGCGCCGCTACACGTACTGGGACTACCAGCAGCTGCGCTTCCCCAGGAACGAAGGCCTGCGCATCGACTTCGCGTACACGAGCCCCGCACTGACCGCGCGCACCACGGGTGTGGAGATCGACCGGGACGAACGCAAGGGCAAGGGCGCCTCCGACCACGTGCCCGTGATCCTCGAGCTCGCGGACTGAGGCGGCGCCCATGAGCCACGACGACTACGAGTACCCCGCCGAGGCGTTCCAGGCCGGGACCTGGGAGCCCGCACCGCGGCGCAACCAGCGCAGGGTGCGGATCGTCGGCGCCGTCGTGGTGGCCGCGATGCTGCTGCTCGGTGGCGGGGCCGCGTGGCTGGGGCTCGTGATGAACAACCGGCTGGCCGCGCCGATCGGGCCCGACGTCGGCGCTCCGCGCAACGTCGCGGCCGTCCAGCTCGTCACGGGCAACTGCGTCGCGGAGCTGCCCGACGACGGCAACGTCACGACCGTGCGCGTGGTGCCGTGCTCGGACGAGCACATCGCGCAGGTCTACTCGCAGTACGCGTTCATGGCCGACGCGGTCTGGCCGGGACAGGCCGCCGCGCACAGCCGGGTGGCCGGCGCGTGCCAGCTCACGGCCGAGCTCGAGGCGGCCGGCGTGACGGCCGTGACGTGGGCGCCGACGCCGTCCTCGTGGCAGCGCGGCGACCGCACGGGACTGTGCCTCGCCGTCCTCCCCGCCCCCGCGACCGACTCCCTCTTCGCCCCGGGGACCCTCACCATCTGACTCACTCGCCGGGGTAGCGGACTCCGATCGCGGCGCGGATCGCGTCGGCGGTCTCGAGGATCGCGATCGTCTCGTCGAGCGGTTGCAGCGGGGACTCGGTGCGCCCCTCGGCCACGTAGCGGGCGAGCGCGGCAGCCTGGAAGGCCAGCCCGTCGAGGTCCCCGATCCGGTTCTCGTCCCACGTCACCGACTCCCCACCGCGCGTGAGCGTGAGCGAGCCGGGGACGAAGAACTTGCGCCCGAGGGTGACGCGCGCCCGCGACCCGGCGACGACGGCGGTCTGCGGCGTCTCGGCGAGCATCGTCGTGAAGAGCGAGGCGTGCAGGCCGCCGACGGCGAGCTGCACCGAGACCTGTGCGTCCACGCCGGTCACGGCGAGCTCCCCGGCGACCTGGAGCCCTTCGGCGACCGGGAGCGGTCCGGCACCGGCGTGGCGCGCCACGAACGAGGCGAACGCGAGCGGGTACACGCCGAGGTCGAGCAGCACGCCCCCGCCGAGGGCGGGGTCGAGCAGGCGGTGCTCGGGGCCGACGTCCGCCCGGGAGCCGAAGTCCGCCTCGACACGGTGGACGTCCCCGAGGGCACCGTCGTCGAGCAGCTGGCGCAGCACGTCGGTGTGCGGCAGGTACCGCGACCACATCGCCTCCATGACGAAGACGCCGGCCGCGCGCGCCGCTGCGCTCACCTCGCGGGCCTCGGCGGCGTTGCGCGTGAACGCCTTCTCGACGAGCACGTGCTTGCCCGCGGCGATCGCGGCGAGCGCCTGGGTGCGGTGCTCGGAGTGCGGGGAGGCCACGTAGACGACGTCGACCGCCGGGTCCGCGAGCACACCCCCGTAGCTGTCGTACGCGCGCGGGGTCTCGAACCGCGCCGCGAACTCCTCGGCGCGGGCGGCCGTGCGCGAGCCGACGGCGACGATGCGCTGGGAGGTATGAGCATGCAGCGCGCGGGCGAAGTTCGAAGCGATCCAGCCCGGGGCGAGGACGCCCCATCGCAGGGCGGGCGCGTCCGCGGGGTCGGGTTGGCGCGGTGCGGGAAGGGTGAGGGTGTGGGTCACCGGTCCACTCTGGCAGGTCGGGATACGACGGCGCGTGGCGGGCGCCGTCGTCGGACACGGAGCTCGCGGCGCGGGTGCCCGCCGTCGGACGGTGTCCGCTTCGCCCCGAAACCGTGACCACCATCACAGGAAACGTCGCCATTGCGGAGCCGACTCGTGAAGATCCCGTGAAGTCGTGACCTCACCGTGACAATCGGGCCCCGCGCGCTTAACGTCTTTTCGCCGGGTCAACCCTCCTCGACTCGGCCCGGGTCGGACCGCCGAGCACTGCCACCGCCCCGGTTTCCTTACCCGATGGCAGTGACGGGGGACCCAACTCCGGGCGCACACGCGTCCTAGGGGTGAAGCCGGTCCTCCCAGGGATCGGCCGGGGCTACCTCGCTCCGAATCCGACAGCTCACCCCGTAGGCGCTCTCCGAGGTACTTCCATGATGAAGAGCTCCGCTCTGCACGAGCGTGCCCAGATTCGCAAGAATCGGGTCCGTCGCACGTCCCTGGCCCTCGTAGCCGCCACCACCCTGGCGCTCACCGTCCCGACGGTCGCCAACGCGGCCCCCGTGACGACAGCCCCAGCCGCCGCTACCGCGGCTACCCAGACCCTCGTGACGGCCCCTGCCAAGACGGCCAAGACGTCTCGGACCACCAAGCCCAAGCTCACGGTCACGCGCTCCGACACCCAGCAGGTCAAGGGTGAGACGCGCGTCAAGCTCACGATTCGCGCCAAGCTCAAGGGCAAGGCGATCGCCGGCAAGGTCGAGATCCGGATCGGCAAGAAGCTCGTCAAGACCAAGACCCTCAAGAAGGGCAAGACGACCTACACGCTGCCTAAGGGCCTGAGCAAGGGCACGAAGAAGATCAAGGTCACCTTCCACCCGAGCGCCACCGCCGTCCAGACGGCCGGGACGACCGGGGGCGACCGACTCATCGGCACCTCGCGGACCGTGCGCGTCAAGGTCGTCTCCCAGAGCGCGGCCATCAAGGCCGAGGCCCTCAAGTACGTCGGTGTGCGCTACCGCTACGGCGGCTCGAGCCCCCGGTCGGGCTTCGACTGCGCAGGCTTCGTGCGCCACGTCTACAAGAAGGCGGGCATCGCGAACCTCTCGCGCAGCTCGTCCGCGCAGCGCCACGACGGCAAGGTCGTCTCGCGCAAGAACGCCAAGGTGGGCGACATCATCTGGTCCCCCGGCCACGTGGGCATCTACCTGGGCGGCAACAAGCAGATCGACGCCCCGCGCCCCGGCAAGACCATCCAGGTGCGCAAGATCTGGCAGTCCAACCCGGTGTTCATCAACCTGTAGCACCGCGGTTCCTCCCGGCCCCGCAGCAGCCACGAGCCGCTGCGGGGCCGAGAACTGCCCCCACCACCTCGGACCGCCAGATAGCGTGGCGCCAGCGGACGACGTCGTCCGCCACCACGCGAACCGAAGGACGGACCGATCGTGACGACCGCTGACTTCTCCCCCGACCTCGATCACCTCGTCTCCGAGCTCACGCTCGAGGAGAAGGTCGCGCTCACCACGGGTGCCACGGCGTGGGAGAGCGCTCCCATCGGGCGGCTCGGCATCCCCGAGATCACGGTCACAGACGGGCCGCACGGCGTGCGCAAGGCCCTACCGTCCGCGAGCTTCGACCTCTCCGCCGCGGAGCCCGCCACGTGCTTCCCCACGGCGGCCGCGCTCGGGTCGACGTGGGACCTCAGCCTCCTCGAGCGCGTCGGCGCCGCCCTCGGGCTCGAGTCCCGCGCCCACCAGGTCGCCGTCCTGCTCGGGCCCGGCGCGAACATCAAGCGTCACCCGCTGTGCGGGCGCAACTTCGAGTACTTCTCCGAGGACCCGGTCCTCTCCGGCGACGCCGCTGCCGCGTTCATCCGCGGCGTCCAGGCCCAGGGCATCGGCACGTCGCTCAAGCACTACGCGGCCAACAACCAGGAGACCGACCGCATGCGGGTCTCCGCCCAGATCGACGAGCGCACCCTGCGCGAGATCTACCTCGCGAGCTTCGAGCGCGCCGTCGTGGGCGGGCAGCCGTGGACCGTCATGTGCTCCTACAACCGCATCAACGGCACGTACGCCGCGGAGGACCACTGGCTCCTGACGGAGGTGCTGCGCGACGGCTGGGGCTTCGACGGGCTCGTGGTCTCCGACTGGGGCGCCGCGCGCGACCGGTCCGCCTCGATCGCCGCCGGCCTCGACTGGGCCATGCCCGCCGCGTCCTCGACCGACGTCGACGTGCTCGAGGCCGTGCGCTCCGGAGCGCTCGCCGAGGCCGACCTCGACACCGCGGTGCGTCGCGTGCTCCAGATGGTCGCGCGCACGCACGCCGCCGCCACGAGCCCCGTCGAGATCGACGACGACGCCCACCACGCGCTCGCCCGCGAGGCCGCCGCCGCCGGCAGCGTGCTGCTCAAGAACGAGGCCGACGACGGCGGGGCCCTCCTGCCGCTCGACGCCCAGGGGCTCGCGGGCGCCGTCGTCGTCGGCGAGTTCGCCCGCGCGCCCCGCTACCAGGGCGCCGGCTCCTCCCTCGTCTCCCCCACGCGGCTCGACGCCGCGCTCGACGCGTTGCGCTCGGCCGCCGGCACCGAGCTGCCGTTCGCGCCCGGGTTCACGCTCCCGGACGGGCCCGACGCCGACGACGGCGCCCTGCTCACCGAGGCCGTCGAGCTCGCCCGGGGCGCGGGGACCGTGCTGGTGTTCCTCGGGCTGCCCGCCGCCGACGAGTCGGAGAGCTACGACCGGCCGCGGCTCGGGCTCCCCGACAACCAGGTCGCGCTGCTCGAGGCCGTCGCGGCGGTCAACCCGCGCGTCGTGGTGGTGCTCTCGAACGGCTCGGCCGTGTCGATGCCGTGGGCGCACCGCGTGCGGGCGATCCTCGAGGTGTGGCTCGGCGGGCAGGCAGGCGGCGGGGCGATCGCGGACGTGCTGACCGGCGCCGTCGAGCCCGGCGGTCGGCTCACCGAGACGATCCCGCTGCGACTCGAGGACACCCCTGCGTTCGGCAACTTCCCCGGCGAGGCGCACGAGGTGCGCTACGGCGAGGGGCTGCTCGTGGGCTACCGCTGGTACGACGCGCGGGGACTGGGCGTCGCCTTCCCGTTCGGCCACGGGCTCGGGTACACGAGCTTCACGTACGGCTCGGTCGAGGCCGAGGCGCGCGGGGCGGGTGCGGCGACCGAGGTCGAGGTGACCGTGACCGTGACCAACACCGGCGCGCGGGCCGGCTCCGAGGTGGTGCAGGTGTACGTGAGCGACCCCGTGGCGAGCGTGCAACGGCCCGAGCGGGAGCTCAAGGCGTTCACGAAGGTGCGGCTCGAACCCGGGGAGTCGCGCGAGGTGTCCTGGACGCTGACGGGGCGCGACCTCGCGTTCTGGCACCCGGTGCTGCACCGCTGGGCCGTCGAGGGCGGCGTGTTCGAGATCGCCGTCGGTGCGTCCTCGCGCGACCTGCGGGGGACCGCCGTCGTCGACGTCGAGGGCGAGGACCTCACGCTCCCGCTCACGGTGGAGTCCTCGTTCGGGGACTTCTACCGGCACCCGATCGCGGGGCCGCTCGTCAAGCCGTTCCTCGAGAGCTCGCCGATCCCGATCGACGACCCGCAGCTGAACTTCTTCCTCATGGAGTCGCAGGCGCAGACGCTCGCGACCTTCGGCATCCCGGGCTTCGACCGCGCCACGCTCGCCGCCCTCCTCGCCGAGGTCGAGGCGCGCTCACAGCAGTAGTCCCCCTCGTCCCCCGGGGCGTCAGGAACAGGCGGTGATGCGGTAGAGGGTGGCCGTGCCGCCGGTGTCGACGATCTCGAGACCCTCGAGCGTCTCCGGGGTGACGGGGTTGGTCAGGCCGGGCCAGTCCTCGGAGACCTTCGCGCCGTCCTCGGCGGTGGCGGTGTCCTGGTAGAAGTGCGTCACGCCGAGCTCGCGCACGGCCTCGCAGATCGCCGGCTCGGTCAGGAGCTGGTGAAACCCGAACCGCAGGGTTCGCTGCGCCTCGGACTGGTTGCTCGGGCCCAGCTGTGGGAACACGACGCGCCGCTGCGCCACCGAGAACGCGAACGCCGCACCGTTGGCCGGGTCGCCGAGGATGACGGCGTCGGACGGTGTCGTGGCCGGTAGACGCTCGAGCAGGGCGATCTCCTCGACGCTGAGCATCGTGCCCCATCGCACCGGCCCGGGCGCCACGAACTCGGCGGTGCGCGCGGCCTTCTGCGGGGCGTACCACCCGAGCGTGGCAAGGCACGCGACGACGACGACGGCGCCCGCGACGACCGCGCGCGGGGACGTACCGGTCCGGGCACCACCGGTGCGATCGAACCAGCGGCTCCCGGCGCGCCCGAGCGCTGGCCAGCGCTCGTGCGCCCACGCGGCCACGGCGAGCAGCCCGAACGCGGCGAGCGGCGCCGCGACCACGGGGAAGACGGCGACGATCCGCGCGGTCTGCGAGTACCAGAACCCGGCGAGCACCCGCAGCGGACCCGCACCGCCGGCGGACGCGATCGCCACGAGCAGCACGGCGGCCGCGGACCACACGAGCCACCGCGCCCGGGCGTGCTCCGCGCGGCGCACCACGACGACGGCGCCGACGACGGCGAGCACCGCGAGCGGCCACAACCCGGGCACCACCGGCGCCGTGGGCAGGTCGAAGAGCGTGCGGTACACCGTGCCGAGGAAGAAGTCGTGGGTGTCGTAGGTGTAGTCGGCCATGTTGCGCACGGTGGGGCTCATCAGCACGACGGCGAGCCCCGCGGCCACCACGACACCGAGCGCGACGAGCACGCCGCCCGCGGCCCGCCGTCGGCCCTCGTCCCACCACCGCCGAAGGCCGTGCCCCACGCGCACGAGGGCGAGCGGCACGAGCACGAGCAGCAGGGAGAACGCCGCCGAGCCGTGCGTCAGCCCCACGCCGAGGGCCGCGGTAGCCACGACGAGCAGGCTCACGGTCCCCCGCGCGGGCGTCGCGAGCCCGACGTCGGCCGGGTCGGTGCGCCCCGCGGCCACGGCGAGCGCGACGGCGCCGGGGATCATCGCGATCGCGGCGGCGAGCGGCCAGTAGCCCAGCTCGATGACCACGCGGTGGGGGAACAGCCCGAAGGCCGCGCCGAGCACCACGGTCCACGGCGCGATGCTCCACACCCGGTCCCCCACGACGCGCCCGAGCGCCGCGAGCCCCACGAGCCACACCCCCGCGCCGAGCACGGCGAGCGAGGTGTTGGCTGCGAGCGCGACGGACCCGGGCGCGAGGGCGACCACGCCGTGCCACACCACCGGGTAGTACACGCCAGCGGGCGCCGCACCGTACTGGCCCTGCATCGCACCGAGGAGCGAGGCGTTGCCCGTCTCTCGGACGAGCTGCACGCCGCTCGCGTGATAGACGGCGTCCCACTGCTGGACGATCGCCCCGGGGCCGCCGAGCCCCACGAACAATGGCACTCCGATCGCGAGCGCACCGGCGGCCAGGGCCACGGTGAGCAGCACGCCCCGCCGTCGGCCCAGCGCGTAGCGCACCGCCCACAACCCACCCGGGGCACGCCCCCGTACCGCGGCGGCACGCCGCACCCACCACCCGCACGCCGCCGCGAGCGCCACGAGGGGCACGAGCCCGACGGCGAGCGGCGCGAAGCCCCATGCCACCCCGGCACGGTCGAGCGCGAAGCCCGCGAGCCCGAGATACGCCCCGGACACGGCCGGCGCACCGCCGAGCGCGAGCAGACCACGCACTCCCGCCGCGCGCAGCAGCAGCCACCCGGGCACGAAGAACAGTGCGGCGATGACCACCGCGGGTGGCACGAGCGCCCACCAGCTCAAGCGCCGACCCCCGGCTCAGGCACCGCGCTCGACGCCGCTGTCGCCGCCGTGCTCGACGCCGCGCCCACCACGAATCGCGGCACCCCGGCCCACGCGGCAGGCGAGGTGATGTTGCGGCCGTCGGCGAGCAGGCGCACCCCGGGCAGGTCGGTCGGGGCGAGCTGCGCGTACTCGCGGTGGTCGGCCTGGATGACGGCGAGGTCGACGGGCTCACCGAGGTGGTAGGCGTCCCAGCCGAGGGCGGCGAGCTCGGTGTCGGAGTACATCGGGTCGTGGACCGCGACGTCGGCCCCCCTCGCCCGCAGCGCCTCCACGGTCGCGAACACCCCGGAGAACGCCGTCTCCTTGACCCCGCCCCGGTAGGACGCCCCGAGCACGACAGCGCGCAGCCCGGCCAGGTCCCCCAGCAGCTCGGCCGCGCGCGCGACCACGTGTTCCGGCATCGCCGCGTTCGCCGCCCGCGCGGTGCGCACGATCGACGCGTCCGGGTCGCTGGACAGGTAGAGCCGCGGGTAGACGGGGATGCAGTGGCCGCCCACGGCGATCCCCGGGCGGTGCAGGTGCGAGTACGGCTGGGAGTTGCAGGCCTCGATCACGGCGTAGATGTCGATGCCCACCTGCTCGGCGAAGAGCGCGAACTGGTTGGCCAGGCCGATGTTGACGTCCCGGTAGGTGGTCTCGGCGAGCTTGGCCATCTCGGCGGCCTCCGCCGAGCCGAGGTCCCACACGCCGTTGGGCCGGGCGAGGTCGGGTCGCTCGTCGAACTCCAGGACGGCCTCGTAGAACTCGCGCGCCCGCCGCGCACCGTCGTCGGACAAGGCCCCGACCAGCTTGGGGTAGCGCCGCAGGTCTGCGAACACCCGGCCCGTGAGCACGCGCTCCGGGGAGAACACGAGGTGGAAGTCGGTGCCCTCCGCCAGACCGGAGACCTCCTCGATGAGGGGCTTCCAGCGGTTGCGCGTGGTGCCCACCGGGAGCGTCGTCTCGTAGGACACGAGGGTGCCGGGGCGCAGGTGCTCGGCGAGGGAACGGGTCGCGGCGTCCATCCAGCCGAAGTCGGGCTGCGCGGTGGCTTCGTCGACGAACAGCGGCACGACGACGACGACGACGTCCGCCTGGCCGATCGCCTCCGCATAGTCGGTCGTGGCGCGCAGCCGGCCGGCCGGGACGAGCTCGGCGAGCGTCTCGGCGAGGTGGGCCTCGCCGGGGAAGGGCTCCTCGCCGCGGTTGACGGTCTCGACGAGCGCGGCGTTGATGTCGACCCCGACCACCTCGTGACCGGCCCGCGCGAACTGCGCCGCGAGCGGGAGGCCGATCTTGCCGAGGGCGACGACGGCGATGCGCATGGAGTTCCTTCTGCCGAGATCCGGGCCGACTGGCCCGAGTCAGCATATCGAGCGGGCGGTGACCGGCTCGGCGGGACCTCAGTCCGTCAGGGTCGCGCGGCGGGCGAAGTCGATGATCATCTCGGAGACCGGTTGCGGGCTGCGGATCATCGCCTCGTGGCCGCGGCCGGGGATCTCCCGCAGCTCTGCAGACGGCAGCAGCGCGGTGAGCTGGCGGGCCCAGTCGCGCGGGCAGACGCGGTCGTGCTCGCCGCGCAGCACCAGGATCTCGGCCTTGACTCTCGGGGCGACGTCCTCCACGCGGTGCGCGAGCATCTGGCGCAGCTTGCGCACGTACCAGCGCGGGCCCGCCTTGGCGTACTGGACGACTCCGACCGTCAGCACACGCAGGCTCTCCCCGGCGAGGTCCTGGCAGAGTCGCCACGCCTGACGCCACGCGCTGCGCTCGGCGGGGTTGACCGTGGGGGCGATGAGCACCGCGCGGTCGCACAGCTCGGGGTGCTGCACGAGGAGCTCGACCACCACCTGCGTGCCCATCGAGTGCCCCACGAGCACGACGTCGCGCACCGGCAACGAGGCGACGAAGCGCGCGAGGTACTCCCCGCTCGCGGCCATGTCGCGGGCGACACCCGGTTCCGGGGAATCGCCGAAGCCCGGCAGGTCCACGGCAAAGACGGGGCCGACGGCGCCCAGCAGCTCGGCGACGTCGCGGAAGACCCGGTGCCCCATGCCGATGCCGTGGACGAGCACGAAGGCGGTGTCCGCCTCGACGCCGCTGCGCGTGTAGACCATGGTCTGGCCGGCGTGCCCGAACGTCAGAGTCGTCTTGGCGGTCTCTCGAGGCATCGCGGGCACGGTCAGCACCTTAAGCGGTCAAGCTCACGTCGGCGTCGCGCGCGGGTTCCGACGAAGAGCTCAGCCGTCGCCGCGCTGCCAGGTACCGATGCCGAAGTCGGGACGACGGCTCTCGTAGTCGCTCGCGAGCAGCGGGCTGGAGATCATGAGGTCCGCCGAGGCCACGTTGCACGCCATCGGAACGTTCCACACGGTCCCGATCCGTAGCAGCGCCTTGACGTCCGGATCGTGCGGCTGCGGCTCGAGCGGGTCCCAGAAGAAGACGAGCATGGTGATCTGACCCTCGGCGATCTTCGCGCCGATCTGCTGGTCGCCGCCCACCGGGCCGGACAGGAACCTGTGGACCGGAAGCCCCAGCTCGTACTCCAGCATCGTGCCCGTGGTCCCCGTCGCGTACAGGACGTGGCGGGCCAAGGTGTCCTTGTTGTACTCGGCCCAGCGCAACAGCTCGACCTTCATGTTGTCGTGGGCGACCAAGGCAATGTGGCGCGGGGTCGTCCGGTCGGCGGTCGCGGGAGCATCGCCGGAAGGACGGATCGGGGGATCGACGGTCGGAGCCATGGTGGGCCTCCCTCGTGGTGGGTGTGCCGGCGACGACGACGACGGGATGCCACCATGATGCCGGTCGATGGGCTCGGGGACGTCCGTCCCGTCGTCTGCCCGGTTCGGAACGCTGAGACTGGAGCATGGCTCTGGCCCCGTTCCCGCACGGTCTTGCCGTCCCGCGAGCCGGGCCGCCGCGGACGGGCTTACCCCGCGTCGCTCGCGCCCACCGCGGAGCGCGCGCGCTCGAGCGCGTTTCGAGCGCCTTCGACCAGAAGCGCCGTGTCGATCGTGACCAGCGGGAGTCGCGCCCCCTTGGCCACCCATGAGGCCACATCCTCGGCGTGGACGACGACACCAGTGCACACAGCCACGTCTCGCGCGGCAGCCTTGGCGAGGACGGCATCGACCGCCTCGACCACGGCGGGGTGGTCGAACTGGCGCAGGTGCCCCAGGCTTCCTGAGAGGTCGGTCGGGCCGACGCACAGCGCGTCGAGACCAGGCACGTCGAGGATCGCGTCCACCTGGTCCAGGTAGCCCGCATCCTCGATCTGCGGGATAAAGATCACCTCGTCGTTCGCCGCCGCGGTGTACTCGTCCCCACGCCGACCGTAGTCCGCCGCGCGGCGCGGTCCGTATCCGCGCGTCCCGATCGGAGGGTACTTCGCGGCATCGACGAGCTCACGGGCCTCTTGAACCGTACGCACCAGCGGGCAGATGATCCCGTCGACCCCCACGTCGAGGACGTGCTTGATGAAGGTGACGTCGTGGCTGGGGATGCGCACCAGAACGACCGTCTCGGACGTGGCGAAGCCGGCGAGTGCCGTCTGGATGTCCTTGATGGTCCAGGGCGAGTGCTCAGCGTCGATCACCACGTAGTCGAACCCCACGCCACTCATCATCTCGGCCACGGTGAGATCGGCGATCGTGACCCACGCCCCGAACAACGTCCGCCCTCCGGCAAGCCCTTCGCGGAACCTCGAAACTCGGCTCTTGACCATCTTGTAATCTCCTACTGTTGCGTTCTACTAGATCGTTACAGTAGGTTACTGTAGCAAGGCGGGTCCGTGCGACCTGCGGGACGCCGCCGGACTGTCCGATCCAGGAACGGGGTATCTATGAAGCGGCAAACACGCTTTCGCAACGTCGCGGCAGCGGTGGGTGTGGCGGTCCTGACGGCTGGCGTCGTCGGCTGCAGCCCGGGAGGCGGTGGCAGCAACCGCACCCTTCAGGTCTACATGGGGAACCACGGCTTCACCGAACAGGTGCAGGCGAACATCGAGGCGTTCGAAGAGTCCACCGGGATCGACGTCGAGATCTCGGTCTACGGCGAAGAACAGCTCTCCGACCAGTACACGGTCCAGCTCAACGCGGGGTCGGACGACATCGACGTCATGATGTTCCGTCCGCTGCAGGAGGCCCGGCTGTACTGGGAGAACGGGTGGCTCGAGGACCTCGAGCCGTACGCCTTGGCCGCCACCGACTGGGACCTCTCCGACTTTCAACCAGGCCCCATCGACGCGCTCACCTTCGACGGCGCGCTGACATCGATCCCCGTGTCGACCGAGCGGGCGGTCCTCTACTACCGCGCCGACTTCCTCGACGAGCAGGGGATCGCGGTCCCGACGACCTTCGAGGAGCTCGCGGACGCTGCGGCAGCGATCGAGGCCGCCTACGACGACGTCGTCGGCTACGTCGCCCGCGGCAACGCCCATGGCGCCGTCCCGATCTTCTCCGCCTTCCTGTACAGCCACGGCGGAGACTGGGTCGATGCAGAGGGCAACGCGGCGCTCGACACTCCGGAGGCCATCGCGGCCTACGAGACCTACGGCGGCCTGCTGCGCGACCACGGTCCCAGCTCGGGCCTCGCGGACATCCAGTGGGACAGCGCGATGGCGCTGTTCACCCAGGGCAAGGCGGCGTTCTACATCGACGCCGATTCGCTCGCGACGAACGCCATCGACCCGTCGAGCTCCACGATCGTCGACTCCGTGGCTTTCGCCCCGCTGCCGGCAGGACCCGCGGGCTCGAGGACGTTCAACATCCCCAACTACGCTCTCGGGATCAGCGCGTACTCGAGCGCCAAGGATGAGGCCTGGGCGTTCATCGAGTACTTCACGTCGAAGGAGTCGACCAAGCAGTTCCAGCTGAACGCCATTCCGGGCGCCCGGGTCTCCGTCTGGCTCGACGACGAGGCGCTGGCCGGCTTCCCGCCTACGCTGGCCGCGGCCATCGCCGAGTCGCTCGACGGTGTGGGTCGCGACCGTCCCGCGGTGGCCCGCGCAAGCGAGGCGCGGGAGATCGTCGGCCGGCCGCTCCTCACCGTGCTCGAGGCGGGCGACACCGCCGCAGCAGCACAGGAGGCGAACCGCGCGTTCCAACAGTTGCTGGACGAAGTTCAGGACTGACCCGGTCCGTCGGCGCTGCGGGGGCGGATCTCCACGCCGCCCCCGCAGTGCAGTGGCACCGAGAACTGGAGGACGGACGAGGACATGGCAGTCATGACGACCTTCGGCTCGACCCGGGGCAGCGCGTGGATCAACGAGCACCGCAAGTGGGTGCTCGCCGCCCCGGCGCTCGTGTTCGTGGGCGCCCTCGTGGTCATCCCCATCATCTACACCGTGGTCCTGAGCCTCACCGACGCGCGCGGCTCGATCCTCTCGGAGTTCAGCTTCATCGGGCTGGAGAACTACGCGGCGGTCTTGAGCGACACCGCGAGGTTCTGGCCTGCCGCGTGGCGCACCTTCGCCTACACCACGGTGGCGCTCACCCTGCAGATGAGCCTCGGGCTCGCGATCGCGTTGCTGCTTCGCCGACCCTTCCGGGGGCAGGGAGTCGTGCGAGTGATCATCCTTCTTCCCGTGGTGGCCACGCCCGTGGCGGTCGGGATGATGTGGCAGCTCATCCTCGAGCCCAACATCGGCGTCGCCAACCACCTGCTCGAGTCGATCGGTCTCCCGCGTGGCTCCTTCCTCGGGTCCCAGTCCACCGCGCTCGTCACCCTGGCGATCATCGACGCCTGGCAGTGGACGCCCATGGTGACGCTCATCCTGCTCGCGGGACTGTCGACGCTCCCCGAGGAGCCCGACGAGGCCGCGAGGGTCGACGGCGCCACGGCATGGCAGCGGTTCCGGTTCGTCACCTTTCCACTCCTGCGACCGACCTTCTTCGCCGCTCTCGCGCTCCGCGCGGTCGACGCGCTGAAGTCCTTCGACGTGCTCTACGCGATCAAGGGACCAGGCGGCGGCTCGTACCACGAGGCAGAGACGCTGAACATCTACGCGTACAGCCTCAACTTCAGCCACAACAACTACAGCATCGCAGCCACGGTTCTCACACTGTTCGTCGCGCTCACCCTTGCCCTCGTGACACTGCTGATCTTCCGCCGAAAGGAGGGGCGTCCATGAGCTCCGTGCCCCACGTCCGCCCCGCGCGGCGGCACCCGACCAGAGCGCGCGCCTACACCGTCTTCAGGTTCAGCGCGATCGGTGTCGTCGTCGTGACGATCCTCGGCCCCCTCCTGTGGATGGTCCTCGCAGCGCTCAAGGACAACGTCGACATCTTCAACTCCTCCCGGATCTTCAGCTTCGCCCCGACGCTGAAGAACTTCGTCACGGTCTTCGCCGAAGAGAACTTTCTCGACTTCATCGTCAACAGCCTTCTCGTGGGAGCCGTCTCGACGGTGATCTCACTCGCCGTCGCGCTTCCGGCCTCGTACTCGATCAGTCGCTTCGTGATGAGGCGGAGCAAGACGTTCGTGCTCGTGGCGCGGATCATGCCAGCCGTGAGCCTGCTCGTCCCGTGGTACTTCCTGTTCTCCCGGATGGGCATCGTCGGAAGCTACACGGTGCTGGTGATCACGCACATGTTCGTCTCCGTGCCGTTGATGATCTACATCCTGGTCGGCTTCTTCGACGGACTCCCGCTCGAGCTCGAGGAGTCGGGTCAGGTCGACGGCCTGACGCCGATCGGTGCGTTCTTGCGGATCAGCGTTCCTCTGTCGATGCCCGGCGTGGCGACGGCGTGCATCCTGGCCTTCATCTTCTCGTGGAACAACTTCCTCTTCGCGCTTGTCCTGGCGAGCAACTCGACACGGACCTTGCCCCTGTCGCTCTACAACTTCGTGCGCTACGCGAGCGTCGACTGGGGGGGCCTGATGGCCGCCTCGGTGGTGATCACGACACCGATCATCGTGATCGCGCTCTTCCTCCAGCGGTACATCGTGGCGGGGCTCGCGGCGGGCGCGACCAAGGGGTGAGTCAGCCGGGGGACGACGGCGGGTTCGTGCTGCCCCGGACGACGAGCGAGACCGGGGTGAGGATCTGAGTCGGTCCGTCATAGCTGCCGTTCATCAGGTCGATCAACAACGCGACTGCTTGGGTGCCCATCGACCGGGGGTCAATCGAGACGGATGTGAGGGCGGGGTAGAGCCGACGGGACGTGGGGATGTCGTCGAAGCCGACCACGCTGACGTCCCGGCCCGGCTCGAGGCCAAGTTCACGTAGTCCGTCATAGACGCCATAGGCGACGACATCGTTGAAGCAGACGGCCGCCGTCGGCTGCGTCTCCTGGCGAAGCAGCTGGGCGATGCCCTCGATCCCGCCCTCGTGCGTCGGGGGCGTCTCGACGACCACCCCGGGCGGAAGGCCCAGACGGTAGAGCGTCGCGTCGAATGCAGTACGGCGCTGACGGAACGTCTCGGTGTCCGGTCGTCCACCGACGAAGCCGATATGGCGATGCCCGAGATCCACCAGATGGGTGAGCGCGGCGACTATCCCCGCCTCGTTGTCCGAGCGAACTGACGCCAGCCCGGAGTCGGGGAGGTCGCGCGCGACCTGGACGACGGTCATCCCCTCCGCCAGATCGTCGGAAACGCTACCCCGCGCAGGGGAGATCACCAGCCCGCGCAGCCCGTACTCGCGAAATGCCCGGATGATCTTGCGCTGCTCCGACACGTCGTCCTCGGTGTGCCCGAGCACCTGCACGTAACCCCGTTCGCGCAGCGCGACGTTGGCACCGAGTGCGATCTCCGTCATGGTCTCGTTCGCGAGATCGTGCACCACCGTGCCGACCATCTTCGACTCGGCCTCACGTAGCGCGGCCGCCCCGCGGTTGTAGACGTAGCCGAGCTCAGCGATCGCGGCCTTCACCCGCGCGACCGTGGGTGGGCTGATGGACGGGTCGTTGCGGAGCACGAGAGAGACGGTTGACGGCGACACCCCGACGTGCCGTGCGACGTCCACGATAGTGACGCCCCATTTTCCCATGTCGTCCTCCTGTGCTGGCTCGCGAAGGAGCACCCCGCGATCCTATGGCCTCCGCGAGCAGCCGTGGGCGGCCGCGCGAACCTGACTACGGACCCTGTCTACGCGGCTCGACGCCGTCAAGAAGCGTCGACCGTCACCCACTGTCGCGTCCGCGCCGACCTGAGCACAGCGTCGGTGACGACAGCCGCACGCAGACCGTCCTCGAAGGTGGGGAGTCCGTCCACAGCCTCGCCGCGGATGGTGGCATGGACATCGACGACGAGGGCCTCGAACCAGTCGTGCAGTCCCTGAGGGTGCCCCGCAGGCAGGGTCGTGTACCTAACCGAGCCAGACGAGGCCGTCTTCGGATCCCGCGGGAGCGTGAGCACACCGTCGGGGGTGCCTATCTGCAGTCGCTCGGAATCCTCGAGGTCGTAGATCACCGACGCGTCGGCGCCGTCCAGCTCGAACCACAGACGGTTCTTGCGGCCCGGCGACGCTTGGGACACGAGCATCGAACCGGAGGCACCCCGATCCGTGCGGAACAGCACCGACGCTGTGTCCTCGGTGGTGACGGCGACGGGGGTGCCGTCCCCGGAGGAGGCCGCGAAGGCCTTACGCGAGCCGCTCGCAAGCCGTGTGGGCTGCAGCGTCTGCATGAGAGCGACCAGCTCGACGATCCGGTGGCCGCTCACGAACTCGATCATGTCAGCGAGATGCGACCCGATATCGGCAAAGGCGCGAGACGGACCGCCGAGCTCGGCGTCGACCCGCCAGTTGTACGCGCTGGGCTCCAACAGCCAGTCCTGCAGGTAGTGACCGTGCAGGATCCGGAGGTCTCCCAGGTCGCCACGCTGAATCCTGGCTCGAGCCTCTCGCACACCAGGCGAGAACCTGTAGCCGAACGGCACCGCGGTGACGACTCCCTGGGTCCTGGCTGCCCGGGCGAGCTCGCCGGCGTCGTCGACGTCGGTCGCGAGCGGCTTCTCGCACACCACGTGCTTACCTGCGGCGATGGCCGCGCGAGCGACGGGGGCGTGGAGGTGGTTCGGAAGGCAGATGTGGACGATGTCGATATCAGGGCCGACGGCGTCCTCGAGCGACGTAGACCACCGTTCAGCCCGGGCGAGATGGGCGGCCTCGCGGGCATTGCCGGCCTCGCGGTCGACCACGAGACTGACGTGCCCGCCCGCTGCGTTGATCGCCCGGGCGTGCACTGCACCGATCATCCCGGCACCAAGTACTGCAGATCGCAGCTCCGTCATCTTGCTCGCTCCCAGCTCGACCGGTTCATGTCTCTTCATCCGCCCAGACGTCGTCCAGGGCGAGCCCGAGCTCGTCGCACATCGCGGCGAGCTCGGTGACGACGTGGCGACGCAGCGGCACTCCCGCGAGAGTTCGCCGACGCCACTCCTCCTCCGCGCGTTCGCCGGGATAGCGCACGGCTCCGCCGGAACCTGCCGGTCCACGCCTCAGCGCGTCGGACATCGCCTCCGTCGCGGCGTCGTACTCACCGCCGGTCGGGAAGCCATCCACAGCGACGGCACCGAGCGCGCTGGTGTGGGCGCCCTTGGCCCGAACCATGCTTCCACCGTCGCCGGTCAGCCCTCCCGACATGATGTCTGCGACGAGCTGCAGCCCGAACCCCTTGTAGGCGCCGCCCTCGGGAGTACCGCCCAGCGGGAGAATGGCGCCGCGTCGGTCGAAGAAGTCCTGGGGGTCCGTGATCGGGGTGCCGTCCTCGTCGACAGCCCAGTCAGGGGGGATGGGGCGTCCCTCCCAGCCCAGCATCCGGATCTTCGGCCGAATCGTCGCTGACGGCGCCATGTCGAGGACGAACGGGGCACGATCGCCCACGGGTGCGCCGAAGGAGAAGGGGTTGTTGCCGACGAGCCGTCCACCCCGTCCCGGTGCCGCGATCGTCGAGCCTCCGGTCGACCAGTGGAACCCCACCATGCGAGCACGCGCAGCCATACGTACGTAGTAGCCACCGGATGCGGAGTGGGTCGTGCGATAGCACGCCGCCCATCCCGACCCGTGCTCCCGCGCGAGCTCGATGCACTTCTCCATCGCGCGCACGCCGACCACCATGCCGAGCCCGTGATCACCGTCGACGGCTACGGTCGTCGCCGCTCCCTGGTCGATCTTGATCGCGGGCGCCGGATTGATCTGTCCGCTCCGGAGCGGATCGACATAGTGCGTACGCAAGAGCGCCGTGCCATGGGTCTCGCTCCCTCTCAGGTCGGCGTCGACAAGGATGTCGGCACACATCTCTGCATCGTCGTGCGGAACGCCCGTCAGCTCGAGCGACCTCGTGACGAGGTCCGCGAGCCGCTGCGGATGTGCTCGACGCTCGAAGAACTCCATCTTCTGGGGATCGAGCCGCGCATCCTCGGCATCGGGCGTCCACCGCCTCGGAGCGGGGGCGCTCATCGGGTGCTCCCTAGCTCTGCAGAGGCCTGGTCGGCGAGGACCCGGTCGAGCGCCACGACGACGTCGTAGGACTCGTCGCTCGCTTCGAGGTCGACCTGCGCGAGAGCGTCGTAGAGCCCGGCAGCAGCCTCATGGTACGCACCGCTTGCTCCGGACGAGCCCAGGAGCCGCGCGACGACCTCCATGTCTGGCGCCCACCGCCGGGCCTTGCCCGTCGCGTCGAGAAGAGCCGGCGCGAACCATGAGAACAATGCAGCCTGATGCTGCTCGAGGTCGCGCAACAACCACTTGGACAGGCCCTGGCGGTGCGCAGCGACCAGGACCGAGCTCATGAGGGCGACACTTCCTTGCCAACCCGCGGCCGAGAGCACCTTGAGAGTGGTCGCCGCTCCGATCTCTTCCCCGACCTGCCAGACGTCGAAGCCGTGACCCTGCAGGAACTCGAGGGTATCGACGTGCGCCCCCGAGGTGAACACGGTCGGAGCGTGCCCCGGGCGAGGCGGAGCACCGCAGATTCCGGCGTCGACCACCCGGACACCGAGAGCACTCAGCTGAGCATCGATGGCACGCGAGACGCCGGGGTCGAGCAGGTTGCACTCGGCAAACACCAGACCGGTACGAGGGCTGCGCACCAGGGCGTCAGCGACCTGCCCCGCGAATCCGGGAGCGTCGACAGAACCCATCACCGACAAGATCACGTCAGCCTCTGCAACGAGGCGGTCCACCGAGCCGACATCCTCGATTCCGAGCTCGTCCAGATTCTCAGATCGCCCTGACCTCGTCACGGTCAGGACCCGAAGGCCACCTTCGACCAGTCGCGCACCGATGCCCGACCCCATCATGCCTGCGCCGCAGATGCCTACGATCCTGGGCCAGCTCACCATCCGACAAAGTTCCTCTCGTGAAAGGTCCCGAGATCTTTCGACTCGTAGGGGCGGCGCAGGGCGGCTTCCTCGTCGAACTCGATCCCCAGCCCTGGCGCCTCGCTGAGCCGCAGCACACCGTGATCGATCTGGTAGGGCGTCCCCACGACCTCGTGGCGCCACGGCTCCGCGGGAAAGTGCTCGAGCAGGCCGTAGCCGTTGCTGATCGCGGTCAGCAGGTGGGCGGAGGCGCTCTCGCAGACCGGGCCGTTGGGGTTGTGCGGCGCAACCGGGAGGTAGTCCATCTCCGCTCGCGCTGCGACCTTCATCCCTGCCGAGATGCCGCCGCAGTGCGCGAGGTCGGGCTGCACGATGTCCACCGCGCCCGCACGAACAAGACTGTCGAAGTCGAAGCTCGTGAACAGCCTCTCCCCGCTCGCCACAGGAATGGCGGACTTACGACGTAGTTCCGCCATCGCCGCGTGGTTCTCCTGGGCCAGAGGCTCCTCGAGGAACGTCGGGTGAAACGGCTCGAGCGCCTTGGCCACCCTGAGGACATCCCCGACATTCATGAAGCACGCGTTCAGGTCGATCATGAGGTCGGCATGGGGGCCGATCGACTCACGCACCGCCGCGACGTAGTCGATGCCCGTGCGCAGCACGGCGTTGGACATGTAGTACGGATCCGTCTCGGGCTGCCGGTTGAACGGGTTGAACTTCACGCCCGAGAATCCCTCGGTGATCACCGCCTGGGCCGCTCGCGCGACGTCGTCCGGACTTCCCCCGTCGTACCACCACGCGTTGGCGTAGAGCCGGATCTCGGAGCGGGTCCGGCCCCCGAGCAGCTCATAGAGGGGCACCTCGAGCCGCTTCGCCTTGAGGTCCCACAGTGCGGTGTCGATGCCACTGATCGCACTCTGCATCGGCCCGCCGGTCCAGATCGCGTCGCGGAACAACTTTCTTCCCAACCGAGCGATCTCCCGCGAGTCTTCGCCTCTCAGCGCTCGTCGCATCTCGTCCACGGCGGCCGCGACGGTCAGCTCGCGTCCTTCGAGCGAAGCTTCGCCGATGCCGTACCAACCGTCCTCCGTGGTGACCCGGACGAGCACCCAGCCCCAACGGGCTCCCGCAACGATGAATGCCGAGACGTCTGCGATCTGATGACGCACGGACCAGCCTTTCTGGTAGCGAAACAGCAGCGGCTGGTCCGCGGACCCGCCTCACGCGAACGCTACTAGATCGTTCTAGTTAGTGCAACGTTCTAGTCGCCGAGCAGGGCCTTGCAGCCAGAGGGCAGTAGGAGCTGTTACTCAACGTGGGCGCAAGCCCCGCACGAGCACCGAGGCGGCCATGAGCCGGAGCGGGGCCTCACGGGCCAGAGCGCACCGCAGGTCGCGTGGCACGAGCGTCTCGGGGCGGCCGTGGCGTCGGCGGCGGGCGGACAGGGCGATGAGGCGCTCGGCGGGCGCGTCGGGGTCGAGCGCGACGTCGAGCAGGTCGTGCTCCGCCCGGGAGAGCATGCGCTCGGCGTCCGGGGCCGCGGCGAGCACGGCCGTGGTGAGCGAACGCAGCGCCGTGCGCTCCTCAGGAGTCCAGGCGTCCGGCTCGGCCCGGTAGTGGATCGCGCCGAACACATGGATGCGGAGGATCTTCGCGGCGATCGCGCGCCGGTGGGTCAGCGGCAGTGCGCGGAACCATCGCGCGTCGAGTAGGTCCGGGAGCCACAGCAAGTCGCGCTCGAGCGGCCGGGCCGCGAACGTGATCCGATCCGAGCCGTCCTCGCCGATGAGGTAGGCGGGGCCGCGGCGGTCGTACGCGATGCGCCCGCCCGAGAACCACAGGTGCGTCGACAGCTCGAGGTCGACGCCCACCGGCTTGCCCTCGTCGTGACGGAGGCCGAGGCGCTCGAGGGTTGCCCTCCGCAGGAGCCCGAGGGGCGCAGACCGGTAGGCGAGGCGGTCGCGCACGGGATCGAGGTCACGCGAGCGGAAGGGCCGCGCGGGCGGGGTCGGGACCACGGCCCGCACGGAGCCGTCCGGGCGCGCGTAGGCGAGGCGCGTGATGACGGCATCGGCATCGGTCTCGCGTGCCAGGGCGGCCCAGGAGTCGATCGCGCCGGCGGCGAGGCGATCGTCGGAGCCGAGCACCGCGACGTAGGGTGCCGTCGCGAGGTCGAGGCCGCGGTTGTAGGGGCCAGCTGGGCTCGCGACGCCGTCGGCGAACTCGACGAGACGCACTTCGTGTCCGACGGCGAGCGCCTCGGCCGGGAGCGCACCGAGCAGTGGCGCGATGTCGGTTGCAGGCAGGCCGTGGCACACCACGGTGATGCGCACCGGAGTCCGGTTTGCGAGCACCGAACGGACCGCGCGCGCGACGGGACGCCGCACCGAGTGGACGCTGATGATGACGTCGACGAGCGGCTCGGCGTCGGACAGAGGTGCCCCGCTCATCGGTGCTCCTGCCTGCGCGTAGGCGGACTCGTAGCCCGCGACGACCGTCTCGGGGGCGAAGCGGTCGCCGAGGGTCGCCGCGATCTGAGCGGCGCCCAGGTGATCGGTCCGTGCGAGCGTCTGCTCGACGGCCTCCGCCCACTCGCGCGGGTCCCGGCTCGCCACGAAGGCACCGACCCGATCGTCGACGAACTCCCGGAATCCGCCGTCGGCCCCGACCACTACGGGCAGGCCGTGCGAGATCGCCTCGGCGATCGCGACCCCGAAGGTCTCGCGCCGCGTGGGCAGCAGGAAGAGGTCCGCCGCGGCGAGCTCTCCCGCGACGTCGCCCGGCTCCACAGCACCGCGCAGGTGCACCGTGACCTCGAGCTCGGCCGCCCGGGCAGCGACCGCACCGCGCAGCGGCCCGTCGCCCACCCACGTCAGTTCCGCATCACGGCCCCGGTCGCGCAGCGCGGCGAGGGTCTCGACGGCGAGCACGGGGTCCTTGCCCGCAATGAGCCCGCCGACAGCGACGAGTCGCAGCGGCCTGCCCGCGCGCCCCTGAGCGTGCGCCGCATCGGCCGCCGAGCGCAGGGTCCGCCCGGCCACGGCAGACGATCCGTTCGTCGCGCCCGCCGGTCCGGGCCGGAGCTCGTCATGAGGAGTCGCCAGCGCAGCAAGGTCGGCGGGTGGCGCGACGATGCACGGCACCACGGCCGTCGGTCGTCCGCGGCGCAGCTCGCGGATCGGGGCGGTGGCAAGCTCGGAGACGGCGGTGACGACGTCAGGCCCGCGCAGCAGGGCTCGCAGCGGCGGGGTGGCAAGTCGCAGCGCGAGCGAGTCGCCCGCCGTCGAGGAGACCCCGTGCCAGTGCTCGGTGTGGACCCAGGGCACCGGGACCCGGCGGGTCGCGAGCGGCAGGAGCGTGGAGAACACCGCGGTGTGGAGGACGTCGGCTCCTCGGGCCGCCACGGTCACGACCCGCCCGGCGCGCACGAGGTGGTCCGGGCGGCGCAGATCTGTGACGAGCTGGCGCACGCGCACCTCGGCCGGGTCGATCCCCGGGAAGTCGAGCACCCGCGTCCCGCCGTCGTCGGCGGTGCGACCGGGCCCGAACGCGCCGCCGGCCACACCCTCTCCGGCGAAGCCGGGCGCGACGAGGTGGAGCACGCGCACCTCGTGGTGGGCGGCGAGCGCGGCGACGTCACGGGCCACGAAGGCGCCGAGGGCGGGGTGCCCCGCGGTGGGGAACCACGTGGTCGCGACGAGGATGCGCATGCTGACCAGGCTAGGTGCTGACCGCCCCGGCGGGCCGCGAGCGCCTACGCTGGCGGGCGTGAAGATCCTCAGCGTGGTCGGGGCGCGGCCCCAGTTCGTGAAGCTCGCGCCGATCGCTCATGCGGCTGCGGCGGCGGGCGTCGAGCACGTCATCGTGCACACCGGGCAGCACTATGACCCGCTGCTGTCCGACGTGTTCTTCACCGACCTGGGTATCCCCGCGCCGGACGTGCACCTCGGCGTGGGCTCGGGCAGCCACGGGGTGCAGACCGGCGCGATCCTCGCCGCGCTCGACGAGGTGCTGCTCGCGCAGCGGCCCGACTGGGTGCTCGTGTACGGGGACACGAACTCGACCCTCGCGGCGGCGCTCGCCGCGGTGAAGCTGCACATCCCCGTTGCGCACCTCGAGGCAGGGTTGCGCTCGTTCAACCGGGCGATGCCCGAGGAGCACAACCGGGTGCTCACCGACCACGCGGCGGACCTGTGCCTCGCGCCGACGGCGGTCGCGATGGGCCACCTTGCTCGCGAGGGACTCGCCGAGCGGTCGGTGCTCGTGGGAGACGTCATGACGGACGTGCTGTTCGCGACCCGGGACACGGCGGCCGGGGACATCAACGACGTGCTCGGTGCGGCGGAGGTGGCGCCCGGGGAGTTCTACGTCGCGACGGTGCACCGCGCGGAGAACACCGACGATCCCGCACGGCTCGGGTGGATCGCGGAAGCGCTCGAGTCGCTCGACCTGCCCGTGCTGCTGCTCGCGCACCCGCGGCTCGTGGCGAAGTCCGCCGAGGCCGGCGTGACGTGGGGTAGCGGAGCGGTCCGGCTGCTCGAGCCGCTCGCGTACCCGCGACTCGTGGCGGCGGTGTCCGCGAGCGCCGGCGTCGTCACCGACTCGGGCGGGCTGCAGAAGGAGGCGTTCCTGCTGCGCGTGCCGTGCACCACGGTGCGCACCGAGACCGAGTGGGTAGAGACGGTCGAGCTGGGGTGGAACGTCCTGGCCCAGGACGCCGACGCCGTGCGGGCCGCGGTGATGCGCCCCCGACCGCCGTCGACGGATGCCACCCCCTACGGCGACGGCCACGCGGCGCAGCGCGTGATCGCCACCCTGGTGGATGAAACAGCCAGCAAACGTATCTAGGCACCCTACTTTAGTTACATCTAGCACGTAACTGTTACTAAGGGTTAGGGTGTGCTCACACTTCTCGCACAACTTGCACCTTGAGGCACCCCCAATGACTCCCGCACCACTGCCGGTCCCACCCCTCACCTTCGAGGAGCACTACTGGGTCGCGCAGAACGACGGCATGAGATCTCGCGCGGCGATGTCAGCCGCGTCCGGACTCTACGAGTCCAGCATGGCGTCACCCATCGCCTCCCTCGAACTCGACCTGCCAACGGACCTCGCTGCGGACGCGGAGGAGGCAACGAACGCCCTGACACAGTTCAACGTGTATGCGAGGGCCTCCTTGGGAAGCCACTCACCAACACTGGGGCCGATGTCCTCGATCTTGCTACGCACCGAGTCCGCGTCCTCGTCGCAGATCGAGAACCTCACGGTCGGGGCACGCAGTCTCGCCCTCGCCGAGCTCGACGAGTCCACGTCGGCCAACGCCAAGATCGTCGTCGCCAACGTCCGGGCGATGGAGGCCGCGCTAGGGCTCGCCGACCGCCTCGACTCAGCGGCGATCCTCGCTATGCATGAGCAACTGCTCGCGAATCAGCCCGGCTGGGAGGTCCACGCTGGACGGTTCCGGGAACAGCTCGTCTGGGTCGGCTCCTCCGCGGTGACTCCACGCGGTGCCCAGCACGTGGCACCCCAAGCCGAGCATGTCCCCTCCGCGATCGAGGACGTCGTGCAGTTCATGAGCCGCGACGACCTGCCCGTACTCGTCCAGGCAGCGATCGCACATGCGCAGTTCGAGACCATCCACCCGTTCGTCGACGGCAACGGCCGCACCGGCCGCGCTCTCGTGCATGCCCTCGTCCGCGCCAAGGGGATCGTCACCGAGACCACCGCACCGATCTCCGCTGGTCTACTCACCAACACTCGGGGCTACATCGAGGCGCTGAACAGCTACCGGGAAGGCGATGCCCGGCCGATCGTGGAGCGCTTCGCGGAAGCGTCGCGGTTCGCGGCCAGCTCGGGTGCATCGCTCGTCGACTCGCTCGCCGCTCAGATCTCTTTCGCGCGAGAGCAACTGACTGGCTTGCGTAGCGATGCCGCAGGGTGGCGGGTCCTCCCGCACCTCGTCGCCCACCCAGTCATCAACGCAGCCTTCCTGCAGAGCCACCTCGGGTTCACAGGTGTGACCGCGCAACGCGCCTTGGCCCAGCTCGCCGACGTAGGGCTCCTGGTCGAGCGCACCGGCAGACGCCGGGGTCGCGTCTGGCAGCACAGCGGAGTTCTCGAGGTCCTGGACGCCTATGCCCAGGCGCTGCACCGCCGGTGAGCAGGGCTGACAAGCCTCCGCAATCAACTCTAGGCGTACTTACTACAAGTACGTCTACAGTCAGTTGACGACGACGTGACCTGCACGAACATGTCAGGCACGCCGTCGTTGAAGCATCTCGTTCACCACGGCACGCCACACCTCGACCTGGGTGTCTGAGGAGAGAGAGCGTGCCGCCTCGTGGGAGGCACGCTTCCACGCGCGGACCTGCTCGGGAGTCAATGAGTCGAGCACGGCGGTGAGCGCCTCCGCAGAGAAGTCCGCCGTCACGGCCCCGAGCCCGTGCTCGTCGACGAGCCGCGCCATCTCGGGGCTCGGTCCCACGATCACGCCGAGGCGCGCCTGCACGAAGTCGAAGAACTTGTTGGGCAGCGCCCACGCGTTGTTGAAGCTCACGGGCGGCAGCACGTGCACGCCCACGTCGAAGCCGTGCAGCGTGGTGACGAGCTCGGCGTAGGGCACCGGCTCGTGCAGGCGCACGCGCGGGTCGGCCTCGGCGCGGGCACGCAGCTCGGCGAGGTACCCCGGGTCGTTCGGCACGAGGAACAGGTCGAGGGTCACGTCCGTGCGGGTCGCCGCGACGGCATCGACCAGCGCGGTCAGGTTGCGGCCGCGCAGCGCGACACCGGCGTGCACGAGCCGCAGCGGCCCACCGCCCGCCGTCGGCCCCGGCTCGAGCTCGGCGTACGGCGCGGCGTTGGTGACGACCTGGGGCCGGAACCCGAAGCGCCGCTCGTACTCGCGGGCGATCCCCTGCCCCACCGTCGTGACTGACGCCGCCCGCGTCACGAACCTGCGGCACAGCCAGCGCATGTACGGCGCGACGAACCAGCGCCACCGCCGCAGCTCGGTGTTCTGGCGGGGGGAGTACTCGTGCAGGTCGGCGTGCACGCCGTGGGCCGGGCGCAGCGACAGGGCGAGCGGCACGGTGTCGACGTCGTTGGCGAGGACGACGTCGAGCTCCCGCCCGCCGAGCAGCCCCTGCGCCGCCCGGACCGCGGCGTTGCCCCAGTACACCCGCCGGTACTGACGCGTGAGCAACCACTTCGGATCCTTGCGCCACGCCACGGCCTCGGCCGGGATCTCGAGGTGCTCCACTACCTCCGCGGGCGCCGGGCCGTAGCCGCACGTCGTCACGTCGAAGTCCGCCGCGAACAGGTTCACCTGCTTGAGCACGCGCGCGTCCGAGGCGATGGGCGAGAAGGACACGATCAGCAGGCGCGGGCGGGCGGTCATCGCGGGCCTCCCGCGGGTTGGTCTGCCGCGAGCGCGTCGACGGCACGCGCCCAGCCGAGCACCTGCGTCTCGGCGGAGAGCTCGCGGGCCGCGGCGTGCGCGGCGGCCTTCAGCTCGGTGACCCGCTCCGGGGTGAGTGCGTCCAGCGTCCCGGCGAGGGCCGCCGCGGTGAAGTCCGGGGAGACGACGCCGACGCCGTGCTCCCTGGCGAGCGCCGCCATCTCGGGCGTGGGGCCGACGACGAGCCCCAGGCGGGCCTGCACGTAGTCGAACACCTTGTTGGGCAGCGCGTTGGCGTTGTTGAAGTTGACCGGCGGCAGCAGGTGCACGCCGAGGTCGTAGCCGTGGAGCGTCGTCACGAGCTGCGCGTAGGGGACGGGATCCAGCACCCGGACCCCGGGGATCGCCGCGGCGCGCTCACGCAGCTCGGCGATGTAGGGCGGGTCGTTGGGCATGAGGTACAGGTCGAGGGTGACCGCCGTCGTCGTCGCCTCGACCGCGTCGAGAAGCACCTCGAGCCGGCGGTTGCGCAGTGCCGCGCCGGAGTGGACGAGCCGCAGCGGACCGCCGTCGGACACCTCCCCCGGCTCGAGCGCCGCGAACGGTGCGGCATTCGTGACGATCCCGGCGTCGATGCCGAACTCGGTGCGGTAGGCGTCCGCGAGTCCCCGGCCCACCGTGGTCGCGGAGGCAGCGCGGGTGACGTGGCGGCGGCACAGCCAGCGGTAGAACGGCGCGATCCGGCGCAGCCACGCGGGGTTCTCCTCGTGGAGCCGCGGGGAGTACTCGTGCAGGTCGGCGTGCACGCCGCGCGTGGGTCGGAGCCAGAGTGCGAGCGGCACGGCCTCGACGTCGTTGGCGAGGACGACGTCGAAGCCCTCGCGCTCAGATGCGAGCAGCGACCGCGCTGCGGCCACGGCGGGCATCGCCCAGTACGCGCGGGTGTAGGCGCGCAGGGTGATGAGCCGCCCATCGAGCGCGACCGAGGTGGTGAGGAGCTCGATGTACCGCACGACGCCGCCGGGCGCCGGACCAGAGCCGCACGTCGTCACGGCGTACCGGTCCCGCAGCAGCTCGACCTGCTTGAGCACGCGGGCGTCGGAGGCGATCGGCGAGAAGCTCAGCACGAGCACGCGCCGCCTGTCCTCCGCCACCCCGCCATCCTCCCACCTGCGCCGCCGCCGGGGTCCGCGCCGAGTTCGTGGATTCTGGCCCAGTTCGTCGGTCCGGACTCACGAACTCGCGCAGAAGTCGCGAACTCGTGGGCGGGGTGGGAGGAAGTCAGGGGCTCAGTCACGCGGTGCGGGCGCCCAGGAACGGCGCGAAGGCCTCGGCGGAGCGGGTGCCGTCGTGGAGAGCGGACACGAACGCCGGCCCGCGGGCGGCCAGCACCCTCGCACGCACGCGATCGGCAAGCACGTCGAGGAGCACCGACTCCAGGGTGTCCGGCGTGGCCTCGAGCACAGGCAGGTCCAGCCCCGCGGCCTCGCGCGCATGCCCGCGCACGAACTCGCTCACGTGCGAGACCACGAGCCGCCCGGCGGCCATCGCCTCGCACGCCGCGACGCCGTAGTTGCCGATCCGGAACTGGTCCAGCACCACGTCGGCGTCCCCGTACACCTCCGGCATCCGCGCGGCGGGCACACCCTCGATGCGCCGATAGTCCACGAGCCCGCGCGCCGCTAGGGACTCGAGCACCGGCTCGATCAGCGCCGTCCCCTTCAGGTGGGCGCTCGACGGCGCGTGCACGACGACGGGCACCTCGCGCTCGAGCGGCACCCCCCGCCCGGCGGCCCGCCACCGCTCGACGTCGACCACCACGGGCACCCACGTCGCACCCGGCTCGTCGAGCAGCAGGTCCGGCGTCGACACGAACACCGGCGCCCCGAGCTCGGCGATCCCGGCGGCGAGCCGCGCGGCCTGGGACTCGAGCACGTCCGTGAGCTCCCACGTCGGTTCGAAGGGTGAGAACGGCTCGAGCTCTCGGTGCCGCGAGGGCAGCCGGATGTCCGAGCCGTGGCACAGCATCGCGACCTCGACGCCGTGCGAGCGCAGCCACCGCGCCTCCGCGAACGGGTCGGCGCCCATGAGGTGCCCGAGCAGCGGGCGCCCGGCCTCGATGATCACGTGGCTGAACTGCGGCAGCAGCGCGCGCCGCCGCGACTGCCAACGGCGCGAGCCCGCGTAGATCGCCTCGGGCACGGGGTCATCGACGTCGAAGGCGAAACCGCGCGGGCGCTGGAACGCCATGCTCACCGCGCCGACCCCGGGCAGCCGTTCGACCGCCCGCGCCCACGCGTGGCCCTGGCCGGCGAAGTTCGCGGGGGCGATGTAGACGCGCACGGGGGTGGGCGGGACGGCGGGTGGTGGCGGGATGTCGCGCGTGGCGTAGCGCAGGTGCGCAGGCCCGAGGGCGACCCGCACCCGCTCGGGCAGCACGCGGGCGACGGTGCGCACGGCCGCGTCGAGGGTCCGGACTGCAGGAGCGGGCAGCCGACGGCGCAACGCCGCGAGCACGCCCGAGACGCCCATCACCACCACATCCGTTCGCGCACGTAGCGCCGCAGCGTGCCCTCACGGTCGACCATGTGGCGCAGTCGTTGCGGGAGCACGGCGTCGGCCCGGCTCGCCGCGGCGCGCGCGGCACCCGCGGCCGAGAGCCGCTCCACGTCAGCGCCCGCGAGCAGCGCGTCGAGCACGAGCCGGTCCGCGCGCGAGAACGGTGCGAGCGCCCCGGGGGCGAGGTCCGCCCAGTCGCGCGCGAGCGCCGCGAGCCAGCGCGCCTCACCTTCGAGGGAAGGGTCGCCGACGACGGCGTCCTGCCCGACGGCGGTCCCTTCGGCCGCTGCGCCCCCGGCCGAACCCACCGGGCCTCCGCGATCCGCCCAGTCGCCTCGCGCGCCGCGCCGCGCCACGGCGCCGAGCACGTGCACGCGCAGCATCGCCACCGCGAGCGCTCGTCGCTGCGCTGGCCCGAGCGCCTCGACCCACGGCTCGTCGCGCAGCAGCCGCACGGCCGCGAGCTCGACCTCGACGGGCTTCGCGCCCGCGGACACCCGCTCGGCGGCGTCGGTCCCGATCACGTACACGGGCGCCGTCCGGTCCAGGTCGAGCCGCTCCCCGGAGAACCACAACCGGGCCGAGAACCCGATGTCCTCCCCCGTGCGCAGCCCCGGTGTGAGCCGCAGCCCGAGCCGCTCCACCACCTCACGCCGCAGCAGGCCCAGGGGCGCGGAGCGGGGAGCGAGCCGGTCGCGCACCGGATCGAGCGGAGCGGGCCACCACCGCCCCGCGAAGGGTCGAGGCACGGGGTTGCGGATCAGCCGCCCGGTGTCGAGCCGCATCGGCGCGAGCACGGCCGCCGAGCCGCGCGCCTCCGCGATCCGCCACCACGCCGCGAGCGCTCCCGGCTCGAGCCGGTCGTCCGATCCCATGATCGAGACGTACATCGCCTCGGCGCGGTCGAGCCCGAGGGTGAAGGGGCCGGCGGGGCTGGGCACACCGTCGGCCAGCTCGATCACCCGCACGCGCCCATCGCGGCGCGCTTCGGCCAGACCACCCGCGTCGAGCGCAGCGTCGACCACGGACGCCTCGAGGTTGTGGGCCACGACCGTGACACGAACCCGGGCGCCGGAGCGCGGGTCTCCGGCACCGGCCCGCCCACCGCCGTCGTCGTCGGCCCTACCTACACCACCGACCGGGCACCCGCCGTCGTCGGCCCCACCCTCACCACCAAGCGCCGAGCCGACGGCGCGCACGAACTCCCGCCGCAGGTCGTGCACGGCGACGATCACGTCGACGTCGGGAGCCACGTCTACTCCACGAGCCCCGCGAGCTGGGCCTGGACCGCGAAGTCGGGCACCGCCGCGACGAGCTCGTCGAAGGTGCCGCGCGCGGCGATCGTGCCCTCGGCCATGAAGCACACCTGGTCCATCGAGCGCACGGTCGAGAGCCGGTGCGCCACGGCGATCACGGTGACCTCGCCGCGCAACGCGGCGATCGCGGCCGCGACGCTCGCCTCGGTCTGGGTGTCGAGCGCGCTCGTCGCCTCGTCGAGCACGAGCACGAGCGGGTCCACGTAGAGCGCCCGCGCGATGCCGAGCCGCTGGCGCTGCCCGCCGGACAGGGCCATGCCGCGATCACCGATCCGCGCGTCGAGCCCCCGCGAGGCCACGAGCTCGGCGAGCTGGGCCCGCTCGAGGCAGTCGCGCACGCGGTCGAGGTCGAGGTCGTCCGTCCAGGTCAGGGCCACGTTCTGAGCGAGGGTCGCGTCGAACAGCGAGACGTCCTGTGGCACGTAGCCCACCCGCGCGCGCCACGCCGCGAGCACGTCGGCGAGCGGTCGCCCGTCGAGCTCGAGCGTCCCCTCGGAGGGCACGAGCAGCCCGAGCAGGATGTCCACGAGCGTCGTCTTGCCCGCCCCGGATCGTCCCACGAGCGCGAGGCTGGAACCCATCGGCACGTCGAGGTCGATGTCGCGCACGGCGGGCTCCCCGGACCCCGGGTACGTGAACGCGACACTGCGCAGCGACAGCAGCTCGGGCTCCCGGTCGAGCGGCGCGCGCCCCACGGTCTCGGCGTTGGCGAGGTACCCCTCGGCGGCCTCGATGTCACCGATCACGGCCTGGACGTTGGGGATGTTGGCCGCCGTCGTCGCGATGACGGACTGGAAGCTCGTCACGGCCGGCACCATGCGGAAGCCCGCGACCCCGAAGAGCGCGAGCGCGCTGAACGCGGCACTGGCCCCGCCCGTCGCGTACGCCACGCCACCGATGAGCAAGAAGCCCCCCACGAGGGCCGACTCGAGGACGTAGCGCGGCATCGCGGAGAGGAACTGCAGGTTCGCCCGAGCGCGCGTGGTGTGGCGGCGGTCGGCGTGCACGACGGCGGCCACCTCGCCCGCCTTGTCCCGCAGCGTGATCTCCTTGAGCGCCCCGACCATCTCCGTCATGAGCCGGGCGACCCGGAACGAGTAGTCCCGGTTGACGCGCCCCGCGACGATGGCCCGCCGGGAGACCCAGAAGTACATGACGAGCCCCACCACGCCGAGGTACCCGAGCGTCAGTGCGGCCGTGACGGGCTCCGCGATGACGAGCACGACGAGCACGGCCACGAACGTCGCGCCCAGGGCCGGCAGCCCGGCCACGGGCAGCAGGAACCCCGCGGTGGCGTTGGCGATCCCGACGTCGGCGAGCCGCACGAGCTGGGAGGTGTTGCGCGAGAGCCGGTCCGTCCACGGCGCGCGGATGTAGGCCGCGAAGAGCTGGTCGCCGATCTCGAGCTCGTAGCGGGCGAACCGGCGCGTGACGACCCACTGCACGCCCACCGCGGCGAAGCCCTTGATGATGATGAGCACCGAGACCACGATGATGATCCCCACGTAGCCGCTCGGCGCGACCTCGCCCACGAGCGGGAGCACCACGGGCTCGCCCTGCACCATGGGCGCGAGGGACAGCGCGAGCAGGCCGAGCGCCGCGATGTCGAGCAGGGCCAGGCTCGCGCTCGCCACGACGTACCAGCTGAGGAACTGCCGCGCGCGGCCCGGCAGCATCGGCAGCAGCCCGCGCAGGGTGAGCCAGATGAGCTTCATGGCTTCCCCTCCTCGGCTGCGGCCCATCGTGCCACGAGGCCCGCGACGCGCTCCCCGACGCGGGCGATGCTCGCGTGCTCGGCGGTCCACCCGGCGAGCCGGGCCGCGCGGGCGGCGTCCAGGGCGGGGTCGTGCGCCTCGGGCGCGTCGAGCAGCGCGGCCATCGCGGTCGCCACGGCCTCGGGATCGTGCCCGACGGCGAGCCCCAGACGACCCTCCTCGACCACGTCGCTCGCCACCCCGGGCGGCCCCGCGAACACCACCGGGATGCCGCTCGCGCTCGCCGCGAAGAGCTTGGTGGGCAACGCGAAGTCGTAGCCGAGCCCTGGCACGATACTGACGAGCGCCCCGGCGGCGTGGCGGTGCCAGCGCGCCGCCTCGACGGGCGCGACGGGCGCGCGCAGGTGGACGGCACCGGGGGCGGCCCGGTCGGCGAGGTCGCGCAGTCCCGCCCACGCGCTGCCCGAGCCGAGGAAGACGAGCTCGACGTCCGGGTGCGTCTCGCGCAGGATCGCGAGCGCGAGCACGAACACCTCGGCGCCCTGCCACTCCGAAGCGGTGCCGGCGTACAGGAAGTACTGGGACGGTGCGCCGTCAGGGGTGGCGTCACGTTGCGGGGCGGCGCCCGACGTGGTGGCAACCTCCGTCCCGGCATGGACGTCGGTGAGCCCGTCCTCGTCGTCGTCCCGCGGCCGGAAGACGGTCGTGTCGATGCCGTTGCGCACTACCTCGACCCGCTCGAGACCCGCCACGCGCCGCACGTTGCCCCGCCCGGCGAGCTCCTGCACACGGTCGGCGACGCCCTCGGACACGGCGACGACGCCGCGCGCCCCGCGCATCGCCCAGCCCTCGAGCCGCGCGAGCAACCCGCTCACGGGGCCAGGGCTACCCGTGCTGCGCGCGGCGTCCGACCAGATGTCGGCCGCGTAGTAGACGTACGGCACCCGGCGCAGCGCGCACACGATGCGCACCACGGCACCCGTGGTGGGCGGGGGTTCGACGACGACGACGTCCGGCCGACGCACCGTGAGCAGCCGCAGCGCAGCGGGTACGTCGAAGCTGAGATAGGGCAGGTAGCCACGCACGTAGCCGGACTTGTCGCGCAGCACCCGGGCGCGGCGCACCCGCACACGGCCGGGCCCGCTGGACTGCGGCGCGTGGCCGGGTCGCTGCGGGACCGTTGCGTCGCCGTCGTCGGCCCCTCGCGTGGGCGAGAGCACGGCGTCGTCGGGCGGCGGGCTGCCCGGGCGGGCGCGCGACGTGAGCACCGTGACGTCGCAGCCCGAGCCCGCGAGCGCGCGCACGAGGGCCTCGAGCCGGAACGCCGCCGCGGCGGGCTCCGGCGCGAAGAGTCGCGAGACGACGACGGCGTGCTTCACGGGCACGAGCATTTCACGCCCGCACCGGAGATCCCCGCGCTTCTGGCCCGGAGCCCGCTACACGCAGCCCTCACACGTGACGCTGGACGATTACTGACGCCAGACGTCAGCAATCGTTCAGCGTGTCGCCGCACGCCGGTCAAGGGCGCAGCGCGCCGCCCGCCGCGGCCGAGTCGAGGATGTGCTCGGCGACCTCGAGCGTCGCGAGCCCCTCGGCCATCGACACGGTCCGGTCGCCCTCGCCGAGCACGGCGTCGCGGAACGCCTCGAGCTCGCTGCGCAGCGGCTCACGCTTGGCGATCGCGTAGCGGATGACATCGCCCTCGGACACGCCGCGGAACGCCGCGACAGAATCCCACTCGGTGCGCACCGTGCCGTTGGCGTAGAACGTCACGTCCGCCGTCTGGGTGTCCGCGATGATCGTGCCGAGCTCGCCCGTCACGACGGTGAGCCGCTCCTTCATGGGCGAGAGCCAGTTCACGGTGTGGTGCACGATGATGCCGTTCGCGAGCCGGCCCGTGGCGAGCACCATGTCCTCGTGGGCGCGGCCGGACTGGTAGGCGACCTGCGCGGACACGTGCTCGTAGGTGCTCTGCGCGACCCACGCCGTGAGGTCGATGTCGTGCGTGGCGAGGTCCTTGACGACGCCGACGTCGGCGATGCGCGCCGGGAAGGGCCCCTGGCGGCGCGTCGCGATCTGGTAGACGGCGCCCACCTCGCCCACCTCGATGCGGCGGCGGATCTCCTGGATCGCCGGGTTGAAGCGCTCGATGTGACCCACGGCCCCGACGAGGCCCGCGGCAGCGAAGGCGTCGAGGACGCGGCGCCCACCCACCGAGTCCGCCGCGACGGGCTTCTCGACGAGGGTGTGCACCCCGGCGGCCGCGAGCGCGAGCGCGACGGGCTCGTGGAACTTCGTGGGAGTGGCGACGACGGCGATGTCGATGCCGGCCGCGATCAGGGCGTCGACGTCGGGCAGCACCTCGAGCTGGCCAGCCACCTGCCACGGGTCCCCACCCGGGTCGGCCACGGCCACGAGGTCGACGCCGTCCAGCTCGCGCAGCACGCGCGCGTGGTGGCGCCCCATGGCACCGAGGCCGATGAGTCCCGCCCGGAGTGGTCTATGTCTCAGCGCCATCACGCACCTGCCTTCGTCACGGTGTTGACGGCGGTGACGATGCGCTCGAGGTCTGCCGGCGTCAGCGAGGGGTGCACGGGCAACGAGATGACCTCCGCGGCGGCCTGCTCCGTGACGGGCAGCTCGAGCTCCGGCGCGAAGTGCGCGAGGCTCGCGAGGCGGTGGTTGGGGATCGGGTAGTAGACGCCCGAGCCGACGTGGTGCTCGTCCTTCAGTGCGGCGACGACGGCGTCCCGCTCCGGCCCCGTCGCCCCCGCGAGGCGCACGGTGTACTGGTGGTAGACGTGCACGACACCCGGGCGGACGGGCGGGGTGACGACCCCCGCGAGGTGCTCGTCGAGGTAGGCGGCGTTCGTCTGGCGCTGCGCGGTCCAGCCCGCGAGCCGTTCGAGCTGCACGCGCCCGATCGCCGCGTGGAGGTCCGTCATGCGCGCGTTGAAGCCGATGAGCTCGTTGGCGTACTGCCGCTCCATGCCCTGGTTGCGGAGCAGTCGGATGCGGTGGGCGACGTCGTCGTCGGCCGCGACCATGCCGCCCTCGCCGGACGTCATGTTCTTCGTGGGGTACAGCGAGAACATCGCGAAGCGGCCGAACGTGCCGACGGGGCGGCCGTCGAGGCTCGCGCCGTGCGCCTGGGCGGCGTCCTCGTAGAGCTCGAGGCCGTGGGCGTGGACGATGCCCTGCAGCGCGTACACGTCCGCGGGGTGCCCGTAGAGGTGTACGGGCATGATGCCGCGCGTGCGCTCCGTGACGGCGGCGGCGACGGCGGCCGGGTCGAGGCAGAACGTGTCCGGCTCGATGTCGACGAACACCGGGGTGGCACCCGTGAGCGCGACCGAGTTGGCGGTCGCGGCGAACGTGAACGAGGGCACGATGATTTCGTCGCCCGGACCGACGCCGGCGGCGAGCAGCCCGAGGTGCAGGCCGGAGGTGCCCGAGCTGACGGCCACGGACGTGCGCCCGCCCACGAGTGCGGCGGCGAACTCCTCCTCGAAGGCCTTGACCTGCGGGCCCTGGGCGATCATGCCCGAGCGCAGCACGGCGTCGACCGCCTCACGCTCCGCGTCGCCGACGATGGGCTTGGCGGCGGGGATGAATGCGGGTGTGGTGGTCATGCGTCGACCTTCCGGATGGTGGTGGCCGGGTCGCCGTCGGGCCCGGAGGCCTCGAAACGGTCGCCGGTGACGGGGCAGCGCCAGTGCTCGCCGTCGGGCACGAGCGGGTGACCCGCGGGGCCCACCCAGCCGATGCGGCGGGCCGGTACCCCGGCCACGAGCGCGAAGGCGGGGACGTCCTTCGTCACGACGGCGCCCGCCGCGACGGTGGCCCACGCGCCGATCGTCACGGGGGCCACGCACACGGCGCGCGCGCCGATCGAGGCGCCCTCGCGGATCGTGACGCCCACGGGCTGCCAGTCGTGAGCGCTCTTGAGCGAGCCGTCGGGGTTGATGGCGCGGGGGTAGGCGTCGTTGGTGAGCACGGCGGCGGGGCCGATGAAGACGCCGTCGGCGAGCACGGCCGGCTCGTAGACGAGGGCGTAGTTCTGGACCTTGCACGCGTCGCCGAGGCGCACGCCCGTGCCGATGTAGGCGCCGCGGCCGACGACGCAGTCGGTGCCCATGCGCACGCCCTCGCGCACCTGGGCGAGGTGCCAGATCGCGCTGCCAGCACCGATCTCGGCGTCGGGCGACACGTCCGCGCCCTCGGCGATGCGTACGCCTTCCGCTGCCACCTCAACCCCTCGGGCCCGCCCGCGGCGCCGTCGTGCGACGGGCCTCGCCCACAGTATTCCAGCGCGGCCCCGTCCGCCGGGCCCGAAGGTCCGCGGTGCCACAATGGGCCCATGGCTTCCCCTCCCGCTGCGGGGCCCGTGGCGCACCCGGACGCCTGGGTCGTGATCCCGCTGTTCAACGAGGCCGCCGTCATCGGCGACGTCGTGCGGGACGTGCGCGGGAGCTTCGCGAACGTCGTCTGCGTCGATGACGGCTCGACCGACGGCTCGGGCGACCTCGCGCGCGCGGCGGGGGCGAAGGTCGTGCGCCACCCCGTGAACCTCGGACAGGGTGCGGCGCTGCAGACGGGGATCGAGTACGCGCTGTCACGGCCGGGCGCGGCGTTCGTCGTGACGTTCGACGCCGACGGGCAGCACCAGGTCTCCGACGCCCTCGACATGCTCGAGCGGGCGCGGGACGAGAACCTGGCCGCCGTCTTCGGCTCGCGCTTCCTCAACGACACCGTCGAGGCGGGCTTCGTGCGGCGCGTCATCCTCAAGCTCGCCGTGTGGTTCACGCGGCAGAGCACGGGGATGCGCCTGACGGACGCGCACAACGGGCTGCGCGTGGTGCGGGCCGACGCCGCGCGCCGGATCCGGCTGCGCCAGGACGGCATGGCGCACGCGAGCGAGATCGTGCTGCACATCGGGCGCACCGGGCTGCCGTGGGCCGAGCACCCCGTCCACGTGCTCTACACCGACTACTCGCGCGGCAAGGGGCAGTCGAGCCTCAACTCCGTGAACATCCTCGTGGACCTGCTGTTCAGGTGAGCGAGCCGAGCAGAGGAAGCTGCAGATGAACCCCGACGGCACGCCCGTCTCCTCCGGCATCACCCTCATCCAGGTCCTGCTGATCCTGGGGATCATCGGCGTCGCGCTCCTGCTCAACCGCACCACGGCGGACTCACGGCACCAGGCGGTCCGGCGGCTGCTGCTGCTGGGGTTCGTGGTGGCCGCCGTCGTCTCCGTGGCGTTCCCCTCCGTGCTCTCTCGCCTCGCGGGCTTCGTGGGCGTGGGCCGCGGCACGGACCTGCTGCTCTACGCGCTCGTCATCGCGTTCCTGTCCTACATCGCCACGTCGATGCGGCGCACCCGGCAGCTCACGGCGCGCATCACAGTCCTCGCGCGCGAGCTGGCCCTCGCCCAGGCCCGCATCGAGGACGGCGAGTCCCGGCTGCCGCCGTCGGACACCCCCACCCCTCCCTCCCCTCCCTCCCCGCCCGCCCCGCCCGCCCCGTAACCCCACCCCACCCCGTGCGGAACGTCCTCCCGTTGTGCGGGACACCATGCACGTGAAACCCCCTTTGCGGGACGCTATGCGTGCACCACGTCCCGCAAAGGGGTGTGACCGGGCAGGTCTGACCCACCGCGAGGCGTGGGGGCGGTGGTGACGGTCCAGCGCGGGACGGTTGGGCGAGTGACGGCTAGCGGTCGCGCTCGAGGTCGCGCTCGAGGTTGTCCTGGCGCAGGGCGAGGATCTCGACCGCCTCCACGTCCTGCACGTCCTCCGGCTTGCCCTGCGCGACGCGCACGCGGCTCCGGCCGACAACGGCCATCTCGTAGAGCCACGCCTCGGCCTCTCGCTCGGCCCAACGAGCGGCGATGTTGAACCAGCGCTCAGCGAGCACGGGCTCGTCGCAGGCCTCGAGCCCCTCGGCGACGTCGTGCGCCTCCAGCGCATCGTCTCCCATCGCGGCCTTCCACTCGGGAAGGAGCTCGAGCGCCTCGGCGAACGTGCCTCGCCGCTTGGCCAGCTGCAGGAAGTCGGACATCCAGAACCGCGGGAAGTCGTTGCGGGCGACCTGCCTGGCGAGGGTCAGCAGTCGCAGCACCTCGTCGTCGTCCCCGGCGATAGCCGCGTGCTCGCCCGCCCGAACCAGGAGGTCATCGGGGACGAGCCCTCCGTCGAGCGCGAAACGGTCTGCCTGTGTCGCCCACTCCTCGAGCGTGGCAGCGAGCTCCAGGTGGACCTTCGCGTCTCGCCCGTAGCCGCCCGCCTCGAGCCCGTCGAGGTCGTCCTCCGTAATCACCCGCCGCTTGCTCATGGACCAATCCTCCCCGGGCGACACCTCAAGGTGGAGCGTTGGTTCCCTCTGAGGGCACGAACGCTCCACCTTGGGGCCGGTCAGACGGTAGCTGTCAGGGTGAGGGCCGCGGGCTCGGTGTCGGTGGTGCGGTCGACGTGGATCGTGGCGCCGTCCGGGGCGTGGCCCGAGAGCATCGCCTTGGCGAGCCGGTCGCCGATCTCCTTCTGCACGAGCCGCCGCAGCGGCCGCGCGCCGTACGCCGGGTCGTAGCCCTCGAGCGCGAGCCACTCGCGCGCGGCGGGCGTGACCTCGAGCGTGATGCGCCGGTCCGCGAGCCGCTTCGAGAGGTGCTCGACCTGCAGGTCCACGACGTGCCCGAGGTCCTCGAGCGTGAGCGCGTCGAAGATCACGATGTCGTCGAGCCGGTTGAGGAACTCCGGCTTGAACGCCGAGCGCACGGCCTGCATGACGCCCTCGCGCTTCGCCTTCTCGTCCAGGGTCGGGTCCACGAGGAACGCCGAGCCGAGGTTCGAGGTGAGCACGAGGATCGCGTTGCGGAAGTCCACGGTGCGGCCCTGGCCGTCGGTCAGGCGCCCGTCGTCGAGCACCTGCAGCAGGATGTCGAAGATCTCCGGGTGGGCCTTCTCCACCTCGTCGAGCAGCACCACGGAGTAGGGCCGACGGCGGACGGCCTCGGTGAGCTGCCCACCCTCCTCGTAACCGACGTACCCGGGGGGTGCGCCCACGAGCCGGGCCACGGAGTGCTTCTCCGAGTACTCGGACATGTCGATGCGCACCATCGAGCGCTCGTCGTCGAACAGGAAGTCCGCGAGGGACTTCGCGAGCTCGGTCTTGCCCACGCCCGTGGGGCCGAGGAAGAGGAACGAGCCGGTGGGACGGTCCGGGTCGGAGACGCCCGCGCGCGAGCGGCGCACGGCGTCAGACACGGCGACGACGGCGGCCCGCTGGCCGATGAGCCGTTCCCCGATGACCTGCTCCATGCGCAAGAGCTTGCCGCTCTCCCCCTCGAGCAGGCGTCCCGCGGGGATGCCGGTCCACGCGGCGACCACGGCGGCCACCTCGTTGGCGCCCACCCGGTCCGCAACCATGGGCTCGACCTTCACGGCCCCGGCCTCCGCCTCTTGCGCCTCGGCGGCGGCGATCTGCTGCTCGACCTCGGGGATCTCCCCGTACAGCAGCCGCCCGGCCGTGGCGAGGTCGCCCTCGCGCTGGGCCCGCTCGGCGGCCATGCGCAGCTCGTCGAGCCTGGCCTTGAGGTCACCCACGCGGTTGTGGCCGGCCTTCTCGGCCTCCCAGCGCGCCGTGAGCCCCGCGAGCTCTTCGCGCCGGTCCGCGAGATCCTTGCGGATCTTGGTGAGCCGGTCGCGCGCCGCGGCGTCGTCGTCGTCGGACCCGATCCCCTCGGCGAGCGTGAGCTCCTCCATCGTGAGGCGATCCACCTGGCGGCGCAGCGTGTCGATCTCGACGGGCGAGGAGTCGAGCTCCATGCGCAGCCGCGAGGCAGCCTCGTCCACGAGGTCGATCGCCTTGTCGGGGAGCTGACGGCCCGGGATGAAACGGTTCGAGAGCTGGGCGGCCGCGACGAGCGCGGCGTCGGAGATGGTGACCTTGTGGTGCGCCTCGTAGCGCTCCTTGAGCCCGCGCAGGATCGCGACGGTGTCCTCGACGGACGGCTCGCCCACGAACACCTGCTGGAACCGCCGCTCGAGCGCGGGGTCCTTCTCGATGTGCTTGCGGTACTCGTCGAGCGTGGTCGCGCCCACCATGCGCAGC
>CAZECM010000011.1:315-64685 GCA_964510785.1 uncultured Cellulomonadaceae bacterium | reverse complement strand
TCGGCGCGCACGTCCGGGTGGTCCCAGTTGAGGTCCGGCTGCTCGGCCGTGAAGAGGTGCAGGTACCACTCGCCGGGGGTGCCGTCCGGGTGGTGCGTGCGCGTCCATGTGCTGCCCGCAAAGCTCGAGACCCAGTGGGTGGGGATCTCCGCGCCGTCCTCGCCCTTGCCGGGGTGGAACCAGAAGCGCTCGCGCTCCGGGCTGCCGGGGCCGGCCGCGAGCGCCTGGCGGAACCAGGTGTGCTGGTCGGAGACGTGGTTGGGGACCACGTCGATGATGGTGCGGATGCCGAGCTCGAGGGCCTCCGCGACGAGCGCCTCCGCCTCGGCGAGCGTGCCGAAGGCCGGGTCGATCTCGCGGTAGTCGGCCACGTCGTAGCCACCGTCCGCGAGGGGCGAGCGGTACCAGGGGGTGAACCAGAGGGCGTCGACGCCGAGGTCGCGCAGGTAGGTCAGGCGGCTGCGGACGCCCGCGAGGTCGCCCGTGCCGTCGCCGTTGCCGTCCGCGAAGCTGCGCACGTACACCTGGTAGATGACGGCGCTGCGCCACCATGCCGCGTCCGCCGTGCCTGCACCTCGGTGGGCCACTGGGGGTCCTCTCGCTCCATCGCGTCGTGCCGGGACGTTCTCCGGCCGTGCGACGAAACTAAAGGATGTGACTGTATCTACGCAAGAACTCGACAACAGTGTGACCAAAACGTGACCTCAGCGCTGCCGCAACGAGACTTCCGGCGCCCTCCACCCCCCCACCCAGCCCCCGGCGGCCGTCCGCGCACTGCCTGGTGCTCAGATGTCATAACTCGCGCAAACAACGGCGTGTCGCCCGGCGTGTCGGGTCCCGCTCGTCACTCCAGCACCAAGGAGTGCGCGGACGGCTCAGCGGGGAAGGCTCTGACCCCGGAAGCAGGCGGTGGCGAAGCGATCGTGTGACGCGCGGGCGGGCTGCCGCCCCGGGGGTGACGCGCGGGAGGCGAAGCGGCGGATGTCAGGCGCCGACGACGGCGGTCGGCACGGGGGCCGTGGACCCTCGCACCACGAGCTCCGGCTCGAAGAGCAGCTCGTCCTGGGCGACCTCGCCGCCCGCGATCTGGTTGACGAGCAGGTCGATCGCCGCCCGGCCCATGGGCTCGATCGGCTGACGCACCGTCGTGAGCGGCGGCTCGGTGCAGTTCATGAGCGCCGAGTCGTCGAAGCCCACGACCGAGACGTCCTGCGGCGTGCGCAGCCCCGCCTTGCGCACCGCCCGCACCACGCCGAGCGCGAGGGGGTCGCTCGCGCAGATGATTCCCGTGACCCCGTCACGCAGCAGCCGGGTCCCGGAGGCCTGCCCGCTCTCGAGCGAGTACGTGCTGCGGACCACGCGCTCCGGGCCCAGCGTGAGACCGAGCCGGGCGGCCATCGCCTGCGCGGCACCGAGCTTGCGCTCCGAGGGGATGTGGTCCCGGGGGCCGAGCACGAGGCCGATCTCGGTGTGCCCCAGGGAGGCGAGATGGCCGAGCGCCTGCTCCACCGCGACCTCGTCGTCGCAGGCCACTCGCGGGAACGGGAGCTCCTCGAGCGAGGCGTTGATGAGGACGACGGGCAGGTTGCGCTCGACGAGCTCGCCGTAGTGCCCGTGCGCGGCCTCACGCTGGGAGTAGTTGCCTCCCACGAACACGATGCCGGACACCTGCTGGGCAAGCATGAGGTCCACGAACTCGGACTCGGAGACGCCGCCGGCCGTCTGCGTGCACAGCAACGGGGTGAAGCCCTGCTGGGCGAGCGCACCGCCGAGCACCTCGGCGAACGCCGGGAAGATCGGGTTCTGCAGCTCGGGCAGCACGAGCCCCACGAGCCGGGCTCGCTCGCCGCGCAGCTTGGTGGGCCGTTCGTAGCCGAGCACGTCGAGGGCGGTGAGCACCGTCTGCCGCGTGGCCTCGGACACGCCAGGCTTGCCGTTGAGCACGCGGCTCACGGTGGCTTCGCTCACGCCCACCTTGCGGGCGACATCGGCGAGTCTGCGGGACATACCGCAACTATACGACCGTTCACGCAAGCCGCTTGCGCAAGCTTGCGTACCCCCTCCCGTCCCGCCAGCCCCGCGAGGTAGGTCTCAGCGCGCCAGAAAGTGCCCCAGCGGCACTACGTCGACGCGCTGGGCACTACTTCGCGGAAGAAGTGGGGAGGTTGGTGAGGTGGATGAGGTGGGCGAGGACGCCGTCGATCGTTGACTCGATCTCGGCGAGGCACTGCTCGAAGTCGGGGAGGTCGCCGTACCAGGGGTCGGCCAGGTCGACCGGCCCGGACGCCGGGTCGAAGGAGCGGATGAGTCGCACGTGGGGCGCGCCGTCGTCGTCGGACGGGCTCAGTCCCAGCACTCGCCGCAGCGAGCGCGCGTGGTCCGCCGTCGCCGCGAGCACGAGGTCGCGCGAGCCCAGGTCCGACGCCGAGACCTGCCGCGCCCGGTGCTTCCCGATCCCGGGGTCGGAGTAGCCGGCGGCGAGCAGCACCCGCCGCGCCCGGGGGTCCATGGGCGCACCGACCTCGTACCCCGTGGTCCCGGTCGAGTCCACGACCACCTTCCCCGCAAGGCCGGCGTCGGCGAGCCGTTCGCGCAGCACCACCTCCGCCATGGGCGAGCGGCAGATGTTGCCCGTGCACACGGTCATGACTCGCAGCTGTCGTTCCACGAGCCCATTCTCGGCCACCCGAGAGATCGAACGAGCCGCGGCCCGCCAGCAGTCAGCGCGGCGCACTCGTCAGGACTCGACGAGCACGGGACGCACCCACCGCATCGAACCGTCAGCGGCTGTCGCGCTTGGCCTGCCGCCGCGCACCCTGCGCCTGCGACGACGCATCGCGCTTGAGCCCGCCGGTGGTCTTCTTGGGCACGGAGCGCACCACGCCCTCGGACGTCTCGTCGGCGGCAACGGGACCCGCATCCGGCCCGGCGCTCTTGCCGGCCTTCGCCGCAGCGAGCCGCTCCTTCTTGAGCTCCTCCGCCGCCTGCCGCGCGAGCACCTCGACGCGGGCGCTCACGGTCGCGAGGGCGTCCTCGAAGGCCTCCGCCCGGTCGCGGGCGCGCGTGTTCTTCGCGAATGCCGCGCCGCGACCACCGTGCTCCTCGACGCTCTCGGCGCCCTGGCGTCGATAGTTCTTCACGTTCTTGTTCCGCGCACGGCGGATCCGCTTGTGCAGCTCGAGGAGCGCGTCCTCGTCGAGTGCGCCCATGCGCTCCGGCTCGACCTCCCGCAGCAGGTCCTGGTCCTTGGCTGGCAACGAGTTGATGAGCGCGCGCATGGATCCTCCTCGAGGGTGGGGGCACCGGGCCGGGCCGCGGTGCCTCCGTCCAGCCTGCCAGATCGTCTCGCCGCGCACGCAGCCCACGAGCGATCGTCATCGTGGGACGCGCACCCCCGCCCACCAGGCGCAACCCCTAGAGTTTGCGCATGGCCTCCCCGCGCAAGCCCGACGCCACCGTGCCCGCCGGCCGCCCCGAGCGCCGCTTCGCCTACACCTTCAGCGCCACGGCGATCCTCCTCGGCTGCGTCGCGACAGCATTCGTCTTCATGCTGCTCGTGTTCTTCCTCGTGGCCACCGACCCGAACGCGGGCCTCGACCTGCTGGGCAGCGAGGAGAGCGCCGCACGCATCGCGCTCAGCACGGGGGGGCTCGCACTGCTCGTGACCCTCGTCTTCGGCCCCACCCTCGCGTTCGGCGTGAGCTACCTGCTGCGCCGCGAGCAGCAGGTCTCGCGCCACCTCATCGCGTTCGGTGCCCTGGGTCTGCTCATCGGCTTCGGCTTCGGCCTGGCGATGGGCGGCCCGGCCCTCGCGTTCACGATGGCGCCGATGTACGGGGTGAGCGCCGCGGCGGGCCGGGTCGCGATCCAGCCCCTGGCCCGCGTGTGAGCGTGCTCGTGCCCGACGACGACGCGCGCGGCCTCGTGCACCTGCTCGGCGGCGGCGTGTCCGTCGTCGTCGACGCCTCGGGCCCCGGCCTGCCGCGGCTGCTCCACTGGGGCAAGGGCCTCGCCGACGACGGCGGAGCGCTGGTCGGTCTGCTCGCGACCGACCCCGCCCCCGGGCCGGACGCCTCGCTCGACGGCCCGCGAGCGTTCACCCTGCTGCCCACGCAGTACGAGGGCTGGTCGGGTACGCCCGGCATCGAGGTGCACACGGCCGGGACGCGGGCGGCCCCGCGGCTCACCCTCACCCGCGTCGAGGTCGGCGGGACCGGAACGGCCGTGTCCGACGGCGGGCGCCCCGGGACCGGGTCCACCGCGGTTGCGGCACCCGGCGCCCCGGCAACGGCCCGGTTCACCGCGAGCGACCCGTCGTCGGCCCTCGACGTCGTGCTCGACCTCGCCCTCGACTCCCACGGCATGCTGCGTGCCGGCGCGAGCGCGACCCATCGCGGCGAGGGCACGCTCGACCTCGCGGCGCTGCGGCTCCTGCTCCCGCTGCCCACCCGTGCGTGCGAGCACCTCGACCTCACGGGCCGCTGGCCACGCGAGTTCTCCCCGCAGCGCGGCCCCGTGCTCGACGGGACCCACCGGCGCGCGACCCGCCGCGGCCGCCCGGGCCACGACACCCCGCTGCTGCTCGCCGTCGGCACCCCCGGCTTCGCGTTCCGCACGGGCGAGGTCTGGGCGGCGCACGTCGCGTGGAGCGGCGCGAGCGAGTACCTCGTGGAGCGGCTGCCGGAGGGGGCTGGGTCCGCGGGGGGCGCCGTCGTCGGCGGTGGCGAGCTCCTCGACGCGGGCGAGGTTCGGCTCGCGCCCGGTGAGTCGTACGCGACCCCCGAGCTCTCGTTCGTGTGGTCCGACGCCGGGCTCGACGGCCTCTCGGCCCGCTGGCACGCCGCGCTGCGCGAGCGCCCCGGCCACCCGCGCTCGCCGCGACCGCTCACGCTCAACACGTGGGAGGCCGTCGTCTTCGACCACGACCTCGAGCGGCTGCGCGAGCTCGCGGACCGTGCCGCCGAGGTGGGCATGGAACGCTTCGTGCTCGACGACGGCTGGTTCCTCGGGCGGCGGTCCGACGACGCGGGGCTCGGGGACTGGACCGTGGACGAGTCCGTGTGGCCCGGCGGGCTGGGCCCGATCGTGGACCACGTGCGCGCGCAGGGCATGCAGTTCGGGCTGTGGTTCGAGCCGGAGACGGTCAACCTCGACTCCGAGCTCGCGCGGACGCACCCGGACTGGCTGCTCGGCCCCGCCGCGGGCCCCGGGCTGCCGGCGCGCAACCAGCACGTGCTCGACCTCGCCAACCCGGACGTGAGCGCGTACCTGTTCGGGCGTATCTCGGCGCTCGTGACCGAGTACGCCATCGACTACGTGAAGTGGGACCACAACCGCGACCTGCTCGAGCCCGTACGCGCCGCGGCCGGTGACGCGCCCGCCGTGCACGCGCAGACCCTCGCGTTCTGGGCGCTGCTCGACCGGCTGCGCGCGGCCCATCCCGGGCTCGAGATCGAGTCGTGCGCGAGCGGCGGCGGCCGGATCGACCTCGGCGTGCTCGAGCGCACGGACCGGGTGTGGGCCTCGGACACGATCGACCCCGTCGAGCGGCAGTCGATCCAGCGCTGGCTCGGGGTGCTGCTCCCGCCCGAGCTCGTGGGCTCGCACGTAGGCGGGCCGCTCGCCCACACCACGGGGCGGCTCACCGAGCTCAACCTGCGGCTCGTGACGGCGCTGTTCGCCCACGCGGGGATCGAGTGGGACCTGACGCGGTGCACGCCGGAGGAGCTCGAGCAGCTGCGCGCGTGGGCGGGGCTGTACCGCGAGGTGCGCGGGCTGCTCCACACGGGCATGACCGTGCGGGCGGACCTGCCCGACCCGTCCTCCCTCCTGCACGGCGTGGTCGCGCCGGACCGCTCGGAGGCGCTCTTCGCATGGGTGCGCACCACCACGGGGGCGCCGCGCTGGCCCGGGCGCGTCGTGCTCCCCGGGCTCGACCCGGCGCGCCGCTACACGGTGCGCATCCGCCCCGAGGTGGGTGAGGCCCGCCGGCACCAGAACCCCGACCCGCTGTGGCTCTCGGAGGACCGCGAGCTGAGCGGTGAGGTGCTGTCCGCCGTCGGCGTCCCCCTGCCCACCCTCGCCGCGACGAACGCCCTGGTTCTCCACCTCACCACGCGCTGATCCACGCCCGCCCAGCAGGTGGGCGGGGCCTGCGGATGCGGGCGCGACGTCGCGGGTCTATCCTCCGAAGGAATTCACCCATTTGGGGGATAAGGTGCGAATCACTCGCGCGCGGGGCTCTCAGCAGAGGCCACGTCGATGACGGCGGTCCTCGGCCCGCGGTTGCGCGCGCTGCTCTCCGACCTCGGGATCGCCCACGAGCTCGACCCCCGTCCGGTCGCGCGCGAGCTCCCGCCCGAGGACCCCAACGCGGTGGACCCCACGAGCCCTCTGAGGGTGCTGCTCGACCTCGACGGCGCGGACCGCGGGGAGGTCGAGCGCGCGGGCCTCTCCCCCGCACACTGGCACGGGACGGACGCCGCCTCGGGCGAGGTCGTGCCCCGTGACGTCCCCGCCCTCGCCGAGGTCGACGGCGTACGCACGATCGAGCTCAGCCACAACGCGGCACCCACGCTGCACTCCTCGGTGCCCGCGACGAAGGCCGACGTGGTCCGTACGGGCGCGCTCGGGCTCGACGGCACGGGCGTGATCGTCGGGGTCGTCGACACGGGGATCGACATCTTCCACCACGCGTTCCGCAAGGCGGACGGGACCACCCGGATCCTCAACCTGCTCGACACGACCTCGCCGTACGCCTTCGAGGGGCACGGCTCCCCCGCCGGAGGGGCCTTCACGATCACCTGGACGCCGCCGACCGAGGCCCAGCAGACGACGACGCCCCTCGGCTTCGACGCGACCGCCTCCCAGGTCCGCGCGGCACTCGAAGGACTCGCCGCGATCGACCCCGGCGACGTGCTCGTGACGGGCGGCCCGCTCCCCGGTTCCCCGGTCAAGGTGCAGTTCGCGGGACAGTACCTGCACCAGGACGTCGAGCCCCTGTCCGTCACGAACAGCACGATCACACCAGACGGGGCGCGCATCCGCATCGAACGCGGCCGCGAGTACACCGAGCAGCAGATCAACGACGCCCTCGCGGCACCACCGAACGTCGCGGGCACGTGGGACGCCGATGGGCACGGGACGCACGTCATGGGGATCGCGGCGGGCGACGGCTCGCAGTCCGGCACCACCCAGGAGGACTCGTGCCACGGGGACAACTACTACGTCGGCGTCGCCCCGAACGCCCACCTCATGGTCGTCAAGACGACCTTCGACAACATCGACACGGTGCACGGCGTCGAGTGGATCTTCACCAAGGCCGCCGAGCGCGCCACGGCGACACCGCCCGACCGAGGCGCCGTGGTCAACCTGAGTCTCGGTGGGCAGACGGGCGCACACAACGGGAGCGAGTGGGACGAGCGACAGTTCGACGCGCTGCTCGAGGCGACACCCGCGGCCCGATCCATCGTCATCGCCGCCGGGAACGACGGCGAACCCTACGACCACGACCACCCGGAAGTGCATCCCTTCCCGGGTGGTGGCCTGCACTCCCGCAAGACGATCGCCGCGAGCGGGAGCGCCACGATGACGATCGTCATCGCCCCCGACGACACGGTCGACGACTGGTTCTGGATCTGGTACGGCGGTGACGCGCGGCTCACGTTCGAGCTCACCTCGCCCGGTAGCGCCGCCCTCGCCGCGCCGCTCGCACCCGCACCCTCCCCGGGCAACAGCGTCTCGGACACGCTCGAAGGCGCCACCGTCGACGTCACGAGCACCCTGAACGTCCCCATGACGGGCCGCCACCGCATCGCGGTGCGCATCGGTCCACCGTCGGGCGGGTCGATCCCGCACGGGGAGTGGGTCGTCACGTTCACGGAGACCGCGGGGCACGCCGTCGACGTCGACGCGTGGGTCCACCTCGACGAGGAGGACCCACACCCGCGGTTCGCGAATACCGACCAGGACCTCATGCGCACCCTCAACACCCCGGGCACGGCGCGGCACGCCGTCACGGTCGCGTCCTACGACTACCGCAACTCGACCCTGGACCGCAGCTCCAGTCGCGGCCCCACGATCGACGACAGGCCCGCCGGTGAGACCAAACCCGACCTCGCCGCCCCTGGCGTCGGCATCGTCGCCGCGCGGTCGGGGGCGCGGAACACCGGGATCTGCTCCGACTGCTGCGCCGACTTCTACGTCACGATGACCGGGACGAGCATGGCCGCCCCGCACGTCACCGGTGTGGTCGCCCTGCTCCTGCAACGCAACCGCACCCTGACGTGGGATCAGATCCGGACCTTCCTGCGTGACACGGCCGACGACCCGGACCCCAGCTCGGCCCTCACCCAGCCGGACTTCGAGTGGGGTGCCGGCATCGTCAACGCCGAGGCGGCGGTCACGGCGGCGGCCGCGGTCGCGTCCGACGAGGGCGGTGCGCACCTCACGGCCACGATCGACGACGACGCCCCCCGCCTGCCCGCGCGCGTCCCCGCGGCCCGGGCCGCCGTCGCCCCCGGTGGCGCCGCTGCGGCGCGGTTCGAGCAGCTCCGCGCCGCCGTCCTCGCGACCCCGACGGGACAGCTCGCCGCGGCACTCGTGAGCACCCACCTCGACGAAGCCCAGCGGCTCGTGGCCACGCGCCGCCGGGTCACGGTCGCCTGGCACCGCATGGCAGGCCCGGCCCTGCTGCGTGCGATCGTCCAGACCGCGCCCGGCGAGCCCGTGCGCATCCCGGCCGAGATCGACGGGAAGGACGTGCGCAGCGGGCTCTCGCGCTTCCTCGACGAGCTCGCCGTTGAAGGCAGCCTGCCGCTGCGCACCGACGTGACCCGCCACCGCGAGCTCCTCCTCGCGCTCCCGGGCCTCGACCTCGCGGGACTCGGAGCCCTCGAGCTCGGCACCGAACCCGAGTCGATCGACGCGGCGGGGTAGGCCGATGAGCGCGCAGCCCGGAACGCTCGAGGTCATCGCGCGCGAGCTCGCGAGCGCACTGGCCCCGCTCGAGGAGAAACTCACGGGCCCGAGCACCGCCCAGTTCCTGAGCGAGCTCGGCGTGCGGCTCCCCGGCGGGTATGCGACGGCCGCGAACGCGATCTCCACGACGGCCGTCAAGGCCGCGGCCCTCCCGCCCCTCGTCGTCAAGCTCGTCACGGCGATCGAGACCGAGGACGCGAGCAAGATCCTCGGCGCGTCGGTGCCGCTCATCAAGGCGATCGCGCAGGTCATCGATGCGATCTCCGCCCTCGAGCCTGCGCTCGACGCCGCAGTCTCGACCGCCGCGGGCCTCACCCCGACCCAGCGCACCTACCTCGAGCAGCAGGTGGCCGAGCTGCCCGGCCGGCTGCTCGAGTGGCTCGTGCTCGAGTACCTCCACGAGCGCAGCGCGGCGGTGTTCACGGCCCTCACGCTGCTGGGGATCGTCGCCGAGACCCCGGTCCCGGGGGTCCCGGGAGACCCCGTGCGGCCCGCCCAGCTCCGGCGCGAGCTGCGGATCGGGCTGCTCGTCACGATGCTCACCGCCCCCGAGGACTACCTGCGCACGGCGTTCCGCTTCGGCGAGCCGGGGTTCGACGGGATGGCGTTGTTCGCCCCGCTCGCCAAGTTCCTCGACAGCCTCGACCTCGCCGTGGACCTCATCACGCCACCGACGGGGCCGCCCATCCTCGAGGCGTACGTGCTGCGGCTCTCGACCGACCAGACGGTGAGCCCGCCCGCGCTCACCGCACTGCTGCGCGTCCCGGCGACGCGCGACGTCACCTTCACCATCCCCCTCGGCGCGCTGTGGTCGATCACCGTCACGGTGGGTGCGCGCTTCGAGGCGGGCATCGCCGCGAGCATCCGCTTCCCCCTCGAGCTCCGGATCACCCCGCCGAGCGGCTCGGTCGCCCTCGATCTCGACGTCGGCCTGCAGGCCACCAAGACCCCTGACCCCATGGTCCTGCTCGGCGAGGCGGGTGGCTCGCGCCTCGAGCTGATGAAGTTCTCGGCGGGCCTCGGGGTCTCCGGCTCGGCGGGGATCGGCCAGCCCGTCGAGATCGAGCCGCGCATCCGCATGGCGCTCGAGGGCGGGCGCCTCGTCATCGACTTCTCGAACGCGGACGGCTTCATCGGCACGGTCGCGGGCGGCTTCGGCATCGACGCGAACCTCGACCTCGCGGCCCTGTGGTCGCCGTCGAAGGGCCTGCAGATCGAGGGCAGCGGCGGCATCGAGGTCGCCGTACCGACGCACATCCAGCTCGGTCCCATCGAGATCGTCACCCTCTACCTGCGCGTGTCGATCGCCGACGACGGCGGCCGGCCGGCCGTGCCCATCGAGCTGTCCGGGGCGTTCTCGGCGAACCTCGGCCCGCTCCAGGCCGCCGTGGACCGCATCGGCGTCGTCGCGAAGCTCACGTTCCCGCCCGACGGCGGCAACCTGGGACCGCTCGACCTCGGCTTCGCGTTCAAGCCGCCCAACGGGATCGGCCTGTCCGTGGACGCGGGCATCGTCAAGGGCGGCGGCTACCTCTACATCGACACGGAGCGCGGCGAGTACGCGGGCGTGCTCGAGCTCGACATCGCGAACATCGTCTCGGTCAAGGCGATCGGCCTCATCACGACGCGCATGCCGGACGGTTCGGACGGCTTCTCCCTGCTCATCGTGATCACGGCCGAGTTCGGGGCCGGGTTCCAGCTCGGCTTCGGGTTCACGCTGCTCGGCGTCGGCGGCATCCTCGGCCTGCACCGCACGACGAACCTGCCCGCCCTCGTCGAGGGGGTGCGCACCAACGCGATCGCCTCGGTGATGTTCCCGCAGGACGTGGTCGCGAACGCGCAGCGCATCATCTCCGACCTCAAGGCGTTCTTCCCGCCGCAGCAGGGCACGTTCGTCATCGGCCCCATGGCGAAGATCGGCTGGGGCACGCCCACGCTCGCGAGCCTCTCCCTCGGCATCGTCATCGAGATCCCCGGGAACATCGCGATCCTCGGCATCCTGCGCGTCGCGCTGCCCGCGGACGAGGCCGCGATCATCGTGCTCCAGGTCAACTTCCTCGGCGCGATCGAGTTCGACAAGAAGCGGTTCTACTTCTTCGCCGCGATCTACGACTCACGCATCCTGTTCCTGACGATCGAGGGCGAGATGGCCGTGGTCGCGGCCTTCGGGGACGACGCCGTCTTCGTGCTCTCCGTGGGCGGCTTCCACCCCGACTTCGACCCGCCACCGCTGCCCGTCCCGGTCCCGAAGCGCATCGCCGTGAGCATCGTGGACCTGCCGTGGGCGAAGATCCGCGTCGAGGGCTACTTCGCGGTGACGAGCAACACGCTGCAGTTCGGGGCGCGGCTCGACCTGCGGCTCGGTTTCGAGGACTTCGGCATCCAGGGCCACCTCGCCTTCGACGCGCTCTTCATCTTCTCCCCGTTCTCCTTCATCATCGCGATCAGCGCGTCCGTCTCCCTGCGCGTGTTCGGCTTCGACGTCTTCACGATCCGGCTCTCGTTCAAGCTCTCGGGCCCGACGCCGTGGCGCGCACGCGGCACGGGCTACCTCTCGATCCTGTTCTGGGACATCGAGGTCGACTTCGACGAGACCTTCGGGGACAAGAAGGACCCCGCACTGCCCGAGGTCTCGGTGCTGCCGCTGCTCGAGGCGGAGTACGCCAAGCTCGAGAACTGGCGCGCCCTCCTGCCGCCCAACGCCTCCCCGCTCGTCGCGCTGCGCGAGCTCGACCCGCTCGCGGACACGCTCGTGCTGCACCCCGTGGGCACCCTGCAGGTCACCCAGCGGCTGCTCCCGCTCGGCGAGTCGATCTCGAAGCTCGGCAACGCGAGGTCGAAGGACGTCAAGCGCGCCGTCCTCGAGGTGGACGACTCGGGGCTCGCCAAGCGCGGCGACGTGGTCGAGTCCTTCGCTCCCGCCCAGTTCAACGACCTCAAGGACGCCGAGCGGCTCTCGCGCAAGTCCTTCGAGCCCGGTCACGGCGGCATCGAGCTCTCCGCCGCGGGCGAGCCCGTGCGCTGCGGCCCGCTCGTGCGCCGCGTGGTGCGCTACGAGCTCATCACCGTGGACACGGCGTGGGAGTCGCGCGTGCGCCAGCGGTTCCAGCTCGCGCTCGACGGGCTGTTCCGGTTCTTCACGCGCGGTGGTGCGCTCGCCCACCACGCGCTCTCGGCGGCCCGGCTCGCGCAGGCCCAGCCGTGGGCGGACAAGGTCACGACGGCGCCCGAGGGCTTCGCGCTCGCGAGCACCGTGGACAACGCCGTCGTCGCGACGTTCCTCAACGCGAACCAGGCGAACGACTACCTCGCCACCCAGGTCGCGGCGGACGCGAGCCTCGTCGGCGCGTTCCACGTGGTTCCCGCCTACGAGGCCGTGGGGGTGGCCCCGTGAGCATCCTGAGCACCTACAGCTTCCTGCCGTGGTTGCGCCAGGGGCTCGGGGGGCAGATCGAGTCCGCCGACGGCGATCCCTCGGTGACCGACCGCGCGACGGTGGCCGTGCGGCTCAAGATCACGGGCGAGTCCCCCGCCGGTGCGGCGCTCGGCCCCGTCCCCGTGGCCAAGAACGTCCAGCTCTACGGCCCCGGCGACGTGGTCGGCATCGACGGGCGGGCCGTGGTGCGCACGGACCCGCGGCACTGGATCACCAACGCCGAGCCCAACTACCTCGCCCACGTCGAGCTCACCGACCCGGACCTGCCGTGGCGCTACACCCCCGCGGCCCCGAGCCACGGCGGGCTGCGGCTGCGCCCGTGGATCGCCCTCGTGGTGCTCGAGGAGGACGTCGAGTTCGCGGAGGTCCGCGCGCACGCCGAGCGGCCGCTCGCCTCGATCGACGTCAAGGACTCCACCGCGCTGCCCCCGGCCGCGGACCTGTGGGCGTGGGCCCACGTGCACGTCAACACCTCGCTGTCCCCCGCGAACGGGGCGCTCGTGGACGGCGACGCCGCGGCGGTCGCGGCCCGGCTCGCGGCCGCCGTCGCGAGCGACCGCGACGTCGCCTACTCGCGTCTCGTGTGCCCGCGCCGGCTCAAGCCCAACACCCGGTACCACGCCTTCGTGGTGCCGACCTTCGAGTCCGGGCGGCTCGCGGGCCTCGGCCTCGACCCCGCGGGCGCCCCGCACGCGACGTTCTCGGCGTGGGAGGGCTACGGCGGCAAACCGGCCCCCGCGACGCTGCCCCTCTACCACCGCTGGTACTTCCGCACGGGCGACCAGGGGGACTTCGAGTACCTCGTGCGCATCCTCGTCCCCCGGCCCCTCGACGCGCGGGTCGGGGTGCGCGACGTCGACGTGCGCCATCCCGGCTCGAACATCCACCCCGTCGACGACCCCGCGCTCGCGGGCATCCTCAAGCTCGGCGGGGCGCTGCGGGTGCCGTGGTCCTCGCTCGATCCCCCCGAGCGCAAGCTCGCGGAGGACTACGAGAACTGGGACCAGGAGCCGCCGTCGTCGGCCCCCTACCCCCAGCCCTTCCAGCGCGACCTGGCCGCCTTCGTCAACCTCCCCGACGACTACGCCGTGCACCCCGCCCCGGAAGCGAACGAGGACGCGGGCCTCGGTCTCGACGCGACGGGCGACCCGGACCCGCTCATCACCTCCCCGCTCTACGGCCGCTGGCACGCCCTGACCCAGCGGCTCCGCGTGGACCGCGACGGCAACCCGCTCGACACGGACAAGAACTGGGTGCACGAGCTCAACCTCGACCCCCGGCACCGGCTCGCGGCGGGCTTCGGCACGCGCGTGGTGCAGGCGGGCCAAGAGGAGTACATGGACGCCGCGTGGGGGCAGATCGGCGACGTGCTCGAGGCGAACCGGCGCATCCGCCACGCCCAGCTCGCCCAGCTCGTGTCACAAGCGTGGTGGTTCTCCGAGGTCTCGGGGCACCTCGCGGCCAAGCCCACGCGCGTGCTGCGCCTCGCCGCCCCGGCGCACCGCCACGTGCTGCTCGCGGATACGCAGGTCACGACGACGACGGCGTTCCAGCCGGCACCCGGCACCCCCGCCGTGGGCTCCTCGGGTTCAGCAACGCTGCGCCACCGACTCGCCACGTCCCTCGCGGGCACCACCCCGCTGTCCGCCCCGATGCGCCGCATCACCCGGCCCGGCGGTCGGCTCGCACGCCGGCTCGAGCCCGGCGACGGCGAGGAGCTGTTCGCGCGCATCGACGCGGGGGAGGTCTCGGCCGCACCGCCCAAGGTGACCCCGCCGGGACTCGTGACGACGGACGACGTCGCGGACACCGTGGACGTCCCGCCGCTGCCGGGCTGGGTGCCCGACCCGCTCGCCGGGTGGCTCCTCGCGCTGCTGCGACGGTGGCGGTGGCTGCACTGGCTCGTGCTCGCGATCGCCGTGCTGCTCGTCGTCGTCGGGCTCGTGCTGCTCTTTGCGGTGCGGGGGGCGGTGGGCATCACGCTCGGCGTGCTCGCCCTCGCGCTCGGGCTCGTGCTGCTCGCGCTGTGGTGGGCGCTGCGGCGCAGCGAGGCGGCGCTCGACCGTGCGGACACGTTGCGGCCCGGTGGGCTCGACGTCGACGGCGTGGACCGGCTGCCCGACGCTCCCGGCTTCGAGCTGTTCGAGCCGGGTGGTGAACCGCCGTCGGCCCCGCCCGGCTCGCGCGGCGACTCGCCCACGGCCGTGCGGTTCAAGGACGCGCTGCGGGACTGGGCGCGACTGTACGCGGCGAGCGAGCGCGTGGGCCACGAGCCGGTGTGGGCGCGGTTCGGGACGGCGGGCATCACCAAGCTCGCCGGCGCGACCGCGGGTGCCCTCGAGCCCGCGAAGACCATCCCGAAGCGCATCTTCGCCGGCATCACGTTGCCGCCGCGCGTCGTGGCTGACCTCGAGGAGGACTTCGGGGAGGTCATGGCCTACCCGCGCATCGACACCCCGATGTACGAGCCGCTGCGCGACCTCTCGGACGAGTACCTGCTGCCGAACCTCAACCTCATCCCGCCCAACACGATCTCCCTGCTCGAGACGAACCAGGCGTTCATCGAGGCGTACCTCGTGGGGCTCAACCACGAGATGGCGCGCGAGCTGCTGTGGCGCGAGTACCCGACCGACCAGCGCGGCACCCCCTTCCGGCAGTTCTGGGACGTGTCCGGGGCTCGGCCCGAGCCGGGGCTCGACGCGGAGGCGGCCAAGGAGTCGCTCCTCGACATCCCCGAGCTGCACCGCTGGCCGCGCGCCTCGAAGCTCGGCGACCACGACCACCGCGAGCGCCCGGGCGACACGGGGGAGGAGGAGGCAGAGGAGGAGGCAGTGCTCGTGATCCGCGGCGAGCTGCTCAAGAAGTACCCGACCGCGGTCATCTACGCGCACAAGGCCCGGTGGGACTCCGAGAACGGCAAGGCCGACCCCACCAAGGAGCGCATCCTGCACCCGCTCGAGGCGGCCCAGGAGGCGGACCCCCCGCCCGATCTCGTCAAGACCCCGCTCTACGAGGCGCGCGTGGACCCGGACATCACGTTCTTCGGTTTCGACCTCACGGTCCCCGTGGCGAAGGGCGGCACGGGCGACGACCCGGACGACGACGCGGGGTGGTTCTTCTGCATCAAGGAACGCCCCGGCGAGCCACGATTCGGCTTCGACATCGAGGGCGAGGAGGAGTTCGAGACGGTGAGCGACATCGCGTGGTCGCACGTCGGGACGGCCGAGGGTGGCTTCGTCGCGGCGACGGCGCTCGACCCGGTGAACCTCGACCTCGTGCTCGAGCCGGGCGACACGGAGAAGATCGCCCAGCAGAACGACGACAAGGTCGCCGTGACTGCGCCCCTGAGCGCCGCCCGCTGGGCCTACCTGACCTACCAGTCCCCCGTGCTCGTGGCCGTGCACGCCGCGGAGATGCTGCCCAAGCCCAAGCCCGCCGACGCAGACCCGGACACACCATGAGCGGGGGCGAGCGATGACCACCGCCGACGAGGTGCGCCGGGCACTCGCCCAGGCGACCGAGGCCACGCAGCGCGCGACCCGTGCCCGGGTGCGTGCCGCGGGCGAGGTGCGCAGGGCGGAGCGCGAGCTCGACGCCGCGGCGCGCACGGGCGACCGCGCCGCTCTCACCGAGGCGCAGCGGAACCTCGAGACCGCCCGCGAGCGCTCGACACGGGCCCACGCGATCTACCGGGAGGCCCGCGAGTCGCTCCTGACCGACCTCGAGCTCGCCGTCGAGGTCACGGACCCTCGCCTGCTCATCGGCGACCTGGCCGCGCAGTACCCCGTGCTGCTGTTCCCCGTGCGGCTCGAGGTGCGCTTCAAGTCGGTGACCGAGCCCGAGACGGGGGACCGCCGCGAGCAGCTCTGGGTCAGGGTGTTCCCCGACACCGTGAGCATCGACGCGTTCGGCCCCGAGCTCAGCGAGGGCGAGGTGGCCGACGCCGAGGCCTACTGGCGCGAGGTGTGGGACTCGCGCGGCGACGAGGCCGTCGAGCGGGCGGCGTGGCACCGGCTCGTCGCGAGCCACGGTTCGGGTCGCGGGGCGTGGCTCGTCGCAAGCCTGACCCCGGACAACCTCGACGAGCGCCCACCGGCCCCGGGGGACGCCGTCGTCGGCCCCGATCCCGCTCCCGAACCGGAACCCGTCCCCGAACCCGTCTTCCCCGAGGTCGAGACCTCGCCCGCGACGTGGAGCCGCGCCCCGCGCGCCGCGCTGCTGCCGGACCGCTTCGTGTTCGTCACCGAGTCGGGCGGCGAGCGCGCCGAGTACCTGGGTCGCCCCGTGCCGCCCGAGGTGTTCACGGGCCCCGACCCGCTCGCCCCCTCCGGCGACCAGGTCACGGACGAGGACGGCGTGCTCACGGTGCCCGACGAGCTCGCGTGGCTCACCGACTTCGACCGGGCGGTCCGCGACGGGCTCGGCATCCGGATCGGCCTGGACACCACCGGTGCGGCGAGGGGCTTCGACCGGCTGTACGCCGTCGGCGTCCGTGCCCTCGCCGAGCCCGAGACGTCCGCGACCCACCTCGAGGAGCTGTTGCGCGCGCACCGCTACTCCGGCTCGGGCCTCGCCTTCGTACCGCAGGGCACCCCCACCAACAACACCGAGGAGAAGGACTCCGGCACCGAGCGGCTCGACGACGCGGACGCGAGCTTCGACGCCGTCGCCGCGGGACCCGTGCCGCTCGAGGCCGACCCGCGCCACCGCCCCGACGGGCAGTGGTTCGCCGAGCTGCTCGGCATCGACCCCGAGGTGCTCGACGGCGTGCCGGGCGCGCACGGCCTCGACCAGCGCGACGCCCGGGCGATGCAGTCGCTGCTGTGGCCCGCGACGCTCGGCTACTTCCTGGGCACCCAGCTCGAGCCCGTCTTCTCCGACCGCACGGTCGCCGAGGCCCGTTGGTTCTTCACGCGGCACGTGCGCGGCCGGGGGTCGCTGCCCGCCTTCCGTGTGGGTCGCCAGCCGTACGGGATCACGACGACGACGGCGTTCTCCCGGCTCGCGTGGCTCCGCCCGGGACCGCAGCGCGACCTGGGGCCGCGACCCGCGTTCCTGCAGGGGCTGCACCGGCTGCTCACCCTCGCGGACGAGGACTGGGACGAGCTCGTCGCGAGCGTGCCCTCGCTCGGCCGGGGCGGGGACACCTCGCTCGACCCGCACGAGACGCTCCTCGGCATCCTCGGCCTGCACCCGACGTCCGCGGAGTTCCACTACCGCTACGCCCAGTCGATCGACCAGCTCGTCAACACCGCGGGGCTCGGCGGCTGGTTGGCGGGGTTCTGGCAGTCGTGGGTGCAGGCGGGACTCGACGGGCCCGCGCTGAACCTGCTCGCGCGCCTCGGCTACTCGGGCGAGCGGCCCCCGCTGCTCGACCTGTACTTCCACGGGCGGCAGGCCAAGCTCTCCGGCCCGCTCGTGGACGACCGCCCGCTCTCGGAGACCGAGCCCGTGCGCACGTGGGCGAGCGGGGAGCGCAACTACCTGCACTGGCTGCGCGACGCGGCGGGCACCTCGCTCGACGCCGTGCGCACCTCGACCGGCTTCGTGGACAAGGTCCCGAACGCGCTGCTGTTCCTCCTCGCGCGGCACGCGCTGATCCTCGGCTATGCGGAGTCCGGCTGGCGGCTGCACGCGCTCGCGGGCTACTCCGCCCAGACCATCCGCACGCTGCGCACCGAGCCCGCGTTCGTGCACGTCGCGGCGCAGGGGCCGAGCGAGTCGCGCTACGCACCGCTCTACAAGCACGACCCCGTGATCTCCCCGGGGCAGGACTGGTCCGTGGCCGCGCAGGTGCGCCACGAGCTGTTCTCGAGCCCCGCCACCCACGTGCTGCGCGACCAGGTCGAGGCGCTCGAGCTGCTCGAGGACGCCTCCACGGCCCGCCTCGAGCGCGCGCTCACCGAGCACCTCGACACCGTGAGCTACCGGCTCGACGCGTGGCGGCTCGGGCTCGTGGCCTTCCAGCTCGAGGCGATGCGCGGGGTGCCGCAGGACGAGCGGCCGCGCCCGGACGTCAGGTTCGTGGCCGACGACGGCGAGGACGACGACGGCGACGTCCCCGCGACCGTCCCGGGCATCCACCTCGGCGCGTACGGCTGGCTCGAGGACGTGCGCCCCAATCGGGCCGACCCGGTCCCGGTCGAGCTGCCCGAGGACCTCGCCGCGGCGTTCGCGGGCGGCCCGCCCCTGCAGCGCGACCCGGCGAGCGGGGGCCACCTGCTCGCACCGAGCCTCAACCAGGCCGTCACGGCGTCCGTGCTGCGCAGCGCCTACCTCGCGAACGCGTCCTCGGCGGACCCGGACACCTTCGCCGTGAACCTCTCCTCCGAGCGGGTGCGCGGGGCGATCGAGGTGCTCGACGGGATGCGCCAGGGCCAGAGCCTCGCGGCGTTGCTCGGCTACGCCTTCGAGCGGGGACTGCACGACGCGTCCGGGCTCGCGGAGGTCGACGAGTTCGTCTACGACCTGCGGCGTCGGTTCCCGCTGCGCGCCAAGCGGTTGAAGTCCACGACCCCCGCGGAGGGCGTGCCGATCGAGGCGGTCGAGGCGCGCAACGTCGTGGACGGGCTGCGGCTCGTGAAGCACGTCGAGGACGCGCAGGCCTTTACCTACCCGTTCGGGCTGCCCGCCTCGGTGCTGCGCTCCGACGCGACCGTCCCGCAGCGCGCGGCCCTCGAACGTGAGATCGCCGCGCTGCGGGACCTGCGCGACGCCGTCGGCGACCTCACGCTCGCCGAGTCCGTGCACCACGCGACCCAGGGCAGCGCGGACCGGGCGGGTGCGGCCCTGCGGAGCGTCGAGACGGGTCAGCGTCCCGCCGAGCTCGAGGTGGTGCGCACCCCCGCGACAGGCATCACGCTCACGCACCGGGTGGGCGTGCACCTCGACCCGGCCGCGAGCGCGGGGGCCGGCGCGACCCCTCGGGTGCTCGCCTCGCCGGGCGTCGACGCGTACCTCGCGGGCCTGCTCCCAGCGCTCGGCTCGGTGGCATGCCGGGTGCACTGGGAGGACCCGGTGTCCGGTACCGCGCAGTCCGCGACGGTCTCGCTCGCGGCGCTCGGGCTGCGCGCGCGCGACGTGGTCGAGCTGTTGCGCACGGGCGAGCAGGCAATGACCGAGCTCGACGACCGCATCACGTCCCACGTCCGCACCACGGCAGGCCTGCGCCCCGACGCGCAGCTCCGGATCGCCTACCGGGAGGCGGGCGCCGGACAGGTCCCCGTGTTCGAGGTCGCGACCCAGTGCGCGCACCTGCGCAGCATCATCACCACCGCCCGACCGCTGCGACCCACCGACGTGGTGCCCCCCGGCGAGGCGAGCGACGACCTCGACACGAGCCTCGTGGCCGACGACGCACCCCTGGTGGCCGTGCACGCGCTGCTCACCGCGCTCCTCACCGACGCACACACCTACCTCACGCTGTGGGACACCCGGCTCGAGGCACTCGTTCCCGACGACGCGACCCCGCCCGCCGACACCGCGGCGGCCCGCGAGCTCGTCCTCACCGAGACGGACACCGCAGTGGACGACGCGATCGCGCTGCTCGAGCGCGGTGCGCGGCTCGCTGTGCCGGGCTCGGGCTGGGGCCAGCCGGTGGCCTCGCGGGGCGGGCAGTTCGCACGCACCCTCGACCGTGTCCGCGAGCGCGTCGCGGAGTGGACCGCACGGCTCGCGGCGATCGATCTCGCGCTCACCGAGTACGACGCGCTGCCGGGTGCCACACCGGATGATGAGCTCTTCGCCGCGCTCGCCGTGGTCGAGGGGGCGATCGTGCCCGCCGTCGTCGGCCTCGCCGATCCCGCCGCGACGCCGGCACTGCAGCGTGCCGCCGTCGGCGACCTGCGCGACGCGTTCGCGGCCCGCCTCACCGCGCTCGGTGCCGTCCCCGACACGACGGCGACGGGACTCGCGGCGCTGCGCACCGAGCTCGCGGGGCACCTGCCGTTCGACGACGTCGACTCCGAGCCGTTCGGGCTCGAGGTGACCGAGACGGCGATGATCACGCTCGTCGAGGACGTGGTCGGCGCGGCGCGCTCCCTCGCCGGGGCGCTCGAGCAGCGGGATGCCGCGGCGGTGCAGGCGTTCGCCGACCATGCGGCGGCCACGGCGCCCGGCGGCGCGGGTCCGGCGGCGGCCCTCGAGGCGTTGCAGGCCGCGGCGGGGGCGCTGCTCGGCGAGGGCTTCGCCGTCGTGCCCCGCTTCACGCTGCCCGTGGCGGTGGCGTCGCCCTGGGGCCTCTCGCTCGGGGACACGGCGGCACTGCTCGCCCACGTCTCGTCGTCGGGCAGGGACTTCCCCGTCGAGGACTGGGTCCACTCCGCCGCGCGCGTGCGCGAACCGCTGCGCCACCTCGAGCAGGCCGGGCTGTTCGCGCGGGCACTCACCGGGACCGACCCACAGCTCGTGCCCGTGCAGCTGCCCTACCGGGCGGGGGACGCGTGGCTCGCGATGGAGTACCCGCCGGACCAGGACCTCACGGGCGAGCACCTGCTCTACACCGCGGCGTATCCGGCCGCGTTCGACCCGGCGGGGGCGGTGAGCGGGCTGCTCGTCGACGAGTGGACGGAGGTGCTGCCCGCGAACGAGGCGACCGTGGGGCTCGCGTTCCACTACGACCAGCCATCGAGCGAGGCGCCGCAGTCGCTCCTGCTCGTGACACCCGCGAGCGTCGGGCGGACGTGGGTGTGGGAGGACCTGCGCGACGCCGTGCCGGACACGATGCGGCTCGCGCGCCAGCGGGCCGTCGAACCCGTGCACCTCGACACCGGCGCGGCCGCGCGGTTCCTGCCCGCGACCATCACGGCCGTCACGATGCGCGGCATCTCGATCGGGCTCGCGTTCGCGCTCGGCAACGACGTCACACGGTTCTTGGAGGTGGGCGATGACTGATCTCTCGCCGTCGTCGGCCCTGAATCTCTCCACGGCCCAGCTCCTCGCGGGACCGCCCCTGCTCGCCTCCGCCCTGTTGAAGCACGAGCTGCCGTCCATCACCGTCTACAACCGGCTCGAGGGCCGCCCGCGCACACGCGCCTTCGACCGCTCGCTGCGCGCCGAGGTGCGCGACCCGTTGTGGCTCCTGACGCGGCAGTGGCAGCTCGGGGAGTTCGAGGCCGACGACGCGGGCTCGCCCGTGGTGTCCCAGCTGCTCGTGGAGCGCACCGCGCTGACCGAGCTCGGCGCGCGCGAGGAGCCCGTCGTCGCGTTCTCGGACGCGCTGCCGCTCGAGGCGCGTGTGGAGCGGCGGCCGCTCGCGCTCTCGCTCGCGGGGTCGCCGCTCGCGCTCGACCTGCGGCTCGCCATGGGGCGGCGCTGGGAGCGGCTGCTGGGTGCGGCCGGGCTGCCCGCCGCGTACGTCGACGCCTTCCGGGACGCGTTCGCCTTCACCGCGCCGGACCCGGGCGACGCGGCCGATGCCGGGCGGGCCGCACACCTCGAGGTGTCGCAGGCCTACGCGGCCGTCGCGGGGCGGGCGCTCGACGGCGGGGCGCTGCACGCCCAGCTCACCGCGGTCCCGCCGGGGGCGCCCTATGACGGGGTCGCGGGGATCGCGGACGCCGACAAGCCCGCGCTCGACGCGCTCGCGGGCCGGTTCCTCGCGTGGTTCGCGGACCTCGTGGTACCGCCCGCCGGCGTGGAGGAGGACTGCTGGGACCCCGCGCGGCTCGAGTACCGGTTCCGGGCCGCGGCGCCGAACGCCGACGGGTCCGCGCGGCGGTACGCGGCACGCGAGTACCACGGCGGGCGGCTCGACTGGTGGCACCTCGACCTCGACCCCACCGACGCCACGCCGCTCGACCAGCCCGCGCCCGGAGTGGTGGTCGAGGAGCGCTCCGCCGCCGTGCCCGCCGCCGTGACGTTCGAGGGCATGCCGGCCACGCGCTGGTGGGCCTTCGAGGACGGGCGCACCAACCTCGGCGCCGTCGACGCCGCGACGACGGACCTCGCGACCCTGCTGTTCGTGGAGTTCGCGCTCGTGTTCGCCAACGACTGGTTCCTCACGCAGCTCCGTGTCCCCACCGGGTCGATCGCGAGGGTGCGCGGGCTCGCCGTGACGAACGTGTTCGGGGAGCGCTACTGGATCCCGCCGGCGGGCGCCGGGTCCGACGACGTGTGGCAGCGGTGGTCGATGTTCTCCTCGTCGTTGGTCGGGCCGGGCGAGGCCGACACGTCGCTGCTCGTGCTGCCCGTCGCCGCGAAGGTGCACGAGGGGCCCGCGTTCGAGGAGGTCGCGCTCGTGCGCGACGAGATGGCGAACATGGTGTGGGGGCTCGAGAGGAGCGTGCCGTCCGGGGCCGGTGGCCCGATGCCCGGTGGGCTCGCCGCGGGGGAGACCTCGGCGTTCTTCGCGCGGCTGGGTTCCGCGGTCCCGCCCGTGGATCCGGACGAGCCGCGCGTGGCCGACGTGCGCTACGAGGTGATGAGCTCCGTGCCCGAGCACTGGATCCCGTTCGTGCCCGTGCACGTGCCGGGCTCCAACCGGCAGATCCAGCTGCAGCGCGCCGCGATGCCGCGCATCGTGCCGGGTCTCACCACCGTCTCGGTCGAGCCGCGCACCGCCTTGCTGCGCCCTGGCCGGGACCCCGCCCCCGGTGACCCGGTCGAGTCGTACTTCCTCCACGAGGAAGAGGTCACACGCGCCGGCACGATGCTCTCCCAGTCCTTCCAGCGCACCCGCGCCGCGGACGGCCGCCCGGTCGTGTGGGTGGGCGTCCACCGCGGTGCCGGTCGCGGCGAGTCCTCGTCCGGACTGTCCTTCGACCGCCTGGTCCCCCTCCCCCCGCCCCCCGAACCCCCTCCAGCCCCACCCGCACCCCCCGACCCCTGACCCTCCCCCTGCCGCGCCCCCCGAACCCACCCACACGCCCCCGGGCTGAGCCGTCCGCGCACTCCTTGGTGCTGGAGTGACCAAGCGAGCCGTGACTCACGGCGTGTCGCCCGGCGTGTCGCCCCCGTTATGTCATTCGGGTACCAAGGAGTGCGCGGGCGGCTCAGGGGTGCCGCTGGGCAGTGCGGAACGTTCTCCGGTTGCGCGGAACACCGTGCACAGGAATGACACGTTGCGGGACGCTACGCGTGCACAACGTCCCGCAACGAGGGAGTGGGGCTGGTCGAGGCCGTACTGGTAACCGGTCAACGAGTGCGCGGACGGCTACTGGGCCGAGAGGTGAGGCCACGGAAATCGCTGGCTCGAGGTGGCGGGCCGGGCCTACCGTGGCCGGCGGCCGTTCAGCGGGCGCCCGGAATCCTCTGGATCACGGCGTTCCCCCTTGTCGGACCTGAAGTACAAGGTCACGCGTATCAGCCCGGCTGGCGCGTGCGGTTCAACTCCGCGTCACGGCCGCCGGCCGGTGCACACGGGATCGATGGCTCTGCGGCGCGCAGCCCCGCCTCCCGGTCCCGCACCGGCCGGTGGTCCGTGCGCCGATGCACGTCCCCGTGCCCGACCGTCGGGCACGGGCCACAGAAGGAGGATGGTCACCATGGCCAGGGTCACGGTCCAGTCGTTCCAGCGCGCGGTGCTGCACCAGCGTGGTGCCGAGGCACGCGTGCTCGAGCCGGGCCGCCACCGCTACCGCTGGTTCGGTGCGGTGGTGGAGATCGTCGACCTGCGCCCGACCGTCCTCAAGGTCTCCGGCCAGGAGGTCCTCACGGCTGACGGTGTGGCGGTCAAGGCCTCGCTCACCATCCGCTTCCGCGTCGCCGACGCCCTCGCCTGGGTCCTCTCGAGCGACGCCGACGACGGCGGCCGCGAGCAGCTGCACCTCGAGGCGCAGCTCGCCGTGCGCTCCTTCGTCGGTGGGCTCGCCGCAGAGAACCTTCTCGGTGCCCGGGCCGGCGCTGGTGCGACCCTGACGTCGGCCGTGGCCGAGGCGGCGGCGTCCCTCGGCGTCGTCGTCGAGGCCGTCGACCTGCGCGACCTGTCCTTCCCGGGTGAGCTGCGCGGGATGTTCGCGAAGGTCGCCGTGGCCCGGCAGGAGGGCGTCGCGGCGCTCGAGCGGGCGCGCGCTGAGACGGCGGCACTGCGCTCGCTCGCCAACGCGGCGCGGCTGCTCGACTCGACGCCGGGCCTGCGCGAGCTGCGCACCCTCCAGGCCGTCGAGTCCGGTGGCGGGACCGTCGTCCTCAAGTCCGGTGGGTCCGGCACCAGCTCGTAGCAAGCCCTGACGAGGCCCGTCGCACCCCAGTGCGGCGGGCCTCGCGCTGCGCCCGTGCGCGGAACTGCCCCTGTGGACAACTCCCACGGCACGCCCCGCGTCACCACTCTTGAGCGTCATGAGCAACCACACCAAAGACAGCAACCTCACGATCGCCGAGTACGCGGCCCAGCTGGCCGACGGCGAACCCTCCCCCGTGCTGCGCACCTGGCTGAAGTTCACGGGCACGCACTCCTGGTCGCAACGCGAGCTGTGGCTCAACTTCGTCGACGACGGCGAGCCGACGCCGGTGCTCGTCCAGCTCGAGGACATCCCCGCACGGCCGGACCGCGCGGGTCTCGACGGGCTCATGCACATGTGCAGCCACCTTGCCGGCCAGCTCGGGCCCGGGTCCTTCGCGTTCCTCCTGGTGCGTCCGGGCACCGGCGACCCGAACGCGGAGGACCGGCAGTGGGCCGCCGGGATCCTCGCCGCCGCACAGGAGTCCGGCATCCCCCTCGAGCCCCTCCATCACGCGAACGACCTCGAGGTGCGGGCATTCGCCCCGGACGAGCTGGTCGTTCCCGTCTGAGCACGGCCCAGGGCGCAGCGGGTCGGCGCCGCAGCGATCCAGCGGCTCAGGACACGAACACGCAGAAGGGGTGCCCCGACGGGTCCGCGAACACGTAGAGCGGCTCGTCGGGATCGTCCGTGCGGTCGAGCAGCACCCGGGCGCCGAGCGCGAGCGCCCGGTCGTGCTGCCGGGCCAGCTCCGCGGCGTCGGGCACGGTCGTGTCGAGGTGCAGCATCTGCGGGTAGGGCCCGTCCGGCCACGTGGGTTCGGGCAGGTGCTCGACCTGCTGAAACGCCAGATCGGTGCCGCCGCGCGGGTTCCGCAGCACGAGCCAGTCCGCCCCGTTCGGGTCCGGCCCACCAGCCGGCGGCTCGTCGCCCGGCCGGTACTCCAGCCCGAAGAGCGCGCGGTAGAACTCCGCGAGCGCTCGCGCATCCGTGGTGTCGAGCACCACCTGGGCGATCTGTGGGTACGTGCCGGAGGTCATGGCGCCGCTCCTCGTCGTCGGCCGATGTTGCCTTCCCAGCCTGACGCAGGTGTCCGACGACGGCGAGCGGGCGGGCGCACCACCAGCTCCGGTGGGCCCGGTGCCGATGAGTTCCATCGTCGTTCCCGGTCTGAACGGTGAGGACTGGCGGCACGGGGCCGCCAGCGGGAAGGAACCCGATGAGGACGACGACGCCGCAGCTCGTGGAGCGCACGGCCCAGCACACCGTCGGCATCCGCGCGACGTTGCCGTTCGAAGCCATGGATGCCGCGATCCCCGGCCTCGTCGCGGAGACGGCCGCGTGGCTCGCCGACCGCGACATCGACCCGGCGGGCGCTCCGTTCTGCCGCCTGCACGTCATCGACATGACGGGCGTGATGGACTTCGAGGTCGGCTGGCCGGTGGCGGCCCGGGTGGCGGGTGACGACCGCGTGGCGGCGGGCGAGCTGCCGGCGGGCACCTACGGCACGCTCGTCTACACCGACGCCACGCGGGGGATCGAGGGCAACGGCGTCCTGATCGGCTGGGCGGAAGCCGAGGGCGTCGCGTGGGACGCGCGGGGCACGCCGGAGGGGGACGCGTTCGTCTCGCGGGTCGAGTTCTTCCTCGACGGGCCCGACGACGACGAGGACCCGACCCGGTGGGACACCGAGCTCTTCATCAAGGTGGCCGAGCCGCCTCGCTAGACCTTGTCGGGCGCGACGCCGTGCACCTGGGCGGCGGGGTACTTCGCCCGGGCGCTGAGCTGCTTGGCGCGGGCCGCTGCCATGACGTCGACGTCGAGCACGTCCGCGAGGCGCAACAGATAGAGCAGCACGTCCGCGATCTCCTCGCCGATGCGCTGGTGCCGCGCGGGCTCGGCCGCGAGCGCCGGCACCTCGTCGGCCGGTAGCCACTGGAACAGCTCCGCGAGCTCCCCGACCTCGCCTACGAGCGCGAGCACGAGCGACTTCGGGTCCTGGAACTTGTCCCAGTCGCGCTCGACGAGGAACTCGCGCATCGAACGTTGCAGCTCAGCGATCTGGGGCTCGGTCACACGGTAACCCTGGCACACGCCGTCGGGCACGCGCGGTCTCACACGTCGGTGCCCCGAGATCCGAGCAGCGGACTCAGCTCAGACCATGGCCTCGACGCTTGAACGGATGCTTGCCGCGGTGTCATCGGCTCCACCGGCGCACGGCCAAGGTGATCGCACCGGGCTGCTGGAACAGGACCGTGCGCAGATGTCGCAGTTCTTAGGACAGGGGTGCCACAGGCTGTCTCAAGTTTGAGGACATTCATGCACGTGGTGGGCAAGTCCGACGTGCCGAACTGCGAGTACCGGTGCTTGATGTCCGATACTTGCGGGGTGAGGTCCCTGACGTGGTAGCCGGTGGCTCGGCCGCGCTCGAGGGCGAGCGCTTCCGACTCGCGGCCCGGGAGCACGAGTCCCATGCGGACGCGTTGACGGGCCAGGCGAACCACGAGCCCGATGCCGGCGCGCGCCACCGGCTGCTCGGCGAGGCCAAGGACCATCTGCGGGCGGCCGCGGAGTGCCGTCGCCGCGCGGCGGACTTCGGCCGCGGGGCGGTGGGGGAGCTCAAGGTCGCCGAGGCGCTCGCGACCCTCGTGCCGTCCGGGTACTTCCTGCTCACCGACCGGCGCTGGCCCGGCAGCCGCACGGCGCAGATCGACCTGATCGTCGTGGGTCCGGCCGGCGTGTTCGTCATCGACGCGAAGAGCTGGACGAGCGTCAGCATCGAAGCCGGCCGGGTGCTGTGCGGTCAGGCCGACGTCACGGACGACATCCTCGCGCTCTCGCAGGTCGCCGCGACCGTCCAGCAGGACCTCGCCGAGACGGGACTCGCCCCGGGCGAGATCCACACGCTCGTCACGCTGTGCGGCCGGCGGGGCATCGATCACGAGCTCGGACCCGTGCGGCTGCTCGGCGACGGCGACGTCGTCCGGCACATCGCCGCCCGCGGTGACCGCCTCGACCCGGCGACCGTGGACGCCGTCCTGGTCCGCACGCTCGCGCTGTTCCCGCACGTGGGGCCACCCGCGCCCACGAGCCCGACGGTGGCGGACACGGTGGAGCCGGCCCCGGACTCCTTGATCTCCGAGGAGGAGGTCCGCGCGCACCTTCTCGCCGGCAAGGCCCTCGAACCCATCGAGGCCTGGATGTCCGTGCTCCATCCCGACCAGGCCCGCCTGACACGCCGGAGCTACGGCGGCCCGGCGCGCGTGCGCGGCCCCGCGGGGACGGGCAAGACCGTGGTGGGCCTGCACCGGGCGGCGCACCTCGCACGCACCCAGCCCGGCAAGGTCTTGTTCACGACCTTCGTCCGCTCGTTGCCCCAGGTCATGCGCACGCACCTGCACCGCATGGCCCCGGAGGTCGCGGACCGTGTCGAGTTCACGAGCGTCCACCAGTTCGCCCATCAGGTGCTGAGCCAGCGCGGGGTCCTGTTCACACTCTCGCCGTGGAAGGCCGCGCAGGCGTGGACGGCGGTGTGGCAGAAGGTCGGCATGCCTGGACCGCTCGGCCGGTCGAGCGCACCCATGCAGTACTGGCGCGACGAGGTGCTCCACGTCGTCAAGGGGCGCGGGCTGCTGCGGTTCGAGGACTACGCCGCCCTCGTGCGCACCGGCCGTGGGCAGGGCCTGCAGCTCGAGCAGCGCCGGGCGGTGTGGGAGCTGTACGTCGCGTACGCCGCGGAGCTGCGCCGGCAGGGCATCGTCGACTTCCCCGACCTCATCCTGCTCGCGGAGAAGGAGCTGCAGCGCGAGCCGCTCGCCGGGTACTCGGCCGTCGTCGTCGACGAGGCGCAGGACCTGTCCGCGTCGATGTTGCGCCTGCTGCACAGTCTCGTGGGCAACCGCCCGAACGGGCTCCTGCTCATCGGGGACGGACAGCAGGCGCTCTACCCGTCCGGGTACCGGCTCGGAGAGGTCGGGATCTCGCTCGCGGGACGCGGCGAGGTGCTGTCGTCCAACTACCGCAACACCCGCGAGATCCTCGAGTTCGCGCAGCGCCTCGTGGCCGGGCTCACGTACGACGACGTCGAGGGAGCCGTGGTCGCGGGCGACGCCACGACGGCGGTCGAACGGCGCGGACCTCGCCCCCTGCAGGTGTGGTTCGACGACGTGCGGGACCGCGACTCCCGTCTCGTGGACCACGTGCGCGCGGTGACGCGCGAGGTGGGCGTGGGGGCGGGCGACGTCGGTGTGCTGTGCCAGTCGCGGCGCACCGTGCGCCTCGTGGGTGACGCGCTCGCGGCGGCCGGCTACCCGTGGCTCGACCTCGCCGACTACCGGGGCGAGGTGTCCGACCAGATCAAGGTCGGCACGGTGCACCGCGCCAAGGGGCTCGAGTTCAAGCACGTGCTGCTCGCGGACGTGCGGGCCGACCAGGTGGAGTCCTCGTTCGCCCCCGAGGACGACGCCGCACGCGAGAGGTGGGAGCTCGAGCGCCGGGCCCTGTACGTCGCCGCGACGCGAGCCCGGGACGGGCTGTGGGTCGCCGTCATGTGACGAGCGGCGTCCTGGGCTGGCTCGTCGCGATCGCCCTGGCCGTCGTGGTCCTCTACGTCATCCGCGACACCGGCGAGCCCGAGGCCGGGTCCGGGCCCGGGGCCACTTCGGGCGCCGAACCCGCCGTCACCGACCTCGAGGCATGGCAGGCCGCCGACGACGACGCCCCGGGCTGGTCCGACGAGCTCACCCTCCTCGACACCATCGACGAGCGACCGCGCGACACCGGCGACGGCTACGCCCGCGAGCTGTTCGGCGAGCGCTGGGCGGACGTCGACGCCAACGGCTGTGACACCCGCAACGACGTGCTCGCCCGCGACCTGGACGACGTCACCCTGCGGCGCGGCTCGTGCCTCGTGCAGTCCGGCACGCTGCACGACCCCTACTCCGGCGTCACGATCGACTTCGAGCGCGGACCCATCTCCTCGGAGGCCGTGCAGATCGACCACCGCGTCGCGCTCTACGACGCCTGGCGCACGGGCGCGCGCGAGTGGAGCCCCGAGCTGCGCACCCAGTTCGCGAACGACCCCGCCAACCTGGCCGCCGTCGACGGACCTACGAACTACGCCAAGGGCCACGCCGACGCCGCGAGCTGGCTGCCACCCAACGAGCCCTACCGCTGCGAGTACATCGCGGCGCAGGTGCGCATCAAGGCCGCCTACGGCCTGTGGATGACGGCGGCCGAGCACGACGCCTCGCGACGCGTCCTCGACGGGTGCGTGGCCGACTGACGCCATGACCCGGGCACAAGTTCATGTCAGGTCGATGGGTTCGTGCGGTGAGAGGTCGCGTTCACAGTCGAGCTCGGCGCCTCCCGCAGCGCGGGCGAGGTCGACGAGGAGCGCGCACAGCAGGAGCCGCTCGCTCGGCTCGCCCTGGGGATCACGAGTGAGGTGCACGGGGGTCTCCGCTCTCCTGGTCACTTCCAGAACTGCCACCAGCGCTTGCGCCCCGCCTCAGGCTCGTACGGTTCGCCGTTGATCATCATGGGGCGCGCGTCGCGGGCGGGCGCGGCCGGGGCCGAGAAGCCGGTGCCCGGGGGCGCGTACCCGGTGGGTCCGGGCGCGGCGGCGGGCGGCCCGCCCGTGCTCGTCGCGTCGATGATCGCCGTGCCCAGGTCGCCAAGGCCCTGGAAGGCACGGTCCATCTCGGCGCGCAGCACCTCGGGCAGGTCCGCGAGCGAGCGGTAGGGCACACCGTTCACGGCGAACGTCGTCGTCGACACCGTCGTGACGTCGGGGCTCTGACCAACGGAGCCGAAGGCGCTCAGGTCCCCCTGGAGCACGTCGGGGATGCCGTCGCCGTTCTTGTCGGGCAGCGAGGCGAGCTTGGCGCGGATCTCGGGCGGCACCTCGGCCCAGGAGCCGTACTCGCGGCCGTTGACGTTGATGGACATCGTGATGGCTCCCGGTCCGGTGCGGGTGCGGCGGCTACCGCACCACCCGGCCATCGTGGCAGAGCGCACCCCGGGAGCGGGCGAAGCAGGTCGCGCAGCGGCGATCAGCCCGCGTGGTGCCGCCCCACCGGCAGCATCAGCGGCTTGCCGGAGACCGGGTCGGTGATGATCTGGCTCTCGATCCCGAACACGGCCAGCACGTTCTCGGCCGTGAGCACCTCGGCGGGCGAGCCCACCGCGTGCACGCGGCCACCGGCGATCGCGACGAGCTGGTCGGCGTAGCGCGCCGCGAGGTTGAGGTCGTGCAGCACCATGACCACGGTGGTGCCCCGCGCACGGTTGAGGTCCGTGAGCAGGTCGAGCACCTCGACCTGGTGGTTGACGTCGAGGAACGTGGTGGGCTCGTCGAGCAGCAGCAGGTCGGTGCGCTGGGCGAGCGCCATCGCGATCCACACCCGCTGGCGCTGCCCGCCCGAGAGCTCGTCCACGGCCCGGTCCGCGAGGTCCATCGTCTCGGTCGCCTCGAGGGCCTGCGCCACGGCCGCGTCGTCCTCCGCGGACCACCGGGAGAAGATCCCCTGGTGCGGGTGCCGCCCCCGCCCCACGAGGTCCGCGACGGTGATGCCCTCCGGGGCGACGGGTGACTGCGGCAGCAGCCCGAGCGTGCGAGCGAGCTGCTTGGCGGGCAGGCGGTGCACGGCCGCGCCGTCGAGCAGCACGTGGCCGCCGCGCGGTGCGAGGAGGCGGGACATCGCGCGCAGCAAGGTCGACTTGCCGCACGCGTTCGCGCCGACGACGGCGGTGATCCGGCCCGGGGGCACCGCGAGGTCGAGGTCGTCGATGACGAGCCGCTCCCCGTACCCGAGGGTGAGGTGCTCCGCGACGAGGGTGTGCGAGTCGCTCACAGCGATCCTCCTGAACGGTTGCTGCGGATGATGAGGTACACGAGGTAGGGCGCCCCGAGCACGCCCGTGACGACGCCCACCGGGAACCGGGTCCCGAGCAGCCACTGGCCCACGAAGTCCGCCGAGACCACGAGCAGCGCCCCGACGAGCCCCGCGGGGACGAGGAGCGAGCCGTGTGGTCCCACGACACGCGCGGCGATGGGCCCGGACAAGAACGCGACGAAGGCGATGGGCCCGGCGGCGGCGGTCCCGAAAGCGATGAGTCCCACCGCGGCGACGATGAGGAGGATCCGGGTGCGCTCGACGCGCACGCCGAGCGCCGCCGCGGCGTCGTCCCCGAGGCGCAACGTGTCGAGGTTGCGGGCCTGCGAGAGCAGCACGGGCCCGAGCACCACGAGCGCGAGCGCGACCGTCGTGGCCCGCGACCACGTCATGCCGTTGAGGCTCCCGGACAGCCACCGCATCGCCTGCTGCAGGTCCCACTCGCCCGCGCGGGACAGGATGTAGGCCGTCACGGCGTCGAGCATCGCCCCGATCCCGATGCCCACGAGGATGAGCCGCGTGCCGACCACGCCCTGCCGGAAGGACAACACGTACACGAGGAGCGCGACGCCGAGGCTCGCGGCGATCGCGAACGTCGACACCTGCCCGTCGGAGAGCCGCAGCACGACGATCGCGAAGGCCGCCGCCGCGCCCGCTCCGGACGTGATGCCGATGATGTCGGGGCTCGCGAGGGGGTTGCGCAGCATGGTCTGGAACGTCACGCCGCCGAGCCCGAAGGCGAAGCCGACGACGACGGCGGCGATCGCGCGCGGCAGCCGCAGCTCCCCGACCGTGAACGACGCCCCAGGCACGTCCTCGCCGAGGATCACGCGCCACACGTCGCTCAGCGGGTAGACGGTGTGGCCGAAGACGAGCGAGGCGACGAACACCACCACGACGAGGGCGAGAAGGCCGGCGATGATCGCGCGCCGTCGGCCCGTCCGCCGTCGTCGGCCCTCCGCGACCGACCGGACCGTCTCCACCCGGGCCGCCCCGACCCCGGCCGCCTCGACCCCCGCCGTCTCGACGCTCACAGCTCACGCACCTTGTGCCGCCGCACGATCCAGATGAAGAACGGTGCCCCGATGAGCGCCGTCAGGATGCCGACCTCGATCTCGGAGGGGCGAGCGACGATCCGGCCCGCGACGTCCGCGGCGGTGAGCAGCACCGCACCGCCCACCACGGAGAACGGCAGGAGCCAGCGGTGGTCCACGCCGGACAGCAACCGGCACGCGTGCGGCACCACGAGCCCCACGAAGGCGATGGGCCCCGCGACCGCCGTAGCCGCCCCGCACAGCACCACGGCCCCGAGCGACGCGACGCCTCGGGCGACGGCGACCCGCTCGCCGAGGCCGGCAGCGAGCTCGTCGCCGAGGGCAAGAGAGTTGAGGGAGCGCGCGGAGAGCAGGCTCAGCAGGGCGCCGACGGCGAGGAACGGCACGACCTGTCCGACGGCGGGGAACGACCCGCCGCCCACACCCCCGACCTGCCACGAGCGCAGCGTCCCGGCGATGTCGTTGCGGCCGAGCACGACCCCCATGACGAACGAGGCGAGGGCCGCCGAGGTGGCGGCGCCCGCGAGCGCGAGCTTGAGCGGGGTGGCCCCGCCGCGACCGAGCGAACCGATCGCGTAGACGAACACGGCGGTGACGGCACCGCCGAAGATCGCCGTCCAGATGTAGTCGGTGTAGGTCCACATGCCGAACCACGCGACGCCGATCGTCACGGCGAGGGACGCGCCCATGTTGACACCGAGGATGCCCGGGTCCGCGAGCGGGTTCCGGGTCACGCCCTGCATGACTGCCCCGGACAGCCCGAGGGCACCGCCCACGAGGACGGCGAGGAGCGTGCGCGGGATGCGCTTGGTCACGGCCGCCTGCTCGAAGGTCTCGGCGCTACCGCCGAACGCCGCGACGATGTCCGCCCACGCCACGTCCCGCGCGCCGACCGCGACCGAGGCGGCCATGACTGCCACGAGCACCACGAGGAGCGCGAGGAACCACACGGCGCGCACGCGCTTCGGGCGCCGCACGGTGGCGGCGCCCGAAGCGGTCGGAGCGGTGATCGTGGCCAAGGGTGCCGAGGCTACTGCGAGGCGGCGGCCGCGGCCGCGAGCTCGCCCACGTACCAGTCGATCAGGTAGGGCAGCTGGAGCGGCGTCGGGTTGGCCGCCGTGGCGTTCGCGCTCGAGCCGTCGAGCAGCACCACGGCGCCGTTGGCGATCGCGGGCATGAGCCCGAGCAGCGGGTCCGCCTTGAGCGAGTCGATCATCTCCTGGTCGCCGTAGGTGACGATGACGTCGACGTCGTCGAACGTGTCGGCGTTCTCGGCGCTCACCGATCCGGCGAAGGGGTTGGTCGGGTCAGGCTCGAACGCGGCGATGCTCGCGGGGGTCTGCATGCCCAGGTCGGAGAAGAACTGCACGCGCGTGTCGGCCGGGGTGTAGAAGTTGACGACGCTCAGGTCGCTCAGGTCGACGTGCGTGAGGAACATGACCGATGACTCGACGAGCGCGGGGTTGGCCGCACCCTTGGTCGCGATGAGCTCGGCGAGCTCGGCGATGAGGGCCTCACCCTCGGCGGGGACACCCATGCCCGCGGAGTTGAGCTGGATCATCTCGCGCCACGGCGTGGTCCACGGCGTCTCGGGGAAAGCGACCGTGGGGGCAATCTTCGAGAGCGTCTCGTAGTCCTCGGCGCTCAGGCCAGAGTAGGCGGCGAGGATGACATCGGGGTTCGTGTCGGACACGGCCTCGAAGTCGATGCCGTCGGACTCGTCGAACAGCACGGGCACCTCGGCACCGAGCTCGTCGAGCTTGTCCTTGACCCACGGGAGCAGGCCGTCGCCGTCCTCGTCCGCGAAGTTCGCCGCGGCCATGCCCACGGGCACGACGCCGAGCGAGAGCGGCACCTCGTGGTTGGCCCACGCGACGGTCGCGACGCGCTCGGGCTTCTCGGTGATCGTCGTCGTGCCGAAGGCGTGCTCGATCGTGATCGGGAACGTGCCTTCCGCGGCGGGCGCCGACTCGGTGGGCTCGACGGACTCGGTCGCGGACGGGGTCGGCTCGGCGACCGGCGTGGTGCCGGTGCCGCCCGGGGCGCTCGCGCTGCCGCACGCGCCCAGCGTGAGGGCGAGCGCCGAGGCGGCCGCGAAGGTGGACAGGATGCGGGTTGCGCGCATGGGTCGAGACTCCAACTCTGGGTTGTCTGCAGGGGGCGGGCCGTTCCGCCGGTGGCCGGCACGGGGCCCGCGCGACTCGCGAGCCCTGTTAGGTGAGGCTCGCCTAAGTGACGCTAACGGAGTGCGGGCCCGCGGCGCAATCCCGCGACGGCAGGTCGCCGTGTGGTGCCGGTCACGTGACCCGACGGACCCTCGCGCGGAGTCCCGTCCCAGCGGGTATGGCGAACCGTGCGCTCACCGCCCACGAGCGCGCTAGGGCAGCGCCACCACCCGCGCCGGCTCGACGCCCACGTCGAGGACCTCACGGTCACCCAGGGGCTCGTCCAGCCCGACGACGAACGGCGTCGGCGGGTTCGAGGGGCAGGTGTGCGCGCCGTCCCGAGGCTCGACGCCGACGGCGATCTCCACGGCGGCCGCGCCCTCCCGCAGCGCAACGACCCGTACCCGGCCCTCGGCGTCCTCGCCGCTGTTGCACTCCTGCTCCGTCACGAGCAGGTGCACCTCGCGCGCGGCTGGGTCGAGCGGGTGTGCTGGGTCGAGCGTCACGCTCGCCTCGCCGAGCCCGCCGAGATCCACGGTGAGTGCGCACCCCGACCGTTGCGCGAGCATCCAGGTCGGGGACGGGTCGAGGTTCGGCGCATCGACCCACTCGATGGCGAGCACCTCGTGGGTCCGCACGTCGCCCTGGCCCAGATCGTCCACCTCGTCGAGCTCGCGGAGCAGCACGACCCGCTCGTCGCTCTCCTCGAGCACCGTCCACTGTGCGGGGTCCTCGAGCTCCGGCACGTCGAGCCCGCCCAGGGCCGCGCGGCTCGTCTCGCCGAGCTCGGCCGCCGTCGGGCCGTTCTCGAGCACGTCGCGCGGGACCGGGTTCCCCATGCAGGAGTATGCGGTGTCCACGTCGGCACCTGGGACGGCACCGTCCCGCTGCGTGGCGCAACCACCGAGGACCACCAGGGCGAGCACACCCACGGCGGCGAGAACACGTCGCTGGAGCAATGGCACGAGAACCTCCGGGAGATGACGGGACCACCTACCGAGAGAGTGTCACGGGCGAGGTGGGTCTTGCCGCCCCCGTCGCCCGTGGTGCCACTGCACGACCGGAACCTGGGCAGCGGGCCCGAAGCCCGCTACTTTGGGCCCATGCAGGGGGAACGGGCCAGCGCACCGACCTCACCCGTCAGCGACCCGCACGACGAGCCGTGGATCCATCGCTACGCCGCGATCCTCGCCGCGTCGCCGGCCATCGCGGTCGGGCTCGAGCTCCTCGGGATCGACACCAACTGGTTGCCGATCGCCGTGCCCATCTCGGTCGGCGTGATCGTCCTGGCGATCCTCGACGCTCGCGTGCTGCGCCGGCTCGGCCATCAGGTGACCTGGCTCTGGATCCTCGTCCCCCTCCCCGTGGTCTATCTGATCCACCGCACGAAGCACTCCCGGGGACCGGTAGCGATCCCCTGGATCTGGGGTGGTGCCGTGGCGATCGCCGTAGTCTTCACCGCCCTCACGTACGAGGAGGAGCCGTACACGGGCTTTCCCGTGGACAGCTACGACGTCCAGGTCGCCATCCAGGACGACTACATGGACCAGGGGCGCGGCCCCCTCACGGTGCGCTGCCCACTGTTCCTCTCCGGCGAGCCCGGCGACCTCGTCGAGTGCAACGTGAGCGAGGGACGAGACGTGTGGACCATCGAGGTCCGGCTCGACGGTCCGGACAGCTGGGACTGGCACGAGGTGGGCTGAACGCCTCGAGATCAGAGGACCGCACGGGCTCAACGGTTCCCCGGGCCGCGCCCGCCCCGGCCTCCACCGAGCCGGCTCAGGTGCGTCGCGACAACCGCGAGCTGTCGGGTGCGCGACCAGAGCACGGGGTCGCCCAGGGCAAGGGCGTTCATCCCCTCGATCACGCTCGTGAGCTCGAGCGATGCACCCGTGGCGTCGACGTCGGGGTAGGCCGCGTGGATGAGTCGCTCCAGCCTCGCGACCATGGCGCCGCTGTGCTTGGCGTGCCGAGCCCGGAGCTCGTCGTCGTGCATCGCGGCGGCGAGGAAGCCGAACCAGACCCGGCCCTCGGCGCGGCCCTCCTCGTCGAGCGGTAGCGCACCTTCGACGACGGCGCGCAGCGCTTCCTCCGCGTCGGTGGCGCCGTGCTCGGCGAGGTCGGCCGCGCGGAGGGTGCGCTCGTGCAGCACGTCCCGGGCGTGCAGGAGCAGAGCTCGCTTGTCGGCGAAGGTGTGCAGCACGAGGCCGGTCGTGCAGCCCGCCTCCTGGGCGACTGCCCGCAAGGTCAACCCCAGCGGGCCGCGGGCGGCGAGCACGGCCCAGACGGCGTCCGTGAGCGCCTCGCGCTGCTCAGCGATGTTCCGCGACCTGGCCACGGCTCATGGTAGCGTTCGTTACCGTAACGACTGTCACGGAAAGAGTCGCGATGACGGACTGGCGAGTCGAGCAGGTGTCGTGGGAGCACCCGGACGGCAGGCGCCTGCGCGAGCAGCAGCGCACAGAGCTCGATGCGCGCTACGGGGGTGGCGACAACGAGCCGGGCGCTCTGCCCTCGGCGGGGGACGTGTTCGCGTTCTTCGTCGCACGAGACGCAGCGGGTACCGCCGTGGCGTGCGGCGGGCTGCGCGAGGTCGAGGAGTCCGCGCTCGGCCCCGGCGTCGTGGAGGTCAAGCGGATGTACGCGGCCCCGGAGGTGCGGGGCAGGGGCGCAGCTGCCGCCGTCCTTCGAACCCTCGAGGACTGTGCGAGCGAGCGCGGCGCGACGCGACTCGTCCTCGAGACGGGAACGCTCCATCCTGACGCCACCCGCTTCTACGAGAAGAACGGTTTCATCCCGATCCCTCTCTTCGGCGACTACATCGGATCGGCGATCTCGCTCTGTTATGCGCGCGAGCTTCGCTGACCCGTAGCAGCCCCACCTGGACTCTCGCCGAGCGACTCTGCCGGCCCTGGCCACGCCCGTAGCGCGAGCGCGAGAACGGCCCCCGGTTCCGTGTGGATCCGGGGGCCGTTCTCACCGTGTGCGCGAGGGGGGACTTGAACCCCCACGTCCGTGAGGACACTGGCACCTGAAGCCAGCGCGTCTGCCATTTCGCCACTCGCGCGCGACGCAAGACATTACCACCCGCCGCCCCGCTGACCCCACCGCCTCCACCACCGTCCCACCCGACTCAGCCCCGCCGCGCCCGCCCAACGACCCCACCAGCAAGAACGTGAAGACTTGTGGCCCTGTCACGGCCACAAGTCTTCACGTTCTGGCAGCGCCGGGACCGGGGTGGAAGGACCGGGCGCCGCCGCGCTCCAGGATGGGAGGTTTGGGGGAGATTGCGGGCGCGGGCCACGGAACGGTCCAGGAGCGCCCACGGGTCGATACGATCTAGAGCGCGGAAGGAGGTGGGTGCATGGGCATTCTGGACAGGTTCGAGCAGGGCGTCGAGCGCGTCGTCAACGGCGCGTTCTCCAAGGCGTTCCGTTCCGAGGTCAAGCCCGTCGAGCTCGCCTCCGCCCTGCGGCGGGACGTGGACCATCGCGCGGCCGCCGTGGGCGTGGGCCGCACCGTGGTCCCCAACGAGTTCACGATCGAGCTCTCGCCCGGCGATCTCGAGCACATCGAGGACTGGGGCGCCGAAGCCCTCGCGGACGAGCTCGCGGCCAACGTCACCGAGCACGCCGCGACCCAGCACTACGCGTTCGTCGGCCCGGTCACGGTCTCCTTCGAGGAGGCCGAGGACCTCCCCACCGGGCGGTTCCAGCTGCGCAGCGCCACGGTCCGCGGCGCGGTCGCCCCCGCGACGTCGGCCGCCCCGAGCCCCCGCCACCCGCTGCTCGACATCGACGGTCAGCGCTACCTGCTCACGGGCCCGCTGACCGTCATCGGCCGCGGCTCCGAGGCGGACATCATCGTGGACGACCCGGGCGTCTCCCGCCGCCACCTCGAGATCCGCGTCACGCCCGACGGCGTGGTCGCGACGGACCTCGGCTCCACGAACGGGGTGTTCGTCGAGGGACACCAGGTACCCGCGGCCACGCTCGTGGACGGCAACACGATCACGATCGGCCGCACCCGCATCATGTTCTGGACCGGCTCCGACGACGTCCAGGACGGGTGACCGCGCGCCATGAGCGAGCTGACCGTCACCCTCCTGCGGCTGGGCTACCTCATCGTGCTCTGGCTCTTCGTCCTCTCGACGGTCGGCGTGCTGCGCCGGGACCTGTACGGCACGAAGATCGTGCGCCGGTTGCGCCGCGAGCCCGCGGGCGGTGCGGCACGAGGCCAGGGAGCAGGGCCGACGACGGCGCCCCCCGGCGACCCGGCCCCCGCCCGCCCGGCGCCGGCGCGCACCGGCCCCACCCGCCTCGCCGTGACCTCCGGCCCGCTGCGGGGCACCACGCTCCCGCTCGCGGGCTCGGGCATCCTCATCGGCCGCGCCCCCGCGTGCACCCTCGTGCTCGACGACGAGTACACCTCTTCGCGCCACGCGCGCGTGTTCCCGCAGTACGGCGAGTGGTACGTCGAGGACCTCGGCTCGACCAACGGGACGTTCGTGGACGAGATGCGGATCATCGAGCCCACCGCGGTGCCGCCTGGTGTGCCCGTGCGGGTCGGCCAGTCGACGCTGGAACTCCAGAGGTAAGGGACACCACGCTTCCGTGACGATCGCCCTGCGCTACGCCGCTCGCTCTGACGTGGGCCTCGTGCGCGCCAACAACCAGGACTCGGGGTTCGCGGGCCCCCACCTGCTCATGGTCGCCGACGGCATGGGCGGCCACGCGGGGGGCGACGTCGCCTCGAGCATCGCGGTCGCGACGATGGCTCCCCTCGACGAGGAGGCGCACGGCCCGGACCAGGCGCTCAGCGAGCTCGACCGGGCGCTCCACGAAGCGCAGGCCGCCCTGCTCGCCCGCGCGAAGGAGGAGCCGAAGCTCAAGGGCATGGGCACCACGGTCACGGCCCTCATGCGCGCGGGCAACAAGCTCGTCATGGCGCACATCGGAGACTCGCGCGCCTATCTGCTGCGCGAGGGCGAGCTCGTCCAGATCACGTCGGACCACACGTTCGTCGAGTACCTCGTGCAGACGGGGCGGATCACGCCGGAGGAGGCGGACGTGCACCCGCAGCGCTCCGTCGTCATGCGCGTGCTCGGGGACCACGACGTCGAGATCATCCCGGACCTGTCCGTGCGCGAGGCCCGCGAGGGCGACCGCTGGCTGCTGTGCTCGGACGGCCTGTCGGGCGTGGTCTCGGCGGACACGCTCAAGGAAGCCCTCGTCATGATCGCGGACGTCGACGAGTGCGCGGACCGGCTCATCCAGCTCGCGCTGCGTGGCGGGGCGCACGACAACGTGACGCTCATCGTGGCCGACGTCGTCGACCTCGACACCCTTCCCGACGGCGGGGGACCGAGCACGGCGCGCGTCGTCGTCGGCTCGGCCGCGACCATCCGCACCCCGCCCACCGTCGCGAAGGACGGTCCCGCGGCGCGGGCTGCGGCGCTCGCCCGGAGCACGAAGCACCCGGTCGACGGCGGCGACGAGCTGGTCGAGGAAGCCGACCCGCCCCGGCGCACGTGGCTGCGCGTCCTGACGTGGCTCGCGGGCGCCGCCGTGCTCGCGGGCGTGGTGTGGGCCGGGTACGCGTGGACGCAGACGCAGTACTTCGTGGGCGTGCACGAGGGCCAGGTCACGGTGTTCCAGGGCATCCCGCAGCGCATCGGGTCGATCGAGCTGTCGACGCCCATCGAGACGAACGGCCAGGCGGTCGACGCGCTGCCGGACAACGTCCGCGAGCGCGTCGAGCAGACGATCGCCGCGACGTCGCTCGCCAACGCGAGGGAGATCGCCGCGAACGCCGCCGCGGCCGCACCACAACCGGTGCCGACGCCGACACCGAGCCCCAGCAGGACCGTGCCCCCGCCGCCCGCGACCGACGACGCGACGAGCGATCCTGCGGCGTCCGCGCCCGCCCCCACCGGGTCCCCCTGATGGCCACGGTCGCCGAGCACACGGTACGTCCCCGCCGGGGCGCGGAGCTCGGGCTGCTCGCGGTCGCGGTGCTCCTCGGCGCCGGCGCGTACGCGATCATCGGCCTCAACGTCACGGGCGAGCTCCCGGCCAACACGCGCAACTACTCGCTCGGTCTCGCAGCGCTCGCCGTCGGCGCCCACTTCGTGCTGCGGTGGCGCGCGCCGTACGCGGACCCCGTCATCCTGCCCGTCACGGTCGCGCTCAACGGCATCGGGCTCGCGATGATCTACCGGCTCGACCTCGCGACGCGCAACAACGACATCCCCGACACGTTCGCCTCGCGCCAGCTCGCGTGGACCACGTTCGGCGTCCTGCTCGCGTGCCTCGTCCTCGTGGGCCTGCGCGACCACCGCACGCTGCGCCGCTTCACCTACACGGCGATGCTCGTGGCCCTCGCGTTCGTGCTGCTGCCGCTCGTGCCGGGGCTCGGGCGCACCATCAACGGCGCGCGCATCTGGGTCCACATCGGCTCCCAGTCGCTGCAGCCCGCCGAGTTCGCCAAGATCGCCCTGGCCGTGTTCTTCGCCGGCTACCTCGTGACGAACCGGGAGACGCTCGCCCTCGCCGGCTCCCGCGTGCTCGGGCTGCAGCTCCCGCGCTGGCGCGACCTCGGCCCGATCCTCGTCGTGTGGGTGTTCTCGCTCGCGATCCTCGTGGTGCAGCGCGACCTCGGCACCTCGCTGCTGTTCTTCGGGCTGTTCGTCGCGATGCTCTACCTCGCCACGGAGCGCATCTCGTGGATCGTCATCGGCCTCGCGCTCTTCGTGGGCGGGGCGAGCCTCGCGGCGGCGAGCTTCTCCCACGTCGGCGCGCGGTTCAACGCGTGGCTCCACGCCTTCGACCAGGAGGTGTTCGACGCCGCGTTCGGTGGTTCGGGCCAGCTCGTGCGCGGGCTGTTCGGCATGGCGAGCGGCGGGCTGTTCGGCACCGGGTGGGGCGAGGGCCGCCCGCAGCTCGTGCCGTACGCGGAGTCCGACTTCATCATCGCCTCGCTCGGCGAGGAGCTCGGGCTCACCGGCCTCATCGCGATCCTCGTGCTCTACCTCGTGCTCGTGCAGCGAGGACTGCGCACCGCGATCGGCGTGCGGGACGGCTTCGGCAAGCTGCTCGCCGGGGGGCTCGCGTTCACGATCGCGTGGCAGTGCTTCGTCGTCGTCGGCGGCGTGACCAGGCTCATCCCCCTCACGGGGCTCGCGATGCCGTTCCTCGCGTACGGCGGCTCCGCGCTGCTCGCGAACTGGATCATCGTCGCCCTGCTGCTGCGCATCTCCGACTCCGCGCGCCGGCCCGCCCCCACGGCGTCCTCCCCCCTCGTGCTCGGTCCCGAGCCCGTCGCCGCGACCCCCGAGGACGACGGGGCCGACGGCGCCGACGGCGACCTCCCACCCGACGACCAACCGACGCAGATCGTCCACGGGCTCGGGGGTGAGCGCCGGTGAACACCCCCGTACGCCGCCTCGCGACCGTCGTGCTCGCGATGTTCCTCGTGCTCATGGCCTCGGCGAGCTGGGTGCAGTTCGTGCAGGCGCCGAGCCTCAACGCGGACCAGCGCAACGTGCGCACCCTCTACAACGAGTACGGCAACTTCCGCGGCCCCATCGTCGCGGGGGGCGAGTCGGTCGCCGTCTCCGACCCCGTCGACGACGCGTTCGGCTACCAGCGCTCCTATCCCGACCCCGAGGCCTACGCGGCCGTGACGGGGTACTACTCCGTGGTGTTCGGGCGCACGGGGCTCGAGCTCGAGACGAACGACCAGCTCACGGGCCGCGCCGACTCGCTGTTCTGGTCCCGGCTGCAGGACCTGCTCACGGGACGCCGCCCCCAGGGCTCGGCCGTAGAGACGACGATCATCCCCGCGGCGCAAGAGGCGGCCTACGAGGCGCTCGGCGACCAACGGGGCGCCGCCGTCGCGATCGACCCGCAGACGGGCGCGATCCTCGCCCTCGTCTCGACCCCGTCCTTCGACCCGAACCTGCTCGCCGGGCACAACACGGCCGTCGTCAACGAGGCGTACCGGGCCCTCAACAACGACGCGGAGCGGCCGCTCGTCAACCGCGCGATCGCGGGCGACACCTACCCCCCGGGCTCGACGTTCAAGCTCGTGACGGCCGCCGCGGCCCTCGAGGCGGGGCTCGAGCCCGACGACGAGGTGTTCGCCCCTCGCGAGCTCGACCTGCCGCTCACGAGCGCCACGGTGTCGAACTTCGGCGGGGCGTCGTGCGACTCGGGTGACACGACGACGCTCGCCAACGCGCTGCGCATCTCGTGCAACACCGCCTTCGCCCAGCTGGGCCTCGACCTCGGTGACGACGCGCTGCGCCGCCAGGCGGAGGCCTTCGGCTTCGGCCAGCCGCTGCGCGTGCCCCTGCGCGTCACCCCGTCAGGTTTCCCCGCCGACCCGGACGCCCCGCAGACCGCGCTCTCCGCGATCGGTCAGTTCGAGGTCGCGGCGACGCCGATGCAGATGGCGATGGTCTCCGCCGCGATCGCCAACGGCGGCGTGCAGATGCAGCCCTACCTCGTCGAACGCGTGCGCACCGCCGACCTCGACGTCGTCGAGCAGGCGAGCCCCACCGAGCTGCGCCGCCCGATCTCCGCGGCCACCGCGAGCGCGCTGCGCGAGATGATGATCGAGGTGGTGCGCTCCGGCACCGGCCAGTCCGCGCAGATCAGCGGCATGGACGTCGCGGGCAAGACGGGCACGGCCCAGCACGCGAGCGGCGAGGACCCGCACGCGTGGTTCACGGGCTTCGCGCCTGCCGACAACCCGCAGGTCGCGGTCGCCGTCGTGGTCGAGCGGGGCGGTTCGCTCGGCTCCGAGGCCACGGGAGGCCGCGTGGCCGCCCCGATCGCCCGCGCGATCATGCAGGCGGTGATGGACCGATGAAGCCCGACGTCGGCGTCGCCCTCGAGGGCCGCTACCGCCTCGACCGCAAGATCGCCGTGGGCGGCATGGGCGAGGTGTGGGTCGCCCACGACATCGCGCTCGCGAGGGACGTGGCCGTCAAGGTGCTGCGCGAGGAGTTCGCGGGCGACCCGGGCTTCCTCGAGCGCTTCCGCACCGAGGCCCGCAACGCCGCGCGGCTCGCGCACCCGAACATCGCCCAGCCGTACGACTACGGCGAGGTCGAGGGCTCGGGGTTCATCGTCATGGAGCTCGTGCCCGGCGAGCCGATGAGCGACCTGCTGGCCCGCGAGCCCGTGCTGCCCCTCGACCGCCTGCTGCCGATCCTCGCCCAGACGGCGCGCGCCCTGCACGCCGCGCACGTGGCCGGGGTGGTGCACCGCGACGTCAAGCCCGGCAACATCCTGCTGGGGCCGAGCGGCCGGGTGAAGATCACCGACTTCGGGGTCTCGCTCGCGACGAACCAGATCTCGCTCACCGCGACGGGCATGGTCATGGGAACGGCCCAGTACCTCAGCCCCGAGCAGGCCCTCGGCCGGCCCGCGACGCCGTCGTCGGACATCTACTCCCTCGGTGTGGTCGCCTACGAGGCCCTCGCGGGGAAGCGCCCGTTCACGGGCGACTCGGCCGTGGACATCGCCGTCGCGCACGTCAACCGGCCCGTGCCGCCCCTGCCGCGCCGGGTCGACGGCGAGATGGCGACGCTCGTGATGCGCATGCTCGCCAAGGACGTCGCGGAAAGGCCCCGCTCGGCCGCGTCGCTCGCCCGGACGTTCGACGAGATGGTCGCCGCGACGCCGGCCGGGGGCATCCCCGCGGTCGGGATGGTCGCGGGCCTCGCGCAGGAGTCAGGAGCCTCCGCGGTGTCGCCGACGACGCCGGCCCCCGGGGTGGTCGTGGCCCCGGAGCCGGAAGCACCACCGGAGCCCCCGGAAGCCGTGGTCGTGGCGAGCACGGACGCCGTGGTCGTGGCGAGCTCGGTCACGGAGTTCGAGTTCGCGCCGTCGGTGTTCCCGGCCCCGCCCACCTACCCCCCGCGGCGCGAGCTGCGACAGACCACGCGCCCCGCGCGCACCATCACGAGGCAGCGCCGGGGCATCACCTGGCCCCTGCTCGTGCTCGTCATGCTGCTCCTCGCCATCCTCGGTGCGGCGGTCGCAGATAGGATGTCGAAGGCTGTGCCTAGCGACACAGCCCCGAGCAGCATGTCCGCAGTACATCTCACGTCGTCAATCGCGAAGGACATCTAGTGGCGCAGGACGAATCCCGGATCCTCGCCGGCCGGTACCAGGTCGGCGAGCTCATCGGTCGTGGCGGCATGGCTGAGGTCCACATCGGGCACGACACCCGGCTCGGCCGCACGGTCGCGATCAAGGTGCTGCGCTCCGACCTCGCACGCGACCCGTCCTTCCAGGCGCGGTTCCGCCGCGAGGCGCAGGCCGCCGCGGCGCTCAACCACCCCGCGATCGTGGCCGTGTACGACACGGGCGAGGACGTGTTCCTCGACCCGAACGGCGTCCAGCAGCACGTGCCGTTCATCGTCATGGAGTACGTCGAGGGCCACACGGTGCGCGACATCCTGCGCGACGGCCACGCGGTGCCGATAGAAGAGGCGATCGAGATCGTCGTCGGCGTGCTGTCCGCCCTCGAGTACTCCCACCACGCGGGGATCGTGCACCGCGACATCAAGCCCGCCAACGTCATGCTCACGCCCACGGGCGCGGTCAAGGTCATGGACTTCGGCATCGCGCGCGCCATCGCGGACTCCGGCGCGACGATGACCCAGACGCAGGCCGTCATCGGCACGGCCCAGTACCTCTCGCCCGAGCAGGCGCGCGGCGAGACGGTCGACGCCCGCTCCGACCTGTACTCCACGGGCTGCCTGCTGTTCGAGCTGCTCACCGGCCGCGCGCCGTTCGTGGGCGACTCGCCCGTGTCCGTGGCCTACCAGCACGTGCGCGAGGCGGCCCCCGTGCCGAGCACGCTCGCGTCCGACGTGCCCGAGGTACTCGACCGCATCACGCTCAAGGCGCTCGCCAAGGACCGCGAGTCGCGCTACCCGAACGCCGCGGACTTCCGCGCCGACCTCGAGGCCGCCGTGCGCGGCGGCATCGTGTCCGCCCCGCCCGCCTCCGCGTACGCCGCGGGGGCCACGACCCTCACCCCCGTGGTCGACGACGGACCCGCCGCGACACAGATCCTCGCCTCGCAGCCCCCCGCGACCGCACCGACCCAGGCCTTCACCCCGGGCGCCGGCATGCCGTGGGCGCCCACGCAGCCGGGCACCGGCGCGACGCCCTTCACGGCCGACGACGAGGACGACGACGAGCCCGCCTCGCGGCCCTGGATCATGTGGACGCTCATCGGTGTCGCCGTGGCTGCGGTGATCGGCATCATCTACCTCTTCGCGTCGCAGAACCGTGAGGAGCCGATCACCACCGTGCAGGTTCCCGCGATGGAGAACATGACGCAGGCGCAGGCCAAGGACGCGCTCGATGCCATCGGTCTCCTCATGAAGTGGCTCCCGGAGCCGCACGACACGATCGAGATCGACCACGTCACACGCTCCAACCCTCCCGTCGGTTCAGAGGTCGACAAGGGGTTCGAGGTCGAGGTGTACTACTCGACCGGTCCGTCGGAGTTCGAGATCCCCGACGTCTCCGGTGAGATGCAGGAGGAGGCGCGCAGGATCTTGCAGGACGCGGGCCTCGAGATCTCGCGGGTGCAACAGGAGGACGTGCCCGGCATCAAGAACGACGAGGCCGTCGGCACCGACCCGGCCGCAGGCACGCCCGCGCAAGAGGGTGACTCCGTCGTCCTCATCGTCGCGACGGGCCAGGTCAACCTCGAGGATCTCGTGGGGGCGCTGGAAGCCGATGCGATCGAAGTCCTCAACGACCTCAAGCTGCGCTTCAGCATCACGGAGGAGGAGACGGACTCCCAGGATCCCGGGCACGTCTCCTACCAGAGCCGCGGTCCCGGCCCCGTGCCGTACGACGCGTTCATCGAGCTGCGCATCGCCGTCACACCCGCCCCGACCACGTCGGTGATCCCGGACAGCATCCTCGGCAAGTCCTACGAGGACGCCCGTGACGAGCTCGAGGAGCTCCAGCTCCGCGTCCGCCAGCGCGAGGAGGAGAGCGACCAGCCCGTCGGGACGGTGCTCTACTCCGAGCCGGGCGTCGGCACCGAGGTGGAGTTCAACTCGATCGTCACCCTCGTGACCGCGAAGGCCCCGCCGCCCGAGACCGACCCGCCCGTCGACCCGCCGGACGACGGCGGCGAGGAGGGCGCCGGCCAGGGCCAGCGACTCGGTCAGGCCTCGGCGACCCCGGCCACCCCGGACAACCGCCCCCCCACCCCCCCCCCCCCCCCCCCCCGCCGCCCCCGCCACCCCTAGTCACACCCACCCCCCCCCCGCTCCGCGGGACGCCACGCACCTCCGCGGGACGCCACGCAGCTCTGCGGGACGCTGTGCACACAAATCACGCCTTGCGGGACGCTATGCGTGCGTAGCGTCCCGCAAGAAGCGCAGAAGCGCGGAAGGGCTAAGCGCGCGCGGGCCGGTGGTGAGGGTCAGCTCAGGTGGACCAGGGGGTGCAGCCCCTCGGCGCGGGCGACCGCGCCGGGGTCCCCGCACACAGCGAGCCAGTTGGCGAGCAACCGGTGCCCGCCCTCGGTGAGCACGGACTCGGGGTGGAACTGCACCCCGTGCAGCGGCAGCGAGCGGTGCGCGAGCCCCATGACGATGCCACCGGCCGTCCTGGCCGTGACCTCGAGCTCGTCGGAGAACGTGCCGTCCACGACGGCGAGCGAGTGGTACCGCGTGGCCGTGAACGGGGAAGGCAGCCCGTCCAGCACGCTCGCCCCGGCGTGCTCCACGGGGCTCGTCTTGCCGTGCATCAGCTCGGGCGCGTGCGTCACGGTCCCACCGAACGCCTCCCCGAGCGCCTGGTGGCCGAGGCACACCCCGAGCATCGGCGTCTCGGTGCGCGCGCACTCGACGATGACCTCGAGCGACGCCCCGGCCTCGGCCGGCGTGCCGGGCCCGGGCGAGACGAGCACGCCGTCGTACCCCGCCACGTCGCGCGTGTCGACCACGTCGTTGCGCACCACCACGGTCTCGGCCCCGAGCTGGTCGAGGTAGCCGACGATCGTGTAGACGAACGAGTCGTAGTTGTCGATCACGAGGATGCGGGTCATCACTCACCTACCGTCAGCTGGTTGAAGGGCATGAGCGGCGCGATCGCGGGGAAGGCCCACGTGAACAGGACGCCGACGACGACGGCCGCGAGCACCACCGTCGTCACGAGGCGGACCCACGTGGGCCCGGGGAGCTGCCGCCAGAACCATCCGTACATCATGCGCCTCCTGCGAGCTCGGCCGGGATCCCGTCCGCCGTCCAGGCCCAGTACTCCATGACCCCGTGCACCACGTACCGCTCGCGCAGCGAGAACATCGGGTGGCACGAGGTGAGCGTGATGAAGCGGTCCGTGGGCTCCGCCCCGATCTGCCCGGGTACGGGGGCGACCACCTCGACCTGGCGCGGCAGCACGATGAGGTGCTCGGTGACCCGGTAGACGTACCAGACGTCGGTGGTGCGCACGATGATCGGGTCGCCCGCCTCGAGCTCGGCGATCTGGTTGAAGGGCTTGCCGAACGTGACGCGGTGCCCCGCGACGGCGAAGTTGCCGAGCTCGCCGGGCAGCGCGGAGTGGGGGTACCAGCCGATGCCGAGCTCGTCGAGCGTCCCGGAGCGCGTGATGCCCTCGCTCACGGTCCGCTCCCAGCCCGTCCCGAAGCGCGGCACGATCATGGTCGCGAACGTCTCGGAAGGCCCCGGCCGGTCCACGACGGGCGGCTCGCCGGGCTGCGGGTCCGCGATGCCGTCGTCGGGCACCTCGGTGGGGATCGGCGCCGCCCAGCCGAGCTCGGCGAGCATCCCGACCTGCGCGCGCTCGGCGACCACGTCGGTCCACCACAGCTGCCACACCACGAACAGCCCGAGCACCACGCCGGCCGTGATGAGGAGCTCCCCGAGCACCCCCGTCACGGTGGCAGCGACCTTGCGCGCTCTCATCGGCCCACCACCTCGCCGTCCGCGGCTCCAGGGGTATCCGCGGCGAAGACGTCGACGTCGTCGGGCACGCGCGCGAAGCGCAGCTCCGCGCCACCCTCGTGTGCGGGGAGCTCGAGCTGGGCGGGCCCGCTCACGGACCACCCGAGGCCCACGGCGTCCGCCCACTCGCGGTAGATCCCGACGGCGGGCGAGGCGTCGAGCGCCGCACGCAGCGCCTCGGGGTCACCGATCGCCGCGATCGTGTAAGGCGGGGAGTAGACCTGGCCCTCGAGGAGCAGCACGTTGCCGACGCAGCGGACGGCGGACGTCGAGACGATGCGCTGACCCTGGATCGTCATCGCCTCCGCTCCGCCCGCCCACAGGGCGTTGATGACGGCCTCGAGGTCCTGCTGGTGCACCACGAGGTCGTCGGGGTGGATGCCGGGGGGCTGGGGCGCGTCGGCGGGAGCGTCGTCGAGCGTGACGGTCAGCCCGGGTCCCGTCACGGGGGTGCGCCCGGCGGCGATCGCGGCGGCCTGGACCTGGGGGCCCGCACCCGGGCGCGAGTCGTCGAGCCCGTCGGTCAGCGTGTCGACCTCGGTGCGCAGGGCCTCGGCGTCGGCGGTGAGCTGGCGCACGAGCTCGGTCTCTTCCGCGACGAGTCCGGCCAGGCCGTCGCCGTCGTGCCGCGCCGCGTGCTCGCGCGAGACCTGGCTGTTCACGGCGAAGAGCAGACCCGCGAGAGCGAGCACGCCGACGAGCGCGAGGCTCGTCCGTGACCCGCGGGCGCGCACCCGTTCGCGCCGTTCGCTCATGCCATCCTCCGGACCTGCCGCCTGGAGCCACTACGCTAGTTCACACGCCGCCGGGTCGATGCACAGATTCCCCGGCACGCCGGACAGGAGCCCGCCGCAGTGCCAGAGTCGAAGAGCCGCAAGAAGGCCTCGTATACCCCGCCGCCCGAGAGCAAGGCACCCCTGCCCAACCCACCGTGGTTCGTCCCGACGATGCTGTCGCTCATGGGCGCCGGCCTCGTCTGGATCGTTGCCACGTACGTGCTCAAGGGCGAGTACCCGATCCCCGGGATCGGCAACGCCAACCTCATCGTTGGCTTCGTGCTGATCCTCGTGGGGTTCGGCATGATGACGCGCTGGCGCTGAGCTCGCGCCGTCGTCCACCGGAGTTATCCACCGTGTGGATAACTACACGCGTGTAACTCCACAGGTGTGAGCAAGCCTGGGGACAACTACAGGAGCAGGCGCAGGTACTCGCCGTAGTCCGGTCCCAGGACGGCGGCGGTCGCGGAGAAGCGCCAGAGAGCCAGCGCACCGAGGACTGCGCCCGCGACGAAGATCGCGGCCCAGCTCACGAGCTGGCGCCGCTCCTTGGGCGCGAACGCGAACGCGGCACCGAGCGCGGCTCCGACCACGAGCCCACCCAGGTGGCCCTGCCACGACACGTTCGGCACGACGAACCCAAACACGGCGTTGATCGCGAAGAACACGAGGATCTGCGAGACGTTGCGCTCAAGGCGCCGCAGCACGATGAGCAGGGTGCCGAACAGGCCGAAGACGGCCCCCGATGCGCCGATGGTCGCCGTGAGGAACGCGGAGCTGATCACCTGCTCCCCGCCCTCGACCACGAGCGGCGGCGAGAGCAGTAGCACCGCGACCGAGCCGCCATAGGCTGCAGTGATGTAGAGACCAATGAATCGCAAGCGGCCCAGCAGCTCCTCGAGGAACGGCCCCACGAGCCACAGCAGGTACATGTTCGCCGCGATGTGGAAGAACTGCGACTGGCTGTGCAGGAATGCCGAGGTCATGAAGCGGTGGGGCTCGATCTCCGCGAACGCGGGCACGAAGCCGAGGTCGAACCAGAGGCCGTCGATCGCGAACTGGGCGACGAACATCGCGACGCACAGCCCGATGATCGTGTAGGTCACGACCGGTGGACCGCCCCGCAGCCGGGCCCCGAGGGCGGAACGGGTCGGAGCGACGCTCGCCTCACGGACGCAGTCGACGCACTGCACCCCCACGGGTGCCTGGACCTGGCACTCGGGGCACGCGGGCCGGCCGCAGCGCTGGCAGCGCACGTAGGAGACGCGGTCCGGGTGCCGCGGGCACACCGGGGTCTCGCCCGGTGCGCCCGCGACGGGGTCCTGGGAAGCCATCGAGCTCGGGTCTCAGTCCTCGACGGTGACCGAGGTGATGACCACGTCCGTCACGGGACGGTCGCCCGGGCGCGTCGGCGTCGTCGCGATCGCGTCGACGACGGCGCGGGAGGCGTCGTCGGCCACCTTGCCGAAGATCGTGTGCTTGCCGTTGAGGTGCGCCGGCGTGGTCACGGTGATGAAGAACTGCGAGCCGTTCGTGCCGCCCACCTGGCCCGTGACCGGGTTGAGGCGCTTGCCCGCGTTCGCCATGGCGAAGAGGTAGGGCTCGGAGAACGTGAGCTCGGGGTGGATCTCGTCGTCGAACGCGTAGCCCGGTCCGCCGGTGCCCGTGCCGAGCGGGTCGCCGCCCTGGATCATGAAGCCGGCGATGACGCGGTGGAAGATGACGCCGTCGTAGAGCGGGGCGTTGGACTCGGCGCCCGTGGCGGGGTCGGTCCAGGGCTTGGTGCCCGTGGCGAGACCCGTGAAGTTGGCGACGGTGGTCGGTGCGTGGTTCGGGAACAGCTCGATGCGGATGTCCCCGGCGGTGGTGTGCAGAGTTGCGAACATGGGCGCCATCCTTTCATGCCGACGACGAAGACCCATGGGCAAGGTCCCCGCGTCGGTGGCAGAGTGGTGACCAGGAACAGTGCCCGCCGAGTAAGGGGAGACCTATGTTCGACAAGATCCGCCACGCCGCCGCCGAGCAGCTCGAGCCCGAGGCCCTGGGCGACAAGGCCGCGAAGGCCGCCGCGGGCGCCAAGGATGCCGCGAGCCACGCCAAGGACTGGAGCGAGCCCAAGGTCGAGGCCTTCCTCGAGTGGTTCGTGCCCCGCCTCGAGAAGGCCTACCAGGACGGCGTGAAGGCCGCGGCACCGCGCGTCGAGAAGGCGGCGTCGAAGGCCGGCCCCGTGATCGACTCGGCGCACGACAAGGTCGTGGACGAGCTGCTGCCGCGCCTCGTCGCGGCCGTGAACGCGGCCGCCGCGAACGCCGACGCGACCGCGGACAAGATCGCCGAGGCCGCGCAGGAGGCCGCTGCCAAGGTCGAGAAGGACCAGAAGGGCTCGGGCACGGGCGCGAAGGTCTTCTGGATCAGCGCCGCGGCCGCCGCCGGTGCCGCGGCGTTCGTCGCGTGGCGCCGCACGCAGCCGCAGCACGACCCGTGGGCCGAGCCGTGGGACGAGGACGACGACGAGGACTTCACGGCCGAGATCAAGCACTCCGTGGGCGACGCCGCCGAGACGCTCGGCGAGGTCGCGGGCACGGCCGTCGCGAAGGGCCGGGAGGCGACCGCGAAGGCCGCGGAGCTCGCCGCGGAGGCCAAGGAGAGCGTCGACGAGCTCGTGGACGAGGCCAAGGACAAGGTGAAGAAGGCCACGACCCGCCGCAAGCCCACCCCCGACTCCGACTGATCCCCCCACTTCCTTCCGCGACGTAGGTCGGCGTCGAGGTAGGTCCGCCACGGCACTACTTCGCGCGCTCGGTACTACCTCGCGGGATGGGGTGGGTGGTGTCGCCGGGTCGGCGGGGCTTTCACCTGGGGGGTTGCTGTTGGGGCACGGTCCTGTCGAGGTTTGGTGAGTGACCCGATCGTGACCTGCGGATCCCGGCCACGAGGCGCTCCGACCTGCTACTAGTGGTCCATGAGAAACCACCGATGGTTCGCAGGGGCACTCGTCGTCGCACTCGCCGTGGCCGGCTGCTCGGCCGGCGCGAGCACCACCTCCGGGCCCGACGCCGAGATGGCGTCGGTGGCGGGGGACGCGGGGGGCGAGGACAGCGCCGCGTACGCCGCGGACGAAGAGGGTGCACCGGCACCGGGTTCCCAGGAGCCGCAGTACGTCATCACCGAGGGCTACATGACCGTGGTGGTCGACGAACCGACCCTGGCCTCGCCCGCCGTCACCCAGATCGTGCGACGCGCGGGCGGCTACGTCGAGTCGCGCTCGGAGCAGGCGCCGACCGACGGGCGCGCGGGCCGGGCCTCGCTCGTGCTGCGCATCCCGGCGACGGCGCTCGACGCGACCCTGGCCGAGATCGAGGAGCTCGGCGAGCTCGGCACCCGGGAGACGTCGGCCACCGACGTCACGCTCGCGGTGACCGACCTCGACGCACGCATCGAGGCCCTCGAGACCTCGAACGACCGGCTGCTCGCGATGCTCGCGGACGCCCAGCGCACCGAGGACCTCATCACGATCGAACGCACGCTCCAGGAGCGTCAGGGCGAGCTCGAGTCGCTGCGCGCGCAGCGCACCGTGCTCGGCAACCGGGTCGCGCTCGCGACGATCGAGGTCATCCTCACGAGCGACCCGCCGCCGCCCACCGTGGGACCGGGCGGGTTCTGGCCCGGTGTCGTGGCCGGCTGGAACGCGCTCGTCGACACGCTGCGCGGTGCGTCAGTCGTGGTCGGCGTCCTGCTGCCGTGGGCGATCTTCTTCGGGATCCTCACCGTGGTCGTGGTGCAGATCGTGCGCCAGGTCCGCCGTCGTCGCCCCCCGAAGCCGCGCCCCGTCGCACCGAACCCCTACGGCGTCACCCCGCCGCCCCCGGCACCGCACCTCGCGACCCAGGTGCCCGTGTCGCCCGAGAGCACGCAGGCGCGGGACGGCGCGTAGCGCACCGAGGGCGGTGGTTCAGGAGAGGACGGCCGACGACGACGGCGCCCCCGGGGCGATGCGGAAGCTCGCTGCACCGGCCCCGGAGCGCACCTCGTAGTCGCCGAACCAGCCGGTGACCTCGAGGACGCCGTCGTCGTCGGTCTGCATCGTGGTCGGGGCGAGCCACCACGCGCCGCGCACGAGCGAGCGCAGGGCGTCGTAGCCGGGCTTCGGGGTGCCGTCGGCGCGCACGAGGCCGCCGGGGGCGTTGAGCCAGCCGCCGTCCTCGAGGCCCCAGTAGGTGATCGACTCGACGGCGGGGTGGGCGAGCAGGGTGCGGTAGTGCCGCACGAGCTCGTCGGCCTGGCGCGCCTCACCCTCGGGCGTCGAGGGCCAGTCGGTCACCTGGTGGTCGTTGAGGTCGACGATGTCCGCGGGCATGAGGTCACCCGAGAGCAGGGTGGTCTCCGTGAAGTGCAGGGGCAGGCCGTAGCGCGCGAAGCGGTCGAGCACGCGCTGCGTCTTCTCCTCGCCCCACCAGCCCTGGTGCATGTGGCTCTGCACGCCGAGCGCGTCGATCTCGATGCCCGCCTCGAGCACGGCCTCGACGAGGCACTCGTAGCCCGTCGAGGTGTCGAAGTCGTTGAGCAGGAGGCGCACGCGCGGGTTGGCGGCGCGAGCCTCCTCGAACGCGAGGCGGATCATCGCGAGGCGGCCGCGGTCGCGCGCGAGGCGGGTCACGGCGTTGTCGTCCTTGTCGAACACGGGCATGATCACGACCTCGTTGATCGCGTCCCACGTGTCGACGAGCCCCGTGAGGTCCGTGACCTCGCGGCGCACGCGGCCGCGCAGCTCGCGCTCGACGTCGTCCGTCGGCAGGGCCTTGAGCCACTCGGGCTGCACGGAGTGCCACACGAGCGGGTGGCCCTTGGTGCGCACGCCGCGCTCGGCGAACCAGCGCGCGGCCGCCTGGAGCGGCGCCGTCTGCGGGGCACCCCGCTCGGCCTCGAAGAAGCCCCAGTAGAAGGGCAGCGTCGCGGTGTCGAACAGGTCCAGCCACTGCGCGGCCGTGCGGGCGTCGGGCTCGGCGTCGGCGGGCCTGGCCGTCTCCACGCTCCCCGAACGCAACCCCGGCACGTCGTCGGCGGCCGACTCGACCGTGCCCACGAAGCCCGGCGAGATGCACGCGAACTCGACGTCGTGGCGGCGCTGGGCGACCTCGACCTCGCGGCGCGCGAGGGGGGCGCCGTCAGGCCCCGTGACGGTCAGCCGGGTGGCGCCGCTGCGGTGGGAGAGGGCGGGGTCGCTCGTGTAGCTGCGGTTCAGGGTGGGCACGTTGCTCCTTGGCGGGAATCTGCTGCGACCAGCCTAGGTGCCCGGCCTTGGGTGTCCGGCTCTGGGCGCTTCGGGTGGAATGGGTGATAACACCCTTGTAGGGTGACCGGGCACACTGTCCCAGTACGAAGGGTGCCCACCATGGCGAGCGCCAGGTCCGAGCAGCGGCCCACCGTCTCCCGATCGGCGCGGCGCGCGAGCGTCCTCGCCGCCGTCGTCCTCGCACTGAGCGCGGCCGCCGTGCCCGCCGCGGCGGCCGACGATGCGCCGTCCGCCACCTCCCTCCTGGGCCTCGCGCCGGACGAGAGCCGGGCCGTCGCGTCGCTCGCACCGCCCTCGGCGGACCTGCCCGACGGCGTGGTCCGGCTCGATGCCACCCCCACGGTGCAGGAGGGGGTCGTCACGAGCGCGCGCACGCCGCAGGTGATCAAGCGGACGGCGCGGCTGTGGATGTACCGGTCCACCGACGACTACCCACCTGACGAGCAGGACGTCAGGGCCATCGACGTACGTCAGGACGTCAAGGCCAAGCGGGTCGTCGTCGACGCCGAGTACTACGCGCCGCCGACGGCGAGCCTCAACACCATCGTGTGGGTGTACCTCGGGCGCTGGGACAAGGCCCAGGAGACCTGCAAGGGCGATGTCATCGTCGCTGGCGCGGGGCACGGGGCGAGCAACGATGCCGCCTTCCTCGACACGAAGGGCAACAACGTAGGGACCGCGACACGATCGTTCTCCGGTGGGGTGCTGCGCATCACGGCGAGCGGCGACGGCGCGGCCAGCACGAAGTACGACTGCCTCTTCGCCTACGTCGACGAACCGCTGACCGAGACCACCGCGAGGCAGCTCAAGAGCAGCGGGGCCGAGGACTTCAGGGCCGAGTACGAGAAGGCCCCGGAGTTCGAGTTCTACTCCTCGGCGCTCAACGCCGCGTACCCGGGCAAGTGGAACAAGGTCTACGTCAACGTCAAGAACGACGGAAACCTGACGGCCAAGAAGGTCACGCTCAAGCTCTCGGGCAAGGGGCTGAAGTTCAAGAAGAAGACGGTCTCCCTCGGCACCATCAAGGCGGGCAAGTCCAAGTCGGTCAACGTTCAGGTCAAGCTGACCGGCAAGAAGACGCGGACCCTGAGCGCCAAGGCGACCGCGACGGGCAAGTGGACCGCGAAGACGACCACCAAGGTCGGCTATCGCCCCCTCCCGAAGAAGGTCAAGAGCCTCGCCGGCACGTCGTACTGGGCGGCCCCGTACGAGGCCAACACCGGCTGGAACGTGTACGGCCTGACCTTCGTGAACAAGACCTGGGTCTACCAGGGCGTGCCCAAGGCCGGCACTCCGAAGTGCTCGAGCAAGGTCAAGGGCTGCAAGAAGTACTCCTACTCCGCCAAGACCGGCAAGCTCAAGATCGGCAAGCTCCAGGCGAAGGTCGACTCCGAGGGCATCAAGGTCACGAAGGTCGCCAAGAAGGGCGACGAGAAGCTCTACTACTCGCCGCTGCAGAGCCCGAAGAAGAACAGCCGCATCAACGTCAACCTCACGTACAACGACTTCCAGGGCTGCGGCGTCACCTTCTCGTGCTCCACGTGGACGCAGCACCTGGGCCTCAAGAAGAACGGCAAGTTCTCCTGGAGCTACTCGGCCATCCACTCGAGCGGGATCCCGCCGTACCAGACCTTCGTGTCGATCACGCGACCCACCAAGAAGGGCACGTACAAGATCCTGTCGAAGAACCGGATCCAGCTCACCTACGTCGACGCCGAGACGGGCAAGAAGAAGAAGGAGACCCACACGATCGGCATCGACTCCAACGAGCTGGGCAAGCACGCCCCGAAGTACGGCCTGCTCATCGGTTCGATGCCGCACCTGTAGACCGCACACCCGCCGGGGCACCACAGCACGCTGCCCCGGCGGGTGTGCGGTGGCGCCGTCGTCGTCGGACCTACTGGTAGAGCGGGGTCAGCGCCTCGTACTCCTGGACCCCGCCACCACGCAGGCACACCTCGATGATCTCGCGACCGAGCGGGTCGAGATCGTCGGTGAGGAACTGCGTGAGCTCGGCGGCGAAGAAGTCCTGGATGATCTGCGCCCCGGCGTCGTAGGCCTCGTGCCCCACGCGTGACTGGTTCTCGGGGAACAGCAGCGTGGGTCGCACCTGCTGACCGTCGAGCTTGACCTCGCGCGGCGTGTAGCCGAAGAGGGGGAAGCGTGCGGGGACGAGCTCCTCGTGCCAGATGCGGCCGCCGCCGCGCCGGGCGAGGTACTCACGGGTGAGCCACTGCGCCGCGAACCCCACCTTGTAGGCGCCGATGTGCTGGTTGGGCACGAGCACGTACCGCGTGCGGCTCTGCTCGACGATCTGGCGCAGCACGAGGTTGGCCGCCGCGACCTTGGTACCCGTCGAGAACGGCCAGAACGAGCCCACGCCCTCGGCGACCATGCCGCCGTGGCGCAACGTGGTGCGCTCCGCGTCGCTCTCGCCGATCGAGGGGTTCTTGTCACCGCGCGGGGCGACGAGCCGCCACAGCCACGCGAGCGAGGGCGGCACCACGTGCATCATGCCCATGACGCCGTAGTTCGGCACCTCGCGCGTGCACGCGGGCATGCGCACCCCGAAGGTACGCACGTCCACCTCGCGCGGCTCGTCCACGACGTGGCGGACGAAGCGCCGCGGGATGACGACGCGCGGGTTGGGGCACGGCTTGCCGTTCGAGTCGAGCGTGTGGTCCCACGGCAGGATCGTCGCGCCGGGCGAGCCGTGCACCGAGAGGAACACGAGCGGCTCGGGCGGGTGGATGCACGCGCGCTCGAGGCTCGGCTCCATGCCGTACTCCTTGAGTCCGTCGACGCGCACGAACCACCCGTCCTCGGCGTCGGCCACCACGAGGCGCCCGTCGCCGCGCTGCACTGCCGGGTGGCACAGCGTCATGTCGTCCGTGACGGGGGCGAGCGAGCTCGTCTCGCCGAGCGTCACGAAGTACGGCTCGTCCGTGACGACGTTCGTGCCGAACAAGATGCGGCCGTCGTCCTCGCGCCGGATCTCCTGGCACATCTCCGACTTGCCGCCGCCCGAGGCGCCCTCGTGCATGAAGACGGTCTCGTTCTCGTACGGCGTGCGCACGCGCACCGAGGAGGCGTGGGCCGTGAGCCAGCCCTCCTGCTCCCCGATGTCGAGCAGCACGGAGAACACGCCCTTCTTCGCGCTCGGTCCCGGGTAGAGGTTGTAGGCGAACACCTCGTGGAGCGTCTCGGAGCGGTCGTGGACCACGATCTGGCGGCCCTCGAAGTGCGTGTGCCGGAACGGCGGTGCGAGGTACAGGATCGAGCGCGGCGTGAAGGGACCGAGCTCCTCGAATGTGACCCAGCCCTGGAGGTCCACGAGGGTCAGAGCGAAGAAGGCCGCGTTGGTGGGGACGACGGCGAGCGACGGATACCCGAGCTTCGGGCCTCCGGCCCGGAAGGGGACGACGACGAGCTCCTGGCCGGCCAGCCAGTCCAGCGTCTCCTGCTTCACCCCGGCGAAATCCTCGCCGTGCCGGTCGCGGTAGCGCGGCTTGTCCGTCGGGAGACCGTCCGCGATACGCATGCAGTCCGGGTCCCGCCGACGCAGGTAGTCCTCGGGATAGTTCACGGCGATGCCGTTGCTCCCGCGCACCACGCTCGCCTCGACGACCTGCTCGCCGTCGACGTCGTACGCCACGACGCCCGGGGAGCCACCGCAGTCCACCGCGAGCTCGTACAGCTCGGCGCGCGTCGTGGGGATCACGAGGCGCGGACTCGCCTCGAGCGCGGCGCGCACGGCGCTCGGCAGGGTGACGTCGGGCAGGACTGCGACACTGCTGGATTTCATGGCCAGCTCCTCCGTTGGCGGTGTCTCGACGCTATTCCCGCGCGCACGGCCCGCTCTGGGACCTGCGACCCGCGCAGCGCTGACCGTCTTCCCTACCAGTCGAGCCGCTGTCCGGGGACTCCGAAGGATCGTCCGTAGGCGGCTGGTCGCCGAGCTCGGTGCCCGGCCGCGGACACGTGCGATCCTAGGACTCACGTCGCGTGCCGGTGGCAGACCGTGTCAGGCATGGAGGCGTCGAAGTCGAAGGAGCTCGACGATGTACCTGTCGATCTCTTCACCCTCTCGTGACTGAGGGCGAGAAGTCCAGGCTGATCGCCTGGAGCCGCGAGCTGCGCGCCGTCCACGACCGGTTGCGGGATGCCCTGCGGGTGACGAGGGCCGCGCTCGACGACGGCGAGCCAGCCGGACCGGCCGCACGGGACCTGCTGCTGTTCTGCCACGGGTTCTGCGCCGCACTGACCGGGCATCACGAGGGCGAGGATCGCGAGCTCTTTCCGGCAGTCGCCTCGGCGCACCCCGAACTCCGGGAGGCGCTCGCCTACCTGACACAGGACCACTCGATGATCGCCCATCTGGTGACGGGCCTGCAGGCGGCCGTAGCCCGCGCCGCTTCCCCTGCGGAGCTGGACCAGCACCTCGAGGGGATCGCCGCAATCATGGAGAGCCACTTCCGCTACGAAGAACGTCAGCTCCTCACGGTGTTGGACACCCTCGCGCTGGACGCAGATCCCCGGGACGTCCTGGGGCCGCTGTAGTCGGACTCCTGCTAGCGTCGGCCCGTATGGTCGAAGTGGACACAACGTCTCAGAAAGCTCGTGGCGAGGCGTTGGCGGCCGCCGTCCTCCGAGCCGGGCTCCCGTACGCGCTCACCCACCCCGCCGCCGTCGCGCACGCGTCACGTTGTGCGGAGGCGCTGGGACTGCTCGGACCCGACGACTCGCTCTGGCACGTCAAGGTGCTGGCCTCCCAGGCCGTGGCGATGACCCAGTCCCAGGACCTGGGGGCGGACGCGTGCGCGGTGGCCGCGGGAGCTATGGCGGCCCGGCTCGACGACGAGGTGGCGCGGGGCTACGCGCTCGTGGCACGCGGCATGGCCGACCCCATGCCCGAGCACACCGACGCACGCCTGGCCGCCGCACGCGAGATCCTCGACATCGCCGCGAGCCACGGCGAGGCCGCGCTCGTCCCCGTCGGCTACCTGCTCCTGCTCGTCGCGCTGCTGGAGAAGGGCGAGATCCGCTCGCTCGACACCGAGCTCACCGGCCGCACCGACACCGGGTCGCGCTTCCTCGACGTCCAGCTCACGGAGCCCGTGGGCTGGTTCCGCTGCTTGCGAGCGATCCTCGACGGCGACACCGCGACCGCCGGGCAGCTCGTCGAGGAACAGTTCGCCGCCGCCCGTCTAGTCGAGGGTGCCGACGCGATGGCCATCTACACCTCGCAGCTGGGGATCATCCGCTGGATGCAGGGACGCATCGACGGTGCCGAGGACGGCTTCGCCGCGGCGCGGCGCGCGCACCCCGAGCAGGTGCTCTGGGCGGCGTCGCTGGCCTGGCTCTGGCTGGGCCAGGGGAGGCGGTCCTCCGCCGAGCGGTTGTTCGGCTCGCTCCAGAACCTCGACGAGATCCCGCGGGACCGGTACTGGCTCTCCAGCGTGACCGTGCTGACCGAGGTGGCCATCCACCTCGGCACGCGAGAGTTCGCCGAAGAGCTGCGTGCGCTGCTGCTGCCCTTCGCCAGCCGCCTCGTGCCCGTGGGCGTCGGGGTGGCCTTCTGGGGAACTGCCGCGCGCACGCTGGGGCTGCTCGAAGAACGGCTCGGCCTCCTCGACGACGCGCGCTCACACCTCGAGGAGGCGGTGGCCATCACCGACCGCATCGGTGCGCAGGCGTGGCTCGCCGAGGCACAGATCGAGCTCGCGGAGTTCGCGATCCGTCACGAGATCGGCGACATCCCGGCGTACGAGCTGCTCGCCGAAGCGATGGTCACGAGCACGGAGCGCGGGTTCGTAGCGCTGCGCGCCCGGGCCCGCCAACGGCCCCGCGTGCACGTGATGGGCCACTTCGAGGTCGTGTCGCACTGCGGGGTGCGCGCCGAGTGGACCTCCCGCAAGGCCCGTGAGCTCCTGAAGATGCTCGTCGCCGCACGTGGCATGGCGGTCTCGCGCGAGGTCTGCATGGACGTGCTGTGGCCGGGCGTCGAGCCCGCGACGCTCAGCAACCGCTTCTCGGTGGCGCTGAGCACGATCCGGCGAGCCCTCGACCCGCAGCGCGCGCTGCCACGCCAGCACCACGTGGTGGTCGACGGCGACTCGGTGCGGCTCAACCTGAAGCACGTCGACGTCGATCTCGAGCGGTTCCACGCCCTCGCGAGGCGACCCGACAAGGCGAGCCGGCGGGCAGCAGCGACCCTCTACCGCGGCGGCGCCTTCCCGGACGAGCCCTATGCCGACTGGGCGGTCGTCGCGCACGATCACGCCCGCCGGGTGTGGGCTTCGCTCCAGTGACCTGTGGCGGAGCCAAGGGTGGAGCCAAGGGGACTCGAACCCCTAACCCCCTGCTTGCAAAGCAGGTGCGCTACCAATTGCGCCATGGCCCCTTGCGCGACGGCCAGGCCGCCGGCTCGGACTACTCGAGTGTGTCGGTGACCTCTGCCCAGAGGTCACGCTCCTCGCGGTCTTCCACGTACTTGCGCCAGACGAGGTACCCCACGCCAGCGGCTGTCAGGACGAGCAGCAACTTCTTCATGGTGCTCCTTGCGACCTCGGGGAGTGGGCCTAAGAGGACTTGAACCTCTGACCTCTTCCTTATCAGGGAAGCGCTCTAACCGTCTGAGCTATAGGCCCGTCGCGCCTGCGGGATCGCCGCGGACGCCGCATGAGACTACCTCACGAGTGCGGGGGGCCGCCAACCAGCGACCCCGGTCTCACTCGTCCGTGAGGGTGAGGTGCAGGCCGCCGACGAGCGCGGCCGTGATGTTGTAGAGGAAGGCGCCGATCGTCGCGAGCGCCGTGAGGAGCACGACGTCGACGACGGCGATGAGCGTGGCACCGGACACGAACCGGTTGAAGGCGAAGTACTGCATGATGTTGAGCTTCTCCGCCGACTCCTGGCCGAGCACCTCGTGCAACAGCTGGTCGGTCGAGGCGAAGACGCCGAGGTTGTCGATCATGGTCCACGCCGCGACCGTCGCCACGACCACCATGATGCCGACGGCCACCGAGAGCAGGAACGACAGCTTCATCACGGACCACGGGTCCACGCGGGAGACGGCGAGCCGCACCCTGCGCGGGGCACCGCTCGGCACCGGACCACCCACGGGGATCGCGCGCGGGGCGGGCCGTACGACACCCGCGGGCGGGATCGTGGTCGCCGCGGCGGACGCGCCGTTCGCGGGCGCCACCGTCCCGGGTACCTCGGTGACGGGCGCGGCCGTGACCGGTGCGGCCTTGGCGGGCGCCTTCTTCGGGGACCCACCCTTGGGCGGGATCTTCGCGGGAGCCTTCTTCGCCGGCGGTGGGGCCGGGACGCTGGTCTCCTGGGGCGTGGAAGTCGAGATGGTGGATGCCTTCACTGGGGGAGCACCGGCCTGGCGCTCGTCGGACGACGTGCCCAGTGACGATACAGCGGCTTGCGCTCCTTGCACAGCCTTGCGCATCGCCGCCTTCACGCCGGTGAGGGGACCGGTGTCCGAAGACGACTGCGCGTCCTGGTCGGTGCTCATCAGTCCCCTTCGGATCGCTCGACGTCTGCGGCGCCCTCGTCGGGCTCCGCTCCGCCTTCCACCGTAACCTCTTCTGCATCCTCGCGTCGCTCCACGTTCCGCGCGACGGCGATGATCCGGTCGCCCGCGTCGGGCTTGGCGAAGATCACACCCTGCGTGGTGCGACCCGTCGCGTGGACCTCGTCGACGGCGGAGCGGACGATCTTGCCCTTCTCCATGATGACGAGCACCTCGTCACCCTCGTCGACGACGAGCGCCCCGACGAGGTCGCCGTTCGCCTCGGGCAGGTTCGCCACCCTGATGCCCAGGCCGCTGCGCTTCGTCACGCGGTAGTTCTCCGTGGTCAGGGCGGTGCGCTTGGCGATACCACCCTCGGTCACGGTGAAGAGGAAGGCGTCCTCACGCACGATGTCCATCGCGAGCAGCGCGTCCTCGCCCCGGAACTTCATGCCCGTGACGCCCGACGTCGCTCGCCCCATGGGACGCAGCTCGCCGTCGGTCGCGGTGAACCGGATCGACTGGCCCTTGCGCGAGACGAGGATGACGTCGTCGTCCGCGTCGACGAGCCTGGCCGCGACGACCTCGTCGGGTGCGCCCTCGTCGTCCTCGCGCAGGTTGATCGCGATGACGCCACCCGAGCGGTTCGAGTCGTAGTCGGTGAGGTTCGTCTTCTTGACGAGGCCACGCTTCGTCGCGAGCACGAGGTACTCGGCCTGCTCGTAGTCACGCAGCGCGAGCACCTGGGCGATGCGCTCGTCCGGCTGGAAGGCGAGCATGTTCGCGACGTGCTGACCCTTGGCGTCGCGCCCGGCCTCGGGCAGCTCGTAGGCCTTCGCGCGGTAGACCCGGCCGAAGTTCGTGAAGAACAGCAGCCAGTGGTGCGTGGTCGTGACGAAGAAGTGGTCGACGAGGTCGTCCTCGCGCAGCTGTGCGCCCTTGACCCCCTTGCCACCGCGCCGCTGCGAGCGGTAGCTGTCCGTCCGGGTCCGCTTGGCGTAGCCGCCGCGCGTGATCGTGACGACCACCTCTTCCTCGGGGATGAGGTCCTCCATCGAGACCTCGCCGTCGTACGGGAGGATCGTGGTGCGGCGCTCGTCGCCGTAGTGGTTCACGATCTCCGCGAGCTCGGTGCCGACGATCTCGCGCTGGCGCGACTCGCTCGCGAGGATCGCGTTGTAGTCGGTGATCTCACGCTGGAGCTGGTCCCACAGGTCCTGGATCTTCTGCCGCTCGAGGGCCGCGAGGCGGCGCAGCTGCAGGTTGAGGATCGCCATGGCCTGCGGCTCGTCGACGTCGAGCAGCTCGATGAGCCCGTCGCGCGCATCTTCGACGCTCGTCGACGCGCGGATGAGCGCGATCACGGCGTCGAGGGCGTCGAGGGCCTTGAGGTAGCCGAGCTGGATGTGCGCGCGCTCCTCGGCCTCCTTGAGGCGGAAGCGCGTGCGGCGGACGATGACCTCGAGCTGGTGGGTCACCCAGTGGCGGATGAACGCGTCGAGGCTCAGCGTGCGCGGGACGCCGTCGACGAGCGCGAGCATGTTCGCGCCGAACGTGTCCTGCAGCTGGGTGTGCTTGTAGAGGTTGTTGAGGACGACCTTCGCGACGGCGTCGCGCTTGAGCTCGATGACGAGACGCTGCCCCGTGCGGCCCGAGGTCTCGTCGCGGATGTTCGAGATGCCCTGCATCTTGCCGTCGCGCACGAGGTGCGCGATCTTCTCGGCGAGGTTGTCCGGGTTGACCTGGTACGGCAGCTCGGTGACGACGAGGCACTGCCGGTTGTGGATCTCCTCGACCTCGACCACGGCACGCATCGTGATCGAGCCACGGCCCGTGCGATACGCGTCCTCGATCCCGCGCCGACCCAGGATGAGCGCGCCCGTGGGGAAGTCCGGGCCCTTGATGATGCCGATGAGGACCTCGAGCAGCTCCGCGTGCGGCGCGTCGGGGTGCTCGAGGTGCCACTGCACGCCCTGCGCGAGCTCGCGCAGGTTGTGCGGCGGGATGTTCGTGGCCATGCCGACGGCGATGCCGGACGAGCCGTTGGCCAGCAGGTTCGGGAACCGCGCGGGGAGC
>CAZECM010000011.1:0-305 GCA_964510785.1 uncultured Cellulomonadaceae bacterium | reverse complement strand
GCCCGTCGTAGTTGTCGCGGAAGTCGACCGCGTCCTGGTCGATGTCGCGCAGCATCTCCATCGCGAGCGGCGCCATGCGGCACTCGGTGTACCGCGGCGCGGCGGCGGGGTCGTTGCCGGGCGAGCCGAAGTTGCCCTGGCCGGAGACGAGCGGGTAGCGCATCGTCCAGTCCTGCACGAGTCGCGCGAGCGCGTCGTAGATCGCGCCGTCACCGTGCGGGTGGTACTTGCCCATGACGTCGCCGACCACGCGCGTGCACTTCGAGAAGCCACGGTCAGGTCGGTAGCCGCCGTCGTACATCGCG
>CAZECM010000010.1:6903-67055 GCA_964510785.1 uncultured Cellulomonadaceae bacterium | reverse complement strand
CACGTTGGAGCGTGTGAGGTCCAGATCGCGGGCCAGCTCTGCCGGGTAGGCCGGCCGGTCGAGCAGCGTCAGGATGATCCGGGACCTGGTCGGGTCGGCCAGCGCGCGGCCCAACCGGTTCATCACGTCCAGGCGAGAAGCAATGGTCAGCATGCGCTGAACTATACAGCGAGGACTGAAGTGGTTTACGCAGCCCGGAGTCGCTAAGCGTGCGAACGAGGCTGTGTCAGTTGGGGATCGACCCACGGGACGATTCGCCCGATCATCAGGGAACTCACGAAGCGGCGACAGAACCCCGCCACATAACGGCCAAGGCCACAATGACGCTATTCCGAGTCCGCCTCGATCTGCCCGGCTGCGCGCTCTTGGGGGGCAAAAGTGATGTCCCCGGGGCGGATGACGCTCAACGTGTAGGTCACGCCGAACACCCGCGAGGACAGTTCGGCGACGGCGGCGCGGGTGTAGGGGACGATCGCCATGATCGCCACGCGGTTGACGAACTCCCACTCAACCTCAACCGACGCGCCGCGCACGTCTTCGGCAACGGTGTACTCGGCCTGGGTGCCGACGCGGATCTCGCCAGCGTCACTGCGCAATGTCGAGTGCAATCGCACCAAGACCTGCGCACGGTCGCCCGTCCAGAAGACGTTCAGTTCGTTGTCGACGTCGTCGCCCCCGGAGCCTTCGTCCAGGCGCCCTGGGCCGATCACCGGGCGAATGCCATCCGATCCTGGCAGCCCGCGTACCGCGGACAACTCGTAGTGGTCGATCTCGCGCAGTTCCACTCCCGCGACGAAGTCGCGCACCGCCTGCGAGGGCTCAGACATAGATGTGGGCGCTCTGGACGGTCCGCTGCGGCATGGGTTTCGTACGTTGCGCGTAGGCGTGCGCGTCGCTCGAGTAGTAGTGGGCGGCCTTGCGGGCACAGTCGATGTCCTCGAACGCTCGCACCTCGTGCACGACGACGGAGTCAATCGCCATGAGGTAGCGGCGCAGCGTCGACTGGAGAAGATCCCGGTCACCGCGCTCGATGCGCGAGACGTTGCTCTTGTCGATGCCCATGCGCTCGGCGACGTCCTCCTGACGCAGCCCGAGCTCCTTGCGCCGGGCGACTAGTTCGCGCATGAGATCCTCGTCGGCCGTGACGATGTAGTCAGCAAGGCGGTCTCGGGGGTCGGCGGGGTCGATACCGAGCAGGGTCTCAAGGTCCACGGATCTACTTTCGCATGCGGAGAGTTGCGCTGCAGCGCAACTGCGGGGTGAAATCATAGCCCGAGGTGCTTCTCCACACGCAACTGAGCGTCCGCGATGTGCTCGTCCTGCAGGTCCAAGCCCTCGACCGTGGCAGGTTTGGCGGCGAGCTTTGCCGACAGTAGGACACCAGGCATGCTGTCCGGCTCAGAGAAGTACAACCGCACCGCGCGCAGCCCGTCGGGATACTGCACGCGGTGGTCGAAGCGCATCTCCAGCACGAGCTCAGCAGAGGAGCACGCGTAGACGTCGGCCTTCTTGCCGTACGTCAGTTGCCCCTGTTCAGCGAGCCGCATGCTTGTGAGCATCTCCCGCCGCAGCAGTCTCGCGTCGTCACTAGAGCGTGACATCACCTCGATCGCCGCTCGCTCGCCGGTCAGATTAGTCGAGTCGCATGGCTCCCAACGGCCGCCGCGCTGCCGGCCGCGCCCTCCGCACGACCGCGCGCCTAGCGGCAGCTCGAGGGATGGCCGCTTCGGTCCCCGATCACGGGTTGGCGCGCTGTCAGGCATGCATGCAGCATCCCAGCCGGGACCGACAGTGACGCCAGCGCCGCCGCTATATGTCGTGGCTCATGTCGTTGGTGACGACGGGGCTGTGAGGGAGTGGAAGGTCTCGAAGCCTGGAGGGGGGGAAGAGTTCACGCGACACGGAGTGTCCGACGATGTCGGGCCGCCTGCGGCCACGGGCCACTCCTTCGCGCTGGCCGGTTCGGCACGCGTTCGCTTGGGAGCGAAGTCCCCGAGCGGCTCCGTCAAGGTTGTCTCTCACACACCGGCATAAGAATGCAGGCCGTTGATGAACAGGTTGACGCCGACGAAGTTGAAGAGATACGCGAGGTATCCCGCCAATGCCAGCCACCCGGCCTTCTTGCCGCGCCACCCGGCGGTCGACTGCGCGTGGAGGTAGGCGGCGTAGAAGACCCAGGTGATGAACGCCCAAGTCTCCTTGGGGTCCCAGCCCCAGTATCGGCCCCAGGAGTCCTCAGCCCAGACGGCACCGGCGAGGACAGCGAAGGTCCAGACGGGGAAGGCGAACAGGTGGGCGGTGTGTGCCACCCCTTCCAGCGTGCTGGCCGCAGGCAGCCATCCGGCGTAGCCACGCGTGGCGGCTTCGCCAGCACGCACATCCGCCCGCCGGCGAAGCAGGTACAGGCAGGTCGCCGCCGCGCCCACGGTGAAGACTCCGCCGGCGATGATCGCTGCTGAAACGTGAATCACGAGCCAGTACGAGTTGAGCGCAGGGACAAGGTCGCCGGCAGGGGTATACAGAACTGTCACAGCCAGCCCGAGGCACAAGGTGACCAATGCGACGATCCACACTCCGAGGTCGCGCACCGGGCGGCGTCGAAGGAACACCAGGTAGGCACCCGTGGCTGCGAGAGTGCCAGCAACGGTGAACTCGTACATGTTTCCCCAGGGTGCACGCCCCGCAGCCAGGCCTCGGCTGAGGAGGCCCACGAAGTGCAACACGAACGCAAGCGTCGTCAGCGATGCCGCGACCCGTTCGACGCGGCGGCCCGCTGGGGCGCTCAAGCTCCGGGTGCCGGGGGGCGCCTGCGCGACAGGGGACGCGACGACCGCCGCCGAGGTGGTCACGGGCACTGCCTGCCGAGCCAGCTCCGAAGCTATGGACCGGGTGCGCGTGGCCGCCTGGTAGGCGTAGGCGAGCATCGCTAGGACGTAAACGGCGATCGCGCCGTATATCAGCCGGTCGCTGAGTTCTGCCAGGAAGACGGGGTTGGGCATGGTCAGTCCTCTCGATTCTGCGGGGAAGTGTCGATGTCGTCCGGTTCGATGCCCGACATCGCGGCGACTACTGAAGAGAGTTCGTCCGCGACCGGGCCACGGCGGGTCAATGCGTAGGTTGCGACCTCGGCCGTCGTGGACCCTTCCGGGGTGCTCGCCACGCGGATCCAGATTCGGCGCCGGCGGACCCCGAGCGAGATGGTGAGCCCGAGCATCAGTGCGACCGCTCCAACAAGCGAGATCTCCTTGCCGGGATCGTGGGCGATCTGAAAGTTCGCGAACCGGGACACCGACTCAAAAGTCAAGGTGCCCTGGGCATCGGGCAACGTCATGGACTCCCCGGGACTAAGTGCGCGCGCGAACGGCTGGGTCCCGTCGAACACCTGCGTCAGTTCGTTCTTGTCCAGGCGGAACACCGACTGCGGCTGCCCTGCAAGACCGAGGTCACCGGTGTAAGCGGTGAGAAGAAGTTGAGGGTCAACAAGGTCGGGATAGAGCGAGCGGGGTCCAAGAGATGGGTCGACGGAGGCCGTGGGGAGGAAGAAGCCTTCGAACCCCAACTGGGTCGGCTGCGCGTCCGGGACCTTGATCACCCCTTCGGAGGACAGGTTCCCGTCGAAGGGAATGAACACCACGGGGCCATTGAAGACTGGCTTTTCGCGACCGTCACGGACACTCACCACCGGGGCGTACCCGTGACCCGTGAGGAAGAGCTTGGTGCCTTCGACGTCCAGTGGATGGTTGACCTCGATCGTGACGGCAGCGGGCTCACTACCAGGTGTGCGCTGCACGCTCACAGCGGCCTGGAAGTCTCGTGCGCTTCCCATCTGGGGCCCGGAGGTCTCGAACTTGGCGGTGAAGTCGTCGAGCGTGAGCGAGAACGGGCTCAGCGACTCGGCGTCTGTCAGGGGCCCGGGGGTGAACTCGTCGTACTGCAGGCGCGTGTTCGTAAACGAGCCGCCCTCAACGACGATCACGCGGCCCTCGAACCCGAACAACGAGCCGATCGCCACGCCAACGAGCAGCACGAGCAGTGACAGGTGGAACACGAGATTGCCGAGTTCGCGCAGGTACCCCTTCTCTGCCCGGACGGAGTCTTGATCGACCACCACGCGGAATCTTCTTGCTCGCAAGTGAGACGCCGCAACGTCCAAGACCTGCGATGGCACAGCAGTCACAGTGACGCGACGATGATCGTCCAGGCGCGCCAGGTTGGTCGGCGCCCGCGGCGGCGCTGCGCGCACCGATTCCCACAGACGAGCAGCTCGAGGCAGCACGCAACCCGTCATCGAGACCATGAGCAGCAGGTAGATCGCTGCGAACCATGGCGAGGAGTAGACCTCGAAGAACCCCACGCGATCTAGCCAAGGTCCTATCGCCGGGTTATCCGCGATGAACCTGGTAACGGCGCCCGGGTCGAACGCGACGCCACGCTGAGGCAGAAGCGATCCCGGCACCGCTGCCAGGGCCAGCGCAATCAGGAGCAGCACCGCGATGCGCATAGAGGTCAACGTTCGCCATGCCCAGCGGAGCAATGGGACCACTCCTTGCCCGGACGGGCGGGACGGCATCGCCATCACCCCAGGCCGAGCCGTACCCTCCACGGACTCCGTGGCGAGCGCACCCGCGCCCGAATCCTCGCGTGGAGCGGACTCGGGGGCGGCATGAGTGGCAGAACCCTCTTGCCTGATCGTGGTCTCTTGACTTCCGTTTGTGATCATTCGGGTGGCTCGTCTCCGTGCCGCTAGAGGACAGTGGTGAAGCCAGAGATGGTCGACTGCAGGGCCCGCATCATCTGATCCCACACGCCCGTGGCCAGCATGAGCCCGGTCGCGATGAGCATGACTGCGCCAGCCCGCTTGATCGCAACGGTGTGCTTGCGGGCCCATTCGGTCGCGGTGAGCGCGCGTCGCATGCCTAGGCCGACGGCGACGAATGGCAGTCCGAGTCCGGCGGCATAGATGCCAGCTAGAGCTGCCCCGCGCCCTGCACTGGCCTCGGTAAACGCCAACGTCTGGACTGTCGCGAGCGTCGGGCCGAGGCACGGTGTCCATCCAAGGCCGAAGGTGACTCCCATCAGGGGGGCACCGACGAGGCCTGTCTTTGGACGAAGGCGCGGGAGGAACTGGCGCTGCGACCCGGGAAACCAGCCCGCAAGAACCAGTCCCATGATCACGACGACAACTCCCAGGATGCGCGTGAGCACGGCTTGGGAGGACTGCAGAGTGGCGCCCAGTCCGCCAAAGAGGGCGCCGTAGGCGACGAACACCGCAGCGAACCCCAAGATGAACAAGGTGGTCCCGACAATCACCGGGCGTCGCTGGGTCGCCGCGCCTCGATCGAGCAACGGACCGCCGGCAACGTAAGACACATATCCAGGCACCACGGGGAGCACACAAGGAGACACGAACGAGATCAACCCTGCGAGGGCCGCTACTGCTGCCGCCGCGAGCATCGGCCCGGTAGCGACGATCTCCTGCAAGGCGCCGGTCATGTTCGGTCCGGAGCCTGCTCGGCGAGGATCGTGTCCAGCAAGGAGGTCAGGGTCGACTCTTCAACCGCTCCGAGGATGCGAGCAGCAGGACGCCCGTCGCGGTCCAGGATCAGCGTCACCGGAACTCCGGAGCCGGGAAGATGCTGGGCCAGGCTCAGGAGTGCTCTTCCGTCGCTGTCGTCGATGCTCGGGTACGTGATCCCGTAGCTCTCCTCAAACGCTATTGCTGCCGCCGCGTTATCGCGCACGTTAACGCCGAGGAACTGCACACCTTCATCGGCGTACGCCGACGACGCCGCCGCGAGTACCGGGGCCTCCTGCCGACATGGTGCGCACCACGAGCCCCAAACGTTGATCACGACGACGGCACCGCGCCACGTCCCGATCTCGATGCTCTCACCGGTCAAGCCTGTTCCCGACAAGTCCACCGGTTCCGCGCGACTGTCGGGCGGGTACTCGGTGACCGCCCTGCTGATCGCTGTGCCGGAGTCCTGCGCTCCAGCTCCAGACAGGGAGCGGGCCAACCCCGCCGTTACTAAAGCCGCGGCAAGCAGCACCAGGACGACGGTGATGATTCGGTAGCGGGCGAAGAGTGACCGAGAGCTACTCGGCTGGTCGGTTCGGGATGCTGGAGGGTCGACACTCGTCGGCTCATGGGCGTTCATTCGTGCCTAGAACACGGTACTGCGACGGAGACGCGACAGGTCATGTGAGCTGCAGCGTGGTGATGCAGGTAGGGCTACCGTCTGCAGTCGTGAACGGCACGCTGCCCACTCGCCCCTCATAAGTGACGCTGATCGTTCCCTCGATGTCGCGCGGTACCCAGAACCCCACGAACCCGTTCGTGTACGTTGTCGCCTGCTCATCGACAAGGATCTGACCGCTGCTGTCGGTGATCGTGACGTCAACGGTCTGATCGACCAGTTCACCCTGACACGTACCCAGGCTGTGGTAGTAGCACTCATGCGTCGCCTCGACGAATGGGGCGATCGAGATGTACTGCATGTCTGCCGGCAACTCGAGGGAGGTCTCCTGGTTGCCCGCACTGATCACCAGTTCCTCCTCGAGCACAGAGGCGCCGAAAGTGAACGGACGAGCAGCGGTGGATGCGTCGAGCATCTCGACTACCTCCTGACCGCTCATCCCCTCCAGTCCTAACTCCTGGAGAACCGGGTCTTCCACTGTGTCGGTCGAGCAAGCAGCAAGGACCAGTGCCGCCGCCAAGAGGAACGAAGCGGTCGCGCCGCGCCTACGGTTCATGAGGTGTCTCAACGATTTGCCCTTGTGTCGTGGTTCAGAGTGCGCCCTGGCGTTGGCTGACGCGTTGGACTGTGTCGTTCTCGATCTCTAGTAGCCCAGATAGTCCGTCCAGAACGACTCGCCCTTCGTGCGGACCATTTCGCGCGAATTGTCGGCGGAGGACGCACCGTCCCTGCTCGCCTGCCGCCAACTAGGATCGACGCAGGTCATCAAGTCGCGGTTGGGTTCAGATGAAGATTTGATGAAGATGCGTCGGGCGTCCCACCGGCGCTCGTGCCGCGAGGCCAACGGTCCAACGACCGCCACCCGCTGCCTTCATCAGATCTTCATGGTCCCGCCCGACATGTTCATTCCTTCTCTGCCTAGGGTTGGACATACCCCCGGGGGGTACCCGGCGGATCTGTGCACCACGACAAAGGTGCTTGAGGCGGAGGTGTGAGATGACAGGGTTCGAGATCCTCGTGATCGCGGCTGCGGTCCTCCTGACGGGTGTTTTGGGCTGGTACTTCTTTGGGCCGAGGAAGGCCCACGACGCTCGGCTCGACGACGGCTTTCAGGTCGTTCGCGTCAAGGTCCAGGGTGGGTACAGCCCCGACGTGGTCCGAGTGATGCGAGGTGTACCGGTACGGATGGAGTTCGACAGGCAGGAGGCGGGCGAGTGCACCTCCCGGGTGGTCATGCCGGACTTCAAGGTCAACGCAAGCCTGCCGGCTCACGAGACGACCGTCGTGGAGCTCATGCCGGAGACGGTGGGCGAGTACGAGTTCGCCTGTGGCATGAACATGGTCCGCGGACGTCTCCAGGTCCTTGACCGCGTGTCGACGTCGACGGAGGAGACGCTTCCAGGCCCGTCGTCCATGGAGGACGACGGGTCGACCAGAAGCGTCGCCGCAAGCCCGGAGGTTTTCTCGCCGTCGACACCCCCCACGGCTCAGCCTGAGGACGGCGATGCTGAGGAGCGCGAGCGCCGGGCCGAGATCGCCGACTTGCGTCGGCGGGTCGCCCTGGGCACCATCCTGACTGCGCCGGTCGTCTTCGCGGTGATGCTGGTCGAGTTCTTCAACGTGTCGTCGATGCCCGAGCTGTTGATGAACGACTGGTTCCAGTTCGCGCTCATCACGCCCGTGATGGTGTACGCAGGTTGGCCGATTCACCGGATCGGCTGGCAGGCGTTGTCCCACCGCACCGCCGAGATGAACTCTCTCATCACCCTGGGCACGATCGCCGCATACGGCTACAGCCTCGTCGTGACGTTCTTCCCCGCCTTGCTCCCGACCGAGCTTCGAGAGGTGTATTACGAGGCGGTTGGCGTCATCATCACCCTGATCCTTCTGGGTCGACTGCTCGAGACGAAGGCCAAGGCTGGCACCGGGGAGGCGATCCGGTCGCTCATCGGGCTCCAGCCCCGAACCGCACGTGTGGTTCGAGGCGAGCAGGAGATCGAGGTGCCGGTCGACGACGTCGTCGTGGGTGACGTCGTTCAGGTCCGTCCGGGCGAGAAGCTGCCCGTCGACGGGCAGGTCGTCGACGGTTCGTCAGCCGTGGACGAGTCCATGGTCACCGGGGAGCCAATCCCCGTCACCAAGAATGTTGGCGACGCTGTCATCGGTGCCACGATCAACCAGACGGGCGCCTTCCGCTACACCGCGACCAAGGTGGGCGCGGAGACGATGCTGGCTCAGATCATCGCGTTGGTCCGCGAAGCACAAGGATCAAAGGCACCTATCCAGCGTCTCGTGGACAAGGTTTCAAGCTACTTCGTCCCTGCAGTGATCGGGGTCGCGATCTGGACCTTCGCGGTGTGGGTACTAGTCGGCCCGCCACCGGCGTCCGTCTTCGCTCTAGTCGCGGCGGTCTCGGTGCTGATCATCGCTTGCCCGTGCGCACTGGGCCTCGCAACGCCCCTCTCCATCACGGTCGGCACTGGCAAGGCGGCTACCAACGGCATCCTCATCCGCTCCGCCGAGGCCCTAGAGACGGCGCACAAGATGGACACGGTCGTGCTGGACAAGACCGGGACGATCACCAAGGGTGCCCCGGCACTGACTGACGTAGTGCCGGCGGCAGGTTTCGACGCCGATGACCTCCTCGCGCTCGTAGCGGCGGTCGAAGAGTCGTCTGAGCATCCTCTCGCCACGGCTATCGTCGCCGGCGCGCGCGAATGGGGCCTGATCGTGGACCAGGCGGTCGCCTTCGACTCGGTGACAGGGCAAGGCGTCCGAGCGCTCGTCGCTGGCCGGGAGGTGCTCGTCGGGAACCGGCGGCTGCTGGCCGGTGCCGGAATTGACGCCGACCCGCTTCTGCCGGATCTGAACCGCCTCGCTGGGGACGGGAAGACACCGATGCTCGCCGCGGTCGATGGCCGCCCCGCTGGGGTGATCGGCGTGGCGGACACGCTGAAGGAGGACTCGGTTGCGGCTGTCGCCGCCCTCCAGTCTCGGGGCATCGAGGTCGTGATGATGACTGGTGACAACCGGGACACCGCGGCAGCCATCGCTCGACAGGTGGGCATCACCCGTGTACTGGCAGAAGTCATGCCGGACCACAAGGCCGCCGAGGTCAAGCGTTTGCAGGCCGAGGGCAAGGTCGTCGGCATGGTCGGCGACGGGATTAATGATGCACCAGCGCTGGCGCAGGCCGACGTCGGCTCGGCCATCGGTACCGGCACGGACGTCGCGATCGAGTCCTCCGACATCACCTTGATCTCTGGCTCGCTCTCCGGAATGGTCACCGCTATCGATCTGTCGCGCGCCACCATGCGCAACATCCGACAGAACCTGGTGTTCGCCTGGATGTACAACGGCCTTGGCATCCCGATCGCCGCCGGAGTTCTGTACCCCGCCTTTGGGCTGTTGCTCAGCCCGATGATCGCCGCCGCGGCCATGGCGCTGTCCTCGCTCTCGGTCGTAGCCAACGCCAACCGGCTGCGTCGCTTCGCCCCACAACCAGTCGTCGACGTTCCCCGTCGCCCTAGCACCGAACCCACGGTCGAGGTGGGGAGCGACCCAGAGAGAACCCACCCAGCAACACTCACGGAGGAAGACATGTCCCACGCGTCACCGAAGGCCCTTGATCCCGTCTGCGGCATGAACATCGACCCGGACACAGCGGCCGACACGCACGAGCACGACGGCACGACCTATTACTTCTGCTCCAAGCACTGCGCAGAGAGCTTCCAGGCGAACCCGGCGAAGTACACCATGACCGAGGCATGAGGAACTTGCCCGTCCTGCCAAGTACACCGGCAGGGCGGGCAAGTGCCCCTTAGGCCACCAGAGGACGGGAGGGCGAGGCCATGAAACCGGCCCCGAAGGGAGCTGTTGGCGCGGACGACACCCGCCGGCTCGTGATCCGGCTACGTCGCATCGAAGGCCAAGTTCGCGGCATTTCCAGGATGGTCGAGGAGCAGCAGTACTGCATCGATGTTCTCACTCAGGTCGCTGCAGCGTCGCGGGCACTGGAAGGAGTGGCGCTCATCTTGCTGGACGACCACATCCGCCATTGCCTCACCGAGGCTTCTGGCGCGCGCGCTCAGGTGGAGGATGCGAAGATCGCCGAAGTCTCGAACGCGATTGCGCGGCTCGTCCGAAGCTGAGGGCAGGGAAGCGACACCGCCGGCACTCCGGCAGCTTCTCGGAGCATGGCTGGTCGCAGCTGTCGAACTCGGGCGGACATTGGCGACCCGCTGGTCCGCAACGAGCCGACGCCCCGCCGCGTCAGACATCGCTCCGTGTCCGAGAGACTGGGAGCTCACAACCATGCACCCCTTCCCCCTGCGGATGGAGGGCAGACTCCACCGGTCGACGACGCGGGAAGAACCAGGGTGCGCGGAGGAGCCACTCAAGCGGGCCGGTCCTGGCGAAGTAGCGCCAAACGAGTGCGACCACGATGAACGCGGCGATCATCACGGCGCTCACTGCCATTCCCTCGGTCCGGCTGTACCCGCCCTCCGGTCGGATGACAGCGAGGATCCCGATGTGCAGGACGTACAAGGTGAGGGGCAGCTGGCCTACGGCGGCGAGCGGCCCGAGCATCCATGATGGGCGCGGGCCCAGGCGCTGCACAGTCGCGATGACAAAGACCGCTCCCCCGACACTGCTGATCAGCCACAGCGGCATCTGACCGTGAGCCGCCCCGGTCAGCAGCCGGGCAAAGCCCACGTCCGCTCCCTCGCCCACGAGTCCGAGTGAGATGCGGCTCAGTGCGAACCCACCGAGCGCTGCGACGCCACCGACCACGATGAGTCGGTCAAGAAGCGGCCTGCTGCGCAGGTCAAGACGCGCGAGCCACATCCCCATGATGAACGGCACGCACCAAGTCACCAGCGGGAATCTTCCTGAGAACAGGAGGTCGTGCGAGAGTTCGCCCACTGGGAGCCCTGACCACCAACCGTACGGCCCGCCGTCAAGGTTCATCACCGCGATGAACAGCACCGGGCCAAGGATCGTCATCGTCGCGGCGAGAACCAAAAGACCTGACCGCGGGACGAACTGGAGGACCAACGCGAGCGCGAAGAGCGCACCGTAGACGGGGAGGATGACACTCACGTCATCAGTGACGAGCTGCAGCGTCAGGCCGCCGATGAAGAGGAGGCCCGCTCGCCACAGGACAATCGGCCACCGTCTGGCATCGCGCCGACGTGAACGCAGCATCAACCCCATACCGACGCCTGCGACGACGACGAAGAGCACGGAAGCACGCCCATACGGCATCAAGTAGAGCCGGTGGAGCAGAGTCTCTGCCTCGGCAGGGCCGACGTTGATGACGATCATGCCCAGGAGGGCGAGCCCGCGCGCGATGTCCAGGGAGAAGAGACGACCCGGTCCGTCGAGTGCCTCGTGGTTTGGGTGAAAATCGGGCTTTGAGGAATGTGGGGTCATAGCGACTCCTCGGGCTGGCCAGCACGTCCCGCGTCGCGCCGCGAAGGAACAGCGGAGCGCGCGCGGTCTGCACGGCGCGAAAGGGCGTGGCGCGCGGCGATGGTCAACCACGCGGCCGGGGTATGAGTGCGACGTCGACGGCCCAGGTGAGCCACCGTTCGTTACGCAGGGACCCCCGGGGGTGCGCGCTCAGGTGTCAGCGTGCCGATCCAATGGACCGGCTGAAGCCCGTATGCCCGGGTCGCCACGGCGGCGCGTGGGCGTTCCCCACGCTGCTCAGCAACGTGCGAGAGCGCCCGCCACCTCATGATCGAGCGCATCACGGCCGACCATCCGTACGCAATCGCCAGAGCCGCCACACCCTGGAGAAGCGCGACGACGATGAGAAGCACGATGACGGGCCACGTGTGGTGGTGCGCAAGGAGCGCGAGCTCACTTGTCTCCGCTGCGGTCAACAGGAGAGCCGCGAGAACTGCTGGCGAGGTCCGCGTCGAGCCCAGCCTGGAAGCCAGCGCTGGTGACGTGCGGCCCGGGAGCCGTGGGCGCACAGCAGCACCAAGCAGCAGGGCGGCCGCGCCTACGAGCAGCACCGTCGCGACCGTGTCCGCATAGTGATGGCGATGCATGACCTCGGAGCCAGTGAGCGAGGAGATCCGGTCCGCGATGTCAAGAGCCAGCGTCTGCGCACCGAACCACCCAAGCAGAACCAAGCCGAGCGTCGCTGCGCTCCCCTGGCCCATGCTCGAGTCGTTCAGTCTGCCGTTCACCGTAGGTTCGTCCTTGCCATGTCGTCTCGGCAGCGATCCTACGGCCCCCTCGCCGCAGCGCCACCGGCATCGTCGCTCGCTGATCTCCCACGGGGGACCTAAGAGTCGCGGGCTCCTCAGAGCCGGTCCGTCACGATCTGCAGGAGTTCCTTGGGGGCGAGCCACATGGACGGGTAGTTGCCGTACCAGCGCTGCACACCCTCGGCGTCGATGAGCACGAACCCATGACCGGGAAGCCCTTCGTGCATGCCGGTGCCGAGCGTCCCGTACGCCTCGGAGATGGTGCCGTCGTCCAAGAGGAAGGGGGCCGCAATCTCGAACCGTTGGCGCTCGACGTTGATGTGCTCTGCGGAGTTCATGACGATGGGCAGGACCGTGATACCTGCTGCTGCGAAGCCGGGTTCCTTCTCGATCTCGGCCATCTGGACGATGCATGAGTCGCAACCCGCGCCCTCATTGAAGTAGAGGACGACGGGCTTGCCCCGGAGGTCGGCGAGGGAGACGGTCGTGCCGTCCGATGCTGGCAGTGTGAAGTCGGGCGCCGGTCGGGACTCCTCGTCCTGCACGGGCTGGGCCGAGATGAGCGCGGCCGCGGTGAGGGTGACGATCACGAGGAGCGCGACGGTCCAGAGGGCCCGGCGAATGAGCTGGCGGCGCCGGTCGGTACTTCTCTGAGCACTTTGGATCTCGGCGAGGACTTGCTCGCGCTCTTTGCGACGGCGAGTGGCGGTTCCGGAGGTCATGGTCACTTTCCTAGTGGCAGTGGGGTGGCGGGGTGTCATCCGGTGCCCCGGGGGTGGCGGTGACAGTGGTGGATTCGACGTCGAGCCCTACTGACTCGGCGTCGACGATGGCCTCGGCGGAGCCGTGCCCGCGTCGCTTGGCGCGACCGGCCAGGGTGGCCCAGACGAAGATCCCGACGACGCCGAGGAGTGCGAGGGTCAACAGGGCCTCCGGGACAGGGCTGACGACTTCCTGCACCCACATGAAGGCTCTCGTGAGCGCGTCACTCATGGCGCTCTGCGCTGCACTGCCACCGGTCATGTCACTGGCACCCGCGAGGGCGATGACGAAGCCGCCCATGACAGCGAAGGCGACGGCGACCGCGATGTTCAGGGTGTTCGTCACCACGGTCCGTGTGCCGAACCGGACGGTAACAGTCTTCGCGCTCAGGAAGCGTCGTTCCCCGAGCTTCGCCTTGTCCCAGACCAGCGCCATGACGAAGAGTGGGAAGACCATCCCGAAGACGTAGGCCAAGCCGAGGACGAGGCCGCCAGCGGCCGATCCTGACAGCACCGAAAGTGTCATCACACCCGCGAGGACCGGGGCACAGCACGATGAAGCAACACCGGAGAAGATGCCGAGGCCGAAGAAGCTCGCCGTGTCCCCCCGCGCGGTGTCAGGAGCGCGGATGAACGAAGGCAGCGACCACATGCGCCCGGAGAACGCCAGGACGGCCAGCCCGAACATGAGCGCAGCTCCGGCGTAGTAGAGAGGCTGGTGATAGCGGGCGATCGCCCCCGCCAGCAACCCCATGCCGAGGGTGATGGGGACCAGCACGACCGCCAAACCTGCGGCAAACACGAATGTGAGAGGCAGCAGCCGCCACCGGCGGTTCTTGACTGCGCCGGCGAGGTAGCTCGGGGCGAGGAAGACGATGCAGCACGGGGCGAAGAGCGCGACACCGCCAGCGAAGAACGCGGCCAAGATGCTACCGGTCGCGAGGAGCTCAGATCCCATGTCAGCGGTCCGTAGCCATAGCAGCCGGGGCAGCAGCCATCAGATACTTAAGGAGCTTCTTGCGGGGCAGACGGCCGGAGCTGAAGTAGCGACCATCGACAAGAACCAGGGGGTTCATCGCGGGCCGGTGCCGGGCCACCAGGTCGAGGCCCACACGCGAAGTGACCGGGACTACCTGGACGTCAATCGGATGATCCTTTGACATCAGCGTCAGGACGTCGAGGGCGTCGTCGCAGAAGTGGCACGCCTCGCTGTGCACGAGGGTGATCTGGATGCGCTGGGGCTGAGCGCTCACGTGGACCTCCTGGGTCAGGCTGTGGACGCCAGCCTCCCCGGGACGCCCAGGCTCCCAGGTCGCCATTTGATAGAGGTTCGGTGAAGACGGTCACGGAGACGGATGCCGTGTGAGGGCGCGGCGAGATCTCGGCGACGTGAGCTGTGTTCGCACCGGCGGCTGGTCTTCAGTGAACCTTCACCGGTTCTCCGGCCGGGCTCACCCTCGGCTGGTCAGCATGGAACCACCCCCAACTCCCAAGCGACGGAGATTCCTTGTGCGACCAGTCCTCTTCTCATTCCTCGGCCTGGACGTCCAGACCTACGGCCTGAGCAAAGCACTCGCTGCCCTCGTCGCCGCTTGGTTGCTCGGCCGGGCGTTCACTTCACGAGGACTCCCGAAGGACTCTGCCCATGCTCTGGTGCTGTGGGCGACGGTCTGGGGGTTCGCCGGCGCGAAGGTGTACTACTTGCTCGAGCAGTTCCCCAACGTGTCCGCGCACGACCTGGGGGGCATGGGCTTCACCTGGTACGGCGGACTGCTTGCTGGCATCGCGGCCGCACTCGTCGTTATACGGCGTCATAGTCTCCCGCTGGCATCTGTCGCGGGTGCCACGGCCGTTCCACTCAGTCTCGCCTACGCGATTGGTCGCCTCGGGTGCCTCGTGTCAGGAGACGGCACGTACGGCCGGCCAACCGACCTGCCATGGGGCATGAGGTTCCCGAGCGGCGTCGTGGCGACGGACGTCCCAGTGCATCCGACCCCGTTGTACGAGGCCCTGGCCGCCACCGTCATCGCCGTGGTGCTGTGGCGTCTGAGCCGTCGCACGGGCCCCATCCAGGTCTTTGCTTCCTATCTCGTCCTCAGCGGTATCGCTCGGTTCCTGGTCGAGATGCTTCGCATCAACGACCCGGGTCCGCTCGGTCTCACCCAACCCCAGCTGTGGTCACTGCTCAGTGTCGGTGCCGGGATCGCCCTCCTGGTGAGACATCGACCGAGCCCCGCGGCGCGCCCGCGACCGAAGACGGACGTGAGCGTCCAAGAGCCGCTAGAACCAGAAGAGGCGCGAGGTCAGTCGTGATGCCTGGGCTGCGTGGCTACCAGGGAAGCCGGGAGTTCCTCACCGGTCAGCTTCGTCGCGCGCCACGGCTTCGAGCGAACCTGGCATGAGCTTCTTGGCTGGCACCGTTCGAACGATGCATGAACCACATCATGCCGACCATGCCGACCGGGCAAGCGAGGATGAGCGTCCAGAAGAGCGCGTGCGGGCAGTTCGAGCCGAGAACGGCAAGGAGCGCGAGAATGCCTACCCCGCTGGCCACCATGTGCTTGCCGTGTGTACCCATGTGACCGGCATCATGTCGCCTCCTGCTCCGTCGTCGTGGCCCCGTCGAGCTCGCGCCGAAGTCGCCGATAGGTTTCCGTGTCGATCTCTCCGCGCGCGAGCCGGCCGTCGAGGGAGGATCGGTGGCTGTCCCCCCCGCCACCCGCCGGAAAGAGACGGCCGAGCGCCCAGATCGCGGTGGCAATGACGGCGATCCACGCGCCTCCCATCGCGATCCAGCCGCTCGCGCCCATATCTGCGCACCAAGGGCCCACAGCAAGCTCCTTCATCGGTGGAACACCGGTACCAAGCGGTGCCGTGCCCCCAGCCTCGGGGACGGGCGTCAAGAACGGGCACTGCACGGATCAAGACTCGATGAAGGTTCCGATCCACCAGCTACCGGGAGCGACACAGACTCTCGCGAACCGCCCTCTCGAACTTCATCGAACCTTGATCCGGCGTGGAGTCATAGACAGTCGCGACTGCCGCATGCTGATAAGCGAAACCCACGACACGAAGGAGTCGACTCATGAGCTGCTGCAACGACGCTGCTGACGAGCGCACGAGCACCGTAACGATCCAAGATGACGCCAACGGCTGTTGCGCATCGTCCGGCCCGGAGTCCGGCAAGAGCAGTTGCTGCTCGAGCAGCGTCTCCTGAACTCGCGTCGCACCAAGACCACTACCGCCTCCACACGTCTCGGAGAGTCATGCGTATCAAGTCCCGCCGCGTCACTGCCATCGCCGCCACCGCCGCACTGTCCCTCACGCTGGCCGCGTGCGGCAGCAGTACCGAGCCATCCGTGAACGAGGAGGAGCCAACAACCGTCTCACCCACGCCCGCTGAAGACAGCCCCGAAACCGCCGCACACAACGCCGCCGACACCGAGTTCGCGCAGATGATGATCGTTCACCACCAAGGCGCCCTCGAAATGGCCGAACTCGCCCTCACGAACGCCACCGACAGTGAGGTCCGCACGCTCGCCGACCAGATCGTGCGCGCGCAAGGGCCGGAGATCGAACTCATGTCCGGGTGGTTGGAGAGTTGGGGCGAGACGCTTCCCGACATGACCGATCACGGTGGCATGGACCACGGCGGGATGGACATGGAAGGCATGGATCAGACGGAGGCGATGGGCCACCTGGGACAACTCTCAGGCACCGAGTTCGATCGCCGCTTCCTCGAGCTGATGACCGCCCACCACCAAGGCGCCGTCGAGATGGCACAGGAGGTGATCGACGAAGGTGAGAACGTCGAAGTGCGGGATCTAGCCGGGAAGATCATCGAAGACCAAGAGGCGGAGATCGACGCGATGGGGACTCTCCTGCAGCGACTTTGAGCCCTGGCCGACCACGGTGGGGCTGGCTTACGGGCCGGCCCCACCGATGCGCAGGGCTCCCGTCGCGAAGGAGGAGAGCATGACGAGTCGAAAGCTGGGCCCGGCGGGCCCTCCAGCCACGCCGTTGAAGTGCCCCTCGGTTGGGACGAATTGACTCGATGAGCCGCCGTGAAGGAGCGGAAGCTCCGCCGATCGCCGGGAGACTCCCGGCCAGCCAGGGGCATAATCGCCCCATGTCCGCGACGCCTAGACCTCCCATCCGTCGCGCCCTCGTCGTCGATGACGAGCGCGCCCTTGCTGGCGTCGTCCGCAGTTACCTCGCCAGGGACGGCTTCGAAGTCGCGATGGCCCACGATGGCGAGACCGCGCTCGCACTCGCGCGATCGTTCGACCCCGACGTTGTCGTACTGGACCTGGGCTTGCCAGCGGTCGATGGAATCGAGGTGTGCCGTTCGCTGCGTACCTTCTCCGACTGCTACGTGGTGATGCTCACTGCCCGCGTGGAGGAAGTCGACATGCTCGTGGGTATGTCCGTCGGTGCCGACGACTACATCACGAAGCCATTCAGTCCCCGACAGCTCATGGCACGCATCCACGCGATGTTCCGCCGCCCCCGGGTCGCGCCCACGAGCGCCGAGCGCGATGAGCCACCACTGACGGTCGGCGACCTGTCGATCGACGTCCCCGGCCGCGAGGTGGACCTGGCCGGTGATCCGGTGCCACTCACCCGGACTGAGTTCGACGTCCTCGTCGCCCTCGCCCGTCGACCTCAAGCGGTGCTGAGCCGGGCCACTCTCATCGAGACGGTGTGGGGAGCGGACTGGGTGGGCGACGAGCACCTTGTCGACGTGCACGTGCTCCACGTGCGACAGAAGTTGGGCGACAACGCGACCGAGCAGCGGTACATCCGGACAGTGCGAGGCGTGGGGTACCGAATCGGCACCGGAAGATGACACCGAACCGGCGGGCTGGACTGGGCCGGCGTCTGATGCTCGCGATCGCGGTAGTACTGCTGGCGACCGTGATCACCGCGTGGCTCGTCGCCGGGATCATCGGTCCTGCGATCTTCCATGACCACATGCTCCAGAGCGACGTCGAAGCGACCGAGTCGGCACTTTTCCACGCCGAGGAGGCCTTTCGCACCGCGGGCGCGCTGTCCCTCGGCATCGCTCTCGGTGTCGCGGCGCTGGTGGCGCTCGCCGTGAGCATCTTCATCACGCGCCGGATCAGTGCGTCACTCACCGCCGTCGCAACCGCGGCTCGCAACGTCGCCGACGGGATATACGACGCCGAAGTCCATGCGCCAGCCTTCGGGGCGGAGTTCGAAGACCTCGCGCACGCGTTCAACCACATGTCGGCGCGGTTGCGCGCAAGCGAATCGCTGCGCCGCCGACTCCTCTCCGACGTCGCCCACGAGCTACGAACCCCAGTAGCAACGCTGAACGCCTACCTGGAAGGCCTCGAAGACGGCCTTGTCGAACTGGACGAGCACACGGTCGCACTTCTCCGTTCCCAGGGCGCGCGCTTGACTCACCTCGCCGAGGATCTCGCCGCCGTGACAAGAGCCGAGAGTGGAGAGACACGACTCGCCCGGCGCCCAGAGGACCCTCGGCGCCTCCTGAGCACCGCGGCCGCCGCCTCCCAGGTGGCCGCCACCACTGCCGCGGTGACCGTGAGCGTCGATGCCCCAACCGAGCTTCCGTGGGTAGACGTCGACGCCCAGCGCATGGCCCAGGTGCTCGGGAACCTTCTCGACAACGCACTCCGGCACACTCCGGCCGGTGGGAGTGTCACGCTTAAGGGCTACGCGGAAGGGCGAGATGTCGTCCTGGAGGTGCAGGACACCGGGTCTGGGATTCCCACGGAACACCTGCCCTTCATCTTCGAGCGCTTCTACCGGGCGGACCTGGCACGCGACCGTGAACACGGCGGCTCCGGCATCGGCCTGGCCATCGTCAAGGCACTCGTGGATGCCCACGGGGGAACGATCGCCGCCCACAGCCGCAGTTCCCAGCAAGGCAGCCGGTTCGAAGTGCGCCTTCCACAGGCAAGCACCGTGAGTCACTGAGCTACATCGGCGCTTCCCCGAGGTGGCCGCTGGAGCACTACGCGCCACACCGTGCGAGCTCAACCCCGCGCCTTCCTCGGTTCGGGACTGGGTGGAAACCAGCCAGTGTCGAAGCTCCACGGCACAAAGCGTTCGCAGGCGCGCACCGGCCAACTTCATCGAACCTTCATCAGAAGCGGCCTCTTAGCGGATGCAGCCATCCACGACCCCACCTAGCGTCAGAGGAGTCGAAATGCCCATCTGGCGCTGAGAAGCAGCAGTCGCACCATGGAGGACCGATGAGGACAACAGAGATGCTCGCTACTCACCCCGCAAGCACCAACCTCGACCAGGAGGTTCTCGTCCGTGCCATCGAGAGCTTGGTGGAGTGCGCCCAGGCTTGCACCACGTGTGCCGACGCCTGTCTGAGCGAGGACATGGTGGCCGACCTGCGCAAGTGCATCCGCTCCAACCTCGATTGCGCGGACAGTTGCTCGACCGCCGCCCGTATCCTTTCTCGGTCCACGGGGTATGACGCCGACGTCACTCGTGCGCACCTCGAGGCTGTCATAGTCGCCTGCCGCAGGTGTGGCGACGCGTGCGAACAGCACGCGTCGATGCATGCGCACTGTCGGATCTGCGCTGACGCCTGCCGCAAGTGCGAGTTCGCTTGTCGCGAGTTGCTCGCCCTCGTCCGCTGACGTCGCACAGCCGTCGATAGCCCGCGTCGGAAACGCTCGGCGGCTCAGACCCGTGCCCCCACCCCAGACCGCAACGCGACCTCTCATCGATCGCCGCTGGGCTGTATATACCCCCAGGGGGTATGGTGAGCGTAGGAGGCAACAATGAGCACCCACCACCACGATCGCGAGCCAGGGTCGGATGGGCATCACCCATCTCACGCTGATCCGCACAATCACCACGACGAAGCGGCGTCAGCTCACGACCGTCACGGCGGACATGACGCGGCACAGATGGCGCACGATGACCATCACACGCCAGCCTCGGGGCACGCGCCCATGCCTGATCATGACCACGCCGCAATGACGGGTGGCCACGGCGGCCACGGCGGCCACGGCGGCCACGGCGGCCACGGCGGCCACGGCGATGATCATGTCGCGCTGTTCCGTCGGCTGTTCTGGATCATGTTGGTGCTCGCCGTTCCGACAGTGCTGCTCAGCGGCATGTTCGCGGACCTGGTGGGGTACTCACTGCCCGAGGTGCCGGGCCTGGCAGTGCTGCCCGCGCTCCTCGGCACGGTGATCTATGTCTGGGGTGGGCGCCCATTCCTGACCGGGGCCGTCTCCGAGCTTCGCGCGAGGAAGCCGGGAATGATGCTGCTCATCGCGATGGCAATCACGGTCGCCTTCGTAGCCTCCTGGGGCGCCACTCTCGGTTTGCTGTCACATGAGCTCGACTTCTGGTGGGAGCTCGCGCTCCTCGTGGTGATCATGCTGCTCGGGCACTGGATCGAGATGCGCTCTCTCGCACAGACGTCCTCGGCACTCGACTCGCTCGCCGCGCTGCTACCCGACGAGGCCGAGAAGGTCGACGGTGACGGAGTCATCAGGGTGCCCCCTGCTGAGCTCGGCCTGGGGGATGTGGTCATCGTGCGCCCTGGTGGGCGCGTCCCGGCCGACGGTGAGGTCGTGGACGGCAGCGCAGACGTCGACGAGTCCATGATCACCGGGGAGTCACGACCGGTTCAGCGCTCGGTCGGTGACCGCGTGGTTGCGGGCACGGTCTCGACCGACAGCGCCTTGCGTGTCCGGGTTGACGCGGTCGGTGACTCCACCGTGCTGGCTGGCATCCAGCGCCTCGTTGCCGAGGCGCAATCCTCGACGACGCGTGCACAGCTCCTCGCCGATCGTGCCGCGGGCTGGCTCTTCTGGTTCGCTCTGGTCGCCGCCGTGATCACCGTGACGGTCTGGAGTGCCATAGGGACGCCAGACTTCGCGATCATCCGGGCCATCACGGTCCTGGTCATCGCGTGCCCACACGCCCTCGGGCTGGCGATTCCCTTGGTCGTCTCGATCTCCACCGAGCGCGCCGCTCGTGGGGGCGTCCTGGTCAAGGACCGCTCTGCGCTGGAGCGGATGCGCGTCGTCGACACCGTCCTGTTCGACAAGACCGGCACCCTCACCAAGGGCGAGCCCGCGTTGCACGACGTCGCCACGACAGGACTGGCGCAGGACGAGCTTCTCGCCTTCGCCGCTTCAGCCGAGGCCGACAGCGAGCACCCTCTCGCGCGCGCCATCGTCGAAGCGGCACGACAGCGAGATGTGACGGTGCCCAGGGCGACGAACTTCCGGGCCTCCACCGCCGTCGGTGTCTCGGCAACCGTGCAAGGACGCGAGGTCGCCGTCGGCGGACCGAACCTGCTCCACGAGCACGAGCTCACCGCCCTGCCGGACACCCAGCCCTGGTCGGATCGCGGCCAAACCGTGCTCCACGTCCTGATCGACGGGCAGATCGCCGGCGCGCTCGGACTGGCCGACGAGGTCCGCCAGGAGTCCCGCGAGGCGGTCGACGCGCTGCACGCCCTGGGAATCCGGGTCGTGATGATCACCGGTGACGCCGAACCAGTCGCCAAATCCGTGGGAGCCGAACTCGGAATCGACCAGATTTTCGCCAGCGTGCGCCCGGAGGACAAGAGCGGCAAGGTCGCCTCGCTGCAGGGCGCAGGGCGCACCGTGGCCATGGTCGGCGACGGTGTCAACGACGCCCCAGCCCTCGCGCAGGCCGACGTCGGTGTGGCGATCGGCGCCGGCACCGACGTGGCCATCGCCTCAGCAGGTGTGATTCTGGCGTCGGACGACCCGCGTTCCGTGCTGTCGGTCATCCAGCTCTCGCGGGCGGGATACCGCAAGATGAAGCAGAACCTGTGGTGGGCCGCCGGCTACAACATCGCCGCCGTCCCACTGGCCGCCGGGGTACTGGCGCCGATCGGGTTCGTACTTCCAATGGAGGTCGGCGCGATCCTCATGTCGCTCTCTACGGTCGTAGTCGCCCTCAACGCCCAGTTGCTGCGTCGACTCGACCTGCGACCCGAGGCGTCCACCGCAGCAGCCCACGGCGCACGGCGGGTCGAGCCAGCCGAGTTCGAGCACGCCGAGGAAGAAGTCACACACCCCTGATCGGGCAGAAGAAATCCCCGCGTCCGCTCACCCGCCGTAGCTGTGCTGGTGCGTGATCTCCGTGGCTAGTCCCGAGCGGTGCTCGGCCTGGGACAGCGCCTCTCCCAACAGTCGCCGCACGTGGGAACTACCGGCGGAGTAGTAGATGTAGGTGCCGTCCCGCCTCGTGGTGACGAGCCCGGCGAGGCGCAGTTTGCCCAGGTGGCGACTCACCGCAGTGGGACTCGAGCCCACCATGTCCGCCAACGCATTCACGTGAAGTTCTGTCTGCAGCAGCGCCCAGAGAACCTTGACCCGCGTGGGGTCGCTCAGCATGGCGAACATCTCTGCGGCGAGCCGGGCGTGACTGTCGTCCGGCACCGGGAGGAGGGGGCCCTCGTGCATAGCCCCTGATCTTACTAGTTGCGTATCTGCGCACCTACGCACATAGGATTGAGGGATGACGACTCACCACGAGCACCACGAGTCCGGCCACAATCACAGCTCCAACCGTTGGGCCCGACTGCGCCACGCGCTCACGCCACACAGCCACGACCACAACGACGCCGTACAGACTGCCGAGGAGGCCAGCCGAACCGGCATCCGGGCGGCATGGATCAGCCTCGTGGGCATGGGAGCGACGGCACTGCTGCAGATCGTCATCGTGTGGGTCAGCGGGTCGATCGGTCTACTCGCGGACACGCTCCACAACATCGGTCACTTGGCGACCACGATCCCGCTACTGCTGGCGTTCCGCCTCGGCCGCCGCGCACCCAACCGCCGCTACAGCTACGGTTTTCGGAGAGCTGAGGACCTTGTTGGCCTGCTCATCGGCCTCGTCATCGCAGGCTCAGCGGTCGTGATCATCGTTGAGTCCATCCAGGCCCTTGCCAACCCGCGCCCATTGAGCAACTTGGGCTGGGTATTCGCCGCAGGCCTCATCGGTGCGGCGGGAAACGAAGCAGTGGCTGTGTATCGCATTCGCGCCGGCCGTCGCATCGGCTCCGCCGCGCTCGTCGCCGAGGGGCAGCACGCCCGTACCGACGCGCTGACCTCGCTCGCCGTCATCGTCGGAGTCATCGGCGCCTGGATGGGAATGCCCCGGTTGGACGCGATCGTCGGACTAGTCATCGCCGCCGTCATCGTGGCTGTCCTCCTCGCCACGATGCGCACCGTCGTCCGGCGACTCATGGACGGCATCGACGACGGCACCCTCGACCACATCGACGAAGTCGCGTCGACGGTACCGGGCGTCCTCGAAGTCTCCCGGTCACGCGCCCGCTGGACCGGACACCGCCTCGAAGCCGACCTCGACGTGACCGTCGACAAGGAACTCTCGGCGCGAGCAGCCCATGCCATCGCCGACGAGGTGCACCAAGCCCTTGTGAACGGCGTGCGACACCTTGACCACGCCACCGTGCACATCATCCCTGCGGGACGGCACCCAGAACTCCCCGAGGGGCACTCGACACGGGATCTCTTGCCAACCGATCCGCCTTTCGCGACCGAGCCCAGGTAGTGCAGTTGTTCCCTATGGTCTAGCGGTCGACCGACTGCACCCCTGTCACCCCAGCTCTCCTAGTTCGTCGGCGGCTTCCACCCGGCGGGCGGCTGCCAGATCGCCGGGGTGACCCCGTCCACTTCGTAGGCAGGCGTCGGGTCAAGCTCCCCGCGGCCGAGGTAGCAACCTTGGTACACGGTGATCGTCGTCCCGTTGTTGGCAAGCGCCGCTCCGAAAGAGGAGTAGCTGGATTGGGTCTTGAGCAGCCCGTTGCGGTGCGGTGTTGAAGAGGGCCACGCGAACAGCCCCTTGCTGGAACCCCAGGAGGCCGATCCTGAGATGTTCTCGACGCCGCATTCCCACCACAACCCGCGGGCGTCGGGCCAGCGCTCGTTGATCCAGTCAAGCCGCTCGAACATGTTGGAGTGGACCATCGCCCCGTCGTGGACCTGCCCGACGTGCATGGCCCACATCTGTGCGTGTCCGCCCTGTCCGGGGACGGTGTACCCGTCGACGGTGGTGGACCAGGGTGCTGGGCGCAGTACGTGGCGGGCTACCCCGTCGATGGTGCTGCGGTTCTGGCGGTAGGCGTTCAGGTGCTCGAGCCAGTCCGGCGCAACGACCGGCGTCCAGTTCACCCGCGGAGTTGACCAGTCCCCGTGGAACCACGCCTTGACGCTACCGTCGTCCCCACCTTCGGAGTCCGCCCACTTTCGCCAGCACATCTGCTCGTGATAGCAACGTGGGTTGTAGGTCCAGCGGTCCAGAACGGTTGAGATTGTGGGCCGGTAGCACGCCAGCGGAGCGCCGCGTGCGTCTAGACCGCACCACAGCGGCCAGCCGGGGTGCTCGGGGTCCGGCGTTGGTTCTTCGGGGTCCGGGGTGGGCGTGTTCTCGCGGGTCAGGGTCCGCGTGGCGGTCTTCTTCGCTTTGGCGTGGTTGGTTGCCGGGACGCGCACGCGCCATTTCGTGGTCTTCGCGCCGGTCGCGTTGGGGGCGCGCAGGGTGAACTTGACCTTGGCGGTCTTCTTCTTCGCTGTGGTCGCGCTCTGGCGGGTGACCCACTTGCCGCCCGTGTGCTGCTGGAGCAGCACCTTGCGGCCCCAGGCGGGGGTGACTTTCACCGTGTCGGTGATCAGCGTGCCGGCTTTGACGGTGCGCGAGGCGCCCCACCCGGTGATCTTGGTGGCGAGCTTGGCGGGTGCCTTGCGGGTGGTCTTGTACGTCTTGCTGCCCGTGGTGGCGCGCACGCTGACCTTTCCCGGCCCCCCGGTGCGGACATTCACGGTGGTCCGGTAGGCCCCCTTGGACCAGCGCGCCTTGACGGTGCGGGTGATCGTCTTGCCGGTCTTAGCCGCCTTGCCCTTCGGGTTCACGCTCACCCGCACCCGCGCGGTGGCGCCGGCCTTCGGGGCACGCACTACGACCTTGACCCTGGTGCGGGTCTTGGTGCGGGTGGCCTGGGACGTCTTGACGGAGGTGATCGTCACCTTCGCGTCGCTGGCCGCGGCCGCGGCCGGTGCGACCGCGGCAGGGACGAGTGTGGCCGCGAGTAGGGCCAGGGCCGCGAGCAACGCGGTGGGTGGCCGTGTCTCGCGGTGGGTGGTCGCGGTGTGCATGTCTTCCCCCCTTACCAGGACATCTCGGCAGGTAACCGGGTTGTCTTGACAGCCAGTGTGGCAGGCCGCGCCGACAAGAGGGCCAGTGAGAGAGGCTGGGGCGCCCGTGCAAGGAGACACAAGACGGGCACCCCAGCGGCCTAGAGGCCCGGCCCGTGGCCCGGGTCGGGCGGGGTGTGCTCCCGCGGCGAGGGGTTGGCTGCGGGGGCGGCTGCTTCGTCGTCGGGCCAACCGAACAGCGTCCCGGCCCGCTGGAGGTGCGCTCGTCCGTGCTCGTCGACGCGCACGGCGACACCCTCGTGGGAGCCGGCAGCATGGGCGATCGCGGCTAGGACGAGTGCTTGGTAGGGGCGGTCGAGTCCGCTGATCGCGTGGTTGAGGTTGACCTGGCGATCGGGGTCGAGCAGGGATGCGGCGATGTCCACGACCCGCCGTTCGCCGCCGGACCATGCGCCGGACTCGTTGACGAGCTCGTCAACGTCGATGTAGACCAGCCGCTCCCCTGCCAGAGTGTCGCCCTCGCGCAACCAGGGTGCGCCCTCGTAGATGGCTTTGCCCTGGCGAATGAGCAGCTCGACGGCAGCCTCGGCCGGGTAGATGCCCTTGGCCCAGGTGCGGAGTGCGGTGTGTAGGTCGCTCACGACGCGCCCTTTCGTGCTGGAGGTGGGGGAAGGTGACGGCAGGGCCACCCAGGGGGTGCCGGTGGCCCTGCCGTGGCCAGGAGGCTAGTTCTCTTCTTCCTCGCGGGGTCGGGCGATGAACCACAGCAAGGTTCCCAGGGTCAACGCGGTGATGGCACCCAGCAGCAGGGAGGTGAGGCCAGCGACGCCGGTCTCGGGCAGGTCGTCGTCCCCGCCGTCGTCCCCGCCGTCCCCGCCGTCGTCCTCGTCGCTTCCGCCGTCGTCCTCGTCGCTTCCGCCGTCGTCTTCGTCAGCCGGGGCGGTGACCCAGGTCGTCTCTTCGGTGACGCCGAACGGTGCGACCCAGCGTTGGGTGTTCTCGGTGGCTTCGATGGTCTCGTGCCACACGTAGACCCCGACCTCATCGACATGTACCTCGGGAGTGACGGCGTCGACGGGGGTGGGTTCGTAGTGCCCCACCCCGTCTGTGAGCTCGGAGTCCACCCAGGTGGGTGCGACCCCGGTGACTTCGGTGCTCACCGTCGCCACCACGGGTGCCCCTGCGGGCACCTCGTCGGACAGCTCGGGTGCGGTCTCGAACGGCCCGTACAGGGTCGTGGTCGCGGTGATCTTTGCCCCTTCGGGCAGCCCGGACACGGTGAGCTGGTCGTGGATCAGCGCACCGGGGAACACTTCAGCCTGCGAGGTTTGCGTCACCACCGAGGGCGCCCACTGAGACAGGGTCGTCTCCGAGGTGACACCAAACGGTGCGCTCCAGCGCGTCCAGGTGCCCTCGAGGTCGGCTTCGATGGTCTCGTGCCACACGTAGAACCCGGTGCTTTCGACCAGGAGCGGTTCGGTGTCCACGGTCGCGGCGCCGTCCTCGCCTGGGCGGACCAGGGTGGTGACGACGCCGGCTGCGGGCGCGTCAACGGGCACCTCGTCAGACAGCTCGGGTGTCTCATCGAACGGCCCGTACAAGGTGCTGACCACGGCTATGGGCGCACCGGGGCGAGCCCCGGTGATGGTGAGCGTGTCGTACAGCTCGGCGCCGGGAGTCACGACGGCGTCAGAGGTTTGCGTGGTCACCTGCGGGGACCACGGCACCAACGTCGTCTCCGAGGCCACACCAAAGGGCGCCGACCACGGGTTCTCCAGGTCGCTGCCCTCGATCGTCTCGTGCCACACGTAGTAGCCACCCTCGGTGATGGTCACCGGGCCGGTTTCCACACTGGCCCGACCGTCGGGGTCACCGGTGACCGGGGTGGTCACGGTGCCCGCCACGGGCGCATCGTCGGGAACGGTGTCGGACAGCTCGGGTGCCTCGTTGAACGGCCCGTACAGGGTCGAGACCACGTCTAGGGTTGCGCCGGGGCGAAGCCCGCTCACCTCGAGGTGGTCGGTCAGCTCGGTGCCAGGCTCGCCAACCGCGTGAGAGGTCTGCGTGGTCACCTGCGGGGTCCACGGAACGACCGTGGTCTCCGAGGTCACACCGAACGGTGCAGACCAGCCCTCATAGCCTTGGGTGAGGTTCTCGGTGATCGTCTCGTGCCACACGTACACCCCCGCGGTGTGCACCGTGATCGGGTCGGTGACGGCTGTGGCCTGCCCGTCCGCACCGGGGCGAACCGTCGTGGTGACGGTGCCCACCGCGGGCGTGCCGACCGGGACGGAGCTGCTGAGCGCGGGAATCTCCGTCAGCGGCCCGTACAGGGTGGAGACGACCGCGATGTCGTGGCCCGGTCGAGCGCCGGTGACGCGCAGGGTGTCAGTGATCTGCGCACCGGGTTCGGCGCGCTGGGCTGAGGTTTGCGTACTCACCTGCGGGGACCACGGAACCAGGGTGACCTCGTCGGCGTAGACCCGGAAGTCGTAGGCCGCGTCGTACTCGGTCGACTGGTCCGTGGTGGAACCACCCTCGGCGTCCCAATGCATCCAGAACCACACGTACCAGCCGCGCTCCGGAACCTCGAGCTCGGGAGTGCGGTACGTGCCCGCCTGGTTGATCCCGGTGGTTTCGACCGAGCCGACGAGTTGGTCGGTCAGGCCGGGTCGGGTGAACCAGTTCTCCCCGACGCGCGGCGGCTGGGCGAACGGCCCGTACAGGCCGCTCTCCACCGTGAGGGGGAACGCCTCGAGGTCAGCATTGCCGTCACGCACGATGAGCGTGTCGTAGATGCGATCCCCGGACTCGGCGCGCTGCTGCGACGTCACGGTGCGAATCTCTGGCTGACCCGCAGCACGGACGAGGGGGAACGTCTCGGACGGCACGCCGTAAGAGGAGGTGAACGTGTTCGACCAATCCGTTGCCGGCAGGCTCACCACCCAGGTGTAGTACCCCTCGGCCCACGTCACCGGCAGGGTATGCCAGGGGGTGTGCCCCTGGCCGTGTCCGTTCCCGTTGAGGGCGATGCTCGCGGTTTGGGTGGTGATGAGCGTCGCCCCACCGGGCACGGTGGCACGCTCGCTCGGAACGGCGGTGCCGTGGTGGTAGAGGCGCGCCGTGGCCGTGATGGTTGTGTTCGGACGCCCGTCGAAGACGCGGATCTGGTCGCGGACGCGGTAGGTGTCCTGCCCGTTGACCTGTGTCGGCTCGTCGATCGCAGTGGTGTCGACGGTGGGTGACCAGGGGATGAGGACGGTCTCTCGGGTTAGCCCGTAAGTGCCGTTCCACGCGGAGGTGAAGCCGGGGATCGCGGGTGCGGTCTCGTCGTAGGTGTACCAGCCGGGGGTGTGCAGCCTCGTGCTGGAGGTGGTAATGGTGCCGCGCCCGGTGATGGTGTGCGTGGACTGGAACTGCACCGGCGTGCCCGAAGGTGCGTTCGCACGCTGGGCGGGCGGGGAGGCCAGGGGGCCGTACAGGGTCGAAGTCAGGGTCGTGGACGCACCAGTGGGCCAGGTGTCCCCGGTGACCTGGATGCGGTCAGCGACCAACGTGCCGGGGGTGATCTTCAGGGGTGCGTTGTTGGTGGCCTCGTCGGTGCCGTTGGAGGTGTTGCGCGCCGTGGTGGTGATCGCGTAGTCCCACGACCCTGCGATCTGCGCCTTGAGCGAGGCGGACAGGGTTTGCTTCTTGCCGCCTAGGAAGATGCGCTGGAAGCTCTTGTCGGTTGGCTCGCGGTAGTGGAAGCGGTGCTCGTACACCTCTTTGGCTGTGGCGGTCACGGTGATCTCGCCGGTACCCGTGGAGTTGATGGCCCGCTCGCGCAGGGTGGAGTTGCTCGAGATTGTCAGCTTCTTGCCGTTCGATGAGATGGTGCCCGATCCCGCGGTGGCCCACGTCCCAGGACCGCTGATGACCAGGACCATCTCGACGCCGGCCAGGTGGGTGGCGGTGGCGTTGCTGCCAGTGCTCACCCCGTACTCGACGCGCAGCTGCTTGGGCGCGTTGGGCACGGTCACACCGCCGCCAACGTTGAGGCCCGCTCCGACCCAGTTCACGACGAAGGAGTAGGTGCCTGCCTCGCGTATCGCTGCGCGCCACATCTGGTCTGCCAGGTCGAGCTGGGCCTTGGTCATGTGGTGGGTGCCGCGCGGGAAGCCGGCCTTGTCTGCCAGCAGCCAGTAGATCGCCTTGGCGCGGTTGTTGTTCGACGTGTCCCCCCACCTAGACAGCACGTAGGCCAGGCGGGCGCGCAGGGTGCCCGAGACGGTCGACGTGGCAGAGCCCGGTCCCCGTGCGGTCCATGACGTTGCCGTCTTCGCGGCCCCGTAGGTCGTGCTGCCCCGTAGGTCCGGGCCGTACTCGTCGAGGTCGATCGCGCAGTACACGCGCTCAGCTCGCTCGGTGGTCGTTCCCGAGGTGGCGCGCTGCGATCCCATCCAGTACCCGGTGCCGGTGCCGTGGCGGTATCCGGCCGCGGCCACGTAGGCGCCAGGTGCTGCTGAGGCGCTGGCAGCGGGTAGCCCGGCCAGGATCATGGCCAGGGCGGCGATCAGGGCCACGCGCGCCCCGATCCTCCTTCGAGGGATTGATGCGGTACGCACGATGGGGTCTCCTTGCTAGGTCGGGTGCGGGAACGCTCCCGACCCCACGCACAAACGGCGCAGGCGGGCTCGAACTGATAAGTGGGCGGGGCTAGAACACTTCGACGCTTCCCGTGTGGGACAAGGAACCGGCCTTGACCGACCAGGAGTGTTTGCCTTCGGGCAGGTCGGTGAAGCTGGCGGTGTAGGTGGCGGTGCCGTCCAGGGTCGCTGGGCCGGACAGGGCGACCTTGACCCCGGCGACGGTGGCCGTCCCGGACACCGAGACCGGGCCGTTGCTGGTCAACGTCACGCTCACGGTGGCCGTGCCCACCCCGGTGCGGATCGACGCACGCAGGCTCGTGAGCTTGCCGTCCGCCTTCGGTGTCGGAGACGGGGAAGGCTTCTTCGTCTTCGTCGGCGTCGGAGTCGGAGTCGGGGTGGGCGTGGGTGCCGGCTTCTTCGTCTTCGTGGGAGTCGGAGTCGGCTTCTTCGTCTTGGTGGGGGTCTTGGTGGGCTTGGGTGTGGTGGGCGGCGATGGCGCCGTGGTCGGTGCTTTCGCCGTCGGCTCGGGCGACGCGGTGGGCTGCGCGGCCTCGTCAGCAGGGGTGGTCTCATCCGTGGGCGCCACGGCGACACCGTCGTCGTAGTCCTGGGCATCGACGTCGCCCGCGTGGGTGCCCGCTCCTGCGCCCAGGGCCGCTTCGGTGGGAGGCGGGGTGACGGGAAGGCGCGACTGGCCTCCCAACGCGAACGCCCCTCCCAGGGCCAGCAGCAGGGCGATGCACGCGGCCACGATCATCCCCGCGCGACGACGGGCCGCGGTGGGCTCGTCCTCACCGGGACCAGCAGGCGCGCCAGGTGGTGCAGGCGGCGCCGCTGCCGATGCGGGTGCGGGTTCCGGCGTGGGTGCCAGGGTGGTGGAGGCGTGGGTGAGTTCTGCGACGCGGCGACGCTCAGCACTCAACGCGATGGCCGTGCGTTCGGCTTCGGTGCGCAGGTCGCTGGCCCGCCCAGCAAGGGTGACCGTTTCGTCGCGCAGCTGCTGGTTCTCGGCCTCCAGGTCACGGCGCACGTTGGCCAGCTCGGTGCGCGCGGCAACGAGCTTGGTTTGCAGGTCCGCGACCGCGTCGGCCTCCGCACGCGCGGCTCGCGCCGCGCTATTGGCTTGCTCGAGCTCGTCTTGCAGCTCGCGGACCTTCAAGGCGTGCGCCGACTCGGCGGCGCCAAGGCGGGTGGCGAACAGCTCGGCGCCGCCGATCGCCTCGGCTAGCTGCGTGCGAAGATCCTCAACCTGCCCGCCAGCCTGCGCGGCCGCGGCGCGCGCGGCGCTCAACTCGGTCTGAGCCTGGGCGAGCTCGGCGGCAGCGGCGTGCAGCGCGGTGCGCGCCTGGTCGTCGCTGGCCGCATCTGCCTCGCGGGCGGTGCGAAGACTGTCGACCTGGGCGCGCAGCTGGGCGTCTTGGGTTTCCAGTGCCGCGACCTGGTCGCGGGCGAGGGCGGCCTCGTCCTCAGCCTGCGCGCGGGCCTGCAGCGCGTGCTCGACCTCGCGGCGTGCCTGAGCGGCCGCGGCCAGGGCCTCCTGGAGCTCGGCGCCCACGTCGGCGGGGGGCGGCTGGGCGGCAAGTTGCGCGGCGCGGGCCTCGACCTCGGCGGCGTGCTCACGGGCCTGGTGTGCCTGGGTGGTGGCGCGTTCCAGTTCACGCTGGGCCGAGGCCAGTTCGGTGTCGAGCCGTGCGGCGCGGGCGGTGAGGGTTTCGACCTTGCCTTGCAGGTCCGCGTTGTCGCGGCGAAGGGCCGCGAGCTCGCTCACCTGCCCGCTGGTGTCCTCGGTGCCTGCACCCTCCGGTGAGGGTGTGGGTGCGCCGGGGGCCTTGGGCTTCTTGCGTCCCAGCCCTCGCCGGCGCGGGGCAGGTTCGGGGCGGGTGCCCAGGGCCGCGAGTTGCTTCTCGAGGTTCGTCACAGCGCGCTCCTTGGGGTGGGCGGGTCGATCGGCACCTCGGGCCAGCGCCACCGAAAGTCCTGGGCGGTGTAGGGGTACTGCGCGCGGCGGGTGGCTTCGTAGCTGTCCCCCAGGAACGGCTTGTGCCCGGTGCGGCAGGACTCGAAGTTGGGGAACATGACCTTGATGCGCTCACGCCACGCGGCGAACGAGGCGGCGAACGTGATCGGCCCCGGTAGGGCGTTGGCGCCCGACCCCGGCTGGTGGTTCAGGGCGTGCAGGCACCGAAGCGCCCACAGCTCCTGCACCAGTCCGGGGTGCAGGGTCCAGCACGCGGGCACCAGGTCGTGGTGCAGCTCGTAGGTGGTGATCAACCATTCGGTCCAGTACGTCAGGTCAGCCATCCACTCACTGATCTGCGCCGGGGTCGCGGTGGCCCACCAGCTGACCTTGGGCACCGACAGGGCGACGTCGGGCACCCCGAGGCGCTCAGCGGCTGCGGCGGCGGTGTCCTTGACGTTGCGCGCCGCAGGGGGGTCCACGGTGTGACCGGCCGTGCGCGCCAATGCGCGCGCCGCAGCGGCCTCAGCGGCCTCGCGCGCATCGAAGTCCGGTGTATGGCCCGGATCGTTCGTTCCTGTCACGGCGCTTCCCCCTCGGGTGGCTTGTGGTTGTCGAGGTAGTCCAGGGCGCCGGCGATCATGTGGGCACGCCACAGGGCCACCACGTCGAGCGGGTCAGTTCCTTCGCGCACCGCGTCGTCAAGGGCGGTGGCGTGCAGGTCGCACAGCCCGCCGATCACCTCGTGGTGGGTGGTGGCTGGGCGCAGGCACACCTGGCAGTCCGCGTCGTGGGGGGTGGGGCTCACGCGGGGACCGCCGAGTACATGGGGGCGGGTGTGCCAGGGTTGACGGGGTGATCCTGGTGCCACTGCTTGGAGGCGTGGACCTTGGGTGCCCACGGGCGCATCGGCCACGGTTCGAGCTCGACGAGGATCGGGCGGGCACGGCCGGCCAGCAGCAACGCGACCCCTTCGGGCAGGCGGCGCAGCTCGTCGGCGGTGACCAGGGCCGTGGTCGTGTGCTGTTGGGAGCTGGTGCCGGGAGCCACGCCCTGCCAGGACGTGGACAGCTGCACCTTGTCTTGCTCACCGAGCAGCCCGGACAGGTCGCGCAGGTCGTCTGCGTCCGCACCGCCGCCCAGGAGCACCTTGTAGGCCGACTCCCACATGGACCGCTCCACGTTGTCGCCATAGGCGTCGCGGCCTTGGGACCGTGACTGGAATGCCACCACCACCTGCAGCCCTTCACCCCCGCCAGCGGACATCGCTCGCGGCAGGGACGGCCAGGGGTGGATGTTGGCAATCTCATCGAGGACGAACGTGGCCGGGGGGTCCAGGCGCCCCATGTACTCCGGGCGCTGGGACAGCCGGCGCACGGCCTCGGCAACGTCGTCGAGCAGCAGGGAGAAGAACCCCCCGACGCTCACCCCGGTCTCTGAGCCCTCACGCCAGCGCGAGGTCAGGTACAAGGTGCCGGTGTTGGTCAGGAACTGTTCGGGGTCGAACCGGTCGGGGTCGTCGGCGGCGACGTCGAACATGTCGCGCACCCCGGCCACGTCCAGGGCCTTGAATGCCGTCTCCACACCGAACCACTTGTTCGACCGCATCCTGGGGTCTTCGTTCTGGATCGCCTCGAGGGTGACCGACCACCGCTCGGGAGTGTGGTGCTCGAGCAGCGCGACAGCTTCACGAGCCCGGGCCGGGGAGGTCGACCAGGAGTGCAAGTCGTGGACGGTGCGCCCCGAGACGGCCGCGGCGTGCAGCAGGCACTGGATGATCCCGCCCGCCGAGACCGCCCACGGTGCGTTCTCCCCCTCTCCCAGCCCGGTGCGAGCCACCAGGGTGGCCGCGCGGCGCTGGGCGACGACGGGGTCTTCGCACCCGATGATCGGGGACCAGCGCAGGGTGTTCTGGCGTCCTGAGACTCCTTCGGGGTCGAACAGGTACACCGGTCCCTTCTCGGCCCGTGCACCGATCGTGGCTTCCATGTTGTCGGTGCGTGTGGAGGTGGTCACCACCGCACCGGGGGCCTCCACGATCGCGGCGGTGAGCACCCCGAACCCCTTGCCTGAACGGGGCGGGCCAACGAGGTAGACACCTTGCTCGCAGATGACCCACACCGGTTCGGTGCGCGCCGCACCAAGCCGCCACGCGACGTCGGTGGCGTCGAGGTCGACGCCGTCGCGAGCGGCCTTGGGACGCACCACGGGCGCCTTGGCGCGCGTGGGGGCGGTTCCCACCAGGCGCGAGACCTCTAGGTGTCGGGCAAAGCCGGCACGGGAGAGCATGTCGTGGTGGAGCTGGTCGGGAGAGAACCGGTAGCGCAACCAGGCGAACGTGAACGCGCCCAGCAGCCCTCCGCCCACGGCCAGGGACACCACGGCCCCGGCGACGCGCACCGGGGTGGGCAGTGTGGAGAACAGCACCCAGCCCACCAGCCACGCCAACGTTGCTGCGGCCCATATAGCGGCGAGCTCCTTGCCGCGCAGGGAGACCAGGGCTTTATAGGGCCAGGCGTAGCGGCGCAATCTGCGCACCGGAGCACTGGAGCGCACCGCACGCACCACGCGCCCAGGAAGCTCGGTGAAGTCAGTGGTGGGAGCGGTGGCAGCAGGAGGTTGGGTGGTCATGGCGTCTAGCCCTCTCGGCCGGCGTCGGTGTTGAACAGCTCGTAGGCGCGCTGGGTGAGCAGCGGGTGGACGAGCACGGGTGCGGATTCCCCGATGCGCCACAGCCCGACCCCTTGAGGAAGGGTGGTCAGCAGCTCGGCTTCGTCAGGGTTGAGCTTGAGCAGCGCGGTGGCGTTGGGCACGGCGGTGGCGGACTGGCCGTAGATGATCTTGATGGGGGACTTGGAGATCAGCCCGCGCACCTGGTGGCGTTGGGCTGAGCCCTCTTCACCGAACTGGTCCATGTCTTCGAGCTCGTGGAAGATCAGCCAGTTCGAGCAGCGCCACTCCCCTGCCATGCGCAGGCGTTCGTCCATTGCGGCCACGATGTAGGGGTCTCGCAGCTCGGCCCAGCCCTCTTCGGAGATGACTAGGCGAAAGCGGCCGTCGCGTGAGCGCAGCACCGAGTCGACCCAGGCGCCGATGCACGCTGAGGCCAGGGCGCGAACCTCGGCGGTGGCGTGCAGCAACGCCGAGGTGTCCACCACGGTCATGGGTGCGCTTTGGTCGAGCTCGACCGACGAGTGCTTCTCGAACATCCCCGCCAGTGACCCGTGCACGACCCGGCGCAGCACGAGAGCCAACGTGGATGGCGCTTCGGTCCCGCACACCCCGACAAGCTCGACGGTGGGGTTGGCCAGTGCTTCGTAGACGCCGGTCAAGGTGGCCTCGACCCGGCCTTGGGTGATGTCTGCGAGCACCAGGTCGAGGGCGGCTTCCTCGCGTTCGGTGAACCGTGCCCCGCTGCGCAGCACCGAGACCACGGCGCGCAGCATCGTGGCGCGACGGGCCGCGACGGTGGAGTTCCACTCCTCCTCGTCCTGACCTTCAGGCCGCACTCCCGACTCCAGCGGGTTGAGCACCGCACCGCCCGCGGGGTCGATGCGCAGCACCGGCCCACCCAGCGCCCGGGCGATGGGCGCCCACTCTCCCTTGGGGTCGTTCTGGACGATGACGTGCCGGCCGGCGTGGACCAGGCGCAGCGCCACGGTCTTGACGCACGTGGACTTGCCGGTGCCCATCTTGCCGAACACCACCACGCCCGGGGAGGTGACCAGGCCCGCCCGGTAGGCCGACCACGGGTCGAACCGGAACACGGTGCCGGCCCCGGCGTCGATGCCGATCACCGGGCCGGCGAGGTTGCCAGCACTGGAGGCAAGGAACGGGGTCGCAACACCGATGCGCGCGGTGGACACCTCGTGCATCGGGGTGCGCGGGGTGACCGGCCCCCACATGGCGCCCGTGGTGAGCTTTCCCCACCACTTGGACATGGGCATCAGGTCCAGATCCGGGTCGGGCCCGTCCTTGACCTCCTTGCCCTTGGACCCGGCAAGGATCTGACGAGTCAGAGCCTTGTGCTCCTTGCGCTGGGCGCGCCGGGCCCGCCACCCGCGAGCCGTGGGGCTCATCACCACCGCGCGGCGCGTGCCTGAGCTCATCGTCATGACCGCGGCCCCAACCCGAGCGGCAGGGCAGAGGTCAGGAACGCGGTGTACTGCTGACCGCGCAGCGGGTTGAAGTGCAGGCGCGACCCGTGAGCGACCAGCCAGGTGTGCGCCGAGGCCAGTGCCGCCTCATCGGGACCCGAGACGGTGACGTACCCGGTGAAGCGCACGTCGCCGTACCCTTCTGCGAGCTCGTCACGGCGGGCCACCAGGTCACGTTCTTCGGCTACGTGCGTCGAGCTCGGCGGGCGCCCCAGGCGTTCGTTGCGCTGGGTGACCGACATGTGCGCGCCCTCGGCGCGCATGAGCCGCTTCTCGGCCTCGTGCAATGGCACCGGCACGAACACCTGGGTGACGGTGCGGGCAAAGGATCCCGACCCGACCAGGTCCGCCAGGAACCCTGCGGGCACCTGGGAGCGGGGCCAGTCCTCGATCCACCAGGTGCGGTGCACCCCTGAGTCGGTGACCAGGGCGTCGAGGGTCTCGTCGACCATCGAGGCCAGGACCGCATCAGCGGGAAGGGCGCCGTTGTTCTGTGCGATCCACTCGGTAGCCGCGGGGTCGAATCCGAGGCGCACCGCTGCGCGCAGCTCGGCGTCGCCCAGCCACACCGCGTTGGCCACCGGCACCCCGCACGCGGGCAGCCCAGCGGCGATCGCCTGCACCCTCGAGGCGAGTACCTCACCCATGCCCGCCAACCCGCCGCCAGCGGCCTTGACCTGGGACTCCACCGCCCGCTTGGACACGGTGATCGTCATGAGCATGTCGCGCTGGAGCACCATGCCCATGCTCGGGTCGTCGAGCAGCTCCTCGTACTCAGCCAGAGCAATCTCACGGCCCGGCTCGACGTCAAGACCGGCCCCGGCCCGCAACGTGGCCGCAGGCACCGGCAAGGTGCGCGCGTGGGTCTTGAGGCGCACCACCCCCTCCAGGGAAGCCAGGTTGCGGCACAGCTCGTCAAAGGCCAGCACGCGAGCTCGCTTGGTCCCTGGGTCGGTCAAGTGCCACCCGCCCGTGGGGAAGCGCAGCGCCGCGGTCGCGGTGCCCTCAGCGCGGTCCCACACCATCGCCGCACCGGGCAACCGGGTCGACATCAGCGACAAGACCTTCAGCCGCTCCCCTACCGCACCGGGCACGGCAATGCGCCCCACCTCGACGGGCTTGGCCGTGTCCACCACGGCGCGGGTCTGGCCCAGGCGCCGGCGGGCCAGGTAGGTGCCCAAGGTGGCGATACGCGACAGCAACGACCTGCCCTTCCACGAGGTCGTGGCCACGACCACCACGGGGAGCATGAACGGGAACATGCAGATCGCGGTGGCGGGGTCACCGCCGATGAACGCCCCGCCGATCACCAGGACCGGCACGGCCAACCAGGCGAGCTGCCCACCCGAAAGGCCCATCAGGACTCCCGAGCGCGAAAGCGGCGGGAACGAGGCCGTAGGGACGTCGATCTGCTGACTGGTCACTTCGAGTCCTCCGACTTGGCTACATCAACCGCAGGGGTGACCGCATCGACCGTGGCGTCCACGACGCTGCTCGACACACCCCCCATTCCTGTCACGGCTGGGTCCGGTGCGCCCGAAGGGGCCGTGTGGCGGCCTCCCGACGTCGACACGCCCCCGCCCGTACCGGGAGCCGGTGCGCCCGACCCCGAACCGGCCCTGGTGCCCGACCCGCCGCCCGCACCGGACCCCGGGCTCGAGCCACCGCCCGCGCCGCCGCCCGTACCTGCGTTGGCGCCTGAACCGGCTGTCGTGCTGACCGACTGGCCTCCCATCGCGCCCACCGGTGCCGAGCCACCTGCAGCTGCGCCCAGCGGGACTGGTGCCCCTCCAGGGCTGGCCGCGTCGGGACCGGCGCCACCTGCACCCAAGGGGACTTGCGCCCCCGTGGTGCCGCCTGGAACAGAACCCCCCGCACCAGCGGCTTGTGACCCTCCCGGGCGAGCCGGTCCGACCCCTGGCCGGTTCGCGGCCGACGCCGCGGCGGGTGCCTGTCCGCCCTCGGCGGGTGCGGTGGTGGCAGGTGCCTGCCCACCAGCTGCAGGTACAGCGACAGGTGCGCCCGCACGCGAATCCCCCGACGTCGACGTCGTTGCAGGCGCGGGAGCGCTGGAGCGCTGACCCGAGGTGGGGGTTTGCTTGGAGTCGCTCGACCCGCTGGTAGGGGCTGCGTTAGGGCCCGCGCCACCGGAGGTCGGTGCTGCTCCCCCGCCGCCGCCACCTGACGGCGTCTTGGTGCCGCCCTTGCTGCCACCGAAGCTGCCCATGAAGGACATGAACCCTCCGCCGGCACCAGCGCCGGCGCCCGCTGCAGAACCTGCGCCGGCCGCGCCGAGACCGGCTTTCCTCGCGCCGGCGGCTCCGAGCTTGGCTGCGCCCTTTCCGGCGCCGACCATGTGCCGTCCGGCTTGGGCGCTGGCTACGCCTTGGGCGGCGGCGACCTCACCTCCGGCGAAGTTGAACAGTCCAGCTGCGGCCGCGGGGGCGAATGCGGCCATCCACAGGCCCACGGTGCCCATGATCAATGCGCCCACGTCGGGCAGGGTCTCCAGGAGCTCGAGGGAGATGATGATGACCCCTGCGGCTAGGGGTTTGGTCACGAGCAGCGCCCCGACGATGGTGGCCCAGCCTCGAGCCATGCCGCGCATCTTGGCCCAGCCTTGGGTCATCAGGGCCACGGGGGCGAACGCCACGGCGATGAGCAGGCCGAAGGAGCGAAACGCCATGACCAGGCTCAGCAGCAAGGTGGGCACGAGCACGAACAGCGCGAAGACCATGACGATGAGCGACCCACCCGCGGGGTTGGCTGCCAGCATCACTTGCAGTGGTACGAAGAACCTTGTGGCGACCTCCTCGGCGGAGCTGCCGGACAAGATGGCTGTGGATAGCGAGTCTGAGACGTTCGTGAGTTTGATGGTGGCCCACGCTGCGGTGGCGGTGATGGGCCAGGCCAGCAGTGCCACGGCGGCGCCCTTGAAGATCCGCATCGGGTCGCGCCCGGCCATGCCAGCAATGACCTCGATCGCGCAGAACGCGACGGCGAACACGCCCATGACTGCGCCCAGGCGCCCGGTGAAGACCGTGGCGATGGTCCACTCGGCGTTGCCCAGGGTGCCAACGGAGCCGTCAAACGCTCCCAGGAGCATCGACTCGGCCACTTGTGCCAGGTCCCTGGCCCACCCGCTCATCAGCGTGTCGAGAGCCTGTCCTACCCACTCGCGCGGGTCCCACCACGACCCGGAGCACACCACGACCACGGCGAGCAGCACACCGGCTCGGATCGGGGTGGCGCGGGTCAGCGAGTGCAGGGTCGAGCTAGCCCTCCCACGACGTGCGTGGGGCTTGGTAGCAGTCATCGTCTGCTAGAAGCCGAGGTCTTGACCAGCGGCCCAAGTGATGATCGCAGAGGCCGACCCGACCAGCACTGCGGCACCGAAGGCCACGACAGTGACGGTCCCGGAGACTCCCTGCATGCGCTGGGCTCCGGAGAACTTCGAGATCGCCCACACCAGCGCCCCGCCCACCGCGACCAGGACCAAGATGATGAGCACGACGGCGACGCCACCACCGACAGCGTTACGCAGCCAGTCCATGAACGGGAAGAAGGTCCAGTTCGGTGTGACGTTCGGGTTGGCGGCGAGAGGGGTCATCGCGGCGCGGTGAAGCAGGGCAGTCATGTTGTCTCCTTGTCAGGGCCGGGGGTGATATCGCACCCACCTGCACCCCCACGCACAGCGCCCGTGCAGTGCCGCGGGCTGATATTTCAGGAGAAGTGGAAGGCACCCATCCCGAAGCCGATGATCCCCGACAGCGACCCCAGGACCAGGGCGCCGAGCATCGAGGCCCACAGGCCCTTGGACAGTGCGCCTTGGCCGTTGCGGTAGGACCACACGCCGTAGATCAGTCCGCCCACGAGGGTTGCTATGGCCGCGAGCAGACCTATGGCCAAGACGCTGCCCGCCAGGGGGCGCAGCCCGGTGATCTGATCGAGCCAGGTGCTGTCAGGGACGATAGGTACGGCGGGGAGGTGGCGAGTCACACCACCCCACGCCCCTGGCCCACCCGTGGCCGGCCCCTGATAGGTCGAGGTCGAGCTGGCAGGCGGGGCATCGGTCAGTGTTCGCCGTGCTCGACCTCGCCCGAAACCACTCGGGGGTCTTGCACGCCGGGAAGCTCTGCGACGTAGAGCACGAACGTGGGGTAGGTCTGCTCGGTGGGCGCGTCGGGCAGTTCCATGCGCACGCGGGTGCGGGTATACATCGGCCAGGCGTCGACCTCGAGGCCGCCCAGGGTGGTGACCTTCATTGTTTCCTTGCCAAAGGGCGCCGAGGCGCACACGACGCTGGTGGTGGCTCCCTCACGCACCCACAGGTCGTAGTCACCGATGGACCCGTACTCCTCGACGTCGGCGGTCATCTGCTCGAACAGGGCCGGGTCTGCGAACGGCTTGCTGCGCTGGAGGATCTGGTCGTAGTCGCTGACCTCGGTGGGGTCGAAGTCGTACTGCGCGGAGGCGAAGTTGCACGCGACGTCGGCAAAGACCTGCTGCTCGGGCGTCAGCTCGGGCGGGGGCACGTCCACCGATCCCCACCGGGTGGACTTCTCGTAAGCGAAGCGCTCCGGGTCAGCAGGGGCGCTCGGCTCGGGTGATGGCTCGAAAGTCGGCGCCTGGGAGGGCTCCGGGGATGGCTGCGGGGCAGGTGAGCTCGAGGTGGGCGCCGCGGCCGGGGCGGGGGGTGTGTCGTTGGCGCTAGAGACGATGACGTAGACGATCGCGGCGATGACGAGCAGGGCCAGGGTGCCAACCACTGCGGCCAAGCGGGCGGGATTGGAGGTCATGGTGACCCTTTCTAGCGGGTGAAGGTGACGCCGCGCTCGGCCATGAACGGTTCGGGATTGACCAGCTCACCGTTGATGGTGACCTCGAAGTGCAGGTGGCAAGCCGTGGATGACCCGGCTGACCCTGATGCGCCGATGACGTGGCCGACGTCGACGGCGTCGCCGGCCTTGACGTGGATGCCGTGGGTGTACATGTGCCCGTACCGGGTCACGACGCCCCCGCCGTGATCAATGTCGATGCGGTTGCCGGTGCCCACCGCAGGACCGGCATACACCACGGTCCCAGCTGCTGCGGCCCACAGCGCGACCCCGCACCCTGCCCGCAGATCGGTGCCCTGGTGAAAGGAGGAACAAGTAGAACACGGGCGCTTTCGCTCACCGTAGGGGGAGGTGATGTGCCGGTTCTCGGTGGGCGCACCCCACCCATCGGCTACGGGGCCGTCTGCGAGGTCCTGGTCGAGCCACAGGTAGTCGGCCCACGCTTCGAGGATCTGTGCGGTCAGCGGGCCAGGAGCGGGGGCGGGTAGGGCCAGTACTCCGGCCTCGTAGGCGGCGAGCAACTCTTGGACCAGCAGTGGGTCGCTCGCTTTGGCGTCGCCGGCCAGGTCGCATAGCCACACCGCGGCGATCATGATCGCGTCCGGTGCGCTCTTGGCGTCCACGACGCCGTCCGGTTCTGCGTCGAAGACGTGGGTCGCAACGACGTCTACTCCCAACCACATCAGCCCCGCACGGCCCTGATCCTCGTAGGCCGGTTCCCACCTCGAGGTGGTCGCGGCGATAGCCGCGAGCACCGAGGCCGGCACCCCTGCGCACTCGTTGCCCCCCTGGCGGATCCAGTCGATGTACTCGAGGGGGACGTTGCCTGGTCCCCTGGTGTCCGCGTCGTAAGCCTGCGCGGTACCGATCACCGCACCGAGTGCCCCCACGCCCATCAGCATGACCATGACGATGACCCACCCGCACACGACCGGGAGCAGCAGCAAGGCAAGGAGCTTGCGGCGATGCTTGATCGCGAGCTGAGCCGCTTGGGTGATCAGGATCGGGTTAGCCACAACCACCCACGTCCAGGCACACCAAAGGCACCCCCGTTGATGACCTGCCCCTCAACGACCCCGAGACGGGGCCAACCGGGCCCGCTTCGCCGCCCGCTGGGCGAACCAGGCATCGAGCTCGGCTTGGGCCTGGGGCGAAAGAGGCTCTTCGGGCGGTTCATCGGCCTCCACCACCGCCCTTGGGGGTGGAGCCTCTCCCGTAAGGGAGGAGAGGCTACCTTGGAGTTCCGCATGGACTGACCTGCGGTTATACCCCTTCTTCGTTTTGACGAACCACAACCCGGCCAAGCGTGCGTCGGTCTGGGCCTTGCGACGAGCTCGCAGTGCGGCCAGGACCGGGCGAGCGCCGTGGATCATCGCCACGAGCACCTTCTTGTTGATCCGAAACGCGCTCGGCTTCGGGCGCCCGTAGGCCACCCCGCCGCGTTGCCAGGAGATGACCCCGGCTTCCTCCAGCACACCCAGGCAGCGGCGCACCCACCGCTCGGACAAGCCCGCCTTGTAGGCGACCTGGGCGACCGTGGCCTGGCCCTGTCCGGTCTTGGGCGGCAGGGTCTTGCGCAGCGCGTCCAGCGTGGAGCGAATCCCCTGAAGAGCACCCCCGGACAGCTCCCCCCACCCGGCGTTGCTCAAGGACAGCAAGAGATGTTCGGGGCTCCAGTGCGGGGTGGGCGTCCTGGCCACTAGAGACCACCTCCCACGGTGCCCCACGTCGCGCCACGCGCACCCCGGGGCCCGTCCGGTCGGGCAACGGCCTTGCTCGTCATCATCGTTCCTCTCGAAGCGGGAGCGGTCATGGGGCACCGACCTGCCCGGTGGGGTCGGGGTCGGGGTCGAGGTAGCGGGCCAGGGCCGGCCCGAACTCAGGGGTGTCCTGGGAGCTGGAGAACGTGGTGACGAACATGCGGATCTCCTCGCGCAGCGCCACGTCATGCTCGGTGTTGGCGTCGATCGCGGCGCGGACGATCCGTGCCCAGGCCCCCGGCTCAGTGCGGGTGGCCATCACCAGGCGCCGCAGGTGGAAGACCGCGGATGCCAAGGTGTCCTCGAGGGGCACCTCTTGGCCGTCCAGTCCTGCCACCAAAGACTCCACGGGCAGGTCGGACAGGTCAGGGCCAGCCACGTCCAGGGCGCCTGGCTTGCCTGCGGGGCCGAGCTGGCGCTTGGTCTTGTCCGAGCGCGCCCACTCGTGCACGACGTCGCCGGCGATCTTGCCGACCCACGCACCCAGGGGCGGGCGCCCAGCGGCGTCCCAGCGGCCCATCGAGCGCCACGCCTGCTCGAGCACCCCACCCATCACCAGGTCGACGTCGCCGGTGCGGTCGTGGCGTGCCACGCGCCGGTAGACGGTCGCACGCTGCTCGTCGACCGCAGCGCGCAGTTCGTCCCACGGCACGTCCACGCCGTGCGGGTCGCTTGCTTGCCCCCTGGGCCCCTGAGTGGTCATCTCTAGTCCCGACCACTCACCTTGGCGACGTCGACCCCGAACAGCTCGGGGCTCGTCTCGCGCAGCTCGCGCAACCGGCGACGAGCCGTGGACTCCGAGGGGGCCAGGCCAGCCTGCACCGCGGCTGGCCCGGACACGGTGGCACCCCTTGCAGTGCGCTCACGCACCCACTCCTCGAGCCCGTCCCTCGAACCGCCCCCGTCTTCGGGTGCCTCTTGCTCGACCAAGTGCAGCGGTGGCACGACCCGCTTGGGATCCAGCTCGCCGTAGAGACTCTGCTCACTCGCGGCCTGCGCGACCACGGGCTCAAGTGTGGGTGCGGGCGAGGGGCGCGGTGCGGGTGCGCGGCGCCGGGTGGGCTTGGGCGGTGCGGCCTTGCGGGTCAGCAGCACCGTCAGATGAGTGATCACCAGCAGCGCCACCGGTGCGACCGCTCCGACCAGTGCAGCCACCACCACCGGCACGCCCTGATCGGCCGGACCAGCGATGACCGCATGGGAGGCGTTCGCGCTGACCGAGACCACCGCCCCACCGGTCAGCACCGCCCACGGGTAGCGACGAGCGCGCGCCTCGTGACCGCTCATCGCCACGATCGCCACCGTGCCGGCCACGATCATCCCGTCCACGATGACCGGCCACACCCACGCCTGAGCGGCCGGGATCCCTGACCGGTAGGCCAGGTCAGTCAGGGCCGCGAACGACAACCAGAACGCCCCCAACGCAATCACGATGGTCACCGCCACCGCGATGCCCACCACCCAGCGGCCCACCACGGTCTGCTTGCCAGTCGTCGCGCTCACCACGTGCTCCCCACGTTCGATCCATGACCGCCGCGCCCAGCGCGCACGCGGTCGCGGCCAACCATCCGGCCGGCCCCATAACCCCTCGACCTGAGCGGTGACCGCTCACCTGACCGTTCACCAGCCACCTGACCGCTCACGCGACCGGCCTGACCGCTCTCCTGGCCGCTCACGCAAGCGGTCAGCAGCCAGTCACGAAACGTGGACGTGACCGCACCGCGCGGGCATGGCTGACCGGTCATCAGCCAGTCACCGCCGCCGTGGCAGCGCGCGGCGCTCACGACGCCACCCGCGCGCGTCGCAACGCGCGTCGCTCGAGCTCGTTGGTGGCGCCCCACACCCCGTCCATGCGCGCCTCGAGCGCGTACTCCAAGCACTGCTGGCGCACCGGGCACTGAGCGCACAGGGCCTTGGCCTCCACCTCGTACAGCGCGCGCGTAGGGCCGCGTGAACCATCGGGCGCGAAGAACAGCTCCGGGTCCTGACCCACGCACGCCCCGCGCAGCTGCCAGCCCCACGTCATCTGCCCACCTCGCTCGCGCCCGCAAGCCGTGCGGCCAGGTGAGAGCGGTGCTGCACCGAGGCCGGCCCAAAGCGGTCCAGCAGGTGCTCGACGTCGACGGTCACGGCGCTCAACGCTCGCGCCGCACCCGGGTCACGCTCATCGGCAGCGACCACGCCCAGGGCGAGCACCCACCGCGCCAACGCATCGGCCAGGCTCCGCGCCCCACCCAGGTCCAGCAATGCATGGTCGTGCGCGAAGACCCGCGCTGTGGTCGAGGTCATGACCTTTCCGCCTTTCGTCGTTGCTGGCCAAGCTCGGCGTACCCGGCGCGTTCGAGGTCTCGGCGCCCCGCACGCTCGGCTGCCTTGGTGACCGCCCACAAGGAGCGCCCGCACCTGCGTGCGGCCCGGTCAGGGTTCTCCCCGACCTCGAGCAGCCACTCGTAGTCCTCGAACACCCCCGCCAGGCCCAACCCGGCCACATCCAAGGCGGGCTCAGTGGCCACCGGGACCGCACCGGGGTCGTCCAGCTCGTCGTCGTCCCACGCCAGCGGGGGAACCAACCCCGCACGCACAGCACGCGCTCGGGTGCGCTGCGAAGGGCCGGGGGTCATCGACAGCTCGTCGTAGAGCTCGCGCACCGCGCGGGCCACACGCCGGCGCACCCACCCGCCCTGGCCCAACCGCAGCCGCTTGACCCCCAACCGCTGCGCCAGGACCGTCTCCGGCCAGCCCAGGGCACGCAGGGCCTGCAGACGGCGCAGCGTCCCCGCAGCCGACACCCGGTCACCTACGAGGTCGAGGTCATCGAAGTCCTCCCGCGAAACCCCCAGCAGCGCCACCGCGGTCGCGGGCTGGAGCTTGCGCGACGCGCCGTGTCCGCGCTGGAGGCCCACCAAGCGGCGCACACAGGTGCGATCCACCCCGGCCGACGCGGCCACCCGAGCCACCGTCGCACCCGCATCGAGCAACCCCTGCACGTGCTCACGGACCGCGGCCGCGTCCACCAGTGACGGCCCCGATGTGGCAAAGCGCAACGCATCGGCCTTGCGCCGGCGCCGGTAGGCCACCTGACACTCCGGGCACTCGCACCCGCCCTTGGCGTAGGCCAAGTAGTGCCCGTGCGGGTAACGACCCGCAACCACCTCGGCGCTCACGGGGCCACCTCCCGCGTCAACGGACCAGCCGACACGCCCTCGACGTAGAGGCGAACCGCGGCGGCGACCTCCGTGCGACGCTTCATCGTGCGGGTCTGGCCGCGCACGATGGACTCGGGGTCGCTCACCGTGACGACCCAACCCAGCCAGACGTCGGAGTTCTTCGACCACCACGAGTCGTTGACCTCGACCACCCAGCCCCGTGCGGGACGCAAGGTCATCGAGCGAGACACTCCGTGGGCCACGGTGCCGCGGCGGTCCTCGGCGTAGACCTGTTCGAAGACGACCGCCTCGAACTCGGATTCCTGGAGCGTGGCCCGCAGGCGCTCCCACCGCTGGACGCTCATGCGGCATCAGCCCACACGAAGTCGACACCCGCAGGTGCCAGCCGGGGTCGCGGCGCGCGCAGCGGCACCCGGTTCGCCGGTGCCACGGAGCGGGCGACCATGCCGTGCGCGAGCGGACCAGCGACCCAGCCACCGGCAAGCTGGACCAGCAACGCCACAATCGTCGCTCCCGACAGGGGAGCCCCCCAAAGCGCCACAGCGCACCCGGCAACGATCAGCAGCACGCCGGCCACCTGGGCGGCGCGAGCCGCATCGTTTGCCCCGGCCTCTTTCGTTTGATTCACTGTCATCACCTCAAACATCACGGGCGAGTCCTCATCCATCACGGGTGGGTTCTCGTTGCCCTTCACGGGACCGGAGCTGCGAACTCCGGCGGGTTGTTACACGTATCGAGTTGGTGCCCGTCCCCCTAGTGGGGGCGGGCACCAGCCGTTTCACCCGGTCCTCTCCCGCCAGCGGCGAAGCTCGCTGATCGCGAGGTCCACCTGATCTGCGGCACGGGCACGGGACTTCTCATCGAGCAGGCGCCCATCGAGTGGCACCAGGCACCGCACAGCGGTCTGCACGGCCTCCACCAGCACAGGGGCGGCTGCCCTCGTCGTCTTGCGCAGGCACTCCGCGTCGGTAGCCAGGACGTCGTCGTGGAAGATCGCGTCGTCATGCAGCGACTTCGCCGCCCGGCGCAGCTCCTTGGCCTTCCCGCCCGCGCTGTCGGCCAGCACGTCCCCGACGTCAAACCGGTTGTAGAGACCATCGATGCCAAGCGCGGCCGCGACGACGTCGATGTCGGGGTCGCCGGAGGCGACGAGTTGGTCGATGCGTCCCGCTTCTTCCTCAGAGAGCTCACCTAGCACTTCGCCAATGAACTTCTCGTCCGTCGACACCGTCGCCTGAGACACCCGCAACCGAGCCGCCACGTCCTGCTGCGACATCCCCGAGTCCCGCAACCGCAGAACCTCAAGACGGCGCGCAAGGAGCTGGGCGTCCTCGATCCGGCGCGGAGGGCGCACACGTCCATCGAGGCCTGTGAGTTCAACATCGACTGATGCGTGTGCATCACTCGATAGGTCTCGGCTGACCGTCGCCTGGTCGATGCCGAGCACTGCCGCAATGGCTCGCTGGGAGAGCCCTGCTTCGCGAAGTTTCATCGTCCGGTCGTGCCGTTCTTCGACCGAGCTCCACAGCCGCACACCCGTGAACTCAGCGGCGCAGTACGACTCCCAGGAGTCATAGCCCAGCACGCGCCACGCTCTGCCGTCGTAGGCGCGACGGACATCGCGCTCCACCTCGGCAAGCGCATCCAAGACTCGCGTCGCGGAAGCGCGTATGGACTCAGTGATCGCCTCCGCGGCCTCGCGTCCCAAGGACTGCTGCTCCTCGGCGGACACGACGCCACCCGGGCCGGTCACTGGTCGGCCCCGACGGCGCCCACTGACTCTCGGACCGCTGGCAGCTCACGCCGGGACAGAGGTGGGTCTAGCAGCAGAGCCCGTTCGACGCCAAGGAGGTCCGCTGCAATCACGACCTCGTCGATGCTGAAAGCGGTATGGCCACGCAGGCGCCGACTGACGGACTGTTGGGTGACACCGAGCGCCCGGGCCAGGAGGGTCTGGGACGTTCGCGTCCGTGCCATCTCGGCCCTAACAGCCGCGCTCACTCGCTGAGCGTGTTGCAACTCCATAGGTAGAGTCATACACGCACGCACTCAGACTGTCAACACGCTGTGCGTGTTGGTCAACTCCGAGGGTTGCCAGGATCGATCAGTGGGTGAACAATCGGGGTATGTCAATCCAACCCGTGTCCCGTACCGGCACTCAGCGAGGCCGCATGCACGTCGTACGCGATGTAGACGAACTGCGAGAGTTCATCGCAGGGCAGGTCCGGGCCGAGATGGCTCGGCAGAAGATCGGTGACACGGAACTCGCCGGGTACCTAGGTCAGAACCAGCAGTGGTTCAGCCGCCGCAAGCTCGGCAGCGTCCCCTTCGACGCAGCAGAACTGATGATGGTCGCGGACTACCTAGGTCTCCCGGTTACGCACTTCTACGGGATCTCCACCCCGACGCCCGGTCCCGGAAACGGCGAACGGCACCCCGAGGGGTGCCGTTGCGACGTGTGCGCCCGGAGGGATTCGAACCCCCAACCTTCTGATCCGTAGTCAGATGCTCTATCCGTTGAGCTACGGGCGCGCGGCCACCAAGGGCCGACGAAGATGTTACCCCGCCGCCCGTACCTTGCCCAAACCGACCGGTGCCGGCACGGGCGAGGCCCCCGGGCGCGAGCGCTCGGGGGCCTCGGGATCCCTGCGGGATCCGGGTGCGGAGACGGAGGGATTTGAACCCTCGAGGGGATTGCTCCCCTACCGCCTTAGCAGGGCGGCGCACTAGACCGGACTATGCGACGTCTCCAGGCCCGCCAAGGGTACCTGGGCAGGTCCGCCTGCAGCAAAGCGCGTCGGTGGCCCGTGCCAGACTCCCCGCATGCCCGACTCCCCCAGCCCCGACATCCTCGACCACATCGCCTCGACCCAGGCCATCCAGCGCCTGTGCGCCGAGTACTGCCACGGTGCCGACAAGCGCCAGCTCGACCGATTTCTCGCCGTCTGGCACCCCGATGCGGTGTGGGACGTCGGGACCTTCCGGTTCACGGGGCACGACGAGATCGCCGACGCCGTGACACGGCAGTGGCAGTTGCTGCCCCAGATGCATCACTGGACGTCGAACACCTCGGTCACGCTCGACGGCGAGCTCGCGACCGCAGAGAGCGACGTCTCCACCATGACCCAGCTCGACGACGGCTCGTGGCTCCTCAGCGGCGGAACCTACCTCGACGCCTACGCGCGCCGCGCGGGCGAGTGGCGTCTGACACGCCGCAGCGCCCGCGTGCACGTCAGCATGCCCGTGGGCCCACCATCGGCGGAGGGCAAGGGATTCGAACCCTTGAGTGCGGGGACACCGCACTAACGGTTTTCAAGACCGTCTCCTTCGGCCGCTCGGACAGCCCTCCAGGAGGCATCATTCTGGCACGACGTCCGGTGGGTCCTTGGCGAGAAGATCGTTCCACCACAGCGCGGGCCGACCTGGGGAGACGACCCGCAGCCGGTGCAGGTGGCAGGCCGTGGCGAGCACGGGATCGTAGGTGGCGATCGAGTCGATGTCGGGCTCGGCGAGGGCCACCCCGAAGTGCAGGGCCGCGAAGGGTGCGAGCCGTCCCTCCACCATCGCGGCCCGTGCGAGCGCCTGGTCGGAGAAGCGCACCTCCCTGATCCGCTCGACGAGCGCGTCGGCGACCACGCGCGCGCTGCGGTCGAGCGACGCCGTGACCCGTCGCAGCTCGATGACGCTCAGCTCGCTGCGCCGCAGCTCGGGCAGACGCTCCGAGGCCCACTCCCGCCACGCCTCGGCTTGGGGCACGTCGAGGAAGAACCGGCTCAGCGCCGATCCGTCGACATACACCGCCATGCATCCACCCGTCGGGTCGCCAGCGCCTTCACCTGGGGGCAAGCCTAGCGAGCCCCGGAACGCCAGCGGCCGGCCCCCGTAAGCGGAGGGCCGGCCGAAGGCGTTGACCGGGAGTGGGTCCGGTCACGCTCCGCGGAGTCGCTCCATCGCCAGCTGGACGAGCGAGATCAGCGTCTGCTTGGTCGCCGCACGCGAACGCGCGTCGGTGTACATCACGGGCACGTGCGCGGGGATCTGCAGGGCCTCGCGGACGTCGTCGAGCTGGTGGCGGGCCACGCCGTCGAAGCAGTTCACGCCGACGACGAAGGGGATGCCACGCGACTCGAAGTAGTCGACGGCCGGGAAGCACTGCTCGAGCCGCTCGGTGTCGACGAGGACCACGGCACCGATCGCACCGCGCACCAGGTCGTCCCACATGAACAGGAAGCGGTCCTGCCCAGGTGTGCCGAACAGGTACAGCCACAACGAGCCCGGCAGCGCGATGCGGCCGAAGTCCATGGCGACCGTCGTCGTCGTCTTGCGTGCGGTCTGACCACCGGCGTCGTCGACGCCGACGGAGTGCTCGGTCATCGCGGCTTCGGTGTTGAGCGGCTCGATGTCGGAGATCGAGCCGATAAAGGTCGTCTTCCCGACGGCGAACCCGCCGGCGACGACGATCTTGACAACGGTGGGCGCAGCACCGGACGGGCCAGCAGCTCCGGCGCCGGCGGTGTCAGAGGGCGGAAATGCCATTGAGAACACTCTCCAGCACGCTTAGGGACAGAGCAGGCGACTGTCCGGTGTTGACATCCATCGGGGTCGAGGAGTGGATACGGATGAACTCAGAGTCGCTCATGTCGGAGACGAGGATCTTGACGACGCCGAGCGGTAGGTGGAGCAGGGCCGAGAGCTCTGCGATCGAGATGTAGTTGGCCGTGGCGTGCTCGAGGATGGCCTTCTTCTCGGGCGTGAGGCCCATGGCCCCACGGGATCCGGGGAGAACCTCGACGAGTGCCTCGAGAGGTAGCTCGAGGTTCGCCGAGCGCACCCGACCACCGGTCACGGCGTAAGGCCGGACCGTCCGGGTTTCGAACTCGAAGGAGTCGGACATCTATCTCGACCTCATCCCACCGGCGCCCTGGTGGCGCCATCGATGGGGAGGTGGTCCCGCATCTCGGTGATGAGCTGCGGGGTGAGCGTCGCCTCGGTGCGCGAGACGAGCATCGCCATCTCGTAACCGATGAGGCCGACGTCACAGTTGGATTCTGCGACAACCGCGAGCACCGATCCGTTCGACACGCTCATGAGGAACAAGAACAAGTTGTCCATCTCGATGATCGCCTGACGCACCTCACCGGCCCGGAGCTGGCGCGAGGCGCCACGGGTCAGCGAGGACATTCCTGCGACGATCGCGGCAAGCTGGTCGCCGCTCGTGCGGTCGAGCTGCTCGGACATCGCCATGAGCAGTCCGTCAGCGGACACCACGAGGGTGTGCCGGGTGCCCGGGACGGTCCGGACGAAGTTGTCGAGCAGCCAGCCGAAGTTGGCTGCCTCGGTGCTGAGCGCTGTCACGCTTCCTCCTTCGATGGGCCGTTGGAACGAACGGCTGCGATGTAACCCTGAACGGTCACCATGTCTGAGCCTCCTGAGTGGTCTCGGACGTCGATGTCCCAGGGCTGGCGTGCTCCGCAGAGCCATTCGCCGTGGGCACCGCACCGTCGGTCGACGGTGCGGGGTCGGTGGGTGCGTCCTGCGCACGGCGGCCGCGCGTGGCGCCGCTCTGGAAGCTCGACAGGCGCGAGCGGAGCTTCTCGGGGTCGCGCTCGACGGGCTGGCCTCCGTCGGCCTCGGCCATCTCGGGCGCCGAGGGGATGGCCGACGGCGTGCGCCGGGCGAGCGAGGCCGCCGGCTTGACGACCTGCGGGCGGTACGTCGAGAGCTGGCTCAGCTCGGACAGCGCCTGCTCCTGGATGTCGGAACGCAGGGCCAGCATCGCGGCGACCTCGTCGTCGAGCACCCCGAACTGGCGCGGCGAGCCGTCACCCGCGCCCGCTCCGCCCGGCGTCCATGCGCCCGAGGAGGAGGGGGTGAAGGCCGTGCCCGACGACGGCGCAGCGGGGGCTGCGGCAGCCGGGGATGCCGGTGTCCGGGGCTGGAACGCGGGCGCGAAGCCGTCCGGCGCCGCGGCCTGCGGCTGGGCGAGGTCGGGTGCCGCAGGGGCCGTGGGCTCGGCAACCGGTGCCGACCACGCCGCGGGCTGGGGCGCGGGTGCGCTCGGCTGCGCGGGGGTGGAGGCCGACCAGGCCGCGGGCAGCGGTGTCGGTACGGACGCCGCTGGAGCGGGAGCGTCGCCCGCACGCAGGGCGGCGATCGACGTGGGCTGCGACAGGAAGCCCGGCGTGGGACCGGCGTCCACGGCCGCAGCCGGGCTGGCCGCGGTCGGGAGGGACGCGCCCTTGCCCTTCTTGGCCGCACGCGCCTCGGCCTTGGCGAGGGCCTTCTGCTCGGCCTGGGCCTTCGCGTCGGCCCGGCGAGCCGCCCGCCGCTCGGCGCGAGAGGGCTTACCGGTGGAGCCGGCGCTCTCGCCACCGCGGCGCGAACGGCGCGAGGGTGCCTCGGGGGCCTGACCGACGACGTCGGCGAAGGCCGGGAGCGCGGGAACCGTCGGAGCCGGGGCCAGGGGTGCCGCCGGGATCGCGGCCGGCGCGACGGGGGCTGCTGGCGCCACCTGCTGCGGGGCCGGGGCGGCGGCGGAGAGCCAGGACGGTCCGGCGGGGGCCGGCGCGGAGCCGGGAGCCTGTGGTACGGCAGGAGCCTGCGACGGGTCCGTCGGGGTCCACACGGCCGCGGCGGGCACGGTGCTCTCCGGGGCGGGCGTGGGCGCCGGTGCCGGCACGTCGGGCTCGAGCGCCGGGGCCACCGGGGCCTCGGGGCTCCAGACGGGCTCGGCGGCTGCCGGGGCGGCGTAGCCCGCGTCCGGCGTGAACGCGGGGTACTGCGTCGCGGGCGCCTCGGGGGTCGCGTAGTACTGCGCCTCGGGCTCGACGGCGGGGCTCAGCGCGCTCGGCGTGGCGTACTGCGCCTCGACGGAAGGATCGGGCTGGGCGGGCGACCAGGCGGCGTCCGCGGGACCCCAGCTCGGGACCGCCGCGGCCGGCGCCTCGGCGGCGGGTGCACCCCAGACCGGGGCGTCCTGGGCGGGAGCGCCCCATGCGGCAGGCGCCTCGGCAGGTGCTTCCCACACGGGGGCTTCCTGGGTAGGCGCTTCCCACACCGGAGCGTCCTGAGCTGCGGGGGCTTCCCACGCGGGCGGCGCCTCGGCGGGCGCCTCCCACACCGGAGCGTCCTGGGCTGCCGGAGCCTCCCACACGGCGGGCGAGGCGTCGGGCGAACCCAGGCTCGGCGCGGACGGGACGGACCCGGACCACTCGGCGGCGGGCTGCTCGCGCTCCTGCCACGTCTGGGCGGGCACCTCGCTGACGGGCGCCTCGTTCGCGAGCGACTCCTGGACGGACGCGTCGTACGCGCCGTCCCACGTCGAGCCGTCCGGCTCGAACCCGGGGGCCGAGCTCGCGGAGGGCGCATCGATCACGGCTGCGCCGTCGTCGTCGGGGACCAGGCCCGGGATGACCATGGCCTGGGACCGGGATGCCTCGGTGTGGTTCTCGCCGCCGTCGGTGTCGGTGCCCACGGGCTCCGGCTCGGCGGACTCGGCGCCTCGGCGGAAGCCGGCGAACATGCCGGACCTGCGCTCGGGGTCGAGGCTCGCCGCGGCAGGGCGCGGCGGGGCGGCGGGGGCGTCCTCGTCGGAGCGTGCCGCGGCCGTGGCCCCGACGGTGCGGGACGGCAGCCCGCTCGCGGCGGGGGCGTTGACGTTCGGGGACCACCCGGCCGCGGCGGACGCGGCGACCTCGGGGGAGAGGTTCGGCGTGACCGTCTCGGGGAGCACGATGTTGCGTCGGGCCGGGAGGCCGCTCGACGTCGTCGGTGCGCCCGCGGCGGGCGCCTGCGGCGGTGCGTCGACGGCACGACGGCGCGGCAGGCCGAGCCCGGTCTCGCCGTCGGTCAGCGCCTCGAGGTCGACCGGGACCACGAGCGGGGCTTCCTCGTCCGCGGCGAGCGAGCCCGAGGCGAGCACGCGACCGCCGCTGCCGGGCTGAGCCTCTTCGGCGTCGTCGACGAACAGCGCACGGGGGAAGCGGATGCGCACCTGCGTGCCGCCCTCGTCGTCGGCCCGGGCGAAGACGACCTTCGTGCCGAGGCGCGCCGCGATACGGCCGACCACGTGCAGGCCCAGGCGCTGGGCGCCGACGGCGTCGCTCGCCGTGGTCTGCCGGATCCGTGCGTTCGCGGCCGCGATGTCCTCGTCGCTCATGCCGAGACCGCGGTCGATGATCGTGACGGTGATGAACTCGATCTCGGCCGAGGTGACGACCTCGACGGGCGAACCGGGCTCGGAGAACACCGTGGCGTTCTCGAGGACCTCGGCGAGCATGTGCGCGGCGGGCAGCGAGTTGAAGCCGTGCATGTGGGGGTCGACGCCGAGCTCGAGGTTGACGCGGTCGTACTGCTCGATCTCGGAGGACGCGGTGCGGATCACGTCGGAGAGGGTCATCGAGCCGCGCACGCGCCGACCGGAGTCGATGCCGGCGAGCACGAGGAGCGACTCCGCGTTGCGGCGCATCCGGGTCGCGAGGTGGTCGAGGCGGAAGAGGTTCGCCAGGGTGTTCGGGTCTTCCTCCTCGCGCTCGAGCGTGTCGATGAAGCTCAGCTGGCGGTTGAGGAGGACCTGGTCGCGCCGGGCGACGTTGACGAACATCTCCGCGATGGAACCACGCAGCGCAGCCTGCTCCTGGGCGACCTCGACCGTGGTCTGGTTCACCTCGTTGAACGCGTTGGCCAGGCGGCCGATCTCGTCGGTGGAGTCCACGGGGATCTGCATGAGGGAGATGTCGGGACCCTCGCCGGGCGTGGCCACCTGCTCGACGAGCCTCGGCAGCTGGTCGCGGACCTCGCCGGCAGCCGCGGTCAGGCGACGGAGCGGGACGACGATGGTACGGCTGATCAGCAGGGCGACGAGGACCGACAGGGCGACCGCGGCGATGGCCGCGAGGATGGTCAGCGTCGCCTGGGACAGGGCCGCGGACTGGGCGGACTGGGCGTTGCGCTGGGACTGGCTCCACAGGGCGGAGAGCGTGGGCTCGAGGGCCTCGGACTCGATCGTCGCCTTGTCGAACCAGAGGTTCTCCCGCACCGACTCGAAGCCCTGGTCCCTCGACGTGATGTTGATGCGCTGGCTGTGCCAGGCCGCGAAGCCGTCGAACGAGGCGCCGAGGTCGGGCATCACGAGGTCTTCGCTCGCGAGCGCGCTCACCGCGGCGCGGGCACGGGCGTGCACCGAGTTCGTCTCGGGGAACATGCCGCGCAGGTGGGAGTTCGCGGAGCCGTCCGTGCCGTCGCGCTCGAGGGTGTAGAAACCGAAGTCGCGCTCGTTGGTGATGCGCTCCGTCGTGACGTCGACGAGGGCGTACGCGGAGAGGTAGGTACCGAGCTGCCGGTTGTTGATCGTGGCCGCGAACCGGTCCGTGAGCTGCAGCGCCTCGAGGATGACCGCCGTGTACTGCCCGTCGATGACGTTCGGCGCGACGTTGCCACGCTCCACGGCCTCGCGCGCGGTCTGGATGCCGGCCGTGGCGGCGACGACGCGCTGGGTCGCCTCGTTCACGAGCGGGTCGAGGGCGTCGAAGTCGACCTCGTTCATCCGCTCGGCGGCGCGGGCCATCGTCGCGTCGGTGGCACCGGTCGAGGCCTCGTACGCCGCGGCGCGCTCCTCGGCCCGGGCCGGGCGGGCCTCGGCCTGCTCGTCGGTCTCCTTCACGTCATTGCGCTTGATCGCAGCGTCGAGCTGCACCTCACCGACGTGGTTGACCGCCGCGGCGCGCTCCACCTGGATGGCCTGGGCGAAGACTCGCATCGTCTGCAGGGAACCGAGCGCGCCGTTGACGGCACGCGCGACGCGGACCTCGTTGAGCGCTTGCGCCGAGACGAACGTCGCGGCGAGCACAAGCACGAGGATAGGCACGGCGAGGACCGCGAGGACCTTTCCTCGAATGCTCAACCTGCGCAACATGGTCACCTTCTCCCACTCGACCACAAGCCCACTCGGCCAAGGTCTCGGCTGTTACCGGTCCGCGAAGGGCGGACCACTGCCGTTCCACCATCATCGGCCGCGACCGACCGGGGCATTAGCCCCGGGTGCGAGTTTGTCAGATGGATGCCGATAACTCACCCCCTAACTCGGGACGAACGTGGACGACCTAGGCTCGAGCCCATGCGCATGGTGGCGATTTCTTCACCCGGTGGGACCGAGGTCCTTGCGTGGTCGCACGCCCCTGAGGTAGAGCCCGGGCCGGGAGAGCTCCTCGTCGACGTCGTCGCGGCCGGGGTCAACCGGGCGGACATCCTCCAGCGCGAGGGCCGCTACCCGCCGCCCGCCGGCGCACCGGCGTGGCCCGGGCTCGAGGTCTCGGGGCGCGTCGTCGTCGTCGGTCCCGACGTCGAGGGGTGGGAGGTCGGCGACCCGGTCTGCGCCCTGCTGCCGGGCGGTGGGTACGCGGAACGCGCCGTCGTGCCCGCGTCCCTCGCCCTCCCCGTGCCCGACGGCGTGCCCCTGCGCGACGCCGCCGCACTGCCCGAGGCCGCGGCCACGGCGTGGTCCAACCTCGTGGGCACGGCGCGGCTGCGCGCCGGCGAGACGGTGCTCGTCCACGGTGGCTCGGGCGGCGTCGGCTCGTTCGTGGTCCAGCTCGCCGCCGCCCTCGGCGCCCGTGTCGTCGCGACGGCCCGGGACGCTGCGCGCTGCGCGCTCGTCCGGGGGCTCGGGGCCGACGTCGCGATCCCGTACGCCGACGACGACGTCCCGGCGGCCGTGCTCGAGGCGACCGACGGGCGCGGCGTCGACGTCGTGCTCGACATCCTCGGCGCGGGCGCGCTCGACGAGAACCTGCGCTGCCTCGCGACGGGCGGGCGGCTCGTCGTCATCGGCCTGCAGCGGGGGCGGCGAGGGGAGATCGACCTCGGGCTGCTGCTCGCGCGGCGGCTCACCGTGGCCGGCACCACGCTGCGTTCCCGCCCGCTCGTCGAGCGGGCCGCGATCGTCGCGGACCTGCGCGAGCACGTCTGGCCGCTCGTGGCCGCCGGACGCGTGCGTCCCGTGGTGCACGCGACGGTTCCCATGGACCGCGCCGGCGAGGCGCACGACCTGCTCGACTCGGGCGAGGCGTTCGGCAAGGTGCTGCTCGTCCCGCCGGGGGACTGAGCCCTCAGGCGATCAGGAGGCCCGCCGCGAGCGCCGGGGCGAACGCTGGTGCGAGGGGCAGTCGCGGCACGAACGTCGCCTGCACGGCGTGATAGACGTCGGCCTTGCCCTCCCACACGGTGCGCGACACCTCGTTCGCCGGGGAGAGCTCGTGCCACCACGAGCCGCCGTCGGCGTCGATGTAGTACCGCTCGGCGTAGGCCCACCACTCGCGGTACGGCGCGTCGAAGCGCTCGTCGCCCGTGGCGGCGTAGAGCGCCGCCGCGGCACCGAGCGCTTCGCACAGCACCCAGTGCATGCGCTCGCGCACGACGGGGCGCCCGTCCCAGTCGACGGTGTAGACGAAGCCGGGGGCGCCGTCGACGGCCCAGCCCTCGCGCACGCCGGCGTCGAAGAGCCCCGTCGCGTCGTCGAGGAGCCATGCGGGGGCCGGCTCGCCGAGGGCGAGGAGCTCCGCGCGGGCGTGCAGCGTGAGGCGCGCCCACTCGAACCAGTGGCCGATCGTCGCACCGAAGGGTCGGAACGGGTGCGCGGGCGTGTCCTTGTTGTAGTCCGGGAGCGGTCGCCACTGCGGGTCGAAGTGCTCGGGGAGCCGCCAGCCGTTCTCGCGCGCGTACCCGTGCACGGTGCGCTCGACGATGCGCAGCGCCCGGTCGAGCCAGACGCGCTCGCGCGTGACGCCCCACGCCGCGAGGTAGGCCTCGAGCGTGTGCATGTTCGCGTTGATGCCGCGATAGGCCTCGAGCGTGGCGAACTCGCGGTCCCACGACTCGACGACCATGCCGGCGGCCTCGTCCCAGAAGTGTGCGGTGCTGGTCTCGAGCGCCCGGGCGAGCAGCTCCGGGGCACCCAGCCGGCCCGCCACGGTCGCGCTCGAGGTCGCGAGGACGACGAACGCGTGCGGGTAGGCGTCCTTGACGGTGCTGAGCGGAGCGCCCGTGGCCGGGTCGAGCGCGGGGAACCAGCCGCCGTGCTCGCGGTCCGCGAACGGGCCGGTCAGCGCCGCCAAGCCGTGGTCGACGAGCTCGGCAGCACCGGGACGTCCCTCGAGTGCCGCGAGCGCGAACACGTGCGTCATGCGGCACGTGATCCACAGCTCGACCGGTCGCCTGGGGTCCACGTCGCCGCGCTCGTCGAGGTAGCCGAAGCCGCCCGTCGGGAGCGCGGCACGGGCGCCGAACTCGAAGAGCCGGTCCGCCTCGGCGGCGAGCTGGCGGTGGTGCTCCGTGCTATCTATCCATGCCATACGAAGAAACTTATCCTGTGCGTGGTGCCCCGGCTGACGGCGACCAACCCGTGGTGCGCGCGGTTCGGTGCAGACTAGTCGGATGACCCACGACGAGCAGGACCGCGAGCACGACGGCGACCAGGACGCCGAAGGTGGCGAGAGCACGTCCGGGGAGAACCGGCCCCGGATCGTCGTCGTCGGCCCCCACGGCACCGAGGTCCCCGTGGCTTCCTCCGCCGCGGACACCGAGGACCCGCACGCCCTCGTGGACCAGCCCGCGAAGGTCATGCGCATCGGCACGATGATCAAGCAGCTCCTCGACGAGGTGCGCTCCGCCCCGCTCGACGACGCGGCCCGCGAGCGCCTCGCGGCCGTGCACGCCAAGTCGCTCCACGAGCTCGAGGACGGCCTGTCCCCCGAGCTCATCGCCGAGCTGCAGCGCATCACCCTGCCGCTCGCCGCCGACCGCACGCCGTCCGACGCCGAGCTCCGGATCGCCCAGGCCCAGCTCGTGGGGTGGCTCGAGGGCCTGTTCCACGGCATCCAGACGGCGCTCGTGGCGCAGCAGATGGCGGCGCAGGCCCAGCTCACCCAGATGCGGCGCGCGCTGCCCTCGGGGCTCGTCGTCGGCCAGCCCGGAACCCAGCCCGACGGGCAGGCTCCCCCCGGGGCTCCCGGCGCCGTGGACGACCACCCCGGGCCCGGTCAGTACCTCTAGGACGGGTCCGGCGCCGCGTCCCGCGCGGCACGCAGGAGCCGGACCAGGGCGTCGACGTCATCGGCCGTGGTGCGGTGGCTCGTGATGCAAGCGCGCAGGCACGGCTCGCCCGCCACGACCGTCGAGGAGATCCAGACCTCACCACCCGCCACGACCCGGGCCGCGAGCGCCTCGTGGTGGGCCAGGTCGTCCGGTCGGGCGGGATCGGCGAAGCACACGACGGGCAACGGGGTCGAGCTGACGATGCGCCACTCGTCCGAGGCGAGCCCCGTGCGCAGCCGGTCGCCGAGCGCGACGTCGTGCTCGAGCTGCGCTGCGTACCCGGACCGACCCACGGTGGCGAGCGTCGCGAAGAGCTTGAGCCCGGCGAACCGCCGTGACCACTGCACCGAGTGCGTGTAGGGGTCGGGAGCGGTGTCCACCGGGTCCGGCATGTAGTGCGTCGCCACACCGTACGTCCGGGCGAGGAGCTCGGGGTGCCGGGTGAGGAAGATGCCCGCGCCCATGGGGACCGAGAGCCACTTGTGCGGGTCGAGCGTCACCGAGTCGGCGCGCTCGATGCCCGCGAGGTGCCCGCGCAGCGAGTCGGACAGCGCGACGGCGCCCGCCCACGCGGCGTCCACGTGGAACGACGCGCCCGCCGTTGTCGCGATCGAGGACAGCTCCTCGAGCGGGTCGACCGCTCCGGCCGAGGTGGTCCCCGCGGTACCCACCACGAGCACGGGCAGCCGGCCGGCGGCGCGGTCCTCGTCGATCAGCTCTCGCAGCGCCGCGAGGTCCATGCGCAGCTCACGATCCACCGGGACGAGCCGCACCGACCGCCGACCGATACCCGTGACCTGGGCGATCTTGAGCCACGCGAGGTGGCTCTCCGCCGAGGCGTAGACGGTGGGCTCCACCCCGGTACGCGCCAGGCCGATCTCTCCTGCTTGCGGCAGCGCCCGCGTCAGCGCGAGGTGCACGGCGCTCGCATTGGCCTCGGCGCCCCCGAGGTGAACGAGCCACCCACCGAGGGGCCGAGCCCGAGCCGCTCGGCGAGGTAGCGGACGGTCCACGACTCGATCTCGACGGCGGCCGGGGCGTGGCTGCTCGCCGCGAGCTGCGGGTTGAACGCGGCCGCGAGCAGGTCCGCCACGATGCCCATGAAGCTCGGTGTCGGGTTGAACAGGCCGAAGTAGCGCGGGTGTGTGGTGTGCACCGTGCCGTCGCGCAGCAGCTCCGCGAGCCGGTCCAC
>CAZECM010000010.1:0-6803 GCA_964510785.1 uncultured Cellulomonadaceae bacterium | reverse complement strand
CCACGCGCGGCATACCGCTACGAAGTAAACGCTCCGGCGCCGCGGAACGTGAGGTCTGTGGCGTCAGCCGCCCGTCTCCACGGCCGTCGGGCCACCACGCGGAGCACGCCCACCACCGACGAGCACGATCGCGCCGCACACGAGGGCGATGCCGGCGACCTCGGGCCACGTCGGGACCTGTCGCAACCACACGGCTCCGACGACGACGGCGGTCGCCGGCAGCAGCGCGAGCAGGATCGCGAACGTCGCCGCGGTGACCCGGCGCAGCACGAGCTGTTCGACCCCGTAGGGCACGACCGAGGAGAGCAGCCCCACGCCGAGGATCGCGAGCGCGAACCGCCAGTCGAGCAGCGGGGGCAGCGCCCGCACCGCGAAGAACGGCGCGAACGCGAGCGCACCGGCCCCCATGCCGACGGCGAGCGAGGACAGCCCGTGCCCCTGCGCGTCCCGCGCCACACGCCGCCCCAGGACGACGTACCCCGCCCACAGCGCGGCCGCGACCGCGATCCACGCGAGTCCCCGGGCCGCGACGACGGGTCCCTCCGGCTCGGCGGCCGACGTCGCTCCCGAGAGCACCGCTCCCGACAGGACGAGGACGCCGACGGCGGCCAGCAGCCCGCCCCACCGTTCTCGCGACCTGCCCATGACGGCCGCGACGACGACGGGTCCGCTGAACTCGATCGCCACGGCGAGGCCGAGCGGGAGGTGCTCGATCGCGAGGTAGAACGCGACGTTCATCGCCGCGAGCACGAGGCCGAAGAGGATCGCTCCCCCGAGCGCGCGCGGCGCCCAGGTCTGACGCCACGGCCGGCGCCACGCGAGCAGCACCACGGCGGCGACGAGGATCCGCAACCACGCCGTCTCCGGTGCCCCGGCCACGGCGAACAGCCCGACCGCGATCGCGGCACCGACGTACTGCGCGAGCCCCGAGCCCACGAACAGCACGGGCGCCGGGACGGCGTCGACACCCCGTCGCGCACCACCCCAGCCCGAAGTCACGGGCTCACGCTAGCCCGCGCGGCCCGGGCTCAGACCTCGACGGCCCGGGCTCAGACCTCGACGGCCCGGGCTCAGCCCTTGACGGAGCCCGCCATCATGCCGCGCACGAAGTAGCGCTGCAGAGAGAGGAACACGATGACCGGGACGATCATCGAGATGAAGGCGCCCGCCGAGAGCAGGAACCAGTCCGAGCCGCGCGTGCCCACCATCTCCGCGATGCGCACCGTGAGCGGAGCGACGTTGGCCCGGCCGCCCGCGAACGTCAGCGCGACCAGCAGGTCGTTCCACACCCACAGGAACTGGAAGATCGCGAAGGACGCGATCGCGGGTACGAGGAGCGGGAGGAGCACCCGGAAGAAGATCTTCACGTGCCCCGCGCCGTCGACGCGCGCGGCCTCGACGAGCGAGGGCGGCACGTCCTTCATGAAGTTGTGCAGCAGGAAGATCGCGAGCGGCAGCGCGAACATCGAGTGCGAGAGCCACACGGGCCAGAAGGACCCCGACATGCCCCAGACGTTGTACTGCGTGAGCAGCGGGATGAGCGTGACCTGGATGGGGACGATCTGCAGCGCGAACACCGCGACGAAGAGGAAGTCGCGGCCCTTGAAGTCGATCCACGCGAAGGCGTAGGCCGCGAGCAGCGCGATCGAGATCGGGATGACGACCGCGGGCAGCGTGATGACGAGCGTGTTGACGAAGTACGTCGCGAGGCTCGTCTGGCTGCCGAACATCGCCTGCTCGTAGTTCGCGAGCGTGAAGCTCGGGTTGGTGAAGACGTTCCACCAGCCGTTGCGCTTGATGTCCAGCTCGGGCCGGAACGACGTGATGAGCAGACCGATCGTCGGGATGGTCCACAGCAGCGCGATGACGATCGCTGCGAGCGACGCCCACGGGTTGCTCAGCCGCTTGCGGAGCTTGCGCGCGCGACCCGAGACGTCCGCGCGGGCAGGGGCCGCCGTGACGGGCGGGGTCGAGGTGGTCATCGGATCTCCTCAACCTTGCGCATCTGGCGCACGTTGTAGATGACGAGCGGGATGACGAGCACGAAGAGGATGACGGCGAGCGTCGCGCCGAGACCCTTGTCGTTGTAGCGGAAGCTCTGGGTGTAGAACTCGTTGGCCACGACGGACGTACCGAAGTTGCCCGCCGTCATGGTGCGCACGATGTCGAAGACCTTGAGGGTGGCCATCGCGATGGTCGTGACGACGACGATGAGCGCAGGGCGGATGCTCGGCACGGTGATGTGGCGGAACATGGTCACGCCGGAGAGGCCGTCGAGCCGCGCGGCCTCGACGATGTCCTCAGGGATGGCCCTGATCGAGGCGGACAGGATCGTCATCGCGAACCCGGTCTGGATCCAGACCATCACCGCGATGAGGAAGAAGTTGTTCCACGGCTGCATGAGCAGGAACTGCTGGGGTTCGACGCCGATCCACACGAGCGCCTGGTTGAGCAGGCCCGTCTGCGGCGAGCTCGCCTGCCGGTAGTCGTAGACGAACTTCCAGATGATCGAGGCGCCGACCATCGAGATCGCCATAGGCATGAAGACGAGCGTCTTGGCGAGCTTCTCGAAACGGGTCCGGTCCACGAGGACGGCGTAGATCAGCCCGACCGCCGTCGCGACGATCGGCACGACGAAGACCCACAACGCCGTGTTGCGCAGCACGATCTGGAACTCGGACTCGGAGAACGCCCTGACGTAGTTGTCCCAGCCCACGAAGGTGGTGCTCGTGCGGTCGTAGAACGAGGAGTAGGTCGTACGGATGGCCGGGTAGACCAGGCCGAAGCCGATGAGCAGGAGCGCCGGCCCGGCGAACACCGAGGCAACCAGCCAGCCGCGCGGGTTCTTGGGCCGGTCGACCAGCCACAGCAGCAGCGCCATGACCCCGACGAAGAGTGCGATGACGACGATCGCGAGGACGATCTTCTGCCCCGGCGTGTTGGCGACGAGCAGGAAGTCCCGAACCTCACCGAGGAGCCAGTCGAAGTAGTACGCGATGTAGTCCACGCTTATCCAATCCTCCGAGTCGTCGTCGCTCGGGGCCGCACAGCTCCCCGGCCCCTTTGCCGAGTGTCACGTCGGGGCTCGCCCTGTGGGACGAGCCCCGACGCGGTACTGCTATATGTCGGACCCTAGGCCCGGATCACGGCCAGGACGCCTCGATCGCGTCGAGGACCGCCTGCGTGTCCTTGCCCTCGGCGAACCAGTTCGTCATCTCGCGCCAGAAGCTACCGGCACCCACCGCGGCAGGCATGAGGTCGGAAGCGTCGAAGCGGATGACCGAGTTCGGGTCACCGAGCACCGACGAGGCGAGCTTGTCGAAGTCGGTGGCCAGGTTGTTGATATCGAGGCCGCTGTTGGCCGAGACCCAACCGCCACCCTCGGTGACACGAGCCTTCTCGTTGGCCCACGTGTCGGAGGCGAGGAACGCCTGGAACGCGGCGACCTCGGGGGCGTCACGGAACGCGGCGACGAACTCGCCACCGCCGAGCACGGGGAACGTCTCGCCGTCGATCGACGGCAGGTAGAAGGCGAAGACGTCGCCGTCCTCGGCCACGTTCGTGCCCGCAGGCCAGTTGTTCTGGTAGAAGTTCGCCGCACGGTGCAGGAAGCACTGCGGGTCGTCGTCGCCGTCGGGCAGGATCGGCAGGCCACCGTCGGTCCACGGCGTCGTCGCGATCGTCGCGACGTTGCCGAAGCCGCCGTTGACGCGGGCCGGGTCACGCAGGATGTCGTCCGCGACGTCGAAGGCCGCCTTGATCTGCGGGTCGTTGAACGGGATCTCGTGGGCGACCCACTGGTCGTAGACCTCGGGGCCCGAGGCGCGCAGCACGACGTCCTCGATCCAGTCCGTGGCCGGCCAGCCGGTCGCGTCACCGGACTCGATGCCCGCGCACCACGGCTTGGAGTCGGGGAAGTCCGCGGCGATCGTGTCGGTCAGCGTGAGCATCTCGTCCCACGTCTCGGGGACCGTGTAGCCCTTGTCGGCGAAGACCGCGGGGTTGTACCAGACGAAGGACTTCATGTTCGCCCCGAGCGGCGCCGCGTAGAACGTGCCGTTGACGGTGCCGTACTCCTTCCACGACGGAGCGAAGAACTTGTCGACGTTCGCCTCGGTCTCGGGCGATGCCGGCACGATCGTGTCCGGGAAGTCGTTGACGATCGTGTTCAGCAGGCCCGGCTGGGGCAGGTAGGCGATGTCCGGGGCGCTACCGGCCTCGACGCGCACGAGCAGCTGCGCCTCGAACTCACGCGAACCCTCGTAGACGATGGTCGCGCCCGTGCACTCCTCGAACTTGTCGTAGGACTCCTCCTGGTCCACCTGCTCCACCTCGACGATCGAGGTGTAGACGGTGACCTGCGTTCCGGAGAGGTCGCCGTAGACGGCGAAGTCCTCACAACCTTCGGCGACGTCGCCCGTGGGCTCGGTCGTTCCGGTGTCGGTGTCCGTGCCGCCGGGCTCTTCGGTCTCCATCGGCGGCGCACAGGCCGAAAGGACGAGAGCGAGGCTCGCTCCGGCGGTGAGGGCGATGGCCCCCCGCGCGTTCTTGATGCGCATGTGTGTTTCCTCCACGACGTCGTGGTGCTGGTCAGGTGGCTCCATGTAAGCGCTTACATGTACGTTTCGCAAGCCCGATCAAGTCACGGTGTGGTCACGATCGGACGCCAACCACCCTAGAGCCGCGACGGCGGCCCCGCCCGTCGAGGGCGTCGTCAGCGCGAAGGAGGCGCCGTCGAGGCCCGCCGCACGAGCGTCGTCGTGAAGACGACCTCTTCGGGCACGGGCGCCCCCGTGATCATCTCGAGCAGCATCGTCGCGGCGACCTGCCCCTGCTCGAGCGCGGGCTGGGCCATCGTCGTCAGCCCGAGCACCTCGCACACGTCGTGCCCGTCGACCCCGATGAGCGAGAGGTCCCGCCCGATCTCCACGCCACGCTCGCGTGCCGCGATCACCGCACCCATCGCCATCTCGTCGCTCGCCGCGAACACCGCCGTGATGTGGGGGTGCCGGTCGAGCAGCTCGTGCAGGGCGGCACGGCCCGTCGCGATGTCGAAACGGCCGGGGACGGCCCAGCCCGGCTCGGGCGTGACCCCGCGCGAGGCGAGCGCCGCGAGCCACCCCTCGTGCCGCTGCACGCCCGGGTTCCACCGCGCGACCCCGTCCGGCGTCCCGACGAGGTGCCCGATCCGACGGTGCCCCAGGTCGAGCAGGTGCTCCGTCGCCTCCCTGCCCGTGCGGAGGTCGTCGAGCCGCACGGTCACGGTGTCCTGGCTCCCGGTCCCGATGAAGATCACGGGCTGCCCGAGGTCGACGACGGCCCGGATCTCCTCCTCCTCGAGCGGCACGCCCAGGACGATCACCCCGTCGACCCGCCGCCGCAACGCGGAGGGTTCGAGCGGCGGCCGGGGCAGCGCGCGCGAGGAGTCGAACGTGTGCAGCAGGACGTCGAAGCCCTCCGTGCGCAGCGTCGCCTCCGCACCCTCGATGACGTTCGCGAAGAACCAGTGGTTGACCCACGGGCACACCACCGCGATGGTGCGGGTACGCCCCGTGACGAGGGACGCCGCCGACGGCGAGGGGACGTAGCCGAGCCGGTCCGCCGCCTCTCGCACGCGCAGCCGGGTGGACTCCGTGACGTTGGGCAGACCGCGCAGGGCGCGCGAGACGGTGGCCGTCGACACACCGGCGGCCTTCGCGACGTCCTCGATGCCTGCGCTCATGGCCGTGATTGTGCTCCGGCTGTCAAGCGGGTCACCTGAGCGAGCGCAGCACCGCGAGGACGCCGTCGTCGTCGATCGTGCCCGTGACCTCGTCGGCGACGGCGCGCACCTCGGGCGACGCGTGACCCATCGCCACCCCGCGAGCGGCCCAGGTGAGCATCTCGATGTCGTTGCGGCCGTCGCCGACGGCGACGGTGCGCTCGGGGCCGACGTCGAGCTCGCGGCGCAGCGTCTCGAGCGCGCTCGCCTTCGTGGTGCCCGACGGCGCGATGTCGAGCCACGCCGTGTACCCCACGGCGTAGGTGACGTCGTGCAGCCCGAGCCGGCCCACGACGCGGTCGAAGTCCTCGTCGGACAGGTCGGGGGCGCGCACCACGAGGCGCGTGACGGGCGCGACGCACAGCTCCTCGATGCTCACGACCGTCTGGGTGCCCGTGAGCTCGCCGGGCGGGAACTCCGTGTTGAGGCGATAGCCCTCGCCGAGCACCTCGACCGCGAACCGCACCTGGGGGAACTCCTCGGCGAGCAGCTGGATCGCGAACGACGGGTCGAAGGTGATGACCTCGTGGGGCTCCCAGCCGCGCTCCGCCAAGGGGTCGATGCGGACCGTGACGGCGCCGTTGGAGGCGACGACCCAGCCCCCGGTGATGTCGAGCGCACGCCACACGTCGACCGTGCCGTGCACGGAGCGGCCCGTCGCGATGACGACGTGGTGCCCCGCCGCGACGAGCTCGCCGACGGCGTCCCGGGTCGCTGCCGAGAGCACGCCGTCGTAGGTGAGGAGCGTGCCGTCGACGTCGAGCGCGACCAGGAGCGGGCTCGTCATCGCGCGACCGGGGTCAGTTCTTCGAGCCCGCCGAGGTAGGGCCGCAGCCCCTCGGGGACGTGGACCGAGCCGTCCGCGCGCTGGTGGTTCTCGAGCAGCGCGACGATCCAGCGGGTCGTGGCGAGCGTGCCGTTGAGCGTCGCGACCGGGCGCGTCCCGCCGTCGTCGGCCCGCTCCCGCACCCCGAGCCGGCGCGCCTGGAACGTGGTGCAGTTCGACGTCGAGGTGAGCTCGAGCCAGCGCTCCTGGCTCGGC
>CAZECM010000009.1:67761-68160 GCA_964510785.1 uncultured Cellulomonadaceae bacterium | reverse complement strand
GCTCGAGCCAGCGCTCCTGGCTCGGCAGCCACGCCTCGCAGTCGAACTTGCGGGCGGCGCTCGAGCCGAGGTCGCCAGCGGCCGTGTCGATGATCCGGTAGGGCAGCTCGGCGAGGGCGAGCATCTCTTCCTCGAACGCGAGGAGCCGTTCGTGCTCGGCCGCCGCGTCCTCCGGGCGGGCGAAGACGAACATCTCGACCTTGTGGAACTGGTGGACCCGGATGATGCCGCGGGTGTCGCGGCCGTGCGAGCCCGCCTCGCGCCGGTAGCACGCGGACCAGCCGGCGTAGCCCAGCGGGCCCTCGGACAGGTCGAGGATCTCCCCGGCGTGGTAGCCCGCGAGCGCGACCTCGCTCGTGCCCACGAGGTACAGGTCGTCCTCGGGCAGGTGGTAGATCT
>CAZECM010000009.1:58098-67751 GCA_964510785.1 uncultured Cellulomonadaceae bacterium | reverse complement strand
CGGAGTGCGCTCCGAGGAACCCGGTGCCGGCCATGACCTCGGGCTTGACGAGGGTCGGGGTGATCATCGGCGTCAGCCCCGCGGCGATCGCGCGGTCCATCGCGGCGTTGAGCAGCGCGAGCTCGAGCCGGGCGCCCACCCCCGTGAGGAAGTAGAACCGGGCGCCGGAGACCTTCGTGCCGCGCTGCGTGTCGATCGCGCGCAGGCCCTCGCCGAGCTCGAGGTGGTCTCGCACCTCGATGCCCTCGGCGGCGAAGTCGCGCGGGGTGCCGACGTGGCGCAGCACGACGTAGTCGTCCTCACCGCCCGAGGGCACGCCGGGCTCGATGAGGTTGCCGATGCTGCGCGAGGCCTCCTCGGCCCGAGCGCCGAGCTCGTTCGCCTGGGCCTCGAGGTCCTTGACCTCGGCCGAGAGGCGCTTGGTGCGCGCGAGCAGCTCGGCCTTCTCCTCGCCCTGCGCTTGCGCGACGAGCTTGCCGAGCGACTTCTGCTCGGCCCGCTTGGCCTCGAACGCGGCGAGCGACTCGCGGCGCCGGGCGTCGAGGTCGACGACCTCGTCGACGAGGTGCTCGGACTCCCCCCGAGCACGTTGGCTGGCCCGGAACACCTCGGGCTCGTCCCGCAAGGCACGCACATCGATCATGGTCACCACCCTAGTTCCCCCCACCCTCCACCCCCACCGTGCGCCGTCCCACCCGTACCGTCCCACTCGTGCGGGACGCTATGCGCGAAAAGATGCCCTTGCGGGACGCTGTGCGTGCACAACGTCCCGCAGAACCGCGAGGCGCCCGGAGGGTGCGGAGGGCGGGCGGGCGCGTCGGGGCAGGTCACGCGTAGCGTGGGGCCATGTCCTGGCAGGAGTGGCTCAGCATCGTGGCGGTCCTGCTCGCCGCGGGTGCGCTCGCGGTGGCGGTGGCCGTCCATCGCCATGCCCGACGGCGGGCCGAGCTCGCGGACTCGTCGTCGTCGGGCACGTCGGCGGGCACCTCGCCGTCGGGCACGTCGCCGTCGGGCACCTCCGCACCGACGGACGCCCCTCGCCCCGTCGCGTTCGTCGTGAACCCGACCAAGGCCGGCGCGGCGGAGCTGCGCGACGCGGCGCTGCGGGCGTGCTCCTCGCGCTACCTGCCCGAGCCCATGTTCTTCGAGACGACGGCGGACGACCCCGGAGCGAGCCAGGCCCGCGAAGCCCTCGCGGCGGGCGCCGGCACCGTGATCGCCGCGGGCGGCGACGGCACCGTGCGCGCCGTGGCGGAGGCGCTGCTCGGGACCGACACCCCCATGGGGATCGTGCCGCTCGGCACGGGCAACCTCTTCGCGCGCAACCTCGACCTGCCGCTCACCCGGCTCGACGAGCAGCTGCGGATCGCCCTGACGGCGTCACCCCGACCCGTCGACGTCGGGTGGCTGCGGCTCGGCGCACCGCGGCGCGAGGAGGACTACGCGAGCGGTGAGCCGCACGGCGAGGCGGGTGGCCACGGCAAGGGACACCTGTTCCTCGTGATCGCCGGGATCGGCTTCGACGCCGCGATGGTCGAGAGCACGGACGACGACCTCAAGGCGCGCGTGGGCTGGATCGCGTACTTCCTCGCGGGTGCCAAGCACCTCAACGGGCGGCGGCTGCGGCTGCAGATCCAGCTCGACCAGCGGCCCACCGTCACCGTGCGGGCGCGCAGCCTGCTCATCGGCAACTGCGGCAAGCTCCCGGGCGGGCTCACGCTCCTGCCCGGTGCGGAGATCGACGACGGCTGGCTCGACATCGCCGCGATCGACACGCGCGGGGGCATCGCCGGCTGGGTGCAGCTCTTCGGGGAGGTCGTGCTGCAGGGCGTGGGGCTGCGCAACGAGCTGCCGAAGATCGGACGGATCGACCACGCACGCACGCGCACGCTGCGGATCCTGTCCGACCGACCCGTCGCGCTCCAGATCGACGGCGAACCGCTCGGGCGCGCGGTGTCGCTCACGGCCGAGGTGTCGCACCACGCGCTGATGGTACGGGCGCCCTGAGCGGTCGCGGCGCGTGCGGTGCCGTGAGCTCGCCCTCGCGGTCCCGGCGCCAGATCACGGGGTGGGGGTGCGGAGGGCGGCCAGCCACGCGCGGGCCTCGGTGAACTCGGCGTCGGTGGTGCCCGGGTGCACGGTGGGCTCGAGCGCGTCCGCGCGGGGGTAGGAACCGAGGAATCGCACGTACGGGCAGCGGCGGTGCAGCCCCATGAGGGCCTCGCCCACGCGCTCGTCGGCGACGTGCCCCTCGGCGTCGATCGAGAACGAGTACCGGCCCAGGGAGTCCCCGATGGGCCGCGACTCGATGCGGCTCAGGTTCACCCCCCGCACCGCGAACTGCTCGAGCATCGACAGCAGCGCCCCGGCCTCGTTGTCCGGCAGGTGCACCACGAGCGTCGTCTTGTCCGCCCCCGTGCGCGCGGGCAGCTCCCCCGGGCGACCCACGACCACGAAGCGCGTGAGCGCCGACGGGTTGTCCGCGACGTTCTCGGCCAGGGGCTCCAGCCCGTACGTGCCGACCGCGGCGGGCGGGATGAGGGCCGCGTCGAACGGCAGCTCGCTCGCGTCCGCACCGCCGGAGAGCGCCTCGGCGATCATCGCCGCGGGCGCCGTGTTGCTCGTCGCCGGGACGTGCACCGCCTCCGGCAGGGAGTCCGCGAGCCAGTGCCGGCACTGCACCCACGCGTGCGGGTGTGCCGAGACGCGCCGCACGTCCGCGAGCCGCGTCCCTGGCGCACCCACGAGCGTGAACTGGACCGGCACGAGCATCTCGCGCACCAGCACGAGCGGCTCCCCGGTCGCGAGCGAGTCGAGCGTGGCCGTGACGCCGCCCTCCGCGGTGGACTCGATCGCCACGACGGCGAAGTCCGCCGCGCCCGAGTGCACGGCCGCGATCGCGGAGCCCACGTCCGTCTGCGGCAGGTACACCGCGTCCTCGGGCGAGGCCACCTGGCGCAGCGCCTCCTCCGTGAACGTCCCTGCGGGGCCCAGGTAGGCGTACCGCGGGCGAGGCTGCGACGGGCTCATGGCTGCTCCTGCGATCGGGACTGGGGCGACCCCGGACGCAGCGAGCCTAGTGCGCACCAACTCACAGGCGGCACACAGCGCCACCCAAGTCCACCGCGAGGTTGGCGGGCGAGCCTCGGGCCATGAAACGTCGATCCACCCTGCTCAACGCATCGCTCGTGCTCGTCATCCTCGCCGTCGGGGGCGGGGTGTGGTTCTTGCTGCGTCCCGACGGCGCACAGGCCGCGACCGACGGCGCGACGGCGCGCTCGGCCACCGCTGCCCGGGCCACGGTGAGCACCACGATCGCCGCGACCGGCAACGTCGAGGCCTCCGTGGTTGCGAACCCGACCTTCTCGGTCACGGGCACGATCAAGAAGATCAGGGTCGCCGTGGGAGACACGGTGGCGGAGGGCGACGTGGTCGCCACGATCGACACCACCGACCTCGACGACGCCGTGACCCAGGCCGAGGACACCCTCGAGGACGCGCGCGGCCAGCTCACCTCCGCCTCGTCCTCGGTGAGCGCCGCGTCCCAGCAGGTCACCGAGGCACAGGAGGCCTACGACACCAAAGAGACCCAGACCGACCCGGAGACGGGCAAGAAGACGACCACGCGCAAGGGCACCAAGTCGCAGATCGCCTCGGCGAAGTCCCAGCTCAACCAGGCCAGCACGCAGTACGCGAGCACGCAGCGCAGTGTCGAGCGCGCCGAGTCCGCGCTCGCCGACGCGCGGGCCGACGCGAAGAAGACGAAGCTGCGCGCTCCCGTCTCCGGGGTCGTCACGGCCGTGGGCGCAGCCGTGGGTGACAGCGTCGGCTCGGGGGCGTCGGGGGCTTCCGGGTCCTCCGGCACCTCGGGCACGACGGCGACCACGGGCGGCGTCGTCACGATCCAGGACCCGGGCAGCCTGCAGATGTCGGCGAGCTTCGCCGAGGCGGACGCCGCGCTCCTCGAGGTGGGCCAGGCCGCGACCGTGACCTTCCCCGCCGTCGACGGCGCCGTCGCGAGCGCGACCGTCACCGCGATATCGCCCACGGGCACCACGACGAACGGCGTCGTGACCTTCGCGGCGACCATCACGCTCGACGAGACCCCCGACGGCGTGCGCATCGGGCAGACCGCCTCCGCGACGGTCACGATCGCCGAGTCCGCCGACGCGATCTCCGTCCCGTCCACCGCCGTGGCGAGCATCCAGACGTCCGACGACGGCACGACGACGGGCACCGTCACGGTGCTGGCCGACGACGGGTCCCAGTCCACCGTCTCCGTGACGGTCGGTGTCCAGGGTGACTCGACCACCGAGATCCTCTCCGGGCTCGACGAAGGCGCCCGGGTGCTCGTCTCGCTCGACACGTCGGTGGGCTCGACGGGCTCGACCGACACGGGCGGCTTCCCCGGCGGCGGCACCCTCCCCGGGGGCGGCGGAGGGCTCCCGGGCGGCGCGGGCGGCGGCGGCTTCGGTGGTGACCGATGAGCGCCATCATCGACCTGCGCGGCGTGACCAAGGTCTACGGCTCGGGCGAGCGCGAGGTGCGCGCCGTCGACGGCGTCGACCTGCACGTGGGCCGGGGCGAGTACGTCGCGATCATGGGCGCCTCCGGCTCGGGCAAGTCCACGATGATGAACATCCTGGGCTGCCTCGACGTCCCGACGGACGGGAGCTATCACCTCGCCGGCGTCGACGTCGGCTCGCTCGGGGAACGGGAGCTCGCCCTCGTGCGCAACCGCACGATCGGCTTCATCTTCCAGTCCTTCAACCTCATCCCCCGGATGAGCGCGCGGGCCAACGTCGAGCTCCCGATGCTCTACGCCGGCGTGCCCACGGCCGAGCGCCGGGCCCGCGCGGACACCGCGCTCGACATCGTGGGACTCGCCCCGCGCGCCCACCACACCCCGGCCGAGCTCTCCGGCGGCCAGCAGCAGCGGGTCGCCGTCGCACGCTCGCTCGTCAACGCCCCCGCGCTGCTGCTCGCCGACGAGCCCACCGGCAACCTCGACTCGAGGTCCACCGAGGAGGTGCTCGACATCTTCGACCACCTCCACGACAGCGGGCGCACCGTCGTGCTCATCACCCACGAGGACGAGGTCGCCACCCGCGCCTCGCGCGTCGTGCGGATGCGCGACGGGCGGATCGTCTCCGACGTCGCCGACGAGCGGGTCGCGGCGGTGGCGCCGTGAACGTCCTCGAGATCATCCGTTCCGGTCTGCGCGGCCTGGGCGCCAACCCGATGCGCTCGGGCCTGACGCTGCTCGGCGTGCTCATCGGTGTGGGCTCGGTCATCACCCTCGTGGGCGTGGGCACCGGCTCGCAGAAGGCCATCACCGACCAGATCACCGCCCTGGGCACCAAGACCCTCACGGTGCGCGCGAGCGGCGGCTTCGGCGGTGGGCTGCGCTTCCAGCAGCTCACGACCGACGTCTCCGACGCCCTGCAGTCCGCGATCGACACGGGAGAGTCGACCGCCCTCGCGGCGGCCGTGCCCGCCGTCACGTCGAGCCAGACCGTCACGTTCGACACCTCCTCGACGTCGACCTCCGTGATCGGGACGACGGCGGACTACTTCGCCGTCACGGGTTCAGAGGTCGCCCAGGGCACGGCGTTCACGGCCAACGACGTGGAGCTCGCGCGCAGGGTCGTGGTGATCGGTGCTGGTCTCGCCGAGGACCTCTTCGCCGAGGTGGACGCCGTCGGGCAGACCGTCGTCGTCGGCTCCACGCCCTACCTCGTGACGGGCGTGCTGCGGGCGCAGGACTCCACGGGCTTCGAGAGCACGAACGACGTGCTCGTCGCCCCGCTGACCCGCGTGCAGCAGTCGATCACCGGCTACGGCTCGCTGTCCACGATCACGCTCCAGGCGACGAGCGCCGAGGAGGTCGACCTCGCGACCGCGGAGGCGGCCGCCGTCATCAACGCGGCGCTGCGCATCGACGCCGCCGACGCCTCGTACTCGATCTCGAGCCAGACCCAGCTCCTCGAGACCGTGGCGGACACGGCGAGCACCTTCACGGCGATGCTCGCTGCGGTCGCCGGGATCTCGCTCCTCGTGGGGGGCATCGGCGTCACGAACATCATGCTCGTCTCGGTCACGGAACGGACCCGCGAGATCGGCATCCGCAAGGCCCTCGGGGCCACGCGCGGGGCGATCCTCGGGCAGTTCCTCGTCGAGGCCACCGTGCTCTCGCTGCTGGGCGGCGCCCTGGGCGTCGCGGCGGCACTCGTCGCGAGCCAGTTCTCCGTGCTCGGGGTGCGCCCCGTCGTCGTCGGCTCCTCGGTGGCGCTCGCCGTCGGGGTCTCCGTCGGCATCGGCGTCTTCTTCGGCGCCTACCCGGCGGCCCGGGCCGGCGCGATGCGCCCCGTGGACGCCCTGCGATTCGACTGACCTTCCCACCCCCACCGAGAGGAACACCATGTCCACCCACGAGTCAGACCTCCTGGCCACCCAGCCCACCGCGCTCCAGGACGCCCCCGCCGTCACGGCCGGCGCACGCAGGCCGTCCCGCCTCACGACCGTCCTTGTCGGGGGTGTCGGCGCCGCCGTCCTCTTCGGCGGCGGGCTGCTGGTGGGCGCCAACGTGCTCGGCGGCAGCGCGTCGGACTCGGCGTTCCCCGGGGGCGGGGAGCGCCCCGGCGGCGGCCAGCTTCCCGGTGGCGGTGAGATGCCCGACGTCCCCGAGGGCGACTTCCCGGGCGGCGAGGGCGGTGGCGGCTTCCCCGGCGGCGGTGGTCGCGGCGTCAGCGGCACCGTGACCTCCGTGGACGGCGACACCTTCACCGTCACGGCCGAGGACGGCACCACCTACACCGTCACCACGGGCGACGGCACCTCCGTGATCCGCTCCGAGTCGATCGAGGTGGGCGAGCTCGCCGAGGGCGAGGAGGTCACCGTGATCGGCGAGGTGTCCGACGGCGAGATCGATGCCCGGGTCGTCACCCAGGGCGACGGCGGGCTCGGCGGCGCCCCCGGCAGCGGGTCCGACGGCGGGTCCGGCACCGGGTCCGACGACGACGCCTAGTCGGCGGCGGGGAGGGTGACGTGGAAGGTCGCGCCGCCGTCGGGCCCCGAACCTGCCCGCACCTCGCCGCCGTGCGCGGCCACGACACCCGCCACGATCGCGAGGCCGAGTCCCGTCGAGGACCCGCCGGTGCTCGACCGCGAGGCGTCCGCGCGCACGAAGCGCTCGAAGAGGGTCTCCCGCACGTGCTCGGGGATGCCGGGGCCGTCGTCCGCGACGCTGAGCTCGACCGTGCCGACCTCCCGCGCGACCGAGACGCGCACCGTGGTGCCGGGTGGTGTGTGGATGCGGGCGTTGGCGAGCAGGTTGGTGACGACCTGGCGCAAGCGGTGATCGTCACCGAGCACCTCGAACGGTTCGGGCTCGCGGCCGTCGTCGGCCCCCGCCCGGTCGCCGAGGTCGAGCAGCCAGTGGTGCCCGGGGCCGGCGGCGTGCGCGTCGGCGAGGCAGTCCACCGCGATCCGGGCCAGGTCGACGGGCTCGCGGGTCAGCTCGCGGCCGTCGTCGAGGCGGGCGAGCAGCAGCATGTCCTCCACGAGCGCCGTCATGCGCACCGTCTCGGACTCGACGCGGCTCATGGACCGCAGCACGTCCTCGGGCAGGTCGGCAGGCTGACGCCGCACGAGCTCGGCGTGACCGCGGATCGAGGCGAGCGGGGTGCGCAGCTCGTGGCTCGCGTCGGCAACGAACCGCCGCACTGTCGTCTCGGAGGCGTGCCGTGCCGCGAGTGCGGACTCGACGTGACCCAGCAGCCGGTTGACCGCCTCGGTCATCTCGCCGATCTCCGTACCGACGTCCCGCGGGTCGAGCTCGACGCGCACCGCGAGGTCCACCTCGCCCCGGCCGAGCTCGAGCGAGCTCACCTCGGTCGCGGTCGCCGCCACCGCGCGCAGCCCACGGAGCTCGCGCCGCACGAGCACGGTCCCGGCGGCGCCGGCCAGGACCAGCCCGACGACGACCACCCCGGCGACCACGCCCACGTGCCGGGTCACGGTCGTCTCCACGGCGGCCGTCGAGATCGCAGTCCCCACGACCGCGCCGTCGTCCACCGTCACGACCACCGCCCGGTACGCGCCGAGCCCGGGGATGACGAGCGCCGTGGGGCTCGCCCGGACGTCCGCGAGCGCGAGCAGTGCGCCCGCCTGCGCGTCGTCGAGCGGCTGGAACTCGCCCGCCTCGTCGAAGAACCCGGAGAAGTGCTCGCCGTCGGCCCCGTCGGGCGCGAAGAGCGAGACCGTGCCGACGTCCTGCAGGCCGGGCTCGCGCAGCGCCGGTGGGCGGACCTCCGAGCCGTCCCCCCACGGGGGCGGGACCGAGCCGGGGTCGGGCATCTCGGTGCCAGACGTCCCCGCGCCGGGCGCCCCAGCACCGGGCATCCCGCCTTCGGGCCGAGGCCCCGCGCGCTCGCTCGCCGCGACGAGCCGCGAGTCGAGCTGGTCGAGCAGGGACGAGCGCAGGGCGAGCGTCGAAGCGACCCCGACCACGGTGGCCACGGCCGCGAGCAGCCCGAGAACCGCCGTGACGAGGCGGCGGACGAGCGAGCGCCGGCGCCGCCCGCTCACCCGTCCCCGTCCGGCGACGCGGGCTTGAGGATGTAGCCGACGCGCCGCAGGGTGTGCAGCATCGGGGGGCGCCCATTGTCGATCTTGCGCCGCAGGTAGGACACGTACAGCTCGACGATGTTGGCCTGCCCGCCGAAGTCGTAGTGCCACACGCGGTCGAGGATCTGCGCCTTCGACAGCACGCGGCGGGGGTTGCGCATGAAGAATCGCAACAGCTCGAACTCCGTGGCCGTGAGCTGGACCTCCTCGCCGCCGCGCCGCACCTCGTGCGACTCCTCGTCGAGCTCGAGGTCGCCCACCGTGAGCACGCTGTCCCGCGAGGCCTGCGCGACGCCCGCCCGGCGGAGCAGCCCGCGCAGCCGCGCCACGAGCTCCTCGATGCTGAACGGCTTGGTCACGTAGTCGTCCCCGCCCGCCGTGAGCCCCGCGATGCGGTCGCCCACGGAGTCCTTCGCGGTGAGGAACAGCACGGGCACGTGCGGGCGCGCGTCACGCATCCGGTGGAGCACCTCGATGCCGTCGAGGTCGGGAAGCATGATGTCGAGCACGACGGCGTCCGGCGCGAAGCTCTCCGCGAGGCGTACCGCTGCCGTGCCGGTGTGGGCGCGCTCGACGTCCCAGCCCTCGTAGCGCAGCGCGGTCGCGAGCAGCTCGGCGATCGTGGGTTCGTCGTCGACCACGAGGACGCGCACGGGCGCGCCGTCCGCGCGCGTGAGCCGTTCGGTGGCGGGTGAGGTCTCCATGCTGCGAGCGTGCCGCCCCGGCCTGAGGGCAAACCCTGGAGAACCTGTGAACACGCTGAGCGAGGCGCGTGCTCGGTCGCCGCACCGCCGCCTGGCCCCGGGGCGGGACCCTACGCTGGCACCGTGTCCCGCTCCTTCCTGCCGCGCGCGCTGCTCGCGCTGCTCGGCGCGCTGCTCGCCGTCGCGGCGGGATCGGCGCCCGCTCTTGCGGGGGGCGCGGGCGCAGGGCCGACGGCGGTGTCCGACGACGGCGGCCAGCGGGACACCGTCGTCGTGATCGGAACCGCGGGCCTGCGCCGGGTCGAGATCGGCCCAGCGCAG
>CAZECM010000009.1:37904-58088 GCA_964510785.1 uncultured Cellulomonadaceae bacterium | reverse complement strand
CTGGGCCGATCTCGACCCGGAGACGACCCCCGCCCTGTGGCGGCTCGCCGAGACCGGCGCGGTGGGCTCGCTCGTGACGCGCTCCGTGCGCACCGCCTCGTGCCCAGCCGACGGCTGGCTCGCGCTCGGTGCCGGCAACCGCGCGGCCGACGAGCCCCCGACGAACGGCTGCCGCGCCCTCGCCGAGCCCGGGGCCGACGGCGCGGTGCCCCGCTGGGACGTCTACCTCGCCGAGCGGGACGCGAGCACGTACGGCTCGAGCCTCGGGCTGCTCGGCGCGCTGCTCGAGGACCGCGGGCTCGAGGCGATCGGCGTGGGGCCGGGGGCCGCGATCGCGCTCGCCTCGCCCGAGGGCAACGTGGCGGGAGAGCACGTGCCGTGGTCGGAGGACCCCGCCGACGTCGGCGTGGCGGTCGCCGGGGCGCTCGGGGCCAAGGACCTCGTCGTCGTCGACGCCGGGGCGGTGCTCGACGACGCCGAGGTCGGTAGCGCCGAGGCCGCCTCGCGCGCGGGCCAGGTCGCCGTCGTGGAGGCGCGCGTGGCCGCAGTGGTCGAGGCGCTGGGCGGTTCGGACGCCACGCTGCTGCTCGCCTCCCTCGCGGACGGCGGGCCTGCGCCACGGCTCGGGGTGCTCACGCTGCACGGCTTCCCGGGAGTCGCGACCGACCCCGCCGGCCAGGTGCTCGTCACCGGCTCCACCCGCCAGCCCGGCTACGTCCTCGCGACCGACCTGCTGCCCACCCTCCTCGCGGCCCTCCCCACCCCCGCCCCCACCCCTGCGACAGATGATCGTGAAGACTTCTCGCCCTCACAGAGCCACAAGTCTTCAGGACAGCTCATCGGCTCGGTGGCGCGCGGGGTCGCGGCCGCGGGATCGGGCAGCGAGCGGGTCGCCGGGATGGTCGATCTCGACCGGCACGCGAGCGCGATCCGCACGCTGACGCCCGGGTTCTTCGCGATCCTCATCGCCGTCAACCTCGCGTTCTACGCGCTCGTGTGGCTGCGCATGTTCCGGCCGCCCGGCCAGCGGGTCGCGGCACCGCGGGCGTTCCGGGTGGTCGGCGTCGTCGTCGGCGCCCTGCCCGTCGCGACGTTCCTCGCCAACCTCGCCTCTTGGTGGCGCGCCGAACCGCCAGGGCTCGGGCTGTACCTCGCGGTCGGCGTGGCCACCGGTCTCGTGGCCGGGGTCGCGCTGCTGGGGCCGTGGCGACGTTCCCCGCTCGGGCCGCTCACCACCGTCGCTGCGGTCACTGCCGTGGTGATCACGCTCGACGTGCTCACCGGCTCACGCCTGCAGCTCGGCTCGCCGATGGGCGTGCACCCGCTCGTCGCGGGGCGGTTCTACGGGCTCAACAACTCCGCGTTCGCGCTGCTCATGGTGTCCTCGCTGCTCGTCGCCGCGGTGGCAGGGACGGCGCTCGCGGTGCGCGGTCGGCGGGCGTGGGCCGTGGGATCGGTGGCCGCCGTCGGCGTGGTCGTGACCGTCGTGGACGGGATGCCCGGGCTCGGCTCGGACTTCGGCGGCCCGCCCGCCCTCGTCCCGGCGTTCGCCGTGCTCGCGCTGCGCATCGCGGGCGTGCGCGTCGGGTGGCGGCGGCTCGTGGTGGTGCTCGGTGCCGGGCTCGCGGTCGTGACGGTGTTCGCGGTGGCGGACTGGCTGCGCCCCGCCGAGGATCGCACTCACCTGGGCCGCTTCGTGCAGACCGTGCTCGACGGCGGCTTGTTCGACGTGATCTGGCGCAAGCTCGCCCAGAACGTCGAGATCCTGACGAGCTCGTGGCTCGTGCTGCTCGTGGCGGCCGGCGTCGGGCTCGTCGTGTGGCTCGCGGGACGCGCCGGGGGGCGTACCGGGGTCGGGGCCGACGCCGGGGCCGGTCGCCCGCTCGGTCGCGCCCCGCTCGCCGCAGCGCTCGAGGACCTCCAGGCCCTGCGCACGGCGCTGCCCGCCGTGGTGACGGGCCTCGTGATCGGGTTCGCCGTCAACGACTCGGGGATCGTCATCCCCGCGATCGGGATGTCGCTCGCCCTGCCGCTCGTCGTCGCGACGCTCGCGGCATGGCTCGGGGCCCGGGCGTCCGGCGACCGCGACGTCAGGGGTGCTGCAGCGCCTTCGGTGTGACGGCCCGCTTGATGGCACCCACGGCGCCGCGCACCTGCCGCGCGCTGATCGCGAGCTTGACGTCCCGGTACTGCGCGGCGCGGTGCAGCTGGCCACCCAGGTCGTTCCCCGAGGCGCGGTGGCGCAGGTCGCACGGCACCTCGACCGCCACGAAACCCTGGCGCAGCAGGTCGATCGTCATGCCCGTCTCGACGCCCCAGCCGCGCGCGAGCGGCGTGGCCGCCTCGAACGCCGCCCGGGTGAGGCATCGCATGCCCGAGAGCGGCTGGGTCGGCGCCCACCCCGTGAGCTGGGCGATGCCCTTGCGCGCCGCTGCGACGACCATCCCCCGGCCGCCCGCGCCGTGCTGCGGTGGCAGCAGCGCGATCGAGAAGTCGGCCGCACGCTCGGCCACGGGCGGGATGAGCGGAGCGGTGTTGATCGCCGACTCCCCGAGGTCGGCGTCGATGAACAGCAGCAGCCGGGCGGGTCGCTCCGGGGCGTCGCGCATCGCGACGACGGCGGCCCCCGTCTCCATCGCGGCCGCCTTCCCGCGGTTGTGGGAGTGCCGGACGACGACGGCCCCCGCGTCGCGCGCGACGTGCTGGGTGGCGTCCTCGCTGCCGTCGTCGACCACGAGCACGAGGTCGACCTGCGGGATCGACTTCGCGGCGCGCACCGTGGCGGCGATGCGGCGCGCCTCGTCCTTCGCGGGGATGACGACGGCGACCCGCTGCTGGATGCGACGCGGGTCGCGGCTCGGCACCTTGGGGATGGGGGACGTCGTCGGCGTCGAGACCGTGCCCTTACGCCGGAAGCGTCCGCTCTGGCGTGCCGGCTTGGCGGGCGGGGCTACCACCTCGACCTTGTCGACGGGCTCGGTGACGTCGACCGGTTCGGGGGTCGGCGTGCGGCCGACCGGCTCCGCGGGAGGCTTCGACGCGGGGACCCGCGATGCTGGGGTCTCCGGTGCGGGCTTCGACGGCGTCGCCCTGGCGGTCGGCGCCTTTCTCGGGGCGGACGCCTTCTTCGGGGTGGTCTTCTTCGCGGCGGGCGTCTTGGTGGCGGCCTTCTTGGTCGCGGCCGCCTTCGTCGGGGCCTTGGCCGCGGGGGTCTTCTTCGCCGGTGCCTTCTTCGCGGCGCGCTTCACGGGCTCGCGGGCAGGCTCCTGGGGCTGCTCGTCGTCAGGAAGATCCTCCACAGGGCCCACGGGTCAAGCCTAGTGGCGCACCCGCTGGCCCGTCGCCCACGACACGTGAGCGCGGAGCTCGCTTCAACCCCGCGTCGGCCTCAGCGCAGCGTGACCTGCCGGGCCACGAGGCCGCCGCGGGCACGCCGCTCGTCCGCGGTGAGCGGCTCGGTCGAGGCGAGCGCCGCCTCGAGGCGCGGCCAGTACTCCGCGACGGGCCCCTCGAGGTCGGCCGCCTCCGTGCCGCGGGCGAGCTCCCAGACGGGGATGACGATGCCGCACGCGCGGAAGGCGCCGATGAACCGCGCGTCGCCGATCGCCGAGGCGCGCTTGGCGTGGAGGCGGGCGAGGCCGTCGAGCAGCGTGTCGTCGTCGACCGTCTGCGCCCAGCGCAGGAACTCCTTGCCACCCATGCGGCACCAGTAGGCGCTCTCGACGTCGGCGAGCTTGACGGTGGGGATGATCTGCTCGTTCTCGTCCTCGAGCGCGGCGACCACGTCGGGCGTGCGCTCGGCGTCCTCCGCGAGCCAGAAGTCGAAGCCTTCGAGCACCTCGACCTCGAACGGACCGTCGGGGTCGAGCACGTCCTGCAGCCTGGGGCCGGGGCCGGGCAGCGGTGCGTGCTCGAGCGGGCTGCCCTCCTCGAGCTCGAGCGCGGCGAGCACGACGGCGGCCACGTCGCGGCTCGCGTCCCCCGAGCCAGTGGTGGTCTGCAGGGCGACGAGCACCACGCCGTCGGAACGGTGCAGCGCGGGCCAGCCCGCGGGCAGGATCGTCGTGAGCAGGACCTCGCGCGCCCCGTGCTCCTTCGTGGTCCGCACGCGGATCGTCGCGGCGGGCACCACCTCACGGATCGCCACGAGGTCCGCCTCGACCGGGAGGCCCTCGAAGGGACGCAGCACGAAATCGACCGTGTTCTTCACCATGGCATCGCAGGGTACTCGTGACCGGGACCTCCGCGTGCATCGGGTGGTTGACTGGACCGCATGGATCCCCGCGCCGGCACCCCCGCCCAGCCTTCCGACCTGATCGACGTCGATGCGCTGCTGGCCGCCTACTACGACCGATCGCCGGACCTCGACGATCCCGCCCAGCGGGTCGCGTTCGGCACCTCGGGTCACCGCGGCTCGAGCCTCGACTCGGCGTTCAACGAGGACCACATCGTCGCGACGACGGCGGCGATCGTGGAGTACCGGCGCGGCCAGGGCATCGACGGTCCGCTCTACATCGGGCGCGACACGCACGCCCTCTCGCTCCCCGCGTGGCAGACGGCGCTCGAGGTGCTCGCCGCCGCGGACGTCACCGTACACATCGATGCCCGCGACTCGTACACACCCACGCCGGCCGTCTCGCTCGCGATCCTGCGACACAACGGCGCCGGCACGTCCGAGGGCGTACGGACCACGGGAGCCGGCGCGGGCCTCGCCGACGGCATCGTCGTCACGCCGTCCCACAACCCGCCCCGAGACGGCGGCTTCAAGTACAACCCCCCGCACGGCGGCCCGGCAGACTCCGACGCGACGGGATGGATCGCCGCTCGCGCCAACGAGATCCTCGCGACGGGCGTGAAGGCCGTACGGCGCGTGTCGCTCGCGACCGCCCTCGCGGCCGGGACGACGGCGCGCCACGACTTCATGGAGTCCTACGTCGCGGACCTCGCGAGCGTGCTCGACCTCGAGGCCATCCGCACCTCCGGGGTACGCATCGGAGCGGACCCGCTCGGTGGTGCGGCCGTCGAGTACTGGGGCGCGATCGCCGAGCGGTACGACCTCGACCTCACGGTCGTCAACCCCACGGTCGACCCGCGGTGGGCGTTCATGACACTCGACTGGGACGGCAAGATCCGCATGGACTGCTCCTCGCCGTCGGCCATGGCGTCGCTCGTGAACGCGATGGCCGGGGACGCGCCCTACGACGTCGCGACGGGCAACGACGCCGACGCCGACCGCCACGGCATCGTGACGCCCGACGCTGGCCTCATGAACCCGAACCACTTCCTCGCCGTGGCGATCAACTACCTCTACTCGGGAGCCCGCGGCGGCTGGTCGCCCGACGCGGCGATCGGCAAGACGCTCGTCTCCTCGGCGCTCATCGACCGGGTCGCCGCGGGGCTGGACCGCCGGCTCGTGGAGGTGCCGGTGGGCTTCAAGTGGTTCGTGCCCGGCCTGCTCGACGGCTCGGTGGGCTTCGGCGGCGAGGAGTCCGCGGGTGCCTCGTTCCTGCGTCAGGACGGCACGGTGTGGACCACGGACAAGGACGGCATCCTGCTCGCGCTGCTCGCCGCGGAGATCATCGCGAGCACGGGGCACTCCCCGTCCGAGCTGCACGGCGGGCTCGTCGAGCGGTACGGGAAGTCCTGGTACGCGCGCGTCGACGCACCGGCCACGCTCGAGCAGAAGGCGGCACTCGCCGCGCTCTCGCCCGAGCAGGTGACGTCCACGCAGCTCGCGGGCGAAGAGATCACGGGTCGGCTCACGGCCGCACCGGGCAACGGGGCCGCCGTCGGCGGGCTCAAGGTGACGACGGCGAACGCGTGGGCTGCCGCGCGCCCCTCCGGCACGGAGAACGTCTACAAGATCTACGCCGAGTCGTTCGTCTCCGAGTCGCACCTGGCCCAGGTCCAGTCCGAGATGCGCACCGTCGTCACCGCCGCCCTCACCCCTCCCGCGAGGTAGGTCTGGGCGCCGCGGGGTAGGTCCGCAGCGGCACTACCTCGCGCGCTCGGCCCTACCTCGCGGGTGGTGGAGGGCGCCGTCGTCGGCCCAAATCTCGTGCGCGGGTGTCGGCGCCGCGTGCGACGATGGCCCACGTGCTTGCCCCCTATCGCGACATCCTGAGCCTGCCCGGTGCCCTCGCCTTCTCCCTCGCCGGCGTGGTCGCCCGATTCCACATGTCGATGATCGGGCTCGGCATCGTCCTCATGGTCTCGACGCTCTACGGCACGCCCGAGCGGGGCGACTACGCCATGGCGGGACGTGTGGTCGCCGCGAACATCATCGCGTTCTCGATCTGCTCACCGCAGATCAGCAAGCTCGTCGACCGGTTCGGGCAGGCGGTCGTCATGCGCCCCGCGGTGATCATGTCCGGGCTCTCGCTCGCCGGGCTCGTCGCGGTCGCGACCGCGCACGCGCCGGAGTGGGTGCTCTACATCTTCGCGGCGCTCGCGGGGGCGACGGGTGGGTCCATCGGAGCACTCGTCCGGGCCCGCTGGTCGCACCTCGTGCGCGACCCCGCCCAGCTGCACACCGCCTACTCCCTCGAGTCGGTGCTCGACGAGTTCGTGTTCGTGGTCGGCCCCGTGCTCGCGACGATCCTCGCGACCTCTGTCGCACCCCAGGCAGGCCTCGTGGTCGCGGCCGTGGCGATCGTGGGTGGCGGGCTGCTGTTCATGGCCCAGAAGGCGAGCGAGCCGCCCCCGCGCGGGCGCTCCGCCCAGCGGGAGTCCTCGGTGCTGCGCGCGCCCGGACTCATCGTCGTCGCCCTGATCTTCATGGGGATCGGTGCGATCTTCGGGGCGACCGACGTCGCGACGGTCGCCTTCGCCGAGGAGCAGGGCCAGAAGGGCGCTGCCGGCGTCATCCTCGCGGTGTTCGCGGCCGGCTCGTTCCTCTCCGGGCTCGGCTACGGCGCCCGGCAGTGGGCGTCACCGCTGTGGCGGCGGTTCGTGATCGGCGTCCTCGCGCTCGCGGCCGGCGTGTGCCTCTTCTTCGTGGTCAACACGATCGTGCTGCTCGCTGCGGCCATGTTCGTCGTCGGTTTCACGATCGCCCCGACCCTCGTCAACGGGAACGGGCTCGTGCAGCAGTTCGTGCGACCGACCCAGCTCACCGAGGGGCTCACGTGGGCGAACACGGCGCTGACCGTCGGTGTCGCCGCCGGGGCACCCGTCGCCGGCGAGTTCATCGCGCGATCCGGGGCCCACGGCGGGTTCCAGGTCGTGGTCTTCGCGGGAGCGATCGCCGTCGTCGTCACGCTCCTCAGCGCGCGCTCGCTGCGCCGTCACGCCGGGGTGATCGTCACCCCGGCGGGCGACGGGTAGCCGCCGAGCGGTACGACGGAACTCCCTGAGCTGGCTGGACGGGGCCGCCTCCGTCAGCCGACGACGGTCCCGAACGCAAGGCCGAGGGCGTACGTCACGCCCGCGGCCCCGAAGCCGATCGCGAGCTGGCGCAGGGCGCGCAGGCCCGGGGAGGTGCCCGAGAGCACGCCGACGATCGCGCCCGTCAGCAGCAGCACGACGCCGACGACGGCCGCCGCGACCACGATCGCGAGCGTGCCCGTCATGCCCAGCAGGAACGGCACGAGGGGGATCAGCGCGCCCACCGCGAAGAAGCAGAAGCTCGACGCCGCGGCCGACCACGCCGTGCCGAGGAGCTCGTGCGCCTCGGCGTCGACGTCACCGGGGTCGGTGGGTCCCTGGCGGAAGCCCTCGATGAACTCCGCGGCGCCCTCGTCACCGTGCAGGGCGCGCAGCGTGGCGTCGGCGCGGCGTCCGGCGTCCGCGGCGTCGAGCCCGCGCGCCCGGTAGACGAGCGCGAGCTCGTTGGCGTCCAGATCGAGGTCGGCGCGCGCCTTGATCGCCACCGGGTCCGGGGCCGAGGCAGCGAGCAGCTCGCGCTGCGAGGAGACCGAGACGTACTCGCCCGCGCCCATCGAGAGCGCGCCGGCGAGCAGGCCGGAGACTCCCGTGAGCAGGACGATGTGGGGCTCGACGCCGGTGGCACCGACGCCCGCGATGAGGGCGAGATTGCTCACGAGGCCGTCGTTCGCGCCGAAGACGGCGGCCCGCAGCGAGCCCGAGAGCTTGTTGCGCCCGCGCACCGCGAGCGTGCGGACGACCTCCTGGTGGGTCAGCTCGTCCGCCGCCATCGCGGGAGTCGCATCGGCGTCGGCCGCGTAGACGGAGCGCGCCTCCGCCTGCTGGGCGAGCGCGAGCACGAACACGGAGCCGAACCGGCCCGCGAGCCACGCCAGTACCCGCGTCCGGGCCGAGCCGCGCCGGGGCTTGCCGGCGTCGTCGCCCAGGAGGTCGAGCCAGTGCGCCTCGTGCCGGCCCTCCGCCTCTGCGAGGGCGAGGAAGATCTCCCGCTCCTCACCCGTGCGGCGCGCCGCGAACTCGCGGTACACCTTCGCCTCGGCCCGCTCGTCGGCGAGGTGCCCCCGCCACCGCCGAATGTCCTGCGCGCTCGGCTGCTCCCTGTTCATCCCACCACTATCCCAGCCCGGCTCCGCCATCCCCGCTCAACCCCGCTGTCCCAGCCCGCCCCAGCGACACCACCTTGAGCCGTCCGCGCACTCCTTGGTGCTGATGTGACTCCCGACGCGCGACACGCCGGGCGACACGCCGCTCAGCGCGTGAGTTATGTCAGGTCTCTACCAAGGAGTGCGCGGACGGACGGGCGGGTGGGAGTATCGCGGGATGCGGACTGGGCGATGGGGCCGGTGGGTCAGGGGTGGCGTCGGAACACGCGGGATGCGAGACGAGCAGAGCGTTCGGTTCCTCGCGGTGAGCCTCGGGGCGGTGGCAGTGGTAGCGCTCGTGGTCGGGTGCACGGCATCGGCCCCCGAGCCGGGGCCGCCGTCGGGCACCCCCACCCCGGGCGACGGCGGCACGCTCCCCTCGACGGAAGGCGCCCCCTACCGCGACCCGGCCACGCCCACGCCGGAGCGCGTCGCCGACCTGCTCGCACGCATGGACCTCGCGGACAAGGTCGGTCAGATGACGCAGGCCGAGCGCGGCCAGGCGAGCCCCGGGGACGTCGGTGCGCTGCGCATCGGCTCGGTGCTCTCCGGCGGCGGCTCGGTGCCCGAGCCCAACACGGCCGAGGCCTGGGCGGACATGTACGACGCGTACCAGGACGTCGCGCTCGCCACGCTGCTCGGCATCCCGATCGTCTACGGGGTCGACGCCGTGCACGGGCACAACAACCTCACGGGCGCGACGATCTTCCCGCACAACATCGGGCTCGGCGCCACGCGCGACCCGGACCTCGTCGAGCGCATCGCCCGGGCCACCGCCGTCGAGGTCGCGGCGACGGGACCGACGTGGAACTTCGCGCCGTGCCTGTGCGTCGCGCGCGACGACCGCTGGGGCCGCACGTACGAGTCGTTCTCCGAGGACCCGGACGTAGTGTCCTCGATGGCGAGCGCCGTCACGGGGTACCAGGGCACCCGGCTCGGGGCGGAGCGCGCGTCGGTGCTCGCGACGGCCAAGCACTTCGTCGGCGACGGCGCCACGGACGGTGGGACGGACCAGGGCGACGCGACGATCGCCGAGGACGAGCTGCGCCGAGTTCACCTCCCCCCGTTCGCGGCGGCGATCGAGCGTGGCGTGGGCTCGATCATGGTCTCGTTCTCGAGCTGGAACGGCGAGAAGCTGCACGCGCACGAGTACCTGCTGACCGACGTGCTCAAGGGCGAGCTGGGCTTCGAGGGCTTCGTGGTCTCGGACTGGGCGGGCATCGACCAGATCGACGGCGAGCCCGGCTTCACGCTCGAGGAGGTCGCGGCCGCGGCCAACGCGGGCATCGACATGTTCATGGTCCCGAACGACGTCGCCCTCTTCGTCGCCCTGCTCACCGAGGCGGCCGAGACCGGCCTCGTGCCCACCGAGCGCATCGACGACGCCGTGACCCGCATCCTCACCAAGAAGTTCGAGCTCGGGCTCTTCGAGCGCCCCCACGCTGACCGCGGGCTCGCGGCGCAGATCGGCTCGCCGGAGCACCGGGCACTGGCCCGCGAGGCCGTCGCGCGGTCCCTCGTGGTACTGACCAACGACGGCGCACTACCGATCGCCGACGGCGCACACGTGCTCGTGACGGGCTCGAACGCCGACGACGTCGGGGCGCAGTCGGGCGGTTGGACCCTCCAGTGGCAGGGCGTGAGCGGGCCGGTGCCGGGCGGCACGTCGATCCTGGCGGCGCTGCGCGAGGCCGTCGGCGAGGACAACGTGCTGCACCTGCCGAGCGCGCTCGACATGGCCACGACGCTCGACGCGGACGTCGACGTCGCGATCGCCGTGGTGGGCGAGCAGGCCTACGCGGAGTTCGAAGGTGACCGGCCCGACGGCGTGACGCTGCCCGACGGCGACCTCGCGGTGCTCGACGAGCTCGAGCGCACGGGCGTCCCGACCGTCGTCGTGGTCGTGTCCGGACGACCGATCGACCTGCACGGCGCCGAGCAGTGGGCGGACGCCGTCGTCGTCGCGTGGCTGCCCGGCACGGAGGGCGCCGGCGTCGTGGACGTGCTCGTGGGCGCCATCGAGCCGGAGGGCACGCTCCCGATGAGCTGGCCGCGCCCGGGCGACACCACCCCGGTCAACAACGACGACACGAGGCCCGCACTGTTCCCCTTCGGCGCGGGCCTCACCTCCTGGCCGTGAGGCGGCGCAAGAGAGCTACGGGGTCAGCGGGATCGCGGTGCCGCGGGCGGTGACGTGGAAGCCCTCGTCCAGCACGGTCACCGAGGTCAGCGACATGCCCTCCGGGAGTGCGTCGATCGGGACGCGCACCCTGCCGATCGCCTGCGCCACCGACTCGGGCAGGTCCGCGACCTGCACGGTCACCCCCGCGAGGCTCAGCGTCTCGACCCGGGCGACGACGGCGCGCCCGTCCGCCACGGGAGTCACACCCACCTCGAGCGGAAGGCCGAGCACGACGGCACCCACCACCAACGCACCGTCCTCGATCGAGATCTCGAGCGCGGAGTCGTTGAGGTCGCGCACCGACTCGAGGGGGATCACGCCGGAGAAGTCGACGACGTCGGCGGAGTAGGGCTCCCGCGCGGAGACCCCACCCAGCTCGACCACGACGTCCTCCATGGGCAGCACCCCGAGCGTCGCGGCGTCCGCGGCGACCCGCACGCTCTCGACCGACCCGCCGAACACCTGGGGCAGGAACGTGGTCCCCGAGATCGCCACCTCGGGCCGTGAACCGAGCCCGAACTCGCGCGCCACCTCCTCGGCGATGCGCGCCTCGACGCGATCGCGCGCGACCGTGTCCACGACCACGGCGCCCGCACCCAGGATCAGCACCGTGACGACCCCGGCAACCATCGCTCGACGTGACACGACCCCGAACCTACCTTCGGGCTGCCCCGCGTGCCGCATTCGGGTGAGAATGTCCTCAGGGCGCGTGCCCACCGAGCCGAGGGGGACCGTTGCCGTCACGACGACGCCATCGCCGCAAGGTGGACGCCGCCGCGCCCGCCGGGCCGGTGCCTCGTCTCGTGCAGAACTCCTCGGACGCCCAGAGCCTCGCCCGCGACCTGTTGTCCCCGGACCGCGAGCGCCCCGTCGTCGTCGTGAGCGTGCCCCGGGAGCACGAGTCCTCCCACATCGACTCCGAACGGGTCGCCAGCGAGCTCGGCGAGCTCGCCGACGTCGTCGTGCTCACCACGCAGGACGCGACGTGGGGGTTGTCCCGCCGCTTGCCCGAGGGGTGCCAGGTGTACGGCGGGGCGGGCCGTGTGTATCCCGTCGGGACGGGCTGGATGCTGGCGCCGCAGCTCGCGCCACTCACTCGCGCCTACTCCGAGCTCGACACGGAGACGGCCACGCGCCAGCTCGTCTCGGACACGCTCGCCGTGGTGGGCCGCGACCGCGTCGACGAGTCCCCCGCCGTCGACTACCGCCCCGTCTCCGGCACGGTCGCGCAGCTCATCGCTCCGTCCCGCGCGCTCGTGGCGCTCGACGACGGCGCGGTCGCCTCCGTCATGGCCGAGCTCACCGTCGAGGGCGTGCCGATCGAGGGGATCGTCGCCGTCGGGCAACGCGTCAAGGGCCGCCACGACGCCGAGAACCGCCTGCTCGACCTGCGCGAGGAGATCGTCGCGATGGAGGTCGCGGTGGCTGGCCTCAACCGGGGCGACGTCGTCCCCGCCCGGGTCGTCCGGGTCGCCGACGACGAGGTCACGCTCCTCCTGCACCCCGCCCTGCCGCGCACCGTGCCGCGCGAGCTGGTCACGTCCAACCCCGCGGACTCCCTGCGCTCGCTGTTCTCCGAGGACGAGGTCGTCGCATCGCGCGTCGCATGGATCGAGGACGGCCTGCCGCAGCTGCGCCTCGACGACGTGGACGACGACGAACCCGTCTCCCCCGCGCCCACCCTGCTGCCGGGGGGTCCGCCGTGGCTCGAGCTGCCCCCGGTGCCGGGAGTCCTCGCGGGTGGGTTCCTGGCCGACGACGGCGCACCCGTGGAGCTGGTCCTCGACGGCGGGGACTCCCGGACCGACGCCGAGCCCGACCCGCCGCCCGAGTCCCCCGAGAAGGCCCCCCGCGGGGCCGCCCGCACGCTGAGCCTCACGGTCGACGCCCTGCGCGCCCGGCTGCGGACCGAGAGCGCCCGGCTCCTCGCGAGCGAGCAGGAGCGCGACGAGGCCACGCGACGCGCCCGCGAGCTCGACACGGAGCTCCAGCGCACGCGCGAGGAGCTGCAGACCACGCGCACCCGCTTGCGCAACCAGGTGCAGCAGCTCAACAAGGAGCGCGACGCCCGCACCGCCGATCGCCGGGCCACCCGCGGCGCGCGCCCGGACGAGCCCGCGGACACCGGGCCTGCGTTCCTCGACCCGGTCGAGCAGTGGCGCCACGAGGTGTATCTGGCGTGGGTGGACCGGATCCCGCCGTCGGACAAGGCCGAGCGGCCCCTGCCCGCGCAGTGGCTCGTGGGGCCGCGCTTCCTCGACTCGCTCGCCGCGCTCGAGGGCGTGTCGCAGCAGAAGGTGCTCGACGTCGTGGTCGAGGTGCTCACGGGGCTCGCGAAGGACCTGCCCGGGCGGGACCTGCACCGGCTGCGGACGGGCGAGGGCGGGAACGTGCCGTTCCGGACGCGCGAGGACGGGGCGGTGTGCTGGCGGGCGGCCCTGCAGCGCGAGACGGCGTCGGCCCGGCGGCTGCACTACTGGGAGCTGCCCGGCGGGACGATCGAGCTCTCCCGGGTCGTGGCCCACGACGACACCGAACCCTGAGCCCGCCCGCTGCCAGACCGGGCGCGCTCGCGACATACACCGTGTGAGGCGTCACACCACGAGAGGCGAGGAGCTGGCCATGCCGCGAGTCCTGGGTGCCATCGTGCTGGGAGCTCTCCTCCTGGCCGGCTGCACCGCGGTGGGCGGCACGCTCGCAGCGGGGCTGAGACCACCGGCCGAGGTTCCCGTCGCGGAGGCCGATCGGGTCGAGGTCCGGCGCGTGCTGGCCTGGGGCGCGGAGGCACCGGAGGGTGAGGACGCGCAACCGAGCCCGTTCGGCGAGCTCTCCCTGCACGTGGGGTGGCTCGAGCCTGCGGAGGTACCGGCGCTTGCCGCCGATGTCAGCCGGGCCCACGTCATCGACACCGGGGGCACCGTCTACGACCTGACGGGCCCGCGGCTCGAGGTCGTCTTCTTCGAGGGTGGCACCGAGCTCGCGCGGCTCGGCTACTACGACGAGGTCTACCGCTGGGGGGACTACGAGGTGCCTGGCCGCTGGCTCGACGACGACTGGACCCTGCTCGCCCTGACCACCGCGCTCCCCGAACGGTTCGTGGCGGTGCCCGAGTCGTAGCCGCGCCGCGCCGCGTGCTCCGGCCTACGCGACGACGCGCAACGTGCTCGGCCCCTGAGGGGTCTTGCGCACCTCGATGCGCTCGGCGATCGCCTCCTTGAGCTCGGCGACGTGCGAGATGATCCCGACCACGCGCCCCTCGGCGTGCAGCTTCCCGAGCTCGGAGAGCACCGACTCGAGCACGTGCGGGTCGAGCGTGCCGAACCCCTCGTCGACGAACAGCGTGCCGAGGTCCACCCCGCCCGCCTCGGCCGTGACGACCTGCGCGAGGGCGAGCGCGAGGCACAGCGAGACGTAGAACGTCTCCCCGCCGGAGAGGGTGTGCGGGTCGCGCGGGTCGTCGATCAGGTTGTCGCGCACCCGCAGCGCGAGTCCCTGGCGCAGCCCGCCGCCGGACTCCCGCTCGTCGGAGCGCTCGAGGGCGTAGCGCCCGTCGCTCATCACGGCGAGCCGCTCGTTGGCGACCTCGACGACCTCCTCGAACCGCCGCAGCAGCACGTAGGTCGCGAGCGTGAGGCGCCGCGGGTTGTCCGGGCCGGTGCCCGCGGCGAGGTCCGCCATGCGCAGCACGGGTTCGGCGGCGGCGAGGGTCGCGGCGTTGGCTGCGAGCAGGGCGTCGAGGGCGGCGCTGCGTTCCGCACAGTCGGTTGCCCGACGACGGCGGACGGTGGCGAGCGTCGCCGCATCACGGAGCTCTCGGGCGCGCTCGGTGGCGGCCTGCTCCGCTTCGGACGCCGCCTCCTGGAGCGCGGCGGGATCGAGCGCCGCGGCGTCGAGGCCCTTGCCATCAGGTCCAGCCAGCGCCGCGACGAGCACCGGGTCGGCCAGTCCCGCCTCCACCTTGGCGCGCTCCTCGGCGTGGGTGGCGATCTCCGCCTCGAGCGCCCGGAGCGCGGGCGGGGCGAGCTGGGCCGCTCGGGCCGTCGCTGCGTCGGGGAAGTCGTGCTCGGTGAGTGCCGCCGTGAGTGCCGTCTGGGCGGACGCGCGTTGCGTGGTCGCGCCGGCGAGCGCGGCGCGGGCGCCGAGCAGCCGCTCCGCGACCTCGGCCCGGGCGCGGAGTGCGGCGATGCGCTCAGCGAGCGAGGGGAAGTCGCCGCGGGCCTTCTCGAGGGCAGCTTCGTCCGCGGCGATCTGCTTGTCCAGCGCGGCCAGGCGGGCGCGCAGCCCGGCGAGCTTGGTCCCGAGCTGCGTGGCGCGTTCGCCGAGCTGGGCGTCCTCACGCTGCGCGGTCTCGAGCTTCTCGAGCAGGGAGTCCCGCAGGGTCTCCGCAGACCTCGCCTCGGTCAGGGCCGTGGTGGCGGCGTCCTTGGCCGCCGCGGCGGTCTCGACGTCGAGCCCCTCGGCAACCGCGGCCTGGGCGGCGAGCTGCCCCTCGATCTCCCCGACCTTCGACTGCACTTCCGCCACGGCGTTCTCCGCCGCGTGCCGGGCGTCCTCGGCCTCGGTGACCTGCTCGGCGTGCGGGTGCTCCGCCGTGAGGGTCGCGGGCTGCGGGTGGTCGACGGCGCCGCACACGGGGCACGGTGCGCCCTCGGCCAGCTCGGCGGCGAGCTCTCCGGCGATGCCCGCGAGCCGCGCGCTGCGCAGCGCCGCCTCCGCCGAGACCCGCTCCTGCGCCACGGTGACGAGCTTCGCCAGCTCGGCGCGCCACGAGTCGACCTGCCCGGTCAGCTCGGCCACCCGCCTGGCCGCCTCGGACCGTCGGGTCGCGGCCTCGAGCCGGTCCTCGACCTGGCCGCGTCCGGCCGCGACGGCACGCGCCGCCGTGAGCTGGTCCTCGAGAGCCGCCCGCGCAGTGGGCCGTTCCGTCTGCTCGGCGCGCACCTGCTCTGCCTGCCGCTCGGTGCTCTCGAGCGTTGTGCGTGCCTCGTCGCGTTCCTTGGTGCGCTCGCCGAGCTCCACCGCGAGCGCCTGCACACCGGCGAGCTCGCCGAGGGTCCGCTGCGCCTCGCCCCGTGCGGCGACGAGCCCTTCGTCGTCGAGCAACGCAAGGTCGTCCGGCACCTCCAGACCGTCCAGGTGATCCTTCACGGCTCCGACCGCCTCCTGCGCCTCCGCAAGGTTCGTCAGCGCACCGGTGACCACGGCGGCCCGGCGCGCGGCGTCGAGCCGCTCCTTGCGCTCGGTCTGTGCGCCCTCGACGGCGTCGAGCTCGGCGAGCCGCACGGTGAGCGTGGCCCGCCGCCCGGCCGCCTGGCGGCGCGTCCGGGCGGTGTCGAGCGCTACCTTCGCCTCGCCGTCGGCCCGCTCCGCCGCCGCCACCAGCGCCTCCGCGGCCTCAGCCTCGGCCGCCGCGCGCTCAACCTGCTCGGCCACGAGAGCTGCGAGGGACGCTCCCCCGGGAGCCTCACCGCGACCAGCCGCCACGAGCGCTTCGGCAACGGAATCGCCGTCGTCGTCGAACGGCCCGAGCGTCGCGACGAGCGCGGTGACTGCGTCCTCCACCTCGCGCTGCGCCCGGTCGGTCCGCGCGGCGACCTCCCGCCGCAGCTTGGCGAGATGCTCCTGCACCTCCTCGTAGTCCTGCGTCCCGAACACACGCTGCAGCACCTCGCGCCGGGCCTCGGGCTTGGCCTTGAGGAACGTCGCGAACTCCCCCTGCGGCAGCACGATCGTCTGCACGAACTGCGCGCGCGTGAGCCCGACGGCGCGCTGGATCTCCGCGCCCACCTCGTCGAGCCGGCCGGAGAGGTGTTCCCCGCCGTCGAGGTCATCCGGGGACGTGAGCCGCCACAACGACGCCGTGGCCTGCTGCTTCGTGAGTTGCTCGCGGTTCCTCTTGCTCGTCCGCTGCCACTCGGGCGATCGGTGCACGCGATAGAGGCCCGAGCTGGTCTCGAAGACCAGGTCGACGTAGCTCCTAGTCTCCCCATCGGCGAACCCGGAGCGGATGCGGTCCTTGCTCGAGGTGGCCCCCGCGACGGACCCGTAGAGCGCGTAGACGATCGCGTCGATGAGCGTGGACTTGCCCGCGCCGGTGGGGCCCTCGAGCAGGAAGAGCCCACCCGCGCCGAGCGCGCCGAAGTCGATCTCGTGCTCTCCCGAGAAGGGGCCGATCGCAGCGAGTCGGAGGCGGTGGAGCTGCATCAGGCGCTCCGCTCCGCCGCCGCGACGGCCTCGACGGCAGCGCGCAGCACGGTCGCCTCGGCCTCGGTCGCGTCCCGCCCGGTCACGTGCCGCACGAAGTCGCCGACGATGGCCACCGGGTCGCTCGCCGCCGTCACGACCGTCAGGGAACGCTCGCCGGGCAGCACGCCGACGGGGTGGTGGCGCGACACGAGCAGATGGCCGAAGCGCTCCTCGAGGCGCGGCACGAGGTTGCCCGGGCGCACCGGGTCGGTCACCGTGACGCGCACCCAGGAGTCGGCGTGGTCGTCGAACCGGGCGGACAGCAGCTCGTCGAGCGTGCCCACCAGGTCCGCGAGCGGGCGAGGCACGGGGGCGTCGACGAGCTCGACTTGGGGAGTGGTGCGGTCGCCCGGCTCGCCGCCGTCGGCGGAGACACCCGCGCCCGGAGACCCGCCGTCGGCGGGAGTACTCGCGCCCGGGAGACCGCCGTCGGCCCTCGCTCCTTCGCCCAGGGTGACGAGCGCCGTCGACTTGCGGTGGTTCACCTCGGAGAACGAGTACGCGAGCGGTGAGCCCGAGTAGCGCGCGACGGCGCCCGCGCCGGAGACCTGCTGCGGCCCGTGCAGGTGCCCGAGCGCGACGTAGTCGGCCCCCGCGAACACCCCGGCCGGCACGGTGTCGAGCCCGCCCACCCGGATGTCGCGCTCCGACTCGCTCGCCTGCCCGCCCACCACGAAGGCGTGCGCGGCGACCACCACGTGCCCGCGCCCCCCGGCCGCCCGGCGCGCCGCGATGTCCGCGCGCACCCGGTCGAGCGCGGCGCCGACGACCGCCTCGTGCGAGCGCGGCAGGTCCCGCTCGGGGTCGCCCGGGTCAGGGCTGAGCACCCGGCGCGACGCATCGGGATCGAGGTAGGGGAGCGCATAGACCCATGCCTCGCCGTCGTCCCCAGGGATGATCACGGGCGCACCCACGTCGGCGACCCGTGCCCGCACGTGCACCTCGGGGCGCATCACGGCGGCGCCGAAGCCGAGCCGCGTCGCGGAGTCGTGGTTGCCGGGCGTGAGGACGATGTGCGTGTGCTCGGCGAGGCGCGCGAGGGTCTCCGACAGCAGCTCGACGGCGCGGACGGGCGGCAGCGCGCGGTCGTACACGTCCCCGACGACGACGACGGCGGCCACCCGCTCGGTGCGCGCGAGCTCGACGAGGTGGTCGAGGTACGCGGCCTGGTGGTCGAGCAGGTCGACCCCGTGCAGGGTGCGGCCCAGGTGCCAGTCCGAGGTGTGCAGGATCCTCACGCTGCGACGGTAGCGCGCTCCGCGCCACGGCCAGCCCTATCCACAGGGTTCATCCCGCGAACGTCGGGTCGGGGTCGGTGACGTCGGCGGTCTGGGCATCGAGGGCGGTCAGGAGATCGTCTCCGACGACGGTCGCTGCCACCCCGTGCGCGCCCGCGCCGATCGACACCTCGCGGCCCGCGATGCGCTCGTCGGCGATCACGGGCCACGGCTGGAGCGAGCCGAACGGGGTGATGGTGCCGCGCTCGTAGCCCGTGACCTCGAGGGCGACGGCGGCGTCCGGCATGGACAGGCGGCTCACACCGAGCAGGGTGCGCAGCTTGGGCCACGAGATGGTGCGGTCGCCCGGCACGAGCACGAACAGGAAGTCGCCCTCGCCGCGGCGCACCACGATGGTCTTGACGATGCCGGCGGGCTCGACCCCGCGTGCGGCCGCCGCCTCCGCGAGGGACCCGACCCGCCCGTGCCGAGTCACGGTGTACGTGATGCCACTCGCCGCGAGCGCCGCAGCCGCCCGCGCCCCGCCGTCGTCGTCGCGCTCTGCCATGCCGCTCACCCTACGCAGCCTGAACCGTTGGGGCCTTCACAGGGCCCGCACGGTTCTGGATCCCGCAGGAGCCGCTACTCGGCGTCGTCCCAGGGGCAGTTGGCGAGGCTCGCGGCCAGGTGGTCGGGGTTGAGCTCGCACACCAGATGGGTCCACGTGTCCGCGCCGAACGTGTCGAACGTGGGGTCGTTGAAGTACTCGAGACCGTCGATGTCGGGGCCTACGCGGTAGTAGCTGATGATCGGGTCGCCCTCGACCGTGGGTGTCACCTCGACGAGCTCGGCGCCCGTGTCGAGGTGCGCGGCGAGGCAGTCCCACCCGGCCGAAGGGGCCTCCGCGCCCTGACCCATCACGAACTCCCCGCACGAGAACAGCGGCTTGCGATTCGTGAACGCCTCCGGTGCGATCCCGGAACGCTTGGACTCGGCGAGCTTGTCGACGAAGCCGAACAGGTACTCGGGCGTGGGCCCGTCCGGGTCCTCCGGCACGATCGACGGGGGCGGCTCGGGCGCCGCGACCTCGTCCGTGACCCCGACGCCCAGGGGGGTGCCGTCGAGCGGCCCGCCGCCCATCGCCCCCATGCACCCGGCAACACCGAGCAGCAGGATCACGCACAGCGCCGCGGGGACGACGTCGCGCACCCGCAGCACGGGCGTCCCGTGTCGCTCGCTGCTCATGGCTCCCCCTGATGTCGTGCCCATACCCGGCTACTGTCGCCGGGCCGGTCATCCTTGCACGGGGGATATCAGGCGGCCACCGGGGGCCGTCGTCGGCGAGAATGGTGCCCCGTGACCACCGAACAGCCCGACCGCAGCCCCGACCGGGGCGAACCGCGTCGCGCGCGCGGACGTCGGCGGGGCGGGCAGAGCGGTGACCGACGACGGCCCGCGGGCGAGCGCGCCCCCGAGGCCGGTGCGCCCACGGCCGCGTCCGGGCGGACCCCCTCCGAGCGCGGCACCCGTCGCGTGCCCCGGGGCACCAACCAGGGCGCGCACGCCCGCCGCGAGAAGCTCGCCGCAGCGCGGTCCGCCGTCGTCGTCCCCCCGATCTCCTACCCCGAGGACCTGCCTGTCTCCGCCCGGCGCGAGGAGATCGCCGCCGCGATCCGCGACCACCAGGTCGTGATCGTCTCGGGGGAGACGGGCTCGGGCAAGACGACGCAGCTGCCCAAGATCGTGCTCGACCTCGGCCGGGGGCGCACGGGCCAGGTGGGGCACACGCAGCCGCGCCGGATCGCCGCCCGGACGGTCGCGGAGCGGATCAGCGAGGAGATCACGGGGCGGCGCGACGCGCTCGGGGAGATCGTCGGGTATCAGGTGCGGTTCACGGACGAGTCCTCAGCCGGGACGCTCGTCAAGGTCATGACGGACGGCATCCTGCTCGCGCAGATCCAGCGCGACCCCGAGCTGCCGGGGGTGGCGGGCGTCGTGCTCGACGAGGTGC
>CAZECM010000009.1:21215-37894 GCA_964510785.1 uncultured Cellulomonadaceae bacterium | reverse complement strand
CGACGAGGCGCACGAGCGGTCCCTCAACATCGACTTCCTGCTCGGCTACCTCACCAACCTGCTGCCGCGCCGCCCGGACCTGAAGATCATCATCACGTCCGCGACGATCGACTCCGCGCGGTTCGCCGAGCACTTCGCGAGGTCGGACGGCACACCCGCCCCGATCGTCGAGGTCACGGGCCGCACCTACCCCGTCGAGCTCCGCTACCGCCCGCTCACAGAGGACGGCGGCGTCGAACGGGACCTGCCGACGGCGCTGTGCGAGGCGGTCGACGAGCTCGTCGGCGAGGGGTCCGGCGACATCCTGGCGTTCTTCTCGGGCGAGCGGGAGATCCGCGACGCCGCCGACGCCCTCACCGCGCACCTGGGGCCTCGCGCGAACGACCCGCGCCAGCCCGGTGCGATCGACATCCTGCCGCTCTACGGGCGCCAGTCCGCCGCCGAGCAGCACCGCATCTTCTCCCCGCACGGCACGCGGCGGGTGGTGCTCGCCACGAACGTCGCCGAGACCTCGCTCACCGTCCCGGGCATCCGCTACGTCATCGACACCGGCACGGCCCGCATCTCGCGCTACTCCAAGGCCACCAAGGTGCAGCGCCTGCCCATCGAGCCCATCTCGCAGGCCTCCGCCAACCAGCGCTCGGGTCGCTGCGGGCGCGTCGCGGACGGCATCGCGATCCGCCTCTACTCCGAGGAGGACTTCGGCTCGCGCCCGGAGTTCACCGAGCCGGAGATCCTGCGCACCTCGCTCGCGAGCGTCATCCTGCAGATGATCGCCGTCGGCGTCGCGGCGACCCCCGAGGACGTCACGAAGTTTCCCTTCGTCGACAAGCCCGACACGCGTGCCGTGCGCGACGGCGTCACGCTGCTGCGCGAGCTCGGGGCGCTCGAGGCCGACGACGACGGCCGCCAGCGACTCACCTCGACCGGTCGGGCCCTTGCCGAGCTGCCCATCGACCCCCGCCTCGCCCGGATGATCGTCGAGGCGGGCCGGCGCGGTGTCACGCGCGAGGTCATGGTCATCGCCGCCGCCCTGTCGATCCAGGACCCCCGCGAGCGCCCCGCGGAGGAACGCGAGATCGCCGACGCGCAGCACGCCCGCTTCGCCGACCCCACGTCCGACTTCCTGAGCTATCTGAACCTCTGGGAGTACCTGCGCACGTCGCAGCGCGACCTCTCGGGCAGCGCGTTCCGCCGGACCGTGCGGGGCGAGCACCTGCACTACCTGCGCATCCGCGAGTGGCAGGACCTCGTCGCCCAGCTGCGGTCGATGGCCAAGTCCGTGGGCATCACCGTCAACCCTCCGAGCGCCCGCGTCAACGAACCCCAAAGCCCCGTTGCGGGACGTGACGCACCCCAGAGCCCCGTTGCGGGACGCGGTGCACCCACAACGTCCCGCAACGCGGGAGGGAGGGCCGGCGCGCGCGTACCGCAAGGCGCGGCGGGCACCCTGCGGCTCGAGTGGGACGCCGACCGGATCCACGTCTCGCTCCTCGCGGGCCTGCTCTCCCAGCTCGGGCAGCTCGAGGTCACCGACGTGGGGAAGAGCACCCGCGGGGCGCCGTCGTCGGCCCCCCGCCGCAAGCAGCGCGCGGAGTACCGCGGCGCGCGCGGGGTCAGGTTCCAGATCTGGCCGGGCTCGGCGCTCGTGCGCAAGCCGCCCGCGTGGGCCATGGCCGGCGAGCTCGTGGAGACCTCGCGGCTGTGGGCGCGCGACGTCGCGGCGATCAAGCCCGAGTGGGCCGAGGAGCTCGGTGAGCACCTCGTGACGCGCAGCTACTCCGAGCCGAGCTGGTCCACGAAGCAGGGCGCAGCCATGGTGTTCGAGTCGGTGCTGTTGTACGGGCTGCCGATCGTGACGCGGCGGCGCGTGCTGCTCGCGAAGGTGGACCCCGAGCACGCGCGGGAGCTGTTCCTCCGGCACGCGCTCGTCGAGGGCGAGTGGACCACGCACCACCAGTTCTTCCACGACAACCGCGCACTGATCGAGGAGGCCGAGCGGCTCGAGGCGCGGGCCCGACGACGCGATCTCGTGCTCGACGAGGACGCGCTCTTCGAGTTCTACGACGAGCGCGTGGGCGCCGAGGCCGTCTCGGCCCGGCACTTCGACACGTGGTGGAAGACGGCACGTCGCGAGACGCCTGAGCTGCTCACCCTGCCACGCTCGCTCGTGCTGCCCGACGAGGGCACCGTCTCCGCTGAGGCCTTCCCTCTGGTGTGGCCGCAGGGCGAGCTCGAGCTCGCGCTGAGCTACCAGTTCGAGCCGGGCAGGGCCGCCGACGGCGTCACCGTGCACGTCCCGCTCGAGGTGCTGCCCCGCGTGCGCGCGGACGGCTTCGACTGGCTCGTGCCCGGACTGCGCTCCGAGCTCTTGGTCGCGACGATCCGCGCGCTGCCCAAGCCCGTGCGCGTGCAGCTCGTGCCGGCGCCCGACGTCGCGCGGGAGATCGGCGCGTGGCTCGAGTCGAACGTCGCGTCCTGGGAGGACACCGTGCGGGCCGCCGACGCCGCGCCCTCGTTCCGCGAGTCCTTCGCCCGGGCCGCGCGCGAGCTGCGCGGGGTGATGGTGTCGCCCGAGGACTTCGACCCCGAGCGGCTGCCGGCACACCTGCGTGTGACGTTCCGCGTCGAGGAGGGCGGGCGGCGGGCCGTGCTCGTGGACGAGGGCCCGGACCTCACCGTCCTCCAGCGCCGGTTCGCGGACCGCGCCCAGGACGCCGTCCGCGCCGCGGTGCGCTCCGCCGTCCGCTCGGCCGCGGGTCCGACCACCACCTCCACCCCAGACACCAGCTCCACCGCCCCCACCGTCGAGGGCTCACCCCCCGTTGTGCGGGACGTTGTGCCCGCAGAACCGTCCGCGCGGAACGAGTTGCGCGCACAACGTCCCGCAGAAGTGGGAGGGCCGGGCGGGAGCGGGCGTGCGGCGCTCGAGCGAGACGGACTGCGGAGCTGGCCCGGCGATCTGCCCGACGGCGCGCTCCCCGAGCGCATCGACGCCACGGGGCCGACCGGGCTCGTGGTCCACGGCTACCCGGCGCTCTTCGATCTGGCCGACGGCGGCAACCGGACCACCGGCCCCGTAGGCATCCGCGTGCTCGGCGACCCGCACTCCGCCGCGAACGCGCACCGCCGCGGCCTGCGCCGGTTGCTCGTGGCCGACGTCGGCCTCGCGACGCAGCGCATCACGACCCGCTGGCCAGCGGCCCAGTCCCTCACCCTCGCGGCGAGCCCGTACTCGAGCACCGAGGCGCTCGTGACGGACCTCCAGCTCGCCGCCGTCGACGGCCTGCTCGACCGGTTCCTCACCGGACATCCCGCGAGCGAGGTCCGCTCGGCCTCCTCGTACACCGAGATCCGCGCGGAGGTGCGCGAACGGCTCGAGGACGAGGTCTTCGCCGTCGCCGGCCTCGCCGCGGCGGCGCTCGCGCAGGGGCGGGAGGTGGAGTCGGCCGTGCGGGCGTCGTCGTCGTTGGCCCTGCTCGCGACATGCACCGACGTCAAGGCGCACGCGGCGGGGCTCCTCCGCGACGGCTTCGTGTCGCGCACCGGCTCGGCGCGCCTGGGCAACCTCGCGCGCTACCTCAAGGCCGACCTCGTGCGGCTCGAGAAGGCCGCCGCGAACCCCGAGCGGGATGCCTCGCTCGCGTGGCAGGTCACCGAGCTCATGGGCGAGTACGAGCAGGTCCGCACGGCGGTGCTCGGCGCGGCGACCGGCCCCGACGCCACCCCGGCGGCCACGCTCGGCGCCCTCGACGAGGTCCGCTGGCTCCTCGAGGAGCTACGGGTCTCGCTCTTCGCCCAGCAGCTCGGCACCCCCGGGCCCGTCTCCCCGCAGCGCATCCGCAAGGCGCTCGGTGTCGTCGGGCGACCCTAGGCCGCAGCGCCCGCCGCGATCGCATCGATGCCGTCATTCCACAGTGTGAGCAACCGGGCGAATTTCGCGCGCCCTACTCCCGCCAGACCGGGCGGTTCCACTACTCTCCTGTGCCATGACCACCGGGATGCCGCACCAGGACGAGGCGAACGAGCTGCGCGCCGCGCTCGTCGGTGTGCGCATCACCGAGCCCGACGCGGAGATCCTCGTCGCGGTCGAGAGCGCCCTCGCCATGGTCCCCGCCCCGGAGGACTGGCACCCCGGTCCCAGCGCCGTCGCCGGTTGATCAGCCCGCTCCGTCTCGCAGAGTAAGCACCTACCTGGCCCACCCCGCTCGACGGGCATATGCTCGACCCACCATCCAGAGCGACCGAGAGACCTGGCTCGTTGACGTCGCAGCAACCCCCCGCAAGGGTGAGGGTGCTTCCGCCAGGACCGATGGAGAGGTCCGATGGACGGCTGTACCCGGTGTGACCAGTGGGCGGTCGCGGCATGAGTCCCGCGACAGAGAGACCCACGGTCTCGTTCGAGCTCTTCCCGCCGCGCGACGTCGGTGCCGCGCCCCGGCTGTGGGACACCGTGCGGCACCTCGAGGCGGCACGCCCCGACTTCGTGTCGGTCACCTACGGCGCCTCGGGCTCCACCCGTGAGACCACGCGAGCGCTCGTGTCCCGGATCCTCGCCGAGACGTCGCTCAACCCGATCGCGCACCTGACCTGCGTCGCGACGTCCCGGGCCGAGATCGCCGCCGTCGTCGAGGAGTTCCTCGACGCCGGGGTACGCTCCTTCCTCGCGCTGCGCGGCGACCCGCCTTCCCCGGGCGCGGGCTGGCACGCGCACCCCGACGGGCTGCGCACCGCAGCCGAGCTCGTGACGATGCTGCGCCAGATCGAGGCCCGTCGCTGCGCCCAGTCCCCCGCCCAGTTCGTGCGCGCGACGGTCCGCCCCCTGTCGATCGCCGTCGCCGCCTTCCCGCGCGGTAACCACGGCGCCGGCTCCTCGCGCGCGCAGGACATCCAGGCGCTGCTCGACAAGCAGTCCGCGGGCGCCGACTTCGCGATCACGCAGCTCTTCTTCGACGCCGAGTCCTACCTCGAGCTCGTGGGCGAGGCGCGCCGGGCCGGCGTGCGGATCCCGATCATCCCGGGCATCATCCCGGCCACGAGCCCCGCCCGCCTGCTGCGCGTCCAAGAGCTCACCGGGGTGCCCGTCCCGTCCGAGCTGCTCGCACTCCTCGCCTCCGCCGACGACGACGTGGCACGCCACCGCGCCGGTGTGCGCGCCACGGCCGAGCTCGTCCGGGCCGTGCTCGACGGCGGCGCCCCCGGCATCCACCTCTACACGTTCAACCGCCACGAGGCGGCGCTCGACCTGCTCGACGCCGTCGACCTCCTGCCCAGCACCACCACCACGAAGGACATCCTGTGACCACCACCCCCGCATTCCCCGCCGCGACGATCCTCGGCTACCCGCGCATCGGCCCCCGCCGCGAGCTCAAGCGCGCCCTCGAGTCGTTCTGGGCGGGCCGGTCCACCGAGGCCGAGCTCGAGTCCGCGGCCGCGGAGCTGCGCCGGACCAACCGCGCGCGCCTCGCCACGCTGGGGCTCGCCACGGACGTCCCCGCGATCCCGAGCGACTTCTCGTTCTACGACCAGGTGCTCGACGCCGCGGTCACCTTCGGTGCAGTGCCGGAACGTTTCGCAGGACTCGTGTCCGACGGCGGCCTCGACCTCGCCGCGTACTCCGTGCTGGCCCGTGGTGCGGGCGACCAGCTGCCCCTCGAGATGACGAAGTGGTTCGACACCAACTACCACTACCTCGTCCCGGAGATCTCGCCGACGACGAGCTTCTCCCTTGCCGGGCGCCGGGTCGTCGACGAGTTCGTCGAGGGGCGCGAGGACGGCATCCTCACGCGCCCCGTCGTCGTCGGCCCCGTGACGTTCCTCGCCCTCGCGAAGGCCGCGGCCGGTTCGCCCGACGGCTTCGCGCCCCTGCGCCGCCTCGACGACCTGCTCGTCGCGTACGCGGAGCTGCTGCGTGAGCTCGCCGCCGCCGGGGCGACCTGGGTCCAGTTCGACGAGCCGGCCCTCGTCTCGGACGCGACGGGCACGTCGCGCGCGGAGCTCGAGCGTGCGGCCGAGCGGGCCTACGGGTTCCTCGGCGCGCAGTCCGTACGGCCGGCGATCCTCGTGACGACGCCGTTCGGGCAGCTCACCGACGCCGGGCTCGCGACCCTTGCAGCCAGCCCGGTCGAGGGGATCGCGTTCGACCTCGTGCGCGGTCGCGTGCCCGGTGCCGTGCCTGGCCTCGAGACGAAGGTGCTCGTGGGCGGGGTCCTGAACGGTCGCAACGTCTGGCGCGAGGACCTCGGCCTGGCCGCCGAGCGGCTCGCGTGCATCGAGACCCTCACGACCGCGGGCATCGCGGCGGCGTCGTCGTGCTCGCTGCAGCACGTGCCGCACGACGTCGAGCTCGAGACCGGTCTGGACGCCGGGCTGCGCTCGTGGCTCGCGTTCGCTGACCAGAAGGTCGGGGCGCTCGTGACGCTGGGCCGAGGGCTCACCGAGGGCGGCGCAGCGATCGCCGACGCCGTGACCGAGTCCCGGGCCGCGCTGGCCGCACGTGCCCGGGCGACCGGCGTCGTCGTCGATCCTGTCCGTGCGCGCGTCGCCGCACTGACGGACGCCGACGCCCGACGCGGTGACTTCGCGGAGCGGTCCGCCGCGCAGCGCACCCGGCTCGGCCTCCCGCCGCTGCCGACCACGACGATCGGGTCGTTCCCGCAGACGGGCGAGATCCGCAAGGCCCGCGCGGCGAACGTGCGTGGCGAGCTGTCCGACGCCGACTACGCCGAGGCGATGCGCGCCGAGATCCGCCACGTGGTCGCGCTGCAGGAGGAGATCGGGCTCGATGTCATCGTGCACGGCGAGCCGGAGCGCAACGACATGGTGCAGTACTTCGCGGAGAACTTCGACGGCTTCGCGGTCACGGCGCACGGCTGGGTGCAGTCCTACGGCTCGCGGTGCACGCGGCCCTCGCTGCTGTGGGGGGACGTGTCACGACCGGCACCCTTCACGGTGGAGTGGTCCGCGTACACGGCGTCGCTCACGGACAGGCCCGTCAAGGGCATGCTGACCGGGCCGGTGACGATCCTCGCGTGGTCCTTCGTGCGCGACGACCAGCCGCTCGCGGACACCGCGGCGCAGGTGGCGCTCGCGCTGCGAGACGAGATCGTCGACCTCGAGGCGGCCGGGATCGCCGTGGTGCAGGTCGACGAGCCGGCGCTGCGGGAGCTGCTGCCGCTCGACGCCTCCGCCCAGGCGGCCTACCTCGACTGGGCCGTGCGCTCGTTCCGGCTCGCGACCTCCGGGGTGCGGCCGGACACGCAGATCCACACGCACCTGTGCTACTCCGAGTTCGGGGCCGTGTTCGGGGCGATCGACGCGCTCGACGCGGACGTGACGTCCATCGAGGCGGCGCGCTCGAAGATGGAGATCCTCGAGGACATCGCGGCGCAGGGCTACGAGCGCGGGATCGGGCCGGGCGTGTATGACATCCACTCGCCGCGCGTGCCCTCGCAGGACGAGGTCGCGTCGCTCCTCGAGGCCGCCGTGCGCTCCGTGGACCCCGCCAAGCTGTGGGTCAACCCGGACTGCGGCCTCAAGACCCGCGGCTACGCCGAGGTCGAGGCGTCGCTGCGCAACGTCGTCGCCGCCGCCGAAGAGACCCGCGCGTCGTTGCTCGCAAGCAACCCCCGCTAACCCCCCACCTCCCCACCCCGCCGAAGTAGAGACGTACGTCGCGAGATAGAGACGGCGATCGCGAACGAGAGGCTACCGACCTCTCTACTTCGCGACCGCCGTCACTACCTCGGGGGATCGTCACTACCTCGACGGGTGGGAAGTCAGCTGGTCGCGAGGGCCTCGACGATGCGGACGTCGGCGTCGAGCCACGGGACGGAGAGCCACTGCCCCTGGCCGAGCCAGCGCAGCTCGTCGTGCTCGACGAGAGGTGCCGGTTCTCCGGACGCCACGGTCGCGAGCCAGAGCCGCATCACGTACTTCTCAGAGAGGATCCAGGCGCCGTCGTCGGGCCCGACGTGCTCGCGGCCCAGGGTGACCGCAACCCCGAGCTCCTCGGCGAGTTCGCGGTGCAATGCGTCGCGGGGTTCCTCACCGGGTTCGACCTTGCCCCCGGGGAACTCCCACCGGCCGGCGAGCGAGACGGGCTTGGCACGGCGTGCCGCGAGCAGCATCGTCGGTACGTCGAGGTGGTCGACGACCGCCCCGGCGACCACGAGGGTGCGCGTCTCGGCATGCAGCATGCGCGCAGTTTCTCAGGTGGACACGCTGCCATGGGAGTCGGGCCACCAGCTGGGCGGGGGGCAGGTCAGCGGAGACCGGCCTCCTTGGCCCAGGCGACGGCCTCGGCACGGGTCGAGACACCGATCTTGCGATAGACGGATCGGACCTGCGACTTGACCGTGTTGCGCGAGACGAAGAGCTCAGCGGCGAGCTCCTCCAGGGTCGAGTTCTCCGAGAGCCGCGAGAGGACCACCTTCTCCCGGCGCGTCAGCGGCTCCACATAGACGACGTGGTCCCGATCCGTGGGACTCAGCGTGATAGCGGACATACAACCTCCCGTAGTGCGGCGGACCAGGTTGTGGGGGTCCGCAGCGAGTGCCTTCACCTAAAGAGAGGGCCGAGTGGTCCAGTCATGACGCGATTCTCACCCACGATTTTTCCCATGTGGGTTCTCTGCAGGTTACCCCTGGGCGAGTGCCTCGTACGCGTCGGCGTCGAGAAGCTCTCCCTCGGCGCTGACCTGCACCTTCATGAGCCAGCCGTCGCCGTACGGGTCGGCGTTGACGATCGAGGGGTCGTCGATGGCCGCCTGGTTGACCTCCGTGACGATGCCCGAGACGGGCGAGAAGAGCTCAGAGACCGACTTCGTGGACTCCACCTCGCCGATGACGGCGCCCGCGACGATGTCCTCACCCACGGACGGCAGCTCGAGGTACACGATGTCGCCGAGCGCCTCGGTGGCCGTGTCGGTGATGCCGATCGTGGTGGGGATCGAGTCGTCGATCCACTCGTGCTCGGCGGTGTAGCGCAGGTGTGCGGGGAACGTGGCCATGCGGATCTCCTTCGGGTGGTGGGTCAGTCCTGGGAACGACGGTAGAACGGATAGCGCACCACACGGAACGGTTCGGCGCGACCGCGCACGTCCACTCCGAGCTCCGTGCCCTCCGCGCCCACCTCCGGCGTGACGTAGGCGAGCGCGACAGGGTAGCCGAGCGTGGGTGACGGAGCGCCAGAGGTCACGGTGCCGACGACGACGGCGTCCGCCCCGCTGCCCCGCACCACGGGGTACCCGGCGCGCGCCGCCCGGCGACCGAGACCCTGCAGGCCGACGAGCACGCGGGCGGGCTGGGCACCCTTGCGCGACTCGAGCGCCGCACGGCCCACGAAGTCGAGCGGGGCGCCGTCGTCGTCGGTCTTGTCGAGCTTCACCACACGCCCGAGGCCCGCCTCGAACGGGGTCGTGGTGCGGTCGAGCTCGTTGCCGTAGAGCGGCATCCCCGCCTCGAGACGCAGCGAGTCGCGCGCGGCGAGCCCGGCCGGGACGAGGCCGAGGGGCGTGCCGGCCTCGAGGAGGGCGCGCCACAGCGGTGCGGCGAGCGTGTTCGGCACGTAGAGCTCGAAGCCGTCCTCACCCGTGTAGCCCGTGCGCGAGACGAGCACGTCCTGGCCGAGCACGCGCACCGTCGCCGAGGCGTAGTACGGCATGCCCTCGAGCACCCCGTGCTGACCGGGCGCGACGAGGCTCACGATCTCGAGCGCGCGCGGTCCCTGGACGGCGACGAGGGCGGTCTCGAGCGACATGTCGATCACCTGCGCCTGGAAGCCAGCCGCCCGCTCGACGAGCTCGGCGAGCACGACAGCGGCGTTCGACGCGTTGGCCACGACGAGGAACCGCTCCTCGGCCAGGCGGTACACCACGACGTCGTCGATCACCGCGCCGTCGGGCTGGCACAGCATCGAGTAGCGCGCGCGGCCGACGGCGAGCGCGGTCAGGTTGCCCACGAGCGCGTGGTCGAGGGCGCGGGCGGCCTGGGGCCCGACGACGGCGATCTCGCCCATGTGCGACAGGTCGAAGAGCCCGGCGGCCTGGCGCACGGCCTGGTGCTCCGCGATGTCCGAGGTGTAGCGCAGCGGCATCTGCCAGCCGGCGAAGTCCGTGAGCGTGGCGCCGAGAGCGACGTGCTCGTCGAGCAGCGGGGAGGTGGGGGCGGTCATGCGTTCGCTCCTTCGGCTTCGGCGTAGGCCTCGACGGGCGGGCACGCGCACATGAGGTTGCGGTCACCGTAGACCCCGTCGATGCGGCCGACGGGCGGCCAGTACTTGTCGACGCGCTCGTGCGGCGCCGGGAACGCGGCCTGCTCGCGCGAGTACGGGCGGTCCCACTCGGCGGCCGTGACCTCGTGCGCGGTGTGGGGGGCGTTGCGCAGCGGCGAGTCCGCGACGGCGTAGGTGCCCGCCGCGACCGCGTCGATCTCGCCGCGGATCGCGACCATCGCCTCGACGAAGCGGTCGAGCTCGACGAGGTCCTCCGACTCCGTGGGCTCGACCATGAGCGTGCCCGCGACGGGGAAGCTCAGGGTCGGGGCGTGGAAGCCGAAGTCCATGAGCCGCTTCGCGACGTCCTCGGCCGTGACCCCGGTGTCCTTCGTGATCTGGCGCAGGTCAAGGATGCACTCGTGGGCGACGAGGCCGTTCGGGCCCGTGTAGAGCACCGGGAAGTGCTCGCGCAGGCGGGTCGCGAGGTAGTTGGCCGTGAGGACCGCGACCTCGGTCGCCTCCCGTAGCCCGTCCGCACCCATGGTCGCGATGTAGGCCCACGGGATCTGCAGGATGCCGGCCGAGCCGTACGGGGCGGCGGAGATGCGGGCCGACGACGGCGCCCCGGGGACTGTCGCCTCGCCGTCGTCATCACGATCATCGTCATCGAGATCGTCGTCGTCATCCGCGTCGGTGACGGGCGCGGTCACGCCCGGCGTCACCGTCGTCGGCAGGAACGGCACGAGGTGCGCGGCGACCGCGACGGGGCCGACGCCGGGCCCGCCGCCACCGTGCGGGATGCAGAACGTCTTGTGCAGGTTGAGGTGCGAGACGTCGCCGCCGAACTCGCCGGGCCTGGCGAGCCCGACGAGCGCGTTGAGGTTCGCCCCGTCGATGTACACCTGGCCGCCTGCGGCGTGTACGAGGCCGCACACCTCGCGCACGTGCTCCTCGTACACCCCGTGCGTCGAAGGGTAGGTGATCATGATCGCGGCCACACGACCGGCGTGCTGCTCGAGCTTGGCGCGCAGGTCGTCGAGGTCGACCTCGCCGCTCTCGGCCGTCTTCACGACCGCGACGCGCAGGCCCGCGAGCGCCGCCGAGGCCGCGTTCGTGCCGTGCGCCGACGCCGGGATCAGCACGACGTCGCGCTCCGCGGCGCCCTGCGCACGGTGGTACTCGCGGATCGCGAGCAGCCCCGCGAACTCGCCCTGCGAACCGGCGTTGGGCTGCACGGACACGGCCGCGTACCCCGTGATGCGGGCGAGCCAGTCGGTGAGCTGGCCGATGAGCTCGGTGTACCCCTCCGCCTGCTCGCGTGGTACGAACGGGTGCAGGTCCGCGAACTCGGGCCACGAGACGGGCTCCATCGCGGCGGCCGGGTTGAGCTTCATGGTGCACGAACCGAGCGGGATCATCGTGCGGTCGAGCGCGAGGTCCCTGTCAGCCAGCCGGCGCAGGTACCGCATCATCGCCGTCTCGGAGCGGTGACTGTGGAACACGGGGTGGGTCAGGTACTCCGAGGTGCGGCGCAGTGCCTCGGGCCAGACGCCGTCGATCGTGGGTGCCGTGCTCCCGTCGCGGGCGTCCGCCGCGGCGCGCGGGCCGTCGCAGCACCCCCCGCCGCAGCAGTCGGCGGGCAGCTCGGAGAGCACCTCGACGAACGCACCGACCACGGCCCCGACGTCGGCGGGCGTCGTCACCTCGGACGTCGAGACCTGGACGTGCGCGGGGCCGTCGGGCCACACGTTGATACCGCGCGCCGCGGCCGCGGCGACGATCTCGCGCGTGCGCGCCGGGGGCACGTGCGCGCGCACCGTGTCGAAGAAGTCCTCGTGCTCGATGCGCACGCCGTGAGCCTGCAGGCCGCGTGCGATCGCCACCGCGCGGGCATGGGTACGCTCGGCGATCTGCCGCAGCCCCTCAGGCCCGTGGTAGACGGCGTACATCGAGGCGACGACGGCGAGCAGGGCCTGTGCCGTGCAGATGTTGCTCGTGGCCTTCTCGCGGCGGATGTGCTGCTCGCGGGTCTGCAGGGCGAGCCGGTAGGCGGTGGCTCCGTGGACGTCGACGCTCACACCCACGAGTCGCCCGGGCAGCGTGCGCTCGAGTCCCTCGCGCACGGCGATGAACGCCGCGTGCGGGCCGCCGTAGAAGAGGGGGACACCGAGCCGCTGCGCGCTGCCGACCGCGAGGTCCGCCCCGAGCTCGCCGGGCGGGGTCAGCATCGTCAGGGCGAGCAGGTCCGTCGCGACCGTGACGAGCGCACCGCGCTCCTTCGCCGCGGCGACGATCGGGGTGAGGTCGCGCACCCGCCCGCTCGCGCCGGGTTGCTGGACCACGATGCCGAGCACGGGGGCGCCGTCGTCGTCGGACCCGTCCACCTCGAAGGGCGTGCCCTCGTCGAGGTCGACGACGCGCACGCCGAGGCCCGCCGCCGTGGCGCGGGCGAGCGTGACGTCGAGCGACTGGGGGAAGAGGTCGGCGTCGAGGAGGACGACGCCCTCGCGGCCCTTGGCGGCGCGATGCATGAGCGCGACGGCCTCGGCGACGGCGGTGGCCTCGTCGAGCAAGGACGCGCCCGCGACGGGGAGCGCGGTGAGGTCGGAGACGAGCGTCTGGAAGTTCAGGAGTGCCTCGAGGCGGCCCTGCGAGATCTCGGGCTGGTACGGGGTGTAGGCCGTGTACCAGGCGGGGTTCTCGAGCACGCCGCGGCGGATGACGGCGGGCGTCGTGGCCGGGTAGTAGCCCTGGCCGATCATCTGGGTCATGACCTGGTTCTTGGCCGCGATCGCGCGCAGGTCCGCGAGCATCTCGGGCTCGGTGCGGGCCGGGGGCAGGTCGAGCGGCTCGGCCGCGCGGATGGTGGGCGGCACCGCGGCGTCGACGAGGGCGTCGAGCGTGGGGTAGCCGACGACGTCGAGCAGGTGCTGGCGCTCGGTGGGGCGCGGGCCGATGTGGCGGGCGGAGACGAGATCGGTCACGGGCTGGGCTCCAGGGGTCCGGGGTTTCGGAGGACCTCCCCGATCTGTCATCCGACGCGAGGCGTCGACCTGAGAGTTTTGCCTGCCGCTCCCGCGCCGGGTGGGCGCGGTGGCGGTGGCTTGCACCGTCGGTGGGCCGCGTGGGCGGCCGCTTTCCAGATGTGCCTCGCCGCGGCGGTACGTGGGCCTGAGAGATTCCCGGGGAGGGTTGCTCCTTCGGCGCCTCGCCGTCGTGCCCCTAGGTGGGGGCTCAGCGGGAGAGGACTCTCCCGCCGCGGTTCGTGCAGCGCGATATGAGGTTGTGGGTCACAGCGTAGTTGACCCGGCGAACACAGTGAACGACTGCGTGCGTCAGACGCACGCAATCGATCACTGCGTTCGCTCCCTCGGCTACGCCGGGGGGCGCGGGGACGGTGGGTCAGGGCCGGGCGAGCAGGACGGCCTGGCCACCGCCCGGCACGTCGACGGCGGTGTCGAGGCCGCCGCCGCGCACGAGGACGGTCACCGGCTCGGCTCCGGGCTCGGCGAAGAGCTCGACGCGTTCCACCACCCCGTCCCGCCAGGCGAGGTCGAGGCTGAGGCCGCCACGCACGCGCACGCCGCGGACGGACCCGGTGGCCCACGCTGGCGGCAGCGCGGGCAGCAGCTCGATCACCGTGCGCCCGCCGTCTCGCCGGTGCGACTGCACGAGGCACTCGAGCGCCGCCCCCACGAAGCCGAGGTTGCCGTCGATCTGGAACGGCGGGTGCGCGGCGAACAGGTTCGGGTAGAGACCGCCCGCGTGCGCGGCGGTGGACCCGACGGCGTCCCGCGCGAGGAGCTCGAGCAGGTCCCCGACCTGCGCGCCCTGACCGAGCCGGGCTCGCAGGGCGATCTTCCACACGAGCGACCAGCCGGTCGAGTCGTCGCCGCGCAGGTCGAGGGAGCGGCTCGTCGCGGCGCGCTCTGCGGCGGACAGCTCGCGGGCGCCGGGGAAGGTGCCGTAGAGCATCGAGACGTGCCGGTGGTGCGGGTCGGTCGGGGTCTCGTCGTCGTACCACTCGGCAATCCCGCCGTCCGCACCCACGCGCAGCAGCGCGACGTGATCGATGAGCCACGCGGCCTCGACCGCCGTGGGATCAGCCTGGCGCCGGAGGATCTCGGCGAGCTCGAGGGCGCCGACGGCGACGTCGTGCACGAGCTCGCCGTCCATGGCGGCGTGCCGGGCGACCGCGGCGTGCCGCCCTTCCTCGCCGACCAGGAACACGTTCTCGGGCGAGGTCGCGAGCGGGCTGCCCCACACCCCTGGCTCGAGCTCGACCACCCAGTCCCGCAGGAAGGCGACCACCCCGGCGACCACGGGCCAGGCCTCGGCGGCGAGCTCGGCCCGCCGTGCGGCGGGCCCCGCGAACCGCACCCGCTCGAGCAGGTGCGCCGCGAGCCACGGACCCGCCATGGGCCAGAACGCCCACGCGGGGTCAGCCACCCCCTGCCCCACGGGCGAGGCGAACGCCCACGCGTCGACGTTGTGGTGGGCCACCCAGCCGCGCGCCCCGTAGAGCCGCCCGGCCACCTCGGTGCCGTTGCGCGCGAGCGCCGCCACGAGGTCGGCGAGCGGTTCGTGGCACTCACCGAGCGCGGCCGTCTCAGCGCCCCAGTAGTTCATCTGCGTGTTGATGTTGACCGTGTAGCTGCTGCTCCACGGCGGGCGCAGCTCGGTGTTCCACACGCCCTGGAGCGTCGCGGGGAGCGAGCCGAGACGCGACGAGGCGACGAGCAGGTAGCGCCCGTAGTGCACGAGCAGCGCCGCGAGCGCAGGGTCGGCGGCCATGGGTGCGCCGGTCACTCGCGCGGCGGCGAGGCGCGCCGCGGTATCGGGACGAGCATCGTGCCCGACGGCGGGCAGCGACAGCTCGAACCTGTCGTAGAGGGCCGCATGGTCGGCCACGTGGCGGGCGAGCAGCTCGGCGGGATCGACCCGTGCCGCGGCGCAGAGCCGGTCCGTGGCACGCGCAGCGGCCGCCTCGACGTCGCCGTCGGGCACGAGGCCCACGCCCTGGAACGTGGTCTCGCACGCGAGCAGCACCCGCAGTCGGGTGGCTCCCTCGACCGCGAGCGTGCCGCCCACCACGCGCACCCGGCCGTCGGTCACCGCGACGAGCTGGACCACGGCCTGGACGGCGTCGCCCGGCACCGCGCTCCACGACACGGGGGGCTCGGCGGCCTCGTGGTGGGGGGCGACGTCGGACGGGGCGCGCAACCGCACCTCGAGCACGGTCCCCGTCGCGGTGCGCCGCAGCTCGTGCAGCCGGTGCTCGAAGCTCACCGTCACGTCGCTCGGGGCGGGGAAGGTCGACTCGACCACGAGCACACCGTCGGGCGCGCTCACATAGCTGCGCCGCAACGAGCCGTCCTCGGCGAGCGACGTGTGGACGGCGCGCGAGAGGTCGAGCTCGCGTCGGTGCAGCGCGGGTGCGCTCGAGCGCCGTACGTGCAGGTCGCCGAGCGGGAGGAACGCTTGGCCGTAGCCGGCCTGGAGCCGCCGGAGCGCGTCGTCGGCCCCCGTCCGGTCGCCTACGGCGAGGGCCGCGCGGGCCTCGGCGATCGCGGTGGCCGCGACCTGAGGGTCCACGAGGAACCGGCCCCGCTCGTTGCGCGGGCTGCCCGACCACACGGTGTCGTGGTTGAGCGCGAAGCGGTCCTCACCGGGGTCCGCGAAACACATCGCGGCGAGGTGCCCGTTGCCGAGCGGCAGCGCCTCCGTCCACGCGCGCGCCGGGCTGGCGAGCCGGATCCGGTGATCGGCGCGCTCGCTCCAGAGCTCCTCCCTCCTCACGCCACGTCGAGCGTCACGCTCGCGGCCCCCACGGCGTCCGCCACGCGACCGTCGACCTCGACGTGCCAGGTTCCCGGGGCGTCCTGCGAGGAGACCGTGATCAGATCCCCCGCACGCCGCACCCGGAACGTCGCGGGCTCTCCCGTGCCACCGGGAACGAAGGTCTCGGCGTCGTAGCCGTCGGGCAGGTCGAACAGTCGCAGCGTCACGCCGTCGGCCCACGCGTACTCGGGGGTGTCGTGCACCGCGCCCACGGGCAGCACGGTGCCGGGACGCACGTACAGCGGGATCGAGTCGAAGCCGTGGCTCTCCGCGCGCCACTGTCCGCCGTCGACCAGCTCTCCCGTGAGGAGCTGCGTCCACCGCCCGCTCGCGCCGCGCTCCTCGCGCGGCAGGTACACGTCCACGTGACCGTCCTCGGAGAACACGGGGGCCACGAGGAGCGACTCGCCCAGGAAGTACTGCGTGCCGAGTCCCGCCACGGCGCGGTCACCGGGGTACTCGATCACGGGGGCGCGCATCACGGGGACGCCAGTCGCGGCCGCCTCCTCGCCCGCCGCGGCGAGGTAGGGCATGAGGGAGAGCTTGAGCCGGGTGAAGGCGCGCGTGACCTCGACGGCCTCCTCGTCGAACGCCCACGGCTCCAACTCCTACCGGGTGCCGTG
>CAZECM010000009.1:465-21205 GCA_964510785.1 uncultured Cellulomonadaceae bacterium | reverse complement strand
CGTCGAGTCGCAGTCACCGCCCCAGTGCACGGGGAACTGCTGGCCCCCGGCCGTGGCGGCACGGGCGAAGAGCACCGCGTCGCCCTCGCCCCGACGCTCGGTGAGCAGGTCGAAGACGCTCTCGTTGTAGAGCTGGGCGTAGAAGTTGTGCATCCGCAGCGGGTCGGAGCCGTCGTGCCACTCGACGTCGGTGGGGATGCGCTCGCCGAAGTCCGTCTTGAAGCAGTCCACACCCTGGTCGAGCAGGTCGCCGAGCTTGCCCTGGAACCACGCCCGCGCGTCCGGGTTGGTGAAGTCGACGAGCGCCATCCCGGCCTGCCACATGTCCCACTGCCACACGCTGCCGTCGGGCCGCTTGACGAGGTAGCCCAGCCGGCGCCCCTCCTCGAAGAGGTGGCCGCGCTGGGCGATGTACGGGTTGATCCACACGCAGATGCGCAGGCCGCGCTCCTTGAGGCGGGAGATCATCCCCGCGGGGTCCGGGAACATCGCCGGGTCCCACACGAAGTCCGACCAGTGGAAGGCGCGCATCCAGAAGCAGTCGAAGTGGAACACCGAGAGCGGCAGCCCGCGCTCGGCCATCCCGTCGACGAACGAGGAGACGGTCTCCTCGTCGTAGCTCGTGGTGAACGACGTCGACAACCACAGGCCGTAGCTCCATGCGGGGACTCGCGCGGGCCGGCCCGTGAGCTCGGTGTAGCGGGACAAGATCTCCTTGGGCGTCGCGCCGTAGACGACGTAGTACTGCAGCTCCTTGCCCGGCACGGAGAACTGCGCGCGCGAGACGACCTCGGTGCCGAGCTCGAACGAGACCCGCTCGGGGTGGTCGACGAACACGCCGTACCCGGCGTCGGACAGGTAGAACGGCACGTTCTTGTAGGCCTGCTCCGAGGCGGTGCCGCCGTCCTCGTTCCAGACGTCGATGGACTGGCCGTTGCGGGCGAAGGTGCCGAAGCGCTCGCCGAGCCCGTAGAGCGTCTCGGTCACCCCGAGCGTGAGCTGCTCGCGCACGAAGTGACCATCGGGCGTCTCGAGGGCCGCGACGGAGCGGTCCATCGAGCGCGTGAGGACCTTGCCGTCCGCGACGAACTCGACGCCCCACTCCCCGTCGGTCGCGATGCGCGCCGAGAGCCGGCCCGCGGTGTACGTCGCGGGGCCCTTGCCGGGGCGTGCCGGCACGTCGATCTCGATCGGGTGCTCGGTGCGGGCGAGCGGGAAGTGCGGACCCCGGTCGACGGCGCCCACGTGGTGGGAGATGCGCACACCGATGACGTCGGGCAGCGGCGAGGAGACCCGGACCGTGAGCAACGGCCGGTTGAGGGTGTCGCCGCGCTCCTGGATGGGCGAGGTCGGGGCGTAGACCAGAAGGTCGCGCCCGTCGCGCTCGACGGCGTCGATGTCGCGCGGGCGGAGCGCCGTGACGCCGGGCCGCAGCAGCCAGTAGCCGTCGCTGAACTTCATGACCGTCCTCCGTCGGGCGCTCGCGCGTCGCTTCTGTCGAAGCGCTTCGAGGCATAGCCTAGACCCATTGCTCTAGTCTCGGAAAACACTTGTCGAGGAAAGGTCCGACCGCCGTGGTGACGATCGACGACGTGGCGCAGCGCGCCGGGGTAGCCCCCTCGACCGTGAGCTACGCGCTCTCGGGGAAGCGCCCCATCTCCGAGGAGACCCGCCGCCGCATCGAGCAGGCCATCGCGGCGCTCGGCTACCGCCAGCACGCGGGCGCCCGGGCGCTGGCCTCCGCGCGCACCGACGTGATCGGCCTCATGGCGCCGCTGCGTGTAGGCGTCGACATGAACGTCATCATGCAGTTCGTGACCGGCGTCGTGGGCGGGGCCAACGCGAACGGCTACGACGTGCTGCTCGTCACCCAGGAGGACGGCGTCCTGGACCGCGTGGTCGGTTCCTCCATGGTGGACGCCGTCGTCGTCATGGACATCGAGGCCTCCGACCCCCGCGTCCCGCAGCTCACCGCCCTCGGGCGACCGACAGTGCTCATCGGCCTGCCCTCCGAGCCGGAAGGACTGAGCTGCATCGACCTCGACTTCGCGCAGGCCGGGAGCGCCGCGGCCCGCCACCTGATCGACCTGGGCCACCGCTCGGTCGCGCTGCTCGGCTCGCCCACCGAGGTCATGGAGCGCCACACGTCCTACGCCGAGCGCATGACGCGCGGCTTCGTGGGCGCGAGCGAGGCGGCCGGCGTGCCCTACCTCGTGGTGCCGACCGACTCCTCCGTGGCGGGCGCCCGGGTCGCCGTCGACCGGCTCTTCGACGAGCTGCCCGACGTCACGGGCGTCGTGGTCCACAACGAGGTGGCGCTCCCGCACATCATCTCCGCGCTGCGTGAGCGGGGGCTGCGCATCCCGAAGGACCTCTCGCTGCTCGCGCTGAGCCCCGAGAGCACCGCGATCTCGCAGGTGCGTCCCATCACGAGCATCGACCTGCCCGCCGAGACCATCGGGCGCGCGGCCGTGGACATGCTCGTCCCGCTCATCGAGGGGGAGCAGCCCGGGCAGGTCCGGCTCATCGCCCCCACGCTCGTGGACCGCGGCAGCACGCGCGAGCCCCGCGCCGAGTGATCCCCCCGCGCGAGGGGCACACGCGACTCTGACGCTGGACCGGCTCGTCGGGGGTGGCGTCGTCGAACCGCTTCGATTACGCTCGTGCCATGACGGCCGAAGGAGACCCGATGACCCCGCAGGACGTGCTCGCCGACCTGACCCTCGAGGAGAAGGTCGCGTTCCTGCACCAGCACGCGCCGGCCGTCGAACGCCTCGGCCTCGCCCCGTTCACGACCGGCACCGAGGCGCTGCACGGGCTCGCGTGGCTCGGCACCGCAACCGTGTTCCCGCAACCCCCCGGACTCGCGGCGAGCTGGGACCCGCGGCTGCTCACGGCCGTGGGCGAGGTGGCCGCGACCGAGGTGCGGGCCAAGCACGCACAGGACCCGAGGGTGAGCCTCAACGTGTGGGCACCCGTCGTCAACACGCTGCGCCACCCGCTGTGGGGCCGCGGCGAGGAGGGTTACTCGGAGGACCCCGACGTCACGTCCGAGCTCGCGACCGCCTACTGCCGCGGCCTGCGCGGCGACCACCCGACGGTGTGGCGCACGGTCCCCACGCTCAAGCACTTCCTCGCCTACGGCAACGAGGTGGACCGCGCCGTCACGAGCTCCCACCTGCCCCCGCAGACCCTGCGCGAGACGGAGCTGCCCGTGTTCACGGGCCCGCTGCGCGCCGGGGTCGTGGGCGCCGTCATGCCCTCCTACAACCTCGTCAACGGGCGGCCCAACCATGTCGCGGCCGGGCTCCTCGCCGAGCTGCGCTCGTGGGCACCCGGCCCGATCGCCGTCGTCTCCGACGCCCAGGCGCCCTCCAACCTCGTGGACGGCGAGCGCTACTTCCCCGACCACGTCCAGGCCACGGCCGCCGCGCTCACGGCGGGGATCGACTCTTTCACGGACAACGACACGCGCTCCCACATCACGGTCGAGCGCGTCACCGCGGCGCTCGCGGCGGGCCTGGTCACGGCGGCCGACGTCGACACCGCCGTGCTGCGCCTCCTCGAGCTGCGCGAGCGCACGGGCGAGCTCTCGGGCGAAGACCCCTTCGGGATCGGCGCCGACGCGATCGACCTGCCCGCCCACCGCGCGCTCGCCCGCGAGGCGAGCGGCCGCGGCGTCGTGATCCTCGCCAACGACGGGCCGACGGCGGGCACCGGGCCGCTCCCGCTCGCCGAGCCGCGCATCGTGGCCGTCGTCGGACCCTTCGCCGACCACGTCGTCACGGACTGGTACTCCGGGACCCCGCCCTACGCCGTGACGATCGCCGACGCCGTGCGCGAGCGGTACCCGGCCGCGGACGTCCGGGTGGCCGACGGCGGGGACGAGGTGGTCCTGCGTGTCGGGGCGCACGTCCTGGCCGTCGCCGAGGTGGGCGACGTCGTCACGGCGAGCGAGGTCGACACCACGAGCCCCGCGACCCGGTTCACCGTGACCGACTGGGGCCACGACATCGTCACGCTGCGCTCCCTCGCGACGAGCGGCCTGCTCACCGGCGCGAGCTGGATCGTGGCGGCGGACGCCGAGCGCGTGGGCGGCTGGGTGGCCCAGGAGACGTTCCGCCGGGTGCCGCGCGGCGAGGGGATCGCCCTCCAGCACGCCGGCTCCGGGCGCTGGCTCCGCGTGCAGCTCGGGTCCCGCCTGCTCGTCACGGAAGCCGAGCCGGACCTCGCGACGGTCTTCACCGTCGAGGTGCTGCGCCCGGGTGCGGACGCGGTCCGGGAAGCGTGCGAGGGGGCCGACGTCACGATCGTGGCCCTCGGCAACGACCCGCACGTCCACGGGCGCGAGACGGCGGACCGCCCCGGGCTCGAGCTGCCCGCCCCGATGCGCGCGACGTGGGCCGCGACGGTCGAGGCGTGCCCCGCCGCCGTGCTCACCCTCGTCTCGAGCTACCCGTACGCGATCCCCACCGAGTCCGCGCAGGCCGCCGCCGTGGTGTGGCCGAGCCACGCCGGCCAGGAGCTCGGCCACGGGCTGCTCGACGTCCTGTCCGGGGACCGCGAGCCCACGGGCCGCCTGCCGCAGACCTGGTGGGCGCGAGGGGTGGACGCGGGCGACATCCTCGACTACGACGTCGTCACGGCCGGCCAGACCTACCGCTACAACACGGCCCGCCCGCTCTACGGGATCGGCCACGGGCTGGGGTACTCGAGCGTGGTGCACGAGTCGCTCTCGCTCTCCGCAGCGAGCCTGAACGCCCCCGCGACGACCCTCGAGCACGCGCCCGCGCGCTGGGTCGCGCCCGGCGGGGACCTCAAGGATGGCGAGGGCGGCAGCGGGGGCGGGGGCAACAACAGCACCGCCGACGACGACGGCCTGCTCGCGACCGTCGTCGTGCACAACACGGGTGCGCGCGCGGCCGAGGAGCTCGTCGCGATCTGGTCCCAGGCGCCCGAGCTGCCGCTGCGCGCCCCGCGCACCCGCCTCCTCGCGTGGACCCGCGTGCGCCTCGAACCCGGGCAGCGCACCGAGGTGACGCTCCCCGTGAGGCTGGGCTCGCTCGCGGTGTGGGACGTCGCGGCCGAGGTGGCCGGCGACCGCGGCGCCGTCGTCACGCCGGGCGCCTTCCGGGTGCAGGCAGGGACCTACCGGCTCGCGAGCGGACCTTCCGCGTCGGACCTCACGGTGGGCGCCGAGCTGACCGTCGTCGGCCCCGAACGACCCGTGCGCCGCACGCTCGCCGCCGTCCTGCCCGCGGCGGCCTTCGACGGCTACGAGGGCCTCGTCACGTCCGACGCCTCTCGGCGCGACGGCGACTGCCTCGAGGTCGCGCTCGGCCAGGGCTCGGGATGGGCGCGCTTCGAGCGGCTCGACCTCGCAGGGGCCGGGCACGTGCGGCTGCGCCTTGCCCGACGGCGGCTGCCGGCCGCGAGCGCGGCCACGGTGACCCTCGAGCTGCGGCGGGCGGGCGGCGCGGGATCCACCACCGCACACCCCGCCTGGGTACCGCTCGCCGGTCCCGTGACCGTCCCCGAGGCGGCCGAGTCCGTCGCGGCGGCGGAGCGGCAGTACGTGTGGCACGACGTCGTCGTCGACCTCGACCCGGCCACGGACCTCCTGGCCGACCCGGTCGACGCGCGCGTCACCCTGAGCGGTGCGGCCCGGCTCGCCGAGCTCACGTTCCTCGCTCCCGACGGAGAGCCCTCGTGAGCGCTCGCCCGAGCCTCGCGGACGTGACGCGCGGGCGCGGCATCCTGTTCGGCGGAGACTACAACCCCGAGCAGTGGCCGCGCGAGGTGTGGGCCGAGGACGCCCGGCTCATGCAGCGGGCGGGCGTGAACCTCGTGACCGTCGGGGTGTTCTCGTGGGCCACGATCGAGCCACGCGAGGGCGAGCTCGACCTCGACTGGCTCGCGGACGTGCTCGACCTGCTGCACGCGGGGAGCATCGCCGTGGACCTCGCGACCCCCACGGCGTCCCCGCCGCCGTGGCTCGGCGACCGCTACCCCGAGACGCTGCCCGTCACGCCCGAGGGAGTGCGCCTGACCTACGGCTCGCGCAACCAGTTCTCGGCGTCCTCGGCGAAGTACCGCGAGCGCGCGCTCGCCGTGACGCGCGCCGTGGTCGAGCGCTTCGCCGCTCATCCGGCCGTCGTGATGTGGCACGTGGGCAACGAGCTGGGCCAGGTGGACCACGGGCCCGAGGCCGCCGCGGCGTTCCGGCGCTGGCTCGAGGACCGCTACGGCACCGTCGAGGCGCTCAACGCGGCGTGGGCCACCACGGTGTGGTCGCAGCGCTACGGCTCCTTCGCCGAGGTGCTCCCCCCGCGCGCCGCGCCGTACCACCGCAACCCGAGCCAGGACCTCGACTTCCGCCGCTTCACCTCCGACGAGCTGCTCGCCGTGTACCGCGAGCAGGTGGCGGTGATCCGTTCGTACGACGAGGAGCGGCCCGTGACCACCAACTTCATGGGCTTCTTCCCGCTCGTGGACTACTTCTCGTGGGCCGGCGACCTCGACCTCGTGGCCGACGACGCCTACCCCGACCCGGACCCGGGCACGACCCGCTCGCTGTGCGACGCCGCACTGACGCAGGACCTCATGCGCTCCCTGGGCGGCGGTGCGCCGTGGCTGCTCATGGAGTCCGCCACGAGCGCCGTGAGCTGGCGGGCGCACAACCTCACGAAATCCCCCGAGCGGTCCCGCCTCGAGTCGCTGCAGGCCGTGGCGCACGGGGCGGACGGCGTCTGCTTCTTCCAGTGGCGGGCCGCCCGTTCCGGGCCCGAGCGCTTCCACTCCGGCATGGTCCCGGTGCAGGGGCCGGACACGGCGGTGCACGACGGCGTGCGGCGGCTCGGTGCGGACCTCGCGCGGCTCGCGCCCGTGGTCGGTGCGCGCACCGACGCCCGCGTGGCGCTCGTGTGGGACTGGCCCTCGTGGTGGGCCGCGACGGCACAGGCGATGCCCACCGACCGGCTCGACCCGCTCGCGACGCTGCGCTCGTGGCACGGCGCGCTGTGGGACCGGCGCGTGGCGGTCGACGTCGTCCCGCCGCCAGCCGTCGCCGCGGACCTCGAGGCGTACGACGTGGTGCTGGCCCCCTCGCTCTACCTGCTCACCGAACGCGCCGCCGGGGCGTTGCGCGGCTTCGTCGCGGGTGGTGGCACGCTCGCGCTCGGCCCCTTCTCAGGAGTGGCCGACGACGGCGCACACCTGCACGTGGGCCGCTTCCCCGTGCCGCTGCGCGACGTGCTCGGTGTCTCGGGCGAGGAGTGGGTGCCGCTGCCCGAGGGCGGGGTCCCGGGCACCTGGGCCGGGGACTCGTCCCCCTCGCTCACGGTCGAGACCTACGCCGAGCACGCGCGCACCGAGGGCGCCGAGGTGCTGCTCTCCCTGGGCGCCGCGCCGGGAGCCTCGCAGCTCGAGGACGCCGTGGCCGTGGCCCGACACCCCTACGGCGAGGGTCGGGCCTGGTACGTCGGGGCGGCGCTCGACGGCGAGGCGCTCGGGCGGGTGCTCGCCGAGGTGCTCACGGGCGCGGGCGTCACCGGGCTGCTGCCCGGACTGCCGCGCGGTGTCGAGGCGACGCGGCGAGGCGACCACGCCTTCGTGCTCAACCACACGGACGCGGCGGTGCGGGTGGGCGCGGACGAGCTCGCCGCGGCACTCGACGGCGGGGTCCGGGCCCGGGGAACCACCACGCTGCACGAGCTCCTGACCGGGCGGACCTTCCGTCCCGGCGAGGTGGTCGAGGTGCCCGCGTCCGGCGTCGTCGTCGTCGGCCCTGGCCCCGACTCGACCCCCGCCCCAGCGTGAGAAGGTAGGACGCGGCGACGGGAAGGAACACCGGATGCGGATCGACCCGGAGTCACGCGGGGTGCAGGGGCTCATCACGTTCTTGTCGTTCGTCGGGCTCAACGTCGTCTACCTCGTCACGTGCCTGCCGGTCGTGACGATCGGCGCCGCGACGAGCGCGCTGTTCGAGGTGACGTACCGCTACTCCGACGACGAGCGCGGCAACCTCGTCAAGGACTACTTCCCCGCGTTCGGACGCAGCTTCCTGCGGGCCACGCCGCTCATGCTCGCGACGCTCGTGCCTGCCTTCGCGATGACGTTCGCCGCGGTGTTCTGGTCCCAGCACGCCAACCCGCTCGCGGGGGCCGCGATGGTGCTGAGCATCCTCGCCATCGGCTACCTGCTCACGGCGTTCCTCGTGGCCATGGGGCTCGTGGCGCGCTACCAGAACACCTTCCGTCAGACCCTGCGCAACGCGTTCCTGCTGCCCGCGGCCGAGCCCATGCGGTGCTTCGCGGTGCTCCTCGTGCCCGTGACGCAGGTATGCCTCGCGATCGTCTCGCCGAGCTTCTGGTTCATCATCGCGACCATCGGTTGCTCCGTGGGTGCCTACGGCACGGCGTTCCTGTTCCGCTCGATGTTCTCGCGACACGCTCCCTGAGCGTCCCGGGAACGGGTGAGGGCCCGGGCGCGCGATGCGCCCGGGCCCTCGTGTCCGCGAGGTCGGCGATCAGCCGAACTCGGCCAGGATCGCCTGCCGTGCAGCGTCCTGCGCCTGCGCGTTCCCCATGTCGAACGCGAGGACGTCTTCGTAGCCGAGGCCGGCGGCCCGTGACTGCAGCGTGCTCCACAGGCTGTCGAACTCGCCCGCGTTGGCCGCGAACACCATCTGCCACGAGGTCTGGACGATCTCCGCCTTGACCTGGTTGCGCTGGGCCTCGATCTGCGAGGCGTCCGCCGGAGCGGTGAAGCTCGCACCCGGTGCGACGGCGAGCTGGTTGGCACCGACGAGGAACTCGATGCCGGAGCCCGCGCCACCCATCTGCTCGGACCAGTTCGCGCTGAGCGGGGTCTCCACGAGCGCCTGGAAGCTGGGCCACGTCGTGTAGTTGAACGCCACGCCCGTCGCCGGGTTCTCGCTCGCGGGCAGCACGACCGCCACGTTGAGCGCGGAGACGCCGTCGATGAACGAGCCGCCGCCCCACTCCTCCGGGACGGTCCCGTCGCCACCGAGGAAGACCTCACGGCCGAAGTCGGTCAGCGCGGGCGCGTTGTCCGCGGCGATCTCCCACGTCAAGCCCTCGGGGCCTGCGGCACCCATGGTCTGGCTGCCGTTCGCGTTGACACCGTCGGCCGAGTAGAGCCAGTCGATGAACGCAGCGATGCGCTCCGGGTCCTCGGCCTTGGAGCCGATCGCGAGGATCTGCTTGCCGCCGAAGACCTCGGCGCCGTAGGCGAAGATCTCCTGGTCCTTGATCTCGGCGAGCATGAAGCCCTTGCCCGCCGCCGTGTTCTCCTCGGTGTTGAACGCGGACTGGCCGAGCCACGGCCAGAAGGAGTAGAGCACCTGGCCGTTCTGGTACTTCGCGAAGAGCGTGTCCCAGTTCTGCGTGGTGGACTCGGGGTCCACGAGACCCTGCTGGTTTGCGTCGAAGTAGAACTTCAGGACGCGCTCGTACATGCCGTCGTCGTCGAGCAGGCCCTGGAAGTCCGAGCCGTCCGCCTTGGCGAGCACGAAGCCGAGCTCGTCATAGCCGTAGTACGTGATCGGCTGCTTGACGTTGTTCATCATGTTGCCGTCCCAGTCCGCGAAGAGGGACAGGGGGTAGGTCTTGGCGCCGTTCGGGGCGGTGGGCTCGGCGTCCTGCATCGCCTTGAAGACGGGCAGCAGGTCCTCGAGCGTGCCGATCGCGGGGAAGCCTGCCTTCTCGTACAGGTCCCAGCGCAGGTAGGCGCCGAACGTCGGCTCGAGGGCCTCCGAGGGCTGCGTGGGCAGGAGCGTGGACACCTGGGTCGGGAAGGCGAACGTGCCGCCCGCCGCGGAGTTGAGGTTCTGGACCGCGGCGTCGAACACGGCGGTGTTCGTCATCGACGGGTAGTACTCGGCGGCGTCGAGGAGGAGTCCGCCCTGGATGAGCTCGTCCATCTGCTGGCCCTTGTCGATGACGATGAGGTCACCGAGGTCGCCCGCTGCCACGCGCGTGTTGTAGAGGGTGTCGCCACCACCGGCCACGTTGGGCGCGATGATGTTGAGCTTCATGTTGAACTTGTCCTTGACGATCTTGCCGAACCAGCCCTCTTGGATCCCCATGTAGTTCGAGAGGCTGCCGAAGACGTCGATCTCGATCTCCTTGTCCCATGCCGCCGGGAACCCGGCCGCCTGGGTGGAGGTGTCGGTCGCGGACGACGAGGTGGGCGTGGGGTCGCCGGCGTCGGACGTGCACGCGGTGAGCGTGCCGACGGCGGCGAACGCCACGGCCACGAAGGCCGCTGTTCTCCTGTGCTTCATTGCATTCCTTCCTGTGGGTTGGCTTCGTCAGCCCTTGACCGCGCCGAGCATGATGCCCTTCACGAAGTACCGCTGGAACAGTGGGTAGATGAAGATGATGGGAAGGACGACGATCACCGAGACCGTCATCCGGATCGACGTCGGGGTCTGCGACGTCGCGGCGTTCGCGATCGCACCGACGTTGCCCCCGGCGTTCTGCGCCGCCTGGGCGAGGCTCGACGCCTGGTTGATGAACATGTAGAGCAGGAACTGCAGCGTGTAGAGCGACTGGTCCGTGACGTAGATGAGCGTGTCCTGGAAGCTGTTCCACTGCGCCACCGCGCTGAAGATCGCGACCGTCGCGAGGATCGGCGTCATGTTCGGCAGGTAGACCCGGAAGAACACCTGCACGATGTTCGCCCCGTCGAGCTCGGCCGCCTCCTGGAGCGACTCCGGCATCGACTCGACGTACGTCTTGACGAGGATGATGAAGAACGGCTGGACCACCCACGGCAGGATGTACACCCAGAAGCTGTTGGTCAGTCCCAGGTTGCGCATGATGATGAACACCGGGATGAGGCCCGCGCTGAAGTACATCGTCACGATCGTGAAGCGGTACCAGAGCTGGCGCTTCCACATGCGGCGCTGGGTGAACATGAAGCCGAGGAACCCCGAGGCCATGACCGTCGCCACGGTGCCGAGCACGGTGCGCCCCACCGAGACTGCGGCGGCCATCGGGAGGCCCCGCAGCTGGAAGACCTGCTCGTAGTTGGCGAAGTGGATGCCCCGCGGCCAGAACCGCACGTCACCGGCCGCCGCGAGGTCGTTCGCGCTGATCGAGTTGATGATCAGGAAGTAGAACGGGTAGGCGCACAGCAGCACCATGAGGAAGAACCCGAACCAGTTGACCGCGTTGAAGACGAGGTCGCCGGCGGTGAGGCGGGTGCCGACGGGGCGGTCCGCCGCGGCAACGCGCGGGCTCCGTGTACGTGGCGTGATGACTTTGGTGGCCATGGTCCCGCTCCCGCCTCAGACGAGGGACTCGCCGCGCACGCGCTTGGCGATCCAGTTGACGGTGAAAAGGAGTGCGACCGAGATGAGGCTCTTGAGCATGCCGATCGCGGTGGCCATCGAGAGGCTCGAGCCCATGATCCCGATGTTGTAGACGTACAGGTCGAGCACCTGGATGTTGTCCTTGTTGAAGGCGTTCTGGAACACGAAGTACTGCTCCATGCCGTTGTTGAGCAGGTTCGCGACCGAGAGCAGCAGGAGCACGAGGTAGGTGGGGATGAGCTGCGGGATCGTGATGTAGCGCATGAGCTGGAAGCGGCTCGCGCCGTCGATCCGGGCGGACTCGTAGAGCGACGGGTCGATGCCGGTGATCGCGGCGAGGTAGATGATCGCGCCCCAGCCGAGGCCCTTCCAGATGCTCCAGAGCGTCATCGCGATCCAGACCTTCGGCCCGCCCGAGTCGAGGAACCTCACGGGGTCGTCGACGATGCCGAGGTCGATCAGGATGTTGTTGACGAGGCCCGTGCTCGTGAACAGCGCGAACGCGATCATGTAGACGAGCACCCACGAGATGAAGTTCGGCAGCGTCGTGAGCGTCTGCACGGAGTTGCGGAACCAGGGCGCCTTGATCTCGTTGAGGAGCACGGCGAACAGCACGGGCAGGAACGACGTCGCGATCCCCAGGAAGCTGATCGCGAGCGTGTTGAGCAGCACCTGCCCGATCTGCTGCAGCTGCGTGGGAGAGCTGACGAGCATCTCGAACCACTGCAGCCCCACGAACTCGCTGCCGCCCAGGCCGAGCGCTGGCTTGTAGTCGAAGAGCGAGTAGATCCAGCCGTAGAGCGGCAGGTAGGAGAACAGGAACATCAGAGCGAGGAACGGCACGATGCACAGGAACATCCCGACGGACGTCTTGCGTCCACTTCGGGTCGTCGTTCCGCTGGGTTCCCGCACCTCGCCACTCCTTCGTGTCGGAGCGCTTCGATGAACCATCGATCCGTCGAACCGCTTCGACAAAGATAGCCATCGACTTTCGCTGGCGTCAAACGGTTCGGATAACGCCTTGGTAACGCTCCCAGCCGGTGGGCAGGGGACAGCCCGTGGGGTGCCGGGCGAACCGGCTGCCGCGCTGGACGATGGCGCGGCCCCACGGGCTGCGGTGACTGCCGGGAAATCGCTCGCCGCTCCCATGGCCCTCGAGATGGGGCCGAGCGGTGGGCGGAGGCAGTCCGTCCCAGTTGCTGGGGCGACTAGCGGACAGTCACCTCTCGCGTCCTATGGATATACACCGTTGGACCACCTCCTTTCAGCGATACCCCGACCGTACGCCTCCTCCCCCCGCCGAGGAAGTGATTTAGCCGGGTCAGGGGGTCGTGCGGAGGGTCAGCGCCTTGGAGGTGACGCCCTTGACCGAGCCGGCGTTCTTGATCACGATCCGGTACTTCGTCGAGGTGCCCGCCGCGCCTGCCTTGATCGCGACGGTCACCTTGCCACGGGGCAGCGCCCTGACCTTGACCCAGCTTGCCCCCGACCTGCGCTGCAGCACGCCCTTGCCGCTGAGCCTCACCGCGTCCCGGTGCGTCGCTCCCGCCTTGACCTTCCGGGCACCTGTGGCGAACCCGCTGACCTTGGCCACGGACCTCCACACCCGCACGGTGACGGTCTTGCTCGCGCGGGAGTGCTTCGCGGTGCCGAGGTACACGGCCCGGACCTTGTGCTTGCCGACCTTGAGCTTCTTGGCGAGCCGGTAGGTGGCCTTCCCCTTCGCGAGCTTCACGGTCTTCACCTTGGCGCCGTCCACGTAGATCACGACCTTGCCGGTGGGCGTCACGGCGGACGTGACGGTCACGGTGGCTCGGGCCGCCTTGCCGTGGACCGCCGTCGTCGCCACGACCGCAACCTTGGGCTTCGCCTGGGTGACCCGCAGCGACACCTTGACCTGCGCGGCCTTCACGTCCGACGAACCGCCGTACCTCACGGTGAGCTCGTGCGTCCCCACGGCGAGCGTGGCGGGCAGCCGCACCGTCGCCCTCCCGCCGCTGAGCGTGGCCGTGCCCAGCTGCTTCGTGCCCGACAGCACCGTGACGGCGCCCTGAGGGGTGGTCGGCGCGGTCACGGTGACGGCCAGCTCGGCGCGCGAGCCGTACGACGACGACGGCGCACTCGCACTCACCTTCGCGGCGACCGCACCCGCGATGATCCTGACCGTGGCCGACGCCGCGCCGAGCGCCGTGACCTCGACGGTGTACCCGCCGCCGGGGCCGGTCAGCCGGTCGCCCTGCACGAGGGTGCTCTTCGTCCCGAGGCCCCTCGGCAGCGTCATGGTCGTGACGTCGTTGCGCGAGCCCAGGTGATAGACCCGCACGCCGGGTCCGTAGTGCCGCGCGGTGTCGCACTCCGCGGCGTCCGGGCCATAGGTCGCCTTGCAGGCCGCGACGACCTCCTCCGGCACGGGTGCGCCGAAGAACCAGCCGGGGTTCGGGCGGGCGTAGAAGGAGCCGACGTCGGCCCCCTTCCCGTCGCGATACTCCACGAACACGGCCCCGCCCGAGACCGGGTCAGCGAACCTTGCGGCACGGACTCCCGCGGTACCCGTCACCGGCGACAGCGTGACCGTGTCCGCGACGACGTTGCGCACCTCGCCGGCGGGCAGGACGTCGAGCAGGTGCTGGTAGGCGGCGTCGAGGCTGCTCGGGGAGAAGCCCCCGATGCCGAGCGACTGCGGGCCGTAGAGCCCCCAGTACTCGTCGGACACGAGCGTCCCGCCCCGCACGACGCCGAGGTTCGAGTGGCCGAGCGAGAAGTTGTGACCGTACTCGTGGACGAGGGCGTGAAGATTGGTGCCGCCGACGACGACGAAGCCACTCGAGTGAAGTCCTCCGCCCACGGTGGCCACACCGGAGCCGTCGGCGCTGCAGCCCGGTGGGAGCACGGCGGTGACGTGCGCCCTCGAGCCGCGGTCGGGAAAGAGCGCCTCTGCCGCGTTCCGGAGGTCCCAGAAGGCCCCTGGAGCGGCACCACCGGTGAGGATCGCGCACGCGCCGGAGTGCGTGAGCGGCTTGGCCGCACCCACCGGGAAGCTCGAGATGCGCCCGCGCGACTGGGCGACCCAGTACTGACCGGCGCTGGCGGCGGCGCCCCTCGCGGCCGCCTCGGTGATGGCGGATCCACCCGCGGCCGGATCCGTGACGAGCACGAGGTGCGTCGTGTGCGACTGCTGCGTCGCCAGTGCGGGCGTGGGCGAGGAGACGGCCCGCACGGCCACGACGTCGGCCCCCGCGCCGCTCGCCCAGAGCCCGGCGGCACCGCTCCGGGCGGACCCGGACCCGGCGGCGCGAACGTCGATCGTGACCCGGGCGCCGTCGGCCACCCCCACCAGCCCCGCGAGCCCGTCCACCGACGCGGCGTCGAGCGGCAGGTAGGTGCCGTCGACCTCGAGGGCGTAGCTCCGGTACGACTCGGGGACCGACCCCACGGATCCACCCGGGGCCGAATCGTCGAGGGTGCCGCCGTCGGACAGGGCGCCGTCGTCGGACACGCCGTGCCCGCCGTCGACGATGGCGACCCGCAGCACTCCCGTGACCGTGGACGTGCCCGACGTCTCGGCCACGCCGGGGGTGACACCGAGCAGCAGGGCGAGGCTCGCGCAAGCGGACGCGAGCGCCGCACGCGTGGTGAACCGGAGGCGGAAGGTCACGGCGGCTCCTTGGTCACAGGACGATGCGCGGCCGCGACGGGCCCGGCGCCGCCGATCTGCTGGCGACCCGCGAGCACTGTAGCGGCCGGGCGCGTGGTCCGCAGCGGCTAGAGCCCGGCCTGCCAGGCGACGATGCGGTCGACGGCCGCGCCGATGACGCCGACGTCGGACGCGAAGCTCAGGCGCACCCAGTCGTGCCCCGCCACCGGATCGAAGTCGGTGCCCGGGGTCAGGGCGACGTCCGCCTCGGCGAGCAGCCGGGCGCACCACTCGCGCGAGTCGAGACCGCTCGCCGAGATGTCCGCGTAGAGGTAGAACGCTCCGTCCGCGGGGGCCACCCGGTCCCAGCCGAGCTCAGGGAGCCGCGCAAGAAGCAGCTCGCGAGCCGCGGCGTAGCGCGCGACGTTGGCGCGGGCCGCGGCGTACCCGGCGTCGGAGAACGCGGCGATCGCGGCGTCCTGGGCGAGTGCCGGTGGGCACAGCGCGACGTTGCCGGCGAGGGCGTCGACGGCGGGCAGCAGGTCGTCCGGCAGCACGAGCCAACCGAGGCGCCAGCCCGTCATCGCCCAGAACTTCGAGAACGAGTTCACGACGACGGCGCCCTGGTCGAGATACCGGGCCGCCGTCGGTGCGCTCTCGCGGTGGGGCGCCGTCGTCGGCCCGCCGTACGTGATGCCGTGGTAGATCTCGTCGCTGATGAGGCGTACGCCGTGGGCCGCGCACCAGTCCGCGAGCGCGGCGAGCTCGGCCGGCTCGATCATGGTGCCCGTGGGGTTGGCGGGGCTCGCGACGACGAGGCCCGTGACGGGTTCGTCGAGCGACTCGAGCAGCGCGACCGTGGGCTGGTAGCGCGCGTCCGGTCCGCAGTCGAGCTCGACGACCTCGCAGCCGAGCGCGTTCAGGACGTTGCGGTAGGCGGGGTAGCCGGGGCGGGCGAGGGCCACGCGGTCGCCGACGTCGAACGCCGCGAGGAAGGCGAGCACGAAGCCGCCCGAGGAGCCGGTCGTCACGGCGATGCGCGCCGGATCGAGCTCGACGTCGTACCAGCGGGCGTAGTGCGTGGCGATCTCGGCGCGCAGCGCGGGGGCGCCGAGGGCCTCGGTGTAGCCGAGCTGGCCGGAGGCGAGGATGGCGGCGGCGCGGTCGCGGACGACGTCGGACGCCCCGGTGGCCGGTTCCCCCGCGCACAGGTTGAGGACGTCGTGGCCCGCCGCCCGGCGCCGGTTCGCCTCCGCGATGATGTCCATCACGGCGAACGGTGGCACGGCCGCCCGCCGCGCGACCTTCACCCCGCGCCTCTCCGTCTCCATCCCCCCATCCTCCCCCGCCCATCGCCCCGGGGTGGGTGAGCTGGGGTCAGGACTCGTCGGAGACCTCGGCGTCGGGGGAGTTCTTCTTGATCGACTCGATCGCGTCGAGTGCCGAGCGCTTCTGGGCGTACTGCTGGCTGCTCGCGAGGATGTTGCCGTTGGCCGCGACGATCCGGAACCAGAACTCGCCGCTCTTCTCGCTCTGGTGGACGGTGAACTTGAACGCCATGTCGTGCTCCGCTCGAGACGGGTCCGGCGTCGGTGCCGGACCGGTAGCGCCATCGTGCACCACCGCGCGCTCCCCGGCAGCCCGAACGCCGCGACCACCCCCCACTTCACCCACCTCCACCCCCGCGAAGTAGTACCGAGCGCGCCAGAAAGTGCCCCAGCGGACCTACCTCGAAGCGCTCGGCCCTACGTCGCGGTGAGAGGCGGGAGGCGGCTAGCCCTTGATCGCGCCGCCTAGGCCGGCGCCTCTCAGGAACATGCGCTGGAAGACCAGGAAGAAGAGGATCGGAATGAGGGTGGAGATCGCGAGCGCGGCCATGAGGACACCGAGGTCAGTGGTCGCCTGGAGCGATGGCAGGCGCACGGAGAGCGGCTGCAGGTCGGGCTTGGTCAGCACGAGCAGCGGCCACAGGAAGTCCTTCCACGAGGCGATGACGGCGAACACCGACACGACCCCGAGGATGGGCTTGCTCATCGGCAGCACCACGGACCAGAACAGCCGGAACGGCCCGGCCCCGTCCACGCGCGCGGCCTCGAAGATCTCCCGCGGCAGGTTGTCGAAGAACCGCGCCATGAGCACCACGTTGAACGCGCTCGCCCCCGCGGGCAGCCACACCGCCCAGAACGTGTTGAGCAGCGACGTGCCGAGGATCGGCGGGTTGAGGATCGTCAGGTACAGCGGCACGAGGAGCACGACGCCGGGCACGAAGAGCGTCGCGAGCACCATCCACTGCAGCGCCTTGGCGTAGCGCGGGCGCAGCACCGACAGCACGTAGCCACCCGTGGCGGCGACGAGGATCTGGCTCGCCCACGCGCCCGCGGCGATGAGCACGGTGTTGAGGAAGTACCGGCTGATCTGCACGTCGAACCACGCCTTGTGCAGGTTGTCCCACGCGATGCCGTTCGGGAACACCTCGAGCGGGGCGCGCAGGATGTCCTGCGTCGGGGTGATCGCGAACTTGCCGAGCAGCAGGATCGGGCCCAGTCCGATGACGACGAGCACGAGCAGCAGCAGCACGTGCACGAACCCCATGCCGGTGCGCACCGAGCGCCGCCGCCAGTCCGCGATCGACAGCACGCCGCGCAGGGTGTCCATCGCGGCGGCCCGCCGCCGGGCGAGCTGGCGCGCGGCGCCCGTGGGGGCCGCCGTCGTCGTCGTGTGCATGGCCGTGGTCTGCGTCGCGGTCACGAGTTGCTCCAGGCGCGGGTGAGGCGGAAGTACACGAGGGACATCACGGCGAGGAAGATCGCGAGCAGCAGGCTCAGCGCCGTGGCTTCGCCGTAGTCGGCCCCGAGGGACTGGCCGAAGGCGTACCGGTAGATGAGCAGCAGGATCGTCAGGGTCGCGTTGGCCGGACCGCCGCCCGTGAACAGGTACGGCTCGAGGAAGACCTGCGCCGTCCCGATGATCTGCAGGATGAACGTGATGAGCAGGACGCCGCGCAGCTGCGGCAGCGTCACGTGCCACACCTTGCGCCAGATGGACGCGCCGTCGACCTCCGCGGCGTCGTACAGCTCGGGCGGGACGCCGAGCAACGCCGCGAGGTAGATGATCACGGTGCCGCCGGCCGCGGCCCACGTCGCCTCGATCACGAGGGACGGCATGGCCCACGTCGCGGACTGCAGCCACGGCATCGGGCCGAGCCCGACCCAGCCGAGGATCTGGTTGAACACGCCTTCGGGGCGGGGGTCGTAGAGGAACTTCCACAGCAGGACGGCGACGACGGGGGGCACGACGACGGGCAGGTACGCGAGCACCGAGTACACGCCCTTCATGCGCCGCACCTCGCTCATCAGCACCGCGCCGACGAGCGGGATCGGGTAGCCGAAGACCAGGGCGAGCAGCGCGAAGTACCCGGTGTTGCGCAGCGCGATCGGCAGGTTCGGGTCCGCGAGCACGGAGCGGAAGTTCTCGAGGCCCACCCAGGACGTGACCACGAGGTTGGTCTCCTGGAAGCTCATGATGAGCGCGCGCCCGATGGGCAGCCACGAGAAGACGCCGAAGATCACGATGAGCGGCAGCGCGAACAGCAGCGTGCTGAGGCCGCCGTCGCGGATCCAGTCCACGGGAGTGCGCCGTCGGCGACGCGTTGGCACGAGGCCCTGGTCGGTGGTCATTCCTGCCTCTCGGTTCGGCTCGGTGGACGAGGTTGCGGTGCCCGGCCGCAGGGGGTTCGGCCGGGCACCGCGGACCGGGTTCAGCCCTCGTCGAGGATGGACTGCGCCTGGGTCTGCGCCTGGTCGAGCAGCGCGTCGATGTCGGCGTTCTGGTCCGTCATCACCGCCTGCACCGGCACGTCGAGCAGGGCGTAGATCTCCTGCGTCGAGGCGCTCGGCTCACCGACCACGGGCTGGTCGAACATCACGTCGGTGTAGCCCGTCATGTTCTCGAGCGGCACGTTGATGAAGTCCTTGATCCAGCCGAGGGACGTCTCGTACTGCTCGCGGCTGAAGATCGGCAGCACGGGAGTGCCGACCGGCTGGCCGTTGTCGAAGCGCACCTGGGCGTTCTCCACCGCCGGGCCCTCGTCGAGGTGCGGCTGCAGGTAGAAGAAGTCGATCCACTTGATGGCTGCGTCCTTGACGGCGTCGTCCGCCTTGATGTTGACCGCGGCGAGCGTGCCACCCACGAGCACGCCGGAGTCGGCGCCCTCGTTCGGGATGGCCGTCAGGCCGTAGTCCGCAACCTTGAGGCCCGAGCTGTCCGGCGTGACGCCGAACGACTCCGCGAGCGCCGTGTAGACGTCCGAGCCCGAGGTGTACATGCCGATCTGGCCGGCGGCGAACTTCTCGTTGACCGTGCCCCAGTTGAGGGTCGCGTCCGCGTAGAGCGAGTCGTCCTCCCAGCGCAGGGCCTTGAGGAACTCGAGCGCGGCCTTCGTGCCCGGGTTGGTCAGCGTGGCCGTGTACGTACCGTCGGCCTCGGCGACCTGGGTGCGCCCGCCGCGCGTGTACGTCGCGGACGTGAGCTGCCAGCCGCCCGTGTTGTCGGCCGCCATCTGGGCGTAGCCGGCCACGCCGGTCGCGTCCTTGATCTGCTTGGCGGCGGAGCGCACCTCGGCCCACGTGGTGGGCGGGCTGTCCGGGTCGAGGCCCGCCGCGTCGAACAGCGCCCGGTTGTAGTGCAGCGCCACGCCGTAGATGGACTTCGCGGGGATCGCGTAGACGTGACCGTCAGGGCCCTTGCCCGCCTCGAGGAGCGCCTCGTTGAAGTCGCCCGCGTAGGGCAGCTCGTGGAACTGGGCGTCGACGTCGGCGAGCTGGCCGTTCTCGATGAGCGTCTTGGCGTCCGTGAACGGGATCTCGTACACGTCCGGCAGCGTGCCGCCGGCGAGCTGGGCGGCGAACGTGGTCGCCTTCCACTCGTACTCCTCGGCCGCCACGTCGATGTGCGGGTACAGCGCCTCGAACTGGGCGACCCGCTCGTCGAAGGCGTCGAACGCCGCCTGGTCGGAACCGGGCAGCAGGCTGACGACCCGCAGGGTCACGTCTTGCGGGGCGTCGGGGGTTTCTTCCGCCGACGACGACGTCTCGCCGTCGGGCGTCGTGGCCGGCGACTCGGGTGTCGTGGCGCTGCACGCGCTCAACAGACCGATCGCGACGGCCGAGGCGGCGAGCACCGCCGTCGTGGGCTTTGTCAGGGACCTCATCGTCACTCCTTGGATAGGTGTCGTGCGGTTACTGCGGTTGGGTTACTGCGGGTTGCGGGGTTACTGCGGGTTGGGGTGCGCGCCGTCGGGCAGTCGGAGCCAGACGGCGGTATCGGTGGGGAGCAGCCCACCCTCGAGCCGGTCGCTCGTGAGCAGGACATCGGTGTGCTCGGGCATGGCCACGGGGGCCGGTCCGAGGTTGACCACGCACGCGAAGCCGTGGCCGCGGGTGAAGGCGAGGACGTCGTCCGCGGCACCCGGCACGTCGAGCCACGCGAACTGCGACTCGTGCAGCGCGGGCTCTTCGCGGCGCAGGCGCAGGGCCTCGCGGTAGAGCGACAGGAAGGAGTCGGGATCGCCGTCCTGCGCCTCGACCGTGAGCTCGGCCCAGTCGGCGGGCTGGGGGAGCCAGGGCTGGGCGCCGTCGTCGTCGGACGCCGTCGTCGGCCCCCCGCTGAAGCCGAACGGCGCGCGCGAGCCGGACCACGGCAGCGGTACCCGGCAGCCGTCGCGGCCCGGATCCACGCCGCCGGAACGGAAGTGCATCGGGTCCTGCAGC
>CAZECM010000009.1:0-455 GCA_964510785.1 uncultured Cellulomonadaceae bacterium | reverse complement strand
GCCGTAGGCGGGGGCGCCGGACTCCCACGGAATCGGCACGCGGCATCCGTCCCGTCCCGGGTCGACCCCGCCGGAGCGGAAGTGCATCGGGTCTTCGATGACCTCGCGCGGCAGCTCGACCTCGGGCAGGCCGAGCTCGTCGCCCTGGTAGACGTACAGCGAGCCGGGCAGAGCGGCGCTGAGCAGGGCGGCGGCACGTGCCCGACGGCGGCCCACGGCGAGGTCCGTCGGCGTGCCGAACCGCTTCGCGAGGAACTCGAAGGACGAGTCCTCCCGGCCGTAGCGCGTGACGGGCCGCGTGACGTCGTGGTTGGACAGGACCCACGTCGCGGGGGCGCCGACGAGCGCATGGGCAGCGAGCGTCTCGTCGACCGAGGCGCGCAGCTCCTTGGCGATCCACGGGCGGGCCATGAAGTCGAAGTTGAACGCCGTGTGCATCTCGTCGGGGCGCAGGT
>CAZECM010000008.1:19305-71333 GCA_964510785.1 uncultured Cellulomonadaceae bacterium | reverse complement strand
GGCCGGCCGGACCACGCTGACCGGGGAGGGCCTGCAGCACGCGGACGGGCACTCCCCGCTGCTCGCCGGGACGATGCCGCACGTGGTGCACTACGACCCCGCGTACGGCTACGAGATCCGTCACATCGTCAAGGACGGCATCGAGCGGATGTACGGCGACGACGGGCGCGACCCGGACGTCATCTACTACCTCACCGTCTACAACGAGCCGATGGTCCAGCCGGCGGAGCCGGAGGACGTCGACGTCGAGGGCATCCTGCGCGGCATCCACCTGCTCTCGCCTGCCGAGGGCGAGGGGCCCAAGGCGCAGATCCTCGCCTCTGGCGTCGGGGTGCCGTGGGCCCTCGAGGCGAAGCAGCTCCTCGCCGAGGACTGGGGCGTGCAGGCAGCCGTCTGGTCGGTGACCTCATGGAACGAGCTGCGCCGCGACGGTCTGGCTGCCGACGCGCACAACTTCCTCGACCCGGCGGCACCACCGCGCCGGGCCTACCTCACCGAGAAGCTCGAGGGCGCTGAGGGTCCGTTCGTCGCGACGTCGGACTACGACCACCTCGTCCCGGACCAGATCCGGGCGTGGGTCCCTGGCACGTACGCGACGCTCGGCGCCGACGGCTTCGGGTTCTCCGACACGCGCGCCGCGGCACGTCGCCACTTCAAGATCGACGGCCCGTCGGTCGTGGTGCGCGTGCTGCAGCAGCTCGCCGCGACGGGTGCCGTGCCGGTCGAGTCGGTGGCGACCGCCATCGAGAAGTACCGGCTCATGGACGTCACGGCCGGCACCTCGGGCAACACGGGCGGCGACTCCTAGCACCCAGCACGACGCGCGGGGCCCGGGTCAGCTCGACCCGGGCCCCGCGTGTATGTCGTGTGGTTACGTGCCCGCGGTGTGCTGGGCCGCCCGGGCGACCTCGGCGTCGAGCTCTGCGTGCAGGGCGGCCACGGCTTCCTGGTCGGGATGGGCGTCGAGTGCCGCGAGGTTCCAGCGGGCCTCGAGCGGCCGGTCCGCGTCGAGGGCGGCGCGCACGAGGTGGCGCGCGATCTCGGGGGTGTGCTCGGCGGGTCGCCAGTGGCCGGTGCCCAGTCCGAGCGCCTCGGTGTGCAGCCCCGCCTCACGGAGCATCGCGAGCCCCTCGGCCAGCGCGACTCCTGAGGGGTCACGCTCTGCCGCGGTCGCGACACGTCGCAAGGCGGCCTCGAGATCGTCGTCGAAGGAGAGGCGGGCGAGCTCGAGAAGGGGGAGCCAGGCCCGCGGGTTGCCGGCGAGCTCCTCGCTCAGCGCCCAGACGGCCAGCTCGGCCGCCCGGCGACGGGGCACCTCGTCCAGGTCGGCGGTCAACGGGTCGCCGTCGTCGGCGCTCGCCTCGGCCTGGCGCCGCACGATCGAGGCGAGGGCCTCGAAGGCACGCCGGTTGTTGGGGTCGTCCGCGAGGATCGCGCGCAGCGCGTCCTCGTGCAGGTCGTCACCGCGCCTCGGGGCAGAGGTCGGCCGCCTCACCCCCACCCGAGACGGGGAGGGCGGGCGCTTCATCAACGTTCGCAATCGGGACACCAAAGACATGTTTTGACTCTATCCGCTCGCACTTCGAGCTACCCTCCCACCCTACCGTTTGTCGACTCTCCACAATCTGGGCCCTATGCTCGGAGCGTGGCGACACGCACCGAGACGAGCGCTCCGACCTCCCGCCGGGTTCGAGACAGCGGCGGCATGCTCGCGGGCGCCGCCCTCAAGCGGCTCGACGCCGACCTGGACTGGTACCGCAGGCTGCCCGCGGAGGACCGCTCCTGGGTCGGTCTCGTCGCGCAAGCGGGCATCAACGCCTTCATCGCCTGGTACGCCGAGCCGGGATCGCCCACGCACTCCGTCTCGGAGATCTTCGCGGCCGCACCGCCGGAGCTGACGCGCTCCATCTCGCTGCAGCAGACGGTGCAGCTCGTGCGCATCGTCGTCGACGTCGTCGACGCCCACACCGACCGCCTCGCCGCCCCCGGGGACGAGCAGGACCTGCGCGAGGCCGTGCTGCGCTACTCGCGCGAGGTGGCCTTCTCCGCCGCCGAGGTCTACGCGCGCGCCGCCGAGATCCGGGGCGCGTGGGACGCACGGCTCGAAGCCCTCGTGGTCGACGCCCTCGTGCGCGGCGAGGTCGACGACTCGCTGCGCTCGCGCGCCGCCGCGCTCGGCTGGACGGGCCGCGGCGCGTGCCTCGCGGTGACCGGTACGGCGGAGAGCGGGATGGACGACCTGCGGGCGGTGGACCTGCGGCGTGCGGCGCGACGCGCGGCCCAGGACTGTCTCGTCGGGATCCAGGGCGAGCGCATCGTCGTCATCCTGGGCGGCGAGGGCGAGCTCGCCGCGGCCGCGGCCGGGCTCACGTCACGGTTCGGGCCGGGCGCCGTCGTCGTCGGCCCGCAGGGTCAGGGGCTCGAGGGCGCCGCGCTCTCCGTCCAGTCGGCGCTCGCCGGTCTCGCCGCGGCCCCCGCCTGGCCGGCCGCCCCGCGACCCGTCGACGCGGACGAGCTGCTCCCCGAACGCGTCCTCGTCGGTGATCCCACGGCGCGAGCCACCCTCCTGCGGGCCGCCTACGAGCCGGTCGCCGCGGCCTCGGGCTCGCTCCTCGAGACGCTGTCCGCCTACCTGTCCTCCGGTCGCTCGCTCGAGGCCGCGGCGCGCGGGCTGTACGTCCACCCCAACACCGTGCGCTATCGCTTGCGCAAGGTCGTGGACCTGACGGGCTGGGACCCGCTCGTCGCTCGCGAGGCCTACGTGCTGCAGACGGCCGTCGCGCTCGGCATGCTCGAGGGCGCGGCCACCTCGTGATTGTGCGAACCTGACAAACGTGCTCCGCAATCACTATCCGCGCCCTGCGGCGAGCCACGGCCACGATCAGGCACAGTGGTATCCGTGCTAGCCGTCGTCTGCCCCGGTCAGGGTGCCCAGTCCCCCGGGATGCTCTCTCCTTGGCTCGAGCTCCCCGGCACCGCCGATCTCCTCGGCAGCTGGGGCGAGCGCGCCGGCGTCGACCTGCTGGCCCACGGCACGACCTCGGACGCCGAGACGATCCGGGACACCGCCGTCGCCCAGCCGCTCCTCACCGCCTCGGCCCTCGCGACCGCGAGCCACGCCCTCGACGCGAGCGGGCCGGTCCCCGACGTGCTCGCCGGGCACTCCGTGGGCGAGTTCCCCGCAGCAGCCCTTGCCGGGGTGATCTCCGCCGACGACGCGGTGGTGCTCGTCGCCGTGCGCGGTGCGGCGATGGCCCACGCTGCGGCCGCGACTCCCACCGGCATGAGCGCGGTGCTCGGTGGCGACGCCGAGGAGGTGCTCGCGCGGCTCGCGGCCCTCGACCTGACCCCGGCCAACGTCAACGGCGGTGGTCAGGTGGTCGCCGCCGGCACGCTCGACGCCCTCGCCGCGCTCGCCGCGGACCCGCCGGCACGGGCCCGCGTGGTCCCGCTCCAGGTGGCCGGGGCGTTCCACACGTCCTTCATGTCGCCCGCCGTCTCCGAGCTTGCCGCGGCCGCGGCGCGGACGACGACGGCGGACCCCGTGGTCACGCTGCTCTCGAACGCCGACGGCGCGCCCGTGGCGAGCGGCACCGAGGCGCTCGACCGGCTCGTCGCCCAGGTCGCGAACCCCGTGCGCTGGGACCTCGTCTGCGAGCAGCTCCTCGTTCTCGGAGTGACGGGGCTCCTCGAGCTCGCCCCGGCGGGGGTGCTGACGGGACTTGCGCGTCGTAGCCTGCCGGGGGTGGCGACCGTGGCCCTCAAGACGCCCGACGACCTCGACGCCGCCCGCACCCTCATCCGTGAACACGCCGGCCAGCCGGCCGGTCAGGAGGACCAGTGACCCGAGCCATCCTCAAGCAGTCGACGGGAGCCGCCTACTCCCGTGTCATGGGGCTCGGCGTCGCGCGCGGCGAGCTCGTCGTGACGAACGACGACATCGCGGGTCCGATCGACTCCTCCGACGAGTGGATCCGCCAGCGCACCGGCATCATCACCCGGCGCCGGGCCCCGGCAGGCGTCGACGTCATCGACCTGTCGGAGATCGCGGCCGTCGAAGCGATCAAGAACGCCGGGCTCTCGCCGTCGGACATCGACGCCGTGATCCTGTCGACCGTGACGTGGTTCCACCAGACGCCCGCGGGCGCCGCCGTGCTCGCGGACCGGCTCGGCGCGACCCCCGCGGCGGCCTTCGACATCTCCGCCGCGTGCGCCGGGTACGCCTACGGCATCGGGCAGGCCGACGCACTGGTGCGCTCGGGCAGCGCGACGCACGTGCTCGTCGTCGGCGCGGAGAAGATGAGCGACTTCATCGACCCCACGGACCGCTCCATCTCGTTCCTGCTCGGTGACGGTGCGGGGGCCGTCGTCGTCGGCCCCTCGGACTTCCCGGGCATCGGCCCCACCGTGTGGGGCTCGGACGGCTCCAAGGCCCAGGCCGTGCGCCAGACGCACTCGTGGCAGGAGTACAAGTCCGACCCGGAGCTCGAGTGGCCCACGCTCCGCCAGGACGGGCAGAGCGTCTTCAAGTGGGCGAGCTTCCAGATGGGCCCCGTCGCCCAGCGTGCGCTCGACGCCGCGGGCGTGACGGCGGACCAGATCCAGGCCTTCGTCCCGCACCAGGCGAACATGCGGATCATCGACCAGATCGTCAAGCAGCTGAAGCTGCCCGAGACGGTCGCGATCGGTCGCGACATCGCCGACACGGGCAACACCTCGGCCGCGTCCATCCCGCTCGCCACCGAGCGACTGCTGCGCGAGGGGCAGGTCTCCTCGGGCGACCTCGCGCTGCAGATCGGCTTCGGCGGCGGGCTCGTCTACGCGGCACAAGTGATCGTCCTCCCCTGACTTCAGGTTCCCGGCTGCGAGAATGTCCGGGCAACAGGCGACAGCCACCAGCAGCACAACCAACCAAGGAGAGACCATGGCGTACACCGAGAGCGAGATCCTCGAGGGGCTGGCCGAGATCGTCAGCGAGGAGACCGGTCTGCCGACCGACTCGGTCCAGCTCGACAAGTCCTTCACCGACGACCTCGACATCGACTCGCTGTCGATGATGACGATCGTCACCCTCGCCGAGGAGAAGTTCTCCGTGCGCATCCCCGACGACGAGGTCAAGAACCTCGCGACCGTGGGCGACGCCGTGAGCTTCATCACCGGCGCGCAGGCCTGACGAACCCCGAGCGACGCCGGGCGCAGTGGCTCGACCACCGCGCCCGGCGCACCATCCACCTCCGGAGAGCCACATGAGCAAGCAGATCGACGTCGTCGTGACCGGGCTCGGTGCCACCACGCCGCTCGGCGGGGACGTGCCGAGCACGTGGGCCGCAGCGCTCGCCGGAGAGTCGGGCGCCCGCACGCTCGACAACGACTGGGCAGCGAAGTACGAGATGCCCGTGAACTTCGCGGCGACCATCAAGGTCAAGCCCGACGAGGTGCTGCCGCGTCCCGAGATCAAACGCATGGACCCGTCCGCGCAGTACGCGATCATCGCGGCGCGCGAGGCGTGGGCCGACGCCGGCTCCCCGGAGCTCGCACCCGAGCGCATCGGCGTCGTGGTGTCCTCCGGCATCGGCGGCATCTGGACCACCCTCGACGCGTGGGACACCCTGCGGGAGAAGGGCGCCCGGCGTGTCCTTCCGATGACCGTGCCCATGCTCATGCCGAACTCCCCCTCGGCCTACGTCGAGCTCGAGCTCGGCGCCCGCGCCGGTGCCCACGCCCTCGTCTCCGCGTGCGCGTCGGGTGCCGAGGCGATCGGCTACGGCCTCGAGATGATCCGGTCGGGACGGGCCGACGTCGTGGTCTGCGGCGGCACCGAGGCCACGATCCACCCGATGCCGATCTCCGCGTTCGCGGCCTCGCGCACCCTGTCGCTGCGCAACGACGACCCGCAGGGTGCTTCTCGCCCCTACGACCTGGGCCGCGACGGCTTCGTGATCGGTGAGGGCTCGGGCATCGTCGTCCTCGAGAGCGCCGAGCACGCCGCGGCGCGGGGAGCACGGGTCTACGCCCGGCTCACGGGCCAGGGCCTGAGCTCGGACGGCTACCACATGACCTCCCCCGAGCCCGAGGGGCGGGGCCAGATCACGGCGATGCGTGCCGCGCTCGAGGATGCCGAGCTCACGGCGTCCGACGTCGTCCACGTCAACGCCCACGCCACCTCGACCGTGGTGGGCGACCTCGTCGAGGCCCGCAGCGTGCGCGCGGTGCTGGGGGACGCGGCCGACCGCGTGGCGCTCTCCGCGACGAAGTCCATGACGGGGCACCTGCTCGGCGGCGCTGGGGCCCTCGAGTCGATCTTCACGATCCTCGCGCTGCGCGACCGCTTGGCTCCGCCCACGATCAACGTGTCGGACCCGGACCCGGAGCTCGTCCTGGACCTCGTCCGCGACTCCCCGCGGGCGCTCCCGAGCGGTCAGATCGCCGCGATCAACAACTCGTTCGGGTTCGGCGGCCACAACGTGGCACTCACCTTCACCTCCGCCTAGCGTCCCCGCGGCGTAGGTCGGGCGGCGGTGAGGTAGGTCCGCTGCGGCCCTACCTCGCGCGCTCGGCCCTACGTCGCGGCGAGGGTCAGCCGGTGCGGTGCAGCCAGCGGACCGGTGCCCCCGCGCCGGCATAGCGGAAGGGCTCGAGCTCCTCGTCCCACGCCTCGCCGAGCGCGAGCCGGAGCTCGGCGCGCAAGCGTGCCGCGTCGTCGACGAGCTCGAGCGCCGCGCGCACGCGGTCCTCGGGGACCACGACGTTGCCGTGCACGTCCGTTGCGGCGTGGAAGATGCCGAGCTCGGGCGTGTGGCTCCAGCGGGAGCCGTCCGTGCCGAAGCTGGCCTCCTCGGTCACCTCGTAGCGCAGGTGGTTCCAGCCCCGCAGCGCCGAGGTGAGCTTCGCGCCCGTGCCCGCGAGCCCTTGCCACGACAGCTCCGTGCGGAACATGCCGGGAGCGGCGGGCTGGTCGGTCCAGTCGAAGGATGCGCGCGTGCCGAGGACCCCGCCGGTGGCCCACTCGATGTGAGCGCACAGCGCACGGGGTGCTGAGTGCACGAAAAGTACACCGCGGGTGATGGCACCAGCCATGTCGTCCTCCCTGGGTTCGAGGTGCGTCTTCCCCAACGACCTCATCCAGAGCGTTCCCACGTGGCATACGCGGTGTACCTGCGCTCATCATGCCCTATGCGCGGCCCGCTGACCAGCACCGCGACCGCGTCGGTCCGCGCGGCTACGGAAAATCTCTGTGCCACGTGCCGCACCGCCCCTAGCGTGGCGGTATGGACACCGTCACCGCCCTCGCCGAACGCCTGCGCACTGCCGCCGCAGCGGACGACTTCAGCGGCGTCGTGGTCCTGCGCCAGGGGGACGAACGCCTCCTCGAGATCGCCCTCGGCCCCGCCTCTCGCCGCTGGCCCGTCCCCAACCAGCTCGGCACCCGGTTCGACATCGCCTCGATCACGAAGCTCTTCACCTCGGTCGCCGTCCTCCAGCAGGTCGCGGCGGGCAGGCTCGATCTCGACGCCTCGATCCACGACCACGTGGACCTGACCGGTACCACGATCTCGCCCGCCGTCACGCTGCGCCACGTGCTCGCCCACACCTCGGGCATCGCCGACGACGCCGACGAGGAGGCCGGTGAGGACTATGCCGCGCTGTGGGTCGACAAGCCCTGCTACTCGGTGACGACGACGGCGGACTTCCTGCCCGGCTTCGTCCACAAGGAGCCCAACTTCGAGCCCGGCGAGGGCTGTCGCTACTGCAACGTCGGCTACATCCTCGCCGGTCTCGCGCTCGAGTCGGTGACGGGCACGTCGTATCGCGACTACGTCACGGAGCACGTGTTCCGCACCGCGGGGATGACGGGCGCCGGGTTCTTCGACCGCCGCGACCCCGAGCCGGACGTCGCCGAGGGCTGGGACCCCGTCCGGGACCCCGAGGGCCGCATCGTGACGTGGCGCGAGAACATCTTCAGCTACCCGCCCATCGGTTCGCCCGACGGCGGCGCCCAGGTCCGCGCGGAGGACTTGCTCATCTTCCTCGACTCGCTGCGCGGCGGCCGCCTGCTGCCGCCCGAGCTCACCGCGGCCTTCCTCTCGCCGCAGGCCCTGCACTCCACCGGGGTGAGCGGCGTCGCGTTGCACCACGCCTTCGGGCTCGAGATCCTGATCGACACCGACGGGCGCACGCTCTGGTGGGGCAAGGACGGCATCAACGCCGGGGCGAGCGGCATCGTGCGGCACTACCCGGCGCAGGGCGTCGACCTCGTGGTGCTCAGCAACACCGAGGACGGCGCGTGGCGCCCGATCGACTGGGCGGACGAGACGATCCGCGCGCTCTAGACGAGCTCGCGCACCGCTCGCATCGCCTTCTTGCGCACGGCGCGTTCGAGCCGGTCGAGGTAGAGCATGCCGTCGAGGTGGTCCACCTCGTGCTGCAGGCAGCGAGCCATGAGCCCCGTGCCCTCGACCACGACCTGCTTGCCGTCGAGGTCGGTCCCCTCGACGCGGGCGTACCAGGAGCGGTGCGTCGGGAACCACAGGCCGGGCACCGAGAGGCAGCCTTCGTCGTCGTCCTGGTACTCGTCCTCGGACGTGGCGACGATCACGGGGTTGAGCACGTAGCCCACCTCGTCGTCGATGTTCCACGAGAAGGCGCGGAGGTTGACGCCGATCTGGTTCGCGGCGAGGCCGGCCCGACCGTCCATGTCGACCGTCTCGAGCAGGTCCTCGACGAGGGAGCGCACACGGGCGTCGATGTCGGTGATGGGGTCGCACGGGGTGCGGAGGACGGGGTCCCCCACGATCCGGATCTCTCTGATCGCCATGGGCTCATCCTTCCATGCGTCGGCGCGCGTTCCGTGGAGCATGACGAAGGGCCAGGCAACCGCGCCTGGCCCTTCGACTCGAGATGTGTGAGGTGCTTACTCGCCCGACGGCGCCTGCGCGGGGACCATGCCCAGGAGGCTGCGGACCTCGCCCTCGTAGAAGCGACGGTGCCCACCCAGGGTCCGGACGGCGGAGAGCTTGCCGGCGTTCGCCCAGCGGGTCACCGTCTTGGGGTCGACGCGGAACAGCACGGCGACCTCGGCGGGGGTGAGAAGGGCACCGGGGTGCCCAGGGACCACAGAACCAGCGGCCGTGGTGGCTGCGTCGGTAGCGGTGGGGATCATTTCCTGCTCCTGTCGTTCGGTAGCTCGGCCGACCCAGAGGGCCCCGAAGCTTTGCGTCCCCTCCTCGCAGAGGGTTTGCCCTTTTCGCTGACAGATCACACTTTGCCCGATAACGGACAAACACGCAACTACCGGAACGACTCTTCACCCGCTGCCCGAACATCCCCGCAGGTCAGCGCACTAGTGTGACGTATATCACATGCTAGGCACGCAAGCCGAGCGCCTCCGCGGCACGTCGCTCGCGCTCGACAGCGGCCCGATGCGCCCGGGGGTCGTACTCGGGCGTGCCCTGCTTGCGGGCCAGCTCGGCGGCTGCCGTCTTCGCCTCGACATACTTCTTGTCGGCCGGCGTCTGCTGCTGAGCAGTCATCTCACACCTCGCGTTCCCTCGCGGTCTCGACACCTCCACCGTACGTCGGTGCCGCGACCGCCGCCCGGGGAATCGCGGCCGGAGTGCCCCAGGCGGGGCTTGAACCCGCGACCGACGGATTATGAGTCCGCTGCTCTGACCGGCTGAGCTACTGGGGCGCGGCTCGAAGCCTAGCGACCGGCGGGGGCGGCTACCGTGGAGACATGCCAATGCTGCGTCGTCGCATGATGCCCACCGCCGTGCGGGCCCAGATCGACCTGCCCGGGGGCGACGCGCTGCTCGCCGCCGCTGCGCTCGCCGACGGGAGCTACGCGGCCGCCTCCCGGTTCACGCTGTACCGCGTGGAAGGGCAGTCGGTCACGTCATGGCCGTGGACCGACGTCGACCGGGCCGCCTTCGACCCGGAGGCCGCCGTCGTCCACGTGACCCTCGTGACGGGCGTGACGTTCGACCTCCTCCTCACCACGGAGCGCAACCGCTCCTTCACCCAGACGCTGCGCGAGCGGGTGCAGAACTCGGTCATCAGCTCGTCCTCGACCCGGCTCGACGACGGCACGGTGGTGCGGGTCGCCGTGCGCCGCGCGAGCGACGGTGAGCTCTTCTCCCAGGTGATCGCCCCCGGCTCCGTCGACCTGTCCGAGCCTGTCACCGCGGCGGCCGTGGACGGGCTAGAGTCACGCGTGCGGCAGGCGGCCGGACTGCTCTGATTCGCCTGCTAGAGTTTTCTGCTGCTGTCCCCTGTAGCTCAATTGGCAGAGCATTCGACTGTTAATCGAAGGGTTGTTGGTTCGAGTCCAACCGGGGGAGCAACTCACCGACCTCTACGCCCAGCGCACCCGCTGCGGCGTAGAGGTCGGCCACACTCCAGGGGTTCTGGCCGCGAAGCTTCCTGCTGACGGCTGACTGACCGATGCCCAGTGCGGGCGCGATGGCGACCTGGCTGACCCGCTTGCGCCACATCACGTGGTGCACGATCTCGCCGATCTGTTCGTCGATGCTCCGCTCGACGCCGGCCCCTGCGACTGCGCTCTCTGTCTGCGTACTCATGCGCGCAACGGTACGACAACTCTGCCAAGTCTGTCTAGCCCGAGGGCGCTGACACTTCTGCACCACACACAAATATGCGTGACAGGCTTGACAGCCTCGTCCGTCGTGCGTACTGTCCCCGCTATGTCGAGGACGCATAGCCATCCTGAAGCAACATGGTTGACGACCGCTGAGGTCGCGAAGCAGCTCGGGGTCAGCACTCGGACCGTCGTCCGCTACGAGGAGGCCGGGCATCTGCTTGCCAAGCGACTCCCGAGCGGGCACCGCCGCTACGCCGCCGACAGCGTCGAGCAGCTGCTCGACGCCGGCGCCGCCCGGAGCAAGTCGTGAGCGGGCGTCAGTCCGTGGTCTCGAACCACCACGTGTCGGTCGACGCCGTTGCTGTGAGGTCGAACATCGACGCCCAGGCCGTACCGCGGAGCGCGTCGAGCGCCTCCGAGGGTCGCATGTCGGGCGGGAGGCACCGCCCCTCCCACAGGAACTCCCCGTGCAGTCGCGTGCTCACCAGCGTGACGAGGCACGCCCCGCAGAACGGCGCGGCCACGAATCCGTCACCGAGCGGCACCGTCGCGTCGATGCGATCAGTCAGGCACATCGGTCGTCCGTCGCTCATCAGCCAGTGCGCCAGCACCGTCGCCCGCGCGACGTCCGTCAACTCAGCCGCTCGCTCGCTAGTCATGGCCGGCACGGTACGCCGTCTGGACTGCGCCGCGATAGCGGCGGTGACCTCACGCGCTGAGGTACAGGTCGATCCAGGTCCCCTTGAAGTAGACGCTGAGCGGAGCCTCGAGTTCGCGGACCCCCTCGCGACCCAGCACCTCGTGGAAGGGCCTCGTGGCGGCTCGCGGCACGTACCCAACGTGGTGCTCACCGATCAGCACCCGGATCGCATTCGGGTCCGCAGGGTTGTCGGGCTCGGGGATCAGCCGGGCGACCGTCGACACCTTCTCCCTGTCCCCAGCTCGACGCCCGAGCACCTCTTCGCATGCCACCCACACCGCCCGCTTCCGGTGAACCTGCCCGACGAGCTCGAGCGAGTAGTCCACCGTGATGCGAAGGACACCCCGCTCGTCCGGCTCTGCGGGCGCCGGCTCCTCAACCTCGACAGGCCCCGGATCCGCGACCGCAGCCTTCGCGGCGCTCCGTACCCGACGAAGCACGTCTCCGAAGCCCACGCTGCTCTCCCTCGTCTCGCGAGCCACTCCGCCACGGCTGGCGCTCGCGGTGTTGAGTCTGCCCGAGCGGGTGGTGACCTGTGAAGGCGCTGGGGCGGGCGCTCGCGGGCGGCGTGCTCGGCGCGGTCGTCGGTGCGGTCGTCGCGCGTCGCGTCCGGATCGCTCTCGTTCGACGTGCGACGACGCCGGCGCCCGCGGTCGTCGACTCGGTGTACGCGACGGTCTCTGAGGGAGTTGCCCGCCGGCTAGACGAGCGGTTGCGCTTCGATCGGAAGGCGCCGGAGCTCGCCGCGCGTGGCGTACACCCAGCGATCATCGGCGAGATCCGTTGGATTGAGGATCGGGTCGACGTCGCCGACGCGCTCCTGGCCGAGGATCAGTCGGTCATCGACGGGCTGAACCGCGCCTATGGCCGGCTCCAAGAGGTCGTATCCGAGTTCTCTGACTCCTCCGAGGGTGGTGAGACGGCGTCGCATGCGCCGTCCCCGTGCTGCGCCCCCGCGGAGGCCCCCGTCGACGCGCCGAGCGCCCCCTCTCGGCGCGTCGACGGTGAGGGGATCTGCGGTGACCGACTGGCCACCCACGCTTACACCTTGGTCTGCGATCGCGCTCCTGGGCACGACGGCCAGCACCAGTGTGCTGCTACGGCCAACGGTGTCCCGTGCACCCTCGGCTGGGGCGGTGCGTCGTGAGGGCCCGCGGCTACCTCGTGCGTGTCCCGGCGTCCGAGTTGGACGAGACGTTCCTCGGTGTGCAGGTCCTCGTCCTGGGTGGGGAGATCGACGCCCGCGCGGGTGGGATCTCCGATCTCCTGCAGTGCACAGCTGATACGGCGCACTGCCCCACACCGTGGCTCGGCGTGTTCCTCGGCGTCGCGCACACCCACGCGTGGATCGGTGGCGACCACGTGTTCCTCCCGAGCTCGACGTCTGTCGTGACCGCACCGCCTGAGGTCGCGCTCGAGCCCGCACCCAACTTCTGACCCCGTTCTGCCCTTCCCGACGAGAGGCACACCATGACTACTACCACCGCCCGTGAGGGCGACCTCCTGACTCCCGCCGAGGTCGCGGCGATGTTCGCCGTCAACTCGAAGACCGTCACCCGCTGGGCGAACGACGGCAAGCTCCCCTCGATCCGCACCCTCGGCGGGCACCGACGCTTCCGCCGCACCGACATCGAGGCGGCCCGTCGCACATCGAGCACGGCGGGTGCGAAGTGAGCGCCCCGATCACGGCGACCCGTGCCGCGCACCAGCTCTCCGAGGAGGAGATCACCGCCCGCTACATCAAGCGGGTTCGGCCCCTCGTCGAGGCCCACGGGGCCGGGTCCCCGATTGTTGCCGCGGTCCAGGCCAGGTACGGCCGGATGCTCGAGGACCGCCAGGCCTCCCACGACCTCGAGGCCACCGACATGACGGCTCTCGCCGCCTCTCTCGGAGTACTGCGCACCACCTGACCAACTCAGCTCGCGCGGCGGGGGCCGCCTATCCGCCAAGACAACCGACCCCCGCCGCCTCCCATCACAGGAGGACACCAGCATGAACCAGCGACCCGCCTGGGCCAAGAGGCCCAGCTCGCCCCACCACATCAACCGCGCCGCCCGGCGCGCGAGCCTCGCCGTCCTGACCGTGCTCGCGCTGATCGTCGCGTTCGCGGTCGCGACGTCGACCGCTGCCCCGGCTCGCGCTCACCACGGTGACCTGACCGCGACGCCGGTGTGCACGGACGGCGCCTGGACCGTCACGTGGTCGCAGGGCTGGGACGCGGTCCCTTCCCGGGTGACGGGCGTCGTGAAGTCCCGCACCGGCGCCGGCCCGTGGGTCGAGCGTGGGACCACGACCGGCTCGAGCGGGCGCCTCGCCTGGGACGTGACGTACCCCACCGGCACGACGACGACGCCGTGGGAGTACGTGGAGATCAAGTTCTCGAACGGTCACCGGATCGACTCGACCCGCCGAGTGGAGGGACTCAGCTCGTGCACGAAGCCCGAACCGACCCCGAGCCCGTCCCCGACGCCTACGCCCGAGCCTTCGCCGACGCCTACCCCCGAGCCGTCGCCCTCGCCGGAGCCTTCGCCGTCCCCGACGCCTACCCCGGAGCCGACTCCAGAGCCGTCACCGACGCCCGAGCCCACGCCTGGGCCGACACCGTCGCCCGAGCCCACGCCGCAGCCGTCGCCGTCGCCTTCCGGCGAGCCCGAGCCCTCTCCGGACCCGGAGCCGTCTCCGGAGCCGACGTGCGACGGGATCGAGTCGGAGTGCGACGCGGGTGACCGGTGCGCGGTCCTCGGCGGCTGTGACGAGCCCGAACCGACTCCGAGCCCGACCCCGGACCCTGCACCGACCTCGGACCCGGAGCCCTCTCCCGAGCCCGACGACGGCCCCGGGCTCGCCGAGACTGGCTCCGACCTCGTGCTCGCCATCCTGGTCGCGCTGGGGCTAGGTGGATCCGGTGCCGCGATGGTCGTGAACTCCCAGCGCAAGAAGTCGGGTCGGCGATGAGCACCGCCCTGACCGCACAGCAGATCGTCGATGTGCAGGTCCGTGAGGCTCTCGCAGACCAGCTCGAGGAACTGCGGCCTGACGCGCCCCGCGTTTGCGTGGAAGTCGCGGCCGCGGTCGCGCGCATCGGCGAGCACGTCCGTGCGATCGGCGCGGAGGTCTCTGCCGGCGTGACCGCGGTTGTGTCGGCAGCTGGGGGGCGACGGTGAGTGCCCGCATGTCGCCGACGGAGGCGGTCCTGTCTGCCGCGGCCGCGGTCACTCGTGAGGAGATGGCCGCGGCCCGGGCCGAGCTGATCGAGACCGGCTACCACATGGTCGAGCCGATGGACACGGGCCTGCTCGTGTCGGGCGTCGGCAACGCGGGCTCCCGTCTGCTCGCCGGCGACGCGCGCCGCTTGCTGCGTTCGTGTGCGAAGCGATCGACGATCTTGAAGGTCCGCCTCGAGCGTCAGCTCGACGCCGCGGCCGCTGACGTGCCCGACGTCGACCTGTCGGACCTTCCGATGCCGGGCACCGCGAGGTGAGCGCCGTGGCGATGACCCGTGTGCGTGAGTGCCCAGTGCCGGTGGGGACGCCCCTGCGGGCGAAGCACACCTGCTGGGCACGCGTCGACGACGACGACCAGGACACGGTCATCCACCCGCCGACGTCTCACTGGGCTGAGTTCGTCGTCGAGGACACCGCCCCCGTACCCGGCACCACGCACTGGGAGCTCGTCACGACGCGCTGCGACGGCACGAAGCTGCGTGTGCGGGTCACGTCCACGGGCCGCCCCACGGGCCTGTCTCTCGGCCGCCTCTTCGTCGGCAAGGCGAAGGACACCACCCCCGTCCAATCGGTCCTCCTCACCCCCGCCAAGGACGCTCTCCCACCGCTCGTGGCTCTCGCCCAGGTCGCCTACCCGCAGGTGTCCCTCGCCCGTGGTGTGAATCGCACCTACGTCGCCCGGTGCATGCACTGCTCGTGGGAGTACTCCGCGACCCGAAAGAACGACGTCGCGCTCGAGCGAGACCAGCACATGCACGCCCACCGCATCGCCCGCCCCAACACCTGACCCCACCCACCACCTGTCCCGACCAGGAGAACCCCGATGAGCACCACCACGAAGACTCCCGCCAAGAAGACCCCGGCTAAGAAGGCCACCGCGGCGAAGCGCACCTCGGTGCCAGCCCCCGAAGCTCCCGCGTCGTCGACGACGGCCCTCGACGCGATCACCGCGACGTCGACGACGGCGCACGTCGTCGAGATCTCCCTCGACCTGATCGAGCCCCACCCCGCGAACCCGCGCAAGGACCTCGGCGACGTCACCGAGCTCGCGGACTCGATCCGCACGCACGGGATCCGCCAGAACCTCGTCCTCGTCCCCCACCCCGATACCCCGGGCCGTCACCGGACGGTCATCGGGCACCGCCGCGCGGCTGCCGCCGCGCTCGCGGGCCTGGCGACGGTGCCGGCGGTCGTCGACCATGACCTCGACGACCGCGCCCAGCTCGAGCTGATGCTCCTGGAGAACATCCAGCGCACGGATCTGACCCCGATCGAGGAAGCGACCGGCTACCAGGGCCTGCTCGACCTCGGTTCGAGCGTGGCCGACGTCTCCCGCAAGGTGGGCCGTTCCCGCAAGACGATCGAGTCCCGCCTCGCGCTCGTGACGCTCCCCGAGCGTGCCCGCACCGTGGTGCACTCCCACCAGGCGACCCTCGGTGAGGCCGAGCTGCTCGCGAAGACCCTCGCCCGCACCGAGCTCACCGCGGACGCGGCCGCGAAGATCGAGGCCGCGTTCGGTACGCCCAACTTCGAGCACACGGTCGAGCGAGCGGTGCACGACCTCGACAAAGCCGCCCAGCGTGTCGCGGCGCTCGTTGAACTCGAGGCCACCGGCGTGCGAGTTCTCGACAGCGACTCCTACGCGCCATCCGGCGTCAAGCCGCTCAGCGACCTCGCGGCTGCGGGCGGCGAGCCCAAGCCCAAGAACTACTACCTCTACCAGCACCTCGACTCGCTGACGCCCGAGGAGCACGCCGGCTGCCCCGGCCACGTCGCCTGGCTCTACAGCAACTGGAACGGCCTGCACATCCGCTACGGGTGCTCGCAGTGGAAGCAGGCGTGCCACCTCGACCGGGACCAGCGGTCCGCAGCCACGAAGCCCAAGGGTGCCCCCGACCGCAAGACCGTGATCGAGAACAACAAGGCCGCGGTCGCCGCCGAGGCCGTGCGTCGCCGCTGGCTCATGGGGTACCTCAAGCCCGAGCGTCGCCTCGACGCCGACGCCGTGGTGTATGTGGCCGCTGTGCTCACCGCGCTCCCCTCAGAGCACTTCAAGGACTCCCAGCTCATGACGTCGCTCTTCCCCGATGTCATGAAGATCCCCCGCGCAACGCCTGCCGGGGCGACCGTGTACCTCGCGGCGCTCGCGGCGACGCGGGTCGAGCGAGTTATGGGCAGGGACTTCTGGCAGGCGGGCGCGTACAGCACTGCCATCGTCCCGCACCTGTCCAAGCTCGCTGAGTGGGGATACGAGCTCTCCGAGCTCGAGCAGGAGTACGTCAAGAAGCACACCCCGAAGGGGGCGTGACCATGCGTGTCGAGACGCTCGAGCAGTTCGAGGCGTGGGTGGAGCGCGGTGAGTCGTCCGTGTACCTGGTCGACCGTGACGGCGAGCCGGGTGTCGCTCTCGTGTGGTCGGACGAGGACGGCGAGTGGCACGGGGTACGCCCCGTCGACGAGGACGACGGTCCGTGGAAGGACCTCCCGCGGAGCACGCGCGAGACTCTCGCCGTCCGCGTCGACGACTTCGGCGCCCCGCGCGACGACGACTCGTTCGCCCCGTTCACGGTGCTGTGGCCGCTCACGCAGAGCCGGGGCGTCGACCTGATCGCCGCCGAGCGCCGCAGGCAGGTCACCGAGGAGGGGTACACCCCCGACCACGACGCCGCCCACAGCGACTTGGATCTAGCGCTCGCGGCCGCCGCCTACGCGACGCCAGCCATCCTTCGAGGCGCTAGGCGTGCCACGCCGCGGGACGACTCTCCGGCGATATGGCCGTGGCACGAGGACGACTGGAAGCCCTCGCCGGATGACCGTGTGCGTGAGCTGACCAAGGCCGGTTCGCTCATCGCGGCCGAGGTGGACCGGCTCCTCGCCGTGACCGACGAGTCCGAGGGGCGGTTGCCATGACCATGTTCTCGATCGCGCGCGGTGAGGCCCGGGCCCTGTGGATCTCGCTCTTGCCTCACGCGGGCAAGCCCTCCGACGACAACCCCTACTCCGGGCGGATCCGCCACTACATCGCACCGGGCACCCTCGTGGCCGCGACCACGGACGTGACGACCGCGGCGCTCGCGGTCGTGGACCTGACCGACCCTGGTGACGGCGAGCTCGACACGTTCGACCTCGTCGTCGACGAGGTGAAGGCCGCGCTCGCGGTGTTCGCACCCCCATCGAACCGGGACGCCCGGCAGGCGTGGTTGGACGGGGACCTCCAGGTCGAGGTCCTCCCCAAGACGGTGAGCATGCGCGAGACGGGTGACCTGGTCGACGGGCAGACGCTCATCGTGCCCCGCCCGCAGTTCTCCGACGACGACCGGTACCCGAACGTCCCCCGGGTCATCGCCGGGTTGCTCGAGCGGGCGTCCGCTGTGGACCCGACCGCCCTGCTCACCCCCGCCATCGCTGGGCGGTTCATCCCCTCGGCCAAGGCGTGGGGCACGGGCATGACCGTCCACCTCGTCGACCGCAACTCCGCGGTCGTCACAGCAGGCCCCGGCTCGTGCTTCGCCGGCGGACTCACCGTCGAGTACCCCGACGAGCAGGCCCGCGCGACCCTCGCGAAAGAGCTCGACGCACTCCACAACCTCCTCACCCCGCTGCACCGCCAGGAGACCGACGATGCCTGAACCCGCCGCCCTCGCGCACCTCGCCAGCTCCACCCACGCGGCCGCTCGCATGCTCACGCGCTTCGCCGTCGAACTCGGCTACCTCGCACAGATGACTCACCTCCAGCACGAGCTCTACAGGAAGCGCATCCGAGGCGAACCCCTGACGCCACGCGAACGACTCGTCGCCCGCCGGTACACCATCCGCGCTCGCGGCTGGCGCCACCGCCAGCTCACACGCGTCGACGACTACCAGCCGCCCGTCGAGCACCTCGTGAAGCCGTCCGCGATACGGGCGGGGCGGCGCACACACCGCAGGGGCCGGCGATGAGCGCGACGACCCCCCACCCGCAGACACCCAACCTGACCAAGCCCTCGAAACTCGCGATCGCTCACTACCGCCGAAAGGCACAGGCGGCCCGAGCGGACGCCGCCCTGTGGGACCAGCTCGCTGACGAGCTCGAGGCCCTCGACCAGGCACCCGACGTCGACGACGAGCAGGGGAGCCTCCTATGAGCACGACCCTGCTCGTCGCGCCAGCCGTGCCGGTGGATGGGGGGGCGCCGTGAGCATCGCACCCGTCCCCATCGACCGACTCCACCCTGACCCCCGCAACGTGCGCGAGGAGCTCGACGGGATCCCCGCGCTCGCGGACTCGCTCAAGGCGGTGGGTCTGTTGCAACCGCTCGTGGTGCGCCCCCGCCCCGGGGGCGGGTTCACGATCGTCGACGGGCACCGCCGCTACGCCGCGGCCCTCGTCGCGGGTATGCCGGCGTTGCCGTGCCTGATGTCGAAGTCCGGCCGCATCGGCGACGGCGCGGAGGTGGTGGTGATGCTCGCCGCGGCGATGCACCAGGCCCTCAAACCTCTCGAGGCGGCCCGAGCGTTCCAGCGCCTCGAGCGCACCGGCCTGACCCCGTCGGAGATCGCCGAGCGCACCGGGTACTCCGCGCGTCTGGTCCGCGACCGGCTCGCCCTCCTCTCGCTGCCTGCGGCCGCGCAGCGCATGGTCGAGGAGGGCGAGCTGAAGACCACCGACGCGACGGCCCTGGCCCGCCAGGTGGTACGCAACCGCACCGGGTCGACCACCAAGAAGGCCGCCTCGCGCCCGGAGCACTTCAACGCCGCTCACCCGCTGTACGTGACGGTCCGTCACGCGTGCAAGCACCGTGTGGAGCGTCGCGTGATCGGCGGGGCGGGGTGCGGGCAGTGCTGGGAGGAAGCGATCCGCGGCGACGAGGCCGCCCAGCTCGCCGCCATCGACGGAGGTGGGTCGTGACGGCGGCCAAGGGCACTTCCGCCCAGTACGCGAACCGGCGAGAGCTCGCGATCGCGCAGGGGACGTGGCGCCCGTATGTCGACGCTGCCCCAGCGGTCGCGCACGTGGCGATGCTGCGCCGCGCAGGCGTGTCGGTGCGCGGGATCGCGGTGGCGAGCGGGCTGGGGTTCGCCACCGTGAGCAGGCTCACCTACCCGGTCATGGTCTCGCCGAACTCCCCGGGCGTTCGTCCGACGACCGCCCGGGCCGTCCTCGCAGTGCGTGTCCTCGACGCACCCGACTGGTGCCTAATCCGCAACACGGGCACGGTCCGACGCATCCAAGGGCTGCAGCGCCTCGGGTGGCGGCTGCAGGACATTGGAGACCGCATCGGGGTCTCCCGCTCCGCGGTGTACGGGTTCGGGCTCGACGAGCGGATCAGTGCGCGCAATGCCCGACGGGTCGCCGCGGTGTACGACGAGCTGTCGATGGCACCTGGGCCTTCGATCCACTCTGCGCGCCGACTCGCGCATGTGCCCCCGCCGTTGGCGTGGGACGACGACGAGATCGACGATCCCGCCGCCACCCCGCACACGACCACCGCGGTCGACGACGACGCCGAGCTCGACGAGGTTCTCCTCGAGCGTCTCCTTGCCGGCGAGCCGATCACCGTCATTCGGGCGCGTCGTGCCCCGATCATCAGCGCGCTCACCGCGCGCGGACTCACGGCCAAGCAGATCGCGGACCTGATCAGCGTCACGTCCCGCACCGTCGTCCGACACCGCACCTCAGCCCGCCAGCACCAGCCACAGGAGATCTCCGCATGACCACGCTCCGAAGCCCGCACCCCTGGGCGATCATCGCCGACCACCCGTGCGTGACCGCGAAGTGCGCCGACTGCAACACCCCCTACGGCGACGTCGACGACGGCGGTACGTGGCACTTCGACAGCGCCGACGACCTCGTCAAGTCGATCACCGACAGCTACCAGGACGACGACGAAGACGACCGCCCCTGGCAGATCGTCGGCGAGGTGCTGGTGTGCAGGTCGTGCGCCGCCGCGCGTGTGTGCGCGGTCAAGGGCCACCGCTGGAAGCGCGAACCGGCCTACACCTCCGCAACCGGCCGGACGATCCCCGGGTACTGGCGGTGCCTGCGCTACTGCTCCGGCTCGATGCGCAAGTCCGACCCGACCAAGGGCGGGGGTGCGCGATGACCGCCAACTCGTCCGCGCCCACGCCGGCCGCGGCTGAGCTCGCGGTCGCCTACGCCCAGCTGACCACGATCCTCTCCTCCGATGACTCCGCGGTGAAGGCGATCCAGGCCCTGGCCGCGGGCCTGGCGCGTGAGCTCGAGCCGCGACTGAAGGAGCTCGACATCCCGCCCCGCCTCGCGGCTGACGTGCTCGTGACTGCCGTCGGCGTCGCTGGGCAACTCGGACTCTTCCGCGCCGACGAGCACGCGCGGGCGGTGCTGAACATCCTCGGCACCGTCGCCTACTCCCTCAGCGACGCGACGACAGGGAGCGAGGCGAACGATGAGTGACTTCAAGGCCGCGCTCGCGCTCCTCACGAACCTCCACGAGATCGGGCGGCTCTCCTACGGCGAGTACCTCGAACTCCACAAGGCAATGACCGCTCGGCACACGGCCGAGCACATGGTGACTATCGACTTCACCGACGGTGAGCAGGCCTGGAAGATGACGTGCACCGCGCCCGAGGGCGCCGAGTGCCGCGTCGACGAAGACGGCGAGAACCTCGGCGACGCATGCGACGCGGTCGAGCAGTTCAACTCCGGGCTCACCAACTACGGCCCGTCCGGGGTCGCGCTCGGCCCTGGCCGCATCGAAGTCCCCGTCTACCCGTACTGGGATGGCGGCGGCTGGGAGCTCGCCCTCGCTGTCGTCGAGGACGACGAAGACGACGACGAAGCCGAGCCCGACTGGGACGACGCCCCCGGCCGCACCCTCTACGCAGGCGGTGCGTGATGCCCGAGATCGTCCCTGCCGACCATATCGAGGGCATCGTGGGCGTCGCGCGTCACGCGACTGATCACTATGCCCGAGCAGTGTCGGCTGAGCAGACCGTGTACATCCTGCACTCCCAGGCGTGCATCGACAGCGGAGTCGACCTCCTCGAGTGTGAGTACACGCGCGCCCTCTCTAGGGGCATCGAGCAACAGCTCCCGTGGGCGTCGTGGCGGCGCGTCCAGGACCGCCCGGTCCGCCTCCACATCCACTACGACGGGTGGCTCGTGCCAGACCTGATGGGGCTCCGGGGCGAGTCCGACTGGCCCGAGATCGCTCGCGGGGGTGCCCGTGGCTGAGCACATCATCGGCGGCACGCCCCACGGCCGCGGCGATGCCTTGGTCGACACCACAGATGCCGTGCTCCTCGACCGCGTCGACGTCGTACTCGTCGGAACCATCGTTCTTTCAGGTGCTGGCCGCGCGATCGCGCTCGAGCTGGGCGGGCGGGTGAACAAGACTCCTCGTCGATCGAGCGTCCTGTACGTCATGGACCAGGACGGAGCCGCGGCGATCATCTCCGAGCTGCTCGGGCTCGCCGGACGCGTCTCGCCGACCTTCCTCGACGATCTCCTGACGCGCATCCGGAGCCTGCCGTGATCGCCACGTACCTCGTCGTCATCTGCAACCACTGCGGGGCGCGCTTCGAGACGCCGGTGCAGCACAACCACCGCAAGGCCCGCACGCTCGCCCGCAAGCGCGGCTGGACGTGCATCCGCCACGTCGGGGACTGGTGCCCCCGCCACGACAACCACGCACCCGAACCGCGCCCCCGCGCTCGCGGTCGCGTGAGGAGGTCTGGATGAGCCTCGACACCGACCTGACCACCCTCGACGCCGTCGACCTCACCGCCGACGTGCCCTGCTGCGTCCCGGACTGCGCCCAGTCAGGTCTCTGGCGCGCCAACCCGGTCGGGTGCACCGCCCACCACTTCTGGCCCTACTGCACACCCCACCGCATCGAGCTCGAGCGAGCCCTCCGCGTAGCCGCGGAGTCCGCTGTCCCCGTCTCGTGCCGCCCCCACAAAGCCCTTCTCACCCCCCTTCTGCGTATGGGAGCCGCTGTGAACGCGACCGAAGTCGGCACTACCCGCGCCGCTGCTGACACGAACCACCACCGGAGGAGCTCCTGATGCTGCGCTACACGATCCGCCCGATCTCCGACCGCACCCGGTTCAAGGGCGGCCCCTACACACCGACGCGGTTCAGCGTGAAGTGGCCGGGCGTCCTGGACCTCCTCGAGCGCGAGTACGAGGAGCTCGACGGGACAGACCTCGTGATCGAGGTCGACGTCGACGAACGCGAGATCCGCAACGACGGCCAGCTCCGCGCCGGTGCACGCCCTGCGTCGCCGGCGGTCGTGGTGGCCTTCGAGTCCGCGGTCCGCGGTCCGCTGCTGTTCGCCTGCGACACCTTCGAGAACAGGTACTACTCCGGGATGGCCTCCTGGCGGCACAACGTGCACGCGATCGCCAAGACCCTCGAGGCGCTCCGCTCGGTCGACCGGTACGGCGCGACGAAGTCGGGCGAGCAGTACTCCGGCTACCGGCAGATCGCCTCGGCGGCCACGTCCCTCTCCGCGGCCCAGGCCCGCGACGTCCTGTCTGCCGCGGCCGGCGCCGCGGGGCTGCTCATGCACACCGACCACACCGACGCGGAGCTCGTGCGCCTCGCCCGCCGTGCAGCCCACCCGGACGCCGGCGGCTCACCCGAGCAGTGGCACGCCGTCCAGCACGCCGCGACCGTACTGGGGACCCGCTGACCATGAGCTCCTCCGACGTCGACTACGCCCACACCGCCGCCGCCGAGGTCAACCGCGACCGCAAGGCCACCGCGCTCGCGGCCGCCGCACGCGAGCTCGGCCTCTGCGCGGACGACGTCGCGGTCGGTGGTGGCCACCGGCGCCAGGTGCGCCGCGCTGCGGGGATCACGCGTGAACCGTCCGAGGAGACGTGGCACTGCGTCGCAGTCCTCCTCGGCCTCGACCCAGGCGGAGGAGGTGAGCGGGATGAATGAGTCAGAGCGCTGCGGATCTTGCGGCGGACGTATCAACCAGCAGACCGGTGAGTGCCGGTGCAGCGACTAGACCACGTGGAGTACTCGACAGATGGCATGGCAGCGCAGCGGCGACACGGGAGCCTCGCACCCCGCGATCATGGGGACGCGTCGCGACAAGACCGCCGACGAGCGCACGATCAACGAGGTCGCCGGGTTCATCTGGCGGCTCTCGTTGCAGTCGGCGGCGCACCTCACGGACTACCTCGTCGAGGTGGGCACGATCGAGATGATCGGCGGGCCCCGGTGGGAAGAGCTCGTCCGGCTGGCTCTCAAGACAGGGTTGCTGACCCGCGTCAAGGGCCAGCCGGGGGTGTACAGGCTCATCGAGGACCCCGACCTGATCCACATCCGCTCGAAGGCCGACGTCGAGTGGGGTCGCCGCCAACGTGACGACGCGAACAACATCCATCTCGTGGTGCAGGTGCGTCGTCGTGACGGCGACAACTGCCGGTGGTGCGGGGTCGAGGTTGTGTGGCGTGGCAAGAAGACGAAGCGCTCCGGCGAGCTCGACCACCTCGTGCCCGGGGAGGCAGCCACGCTCGAGACGTACGTCGTCGCGTGCCGTGGCTGCAACTCCGGGCGCGGCGGCAACCACGAGGCATGGGACTCCGCGCACGAACTGCGCCCCGCGCCCACGCGACCGCGCTACGGCCAGTGGACGGCCCAGCTCCTGTCCGACAACGGCTACCCGACCGAACCGAGCGACGAACCCCAGGACGACGACGTGCGACCGGCGCCGGCCCAGAGCGCGGACACCGCACCCCAGAGTGTGCGACCCGCGACGGCCCAGAGCGACGACCCCGCACCGGCGCCGGGTGTGCGCGCGAAGTACCCGCCGAACTCCGGCGGAAGTGAGTTCGGAGGTCTATCGGAACGAGTAAGCCCGGGTCGGGACGGGACAGGGCTTGGGTTGGGTACTGGACTGGGACAGGGGTCGGGTGGTGACGGTCCTGGCATGGGTGAGGGTCAGCCTCCGCCTGGTGCTCGACGTCGTGGCAGGCGTGGTCGTCGGGGTGGGGGTGCGCCCGGTGTCTAAGCGTCGACGTCGCCATGCCGAGATCCGCTCCCAGGTCCGCTCCGAGCAGGAGGTCCTAGTCGAGAAGATCGCCGACCGTGTGGGAGACCTGACTGAGCCGCTGGTCGAGCAGGTCACCCAGGAGGTGTGGGTGATCCCGTACCGGCGGCCACGTCTTCGGGTCGAGACGATCGAGCTCCCCTCGCTCCTCGAGCAGCTCGCGCAGATGGTGCCGCAGGGCTCGGGTGGTCGCAGATCGTCGGGTGGGCCGGGCGTCCCGGTCTCTCTCGGGGCGATCTCCACGTTGGGCCGGATCAGCGTCCAGTCACACGAGTGGGTCACCTACCTGGGCGGGTCGCCGCGGCTCATGGTGAACGCCGGTCTGCGGTGGCTGGTGCAGCGTGCTCCGACGCTCGAGCTCGCGGACCTCGAGCAGCTCGACGCGTCGGTGCGTAGCTGGTGGGCGGCGGCGAGGGTCGACGCGGCGTGGGTCGATCCGCCGTGGCGGCCGCACGTGCCGTGCATGGTGTGCTCGTCGGTCGGGACGCTGCGGGTGCAGGTCAACCCGTACTCGGCGACGTGCACCGAGTGCGAGTCCTCCTGGGACGCGTCCACCATCGGGATCCTTGGTCACCACATCCAGCGCGAACTGGCTGAGCGCGACGAGGCGCGACGTCGGGGGCGCGCCGGGCTCGACGTCTGACGCGACACGCCGACCGGGACTCAGGGTTCTCCCACTGGTCCCGGTCGGCGTGTATCGTGCACCTCGGTGGGTTCGTCGTACCCGGAAGCGGGTGACGGGCCCTTCGTCATGCCGGGTGGCATGCGCCGGCTGGCGTTCGCCGGGAGGTGCTCGTGGTTCTGAGCGAGTGGGATCCGAAGCGTGGCCGGCAGGGTCGTCCGTGGCGTCGCCTCGTCGTCGAGCTGTGCCCGCCGGGTTCGCTGTGCGCGGTCGAGAAGTGCCTGTACCCGCACCTGGGTCGGGTGATCATCTTCGGGCTTCGACCCAACCACCCGTACGGCCCGTCCCTGGACCACATCGTGCCGCTCGAGGAGGGCGGGCACCCGACGTCGCCGTGGAATCTGCGGCCGGCGCACTTCGGGTGCAACGCGGGTCGCCCTCGTCGCCGCCTGCGTCGTCGCGCGCACCGCTCTCGGGCTGCCCTCGCAGCCGTGCCGGACGGCCCGGCGCATCGTTCGCGGGCGTCCTCGCGTTAGCGTTTGCCCAGGTCAGCGACCACTTTTCTTTTGGTCTTGGGAGGCGGTCCACCCGCGCCCTGCGGTCGGATTTTCTCTCTACGGATCTGTCCCGGTGGTGCCCCACGGGCGTGCGGAAGGAGGGCTGAGCGATGTCGAAAGCGATCACTCACGGGCCCTCCGGCTACCGCCGCGGGTGCCGCTGCCCGCTCTGCCGCGAGGGTCACGCCGCGAACGCTCGCCGCTACCGCGCCGAGCTGCGCCGCCGCCGTGAGGCCGACGAACTCGAGCACCGCGCTCGTGACGAGGCGCTCGCGGAGGTCGTCGAGCCGGTGGACGACTCGACGGCGCCGCTGCTGCTGGACGACACGCTCCCCGCGGGGCCGATCGAGGTGGCTTTCGGCGCTGAGCTCGGCGCGCTCGTGGGTGAGCCGCCGTGGAAGCAGACGCTCGGTGCACTGGGTCGGGCGAACGCGCGCATCATCGACCAGACGACGCGCCACCAGCGCCTCGACGTTCTCTCCGGGGTGCAGCTGCGGATGATGGACATTCTCGACCGGCTCCGCCGAGTCCCTGAGGGTGGGCCGACCGGCGGTGTGCCGGCGGACTGGACGGCAGGGCTTGCCGAAGCGGATTGAGGCCGAGCCTCGGTTCTACACGCCACGCAACCCGAACCGGAAGACTCTGGGCGGCAAGGTCGGCAAGGTGCTCGCGGCGATCGACGGCACGCCGATGCCGTGGCAGCAGCACGGCCTCGACGTGGCATGCGAGATCGATCCTGCGACGGGCCTGTTCTACTACCGCGAGGTCGTCTGGGTCGTGCTTCGTCAGGCGGGCAAGACGTCGACGTCGCGAGCGAAGATCACCCACCGCGCGCTGACCACACCCGGCAAGCCGATCCTCTACGCCGCCCAGGACCGGAACATGGCGCTGCGGCGCCTCGAGAAGTCCTTCTACGAGCCCTTGATGGAGTCCCCGCTCGCGCCCAGCGTGAACAAGCTGTCGAGGAAGACCGGCGCCGAGCGACTGCTGTTCCGCAATCAGTCTGAGGTCTTCATCATCGCGGCCGGCAAGAAGATTGCCGCTCACGGTGAGGCCGGCCTCCCTGAGGCTCACATCGACGAGGCCTTCGCCCACCGGGACAACCGGATTGAGGCGGGCGTCAACCCGACGATGATCACTGTCACGGGTGCACAGAAGTGGGTGACCTCTGCGGCCGGCGATGCCGACTCGAAGTACCTGTGGAGCAAGGTCGAGGCGGGCCGAGCTCGAACCAAGGCCGGCCGGCACGGCCGGATCTGCTACCTCGAGTACTCCGCCCCGCCGGACGCTGACCGCGACGACCCGGCGGTGTGGGCGGCCACTCACCCCGCCGTCGGCTACACGATCGATCTGGACAACCTCCAGACCGAGCACGACGGTCTCGCGGCCGAGGAGTTCGATCGCGCCTACCTGGGGTGGTGGCCGAAGGCGAAGGCCCGCCCGTGGGTCATCCCGCAGGGGTCGTGGGACCCGCTCGCGCTCGACGCGGACGACGTCGAGTGGGAGGGCACTCCCGTCTGGTCGATCGACGTCTCACCCGAGCGTGACTGGGCTTCGATCGGTCTCGCTGCCGCGTACCCCGGAGCGCGCGCCTACCTCGAGGTAGTCGCGCGCGAAGAGGGCGTCCCGTGGGCGATCCCGCACCTGCGCCGGCTCCGTGACGAGTTCGGCGGGAATCTCGTCGTCATAGACGGGTCCGGCTCCGCGGGTTCGCTCGAGCTCGACCTTGAGGACGCTGGGTTCCAGGTCCGCCGGCTCTCGCTGCGCAACAAGGTCGACGCCTGCGGCGCTCTGCACGACGACGTCCTAGACGGCGTCGTTCGCCACGGCGGCGACCCGGTCCTCGACAACGCGCTTGCGTCCGCCGAGAAGCTGCGATCCGGTGACGCGTGGTTGTTCTCCCGCGGCCGCTCCCTCGACGACATCTCGGCGCTGTACGCGGTCACCCTGGCCCGCTTCGGGTGGGTCGAGAGCGCCGACTACGACCCTGCCGACTCCATCGGCTGACGGGAGGCGACGTGCACGAGCTGATCACCACCCTCCTCGACCTCGTCGGGCTTCTGCTGCTGGTGGCGGCCGCCACGGCCCTCGCCGCGGTCCTCGTCGGTGCGCCGCTCGCGCTCGCGGTCGCGGGACTGGGGCTCCTGGCCGTCTCATGGCTGCTCGATCGGCTCTCGCCCGCGCGGAAGCGGGCGCGCCGGTGAGCCTCCTTCGGCGTTCCCCCGCGCCCGACTCCACGACCTGGAACGGGCGCGTGCCCTCTCGTGCGTCGGGGCCCTCGGTCACCGGGCGTGCGGCGCTGCAGCACTCCGTGGTGTGGTCGTCGCGGCGTCTGCGCGCGGACCTGATCTCGCTCATGCCCGCCGACGTGTACCGCCCGTCGACGGCGGCCGGCATCGACGTCCAGGTCGACCCGTCCCGCCTGCTGGTGACCCCGTCGCAGATCGCCGACGGTCACCCGATGTCGCTGCAGGAGTGGGTCTACTCCTCCCAGATGTCCCTCGACGGGGTCGGCAACTCCGTCGGGGTGATCCGCGCGATCGACGCGTTCGGGTTGCCCACACGCATCGACCTCGTGCAGGACGAGGACGTGGCGATCCGGATCAAGGGCGGCCAGGTCCTCGAGTACCGCATCGCCGGCGAGAAGCATGAGCCTCGCTACATCTGGCACGAGCGCCAGTTCACGATCGCCGGCGTCCCGGTCGGTCTGTCCCCGATCGCCAACGCGGCCACGTTCCTCACGGCGGGTATGTCGGCCCAGCAGTTCGCTCTCGACTGGTTCGCCAACGGGACCGTGCCTTCCGCGATCCTCAAGAACGCCGAGGTGAGGCTCACCGACGTCGACACCCAGGACACCAAGGCGCGCTTCAAGGCGGCGATGGCCACGGGCGACGTGTTCGTCACGGGCAAGGACTGGACGTACACCCCGGTGGCGGCCAAGGCCGCCGAGGCCGCCTTCATCGAGCAGATGGAGTACTCCGACCTCGCGCTGACCCGGTTCATGGGCGTCCCGGCCGACCTCGTCGACGTCCACGTGGACCGCTCGACCATCAACTACGCGAACATCACCCAGCGCAACCTCCAGCTGATGGTGATGAACCTCGGCTCGGCGGTGAAGCGCCGCGAGACCGCGCTGTCCGCAACCCAGCACGGGGCACGCTTCGTCAAGCTCAACCGTGACGCCGTGCTCGCGATGGACCCCAAGACCCGCGCCGAGGTGCTCGGCCTCCAGATCCGCCACCGCACCCGCACCCCCGACGAGGCCCGCGCCTACGACGACCTGCAGCCGCTGACCGAGGCCGACTACGCGCAGTTCGACCGCCTCTTCCCCCCGTCCCGCCGCGGACGCAACGACCTGGAGGTCGACGATGGATCCTGAGCTGCTCGAGCAGATCGAGGCCGCCGGCCGGCAGCGCGCCGACGCGGTCGCCGCCCGCGCGGACCGCCCGTCCCAGCGCCGCTGCGCCCGCGAAGCGACCTCGCGTGCCTGGGTGACCGCCCCGGCCGCGCGCATGCAGCTGCGCGAGTCCGACGACGGCTCCGGGCCGCTGCACTTCTCCGGCTACGCCACGGTGTACGAGCGGGGCTACGAGATGTGGGACTTCTGGGGCCCCTACACCGAGATTGTCTCCGCCGGCGCCGGCGCGAAGTCGCTGACCCAGGTAGACCTCGACGTGCCCCTGGTCCTGCAGCACGCAGCCCTGCGGCGCATCGCCCGCACCTCGACCGGCACCCTCACCCTCACCGAGGACGAGACCGGCTTGCTCGTCGACGCGCCCGCCCTGGACCGTGAGGACCAGGACGTCGCCTATATCGCCCCGAAGCTGCGCTCCGGCCTCATCGATGAGATGAGCTTCATGTTCCGCATCGTTCGGGGCCAGTGGTCCCCGGACTACACCGAGTACCGCATCGAGGAGTACGACATCCACCGCGGCGACGTGGCGATCGTCGCCTACGGCGCGAACCCGTACACCTCCGGTGGGCTGCGCGCCGACGAGACCCTCGACCTGGTTCGCACGATGGATGAGGTCACCGGCAAGCGCGCCTTCGAGCTGCTGCGCTCGCGGTTCGACGAGCAGCCCACTCCTTCCCCCCTCAAGCACGGGCGCGACGTCGTCACCATCGACGACACGCGCCTGGTCCCGTTCGTCTGAGCCGGACCGAACCCCCTCGACGCGTCGCGCAAGGGCCTGCCGCGCACATGCCTGGCCGGGTACCGCCTGTCGCTGCTGGGACCCACCCCATCACCGATAGCCCTCCGGGGCAGAACGGAGTACTGAGATGACGCTCGAGCAGCTCATCGCGCGGGTCCGGGAGCAGATCAACGCCCGGATCGCCCAGCGCAACACCAACGCCACGGAGCTCGAGAGGCTCCGCGGACTCCCCGAGGTCGACGAGACCGCCGTCGCGGCGCTGCGGCAGTCGCAGGCGTCGATCGACGCCGAGCTCGAGGCACTGCGCGCGCAGCTGGAGGGCTACGAGGCCGAGCAGCGTGCCGACGCCGCGGTCACGGACCTGCAGGCCCGCGTCGGCCCGTCGGGTGCGCCCGCGCCCACCAACCGGGAGGCGACCACCAGGGTCGGGACCGAGCCCCGCACCTACACCCGGGAGTCCGACCCGCAGGGTCAGACCTTCCTGCGCGACGTCGCCGCGAGCTTCGTCGGTGACCTCTCCGCCCGTGAGCGTCTCTCCCGCCACATGGCGGAGGAGCGTGTCGAGCGGGCCGAGACCGTGCAGCGTGCCGTGAGCACCGGTGGCGCGCCCGGCCTGGTCGTCCCGCAGTACCTCATCGAGCTCTACGCGCCCAAGGGTCGCCCGGGCCGCAAGCTCGCCGACCAGTGCCGCCACCACGACCTCCCCGAGACCGGGATGACCGCGTACATCCCGCGTCAGACGGCCAAGACGTCGGTCGCCAACCAGGCGACCGAGAACACGGCGGTCTCCGAGGACGACTACGCGGACGAGATGATCGCGGTCCCGATCCGCACCGCGGCCGGCTCTCAGACCATCTCCCGCCAGTCGGTGGAGCGGTCGCTCGGCACGGAGGACATCGTCTTCGAGGACCTCCTCAAGGCGTACGACGTGAACCTCGACTCGACGATCATCAACGCCCCCACGTGGGGGCTGCTCGCGGTGGCGAACCTGGTCACCTACACCGACGCGACCCCGACGGCGGCGGAGCTCTACCGCAAGATCCTCGCTGCCGCAGCGAACGTCGAGGACGTCCTGCAGGACCTCGACGAGGACGAGGTCTTCACCCTCATGCGCGGCCGGCGCTGGAAGTGGCTGCAGGGCGAGCTCACGGACCAGTGGCCGTTCATCGCCGCACAGGGGTTCCCCGCGCTCGCGGGTGGCACCTCGACCGGCTCCGGCTACCCGGCGGGCGTGCGCGGGTTCCTGCCCAACGGCGGTGCGGTCGTCACGGACAACAACCTCCCGAACGCACTCGGCTCGGCCGAGCCGCCGGACGAGGACGTGGCCGTGGCCGTCGCCCGCCAGGAGGCCCACCTGTGGGAGGACCCGAACTCCCCGATGTACATCCGGGCCGAGCAGCCCCAGGCCAAGAAGCTCGGCATCGACCTCGTGGTGTACGGGTACTACGCCGCGTGCTTCGACCGCGTGGTCGACGACCAGGGCACGCCGAAGGCGGTCCACCAGAAGATCACCGGCACCGGGCTCAAGGCGCCGACCTTCTGATCCTCACCCGGCTGGGTGCCCGCGTCGGGCGGGCACCCAGCCGGTTCCATCCCGCACCCGACTCGACTCTGAGGAGTAGATATGGCCAAGGCAACACACACGGCTGCTGCGGCGCGTCGAAGGGCCGCGCAGGCCAGCGAGCACGCCGAGCTCTACGCGGCGCTGCAGAACGAGAAGGCGGGGTACGTCGCCCGCGGTCTCACCGATCGAGCGAAGTCCGTGGACGCCCAGCTCAAGGCGATCGGCAAGCCGAAGTCCCCCGAGACCGTCGCCCCCGCGCCGGAGTCGGCTCCCGCGCCCGCGCCTCGCCGCGGTTCGGCGAAGGACCAGCTCGCGAAGAGCTCGGACGACCCCGCGCCCGCGACGGACCCCGCGCCCGCGACGGACCCCGAGCAGACGGCCGCGCCCGAGCCCGGAGCCTGAGCATGGCAGGTCAGCTTCTCGTCCCCGTGTCGGCAGTGGCGGACTTCCTCCGCATGGACGCCAACGACCCCGAAGCTACGGGCGAGAAGCTGACCGAGGTCGTGGAGTCCGCTCACGAGCAGGTGGAGTTCAAGGTCGGCCCCCTCGACACGGACGAGGTCGAGCTTGTGGTGCACCAGCCGGGCCCCGCCCTCGTGCTCCCACTGAAGGGGCTCTCCTCGGTCGTCTCCGTCGTCGACGCCGACGGCCGAGAGATCGCCCCCACGGCCATCGAACCGAACCTGCGCGCGGGGATCGTCACGCTCACCGTCTCGGGGCGTGCCCCCTGGACCGTCACGGTCACCGCACCAGAGCGCACCTCGTCGGTGCGTCAGGCAATCAAGATCGTCGCCGCGCACCTGTGGGAGACCCAGCGCGGACGCGCCGGCGGCGGGTCGCGCGGCGTCGCCTACACCGCGGCCGCTGACGCCGCAGACGGCGCGGCGAGGATGCAGGGCTTCGCGTTCCCGCGACGAGCCCAGCAGCTCCTCGCCCCCTACGAGCTCCTGGGGGTGTGATGTCCGGCAACGGGCTGACCCGCGTCGGAGCGGTCGTGGGCCGCCTCGTCGAGCTCCACAAGGAGCACTCCGACCTGCAGGTCCTCGACGGGCCGCACCTCGGCGAGGTCATGGACGAGGCCTTCGTCGTCGGTCTCACCGACGGACCCGACCGCCCGGGCTACGAGGCCACCGCCACTGTCCTGCCTGGCATGGGCAAGCCCCGGTACCGCGAGGACGTCACCGTGCGGTGCTTGCTCACGCTCACCTCCGGAACCACGAACCTTGCCGCGCTCCGCGAACGTGCCGTAGACCTTCTCACCGCGCTCGCGGTTGCCCTCGGCGACGACCACGTGGCCGCCGGCGCGTGGGACCGTGCCGAGTTCGCTCGCGAGTTCGAGTGGATCCCCATCCAGCACGAGCAGGGTGCCACGGTGAATGTCCTCTACTCGATCGTCTGCTCGAGCGCGCTGTGACCACTCCGCCTGGCAGCGAGTACGGCGAGGGCATCGACTACACCGAGATCCGCATGCTTTACCGGGCCCTGGGACGCATCCCCAAGGAGTTCCGGCGCGAGATGCGCCCGAAGCTGCGTGACGCCGCCCGAGGGATCCTGCACGACGCCGCCGGCGCGGCGATGTGGTCCTCGCGGATCCCCCGGTCGCTCTCGCTCGAGGTGTCGTTCTCGCAGCGCCGCCCCGGTGTGCGAGTCCGGGCGTCGCTCTCGACTGCCCCGCACGCCCGCGTGTACGAGGGGATCCTCTCGTCCTGGTTCAAGCACCCCCTGTTCGGCAACCGCGGGTACTGGTTCGACGAGCAGGCGCGCCCCTTCCTCCTGCCGGCCGCCCAGGCCGGCGCCGAAGACGTCCGCCGCGCCGCGGTGGAGATCGTCGAAGAGGTCAACCGCCGCGTCGGACTGGCCTGACCCACCCCCCAGCAACACCACCTCGAGGAGGTGCGCTCGTGTCTGCCCCCCGCTCGTCCCTCGTACCGATCTACCACCCCGAGCTCGACGTCGTCTCGCACGTCCACCCGCGCTCCGTGCGCGCGTGGAAGCGCTCGGGGTGGCTGCCCGGCAACCGCCCACGCACCTCCCGCTCCCGCACCTCCCGCTCCCGGCCGCGTACGACGCCGGCCCAGAGCGCGGACACCCAGACTCCGGCCGCACCCGCGACCGGCCCCGACGGTTCCGAGGTGGAGCCGTCTGCCCCCGTGAAGGAGAACTGACATGGCCAAGCTCGCCACGAGCACGCGGTTCTTCGCGCCGGAGATCTCCAAGGTCTTCTTCGCGACGAGCCTCGCCAACTACAAGACCGGAGCGTCGCGCGCGGAGATCACCGCCTCGACGGACATCACCGACGAGATCGCCGACCTGTCCGGCTGGGACATCACGGCCGGCTCGATCGACACCCCCGACCTCGGCACGCGGTTCATGTCGAAGATCGCCGGGCGCCTGCAGACCTCGGACTCGTCCCTGACGATGTACGCCTCCGAGGACGGCGACGACGCCCGCGACGTGCTCCCGCGCGGCACGAAGGGCTTCATCATCTTCATGGACGGCGGCGACGTCCCCACCCAGCCATCGGACATCTTCCCGATCGAGGTCAACTCGCTCGGCAAGGTCCGCACGACCGGGGAGACGGCCGCCCAGCTCACCGTCGGGTTCACGATCACCGCGCCGCCCGCCGAGGACGTCGCGATCCCGGCCGCGGCCTGACCGTGGCCAAGAAGCTGTCGCTGCGCGAGCAGCTCGCCGCGAAGCGCGCGCGCACCACGACCGTGCCGGTCCAGGTCTCCGATCCTGGGCCGGCACGTTCGCGCGTTGCCGAGCTCGAGCGGGTCCTGACGATGCGTCAGGTGACGAACCGGGCTCCCAAGGAGATCCTGGCCGCCGAGCAGGACCTCGAGGAGGCTCGCCAGGCACTCAAGGCCTTCTACGTGGCCGTCGAGTTCAAGAACCTCGAGCCCGTCGAGCTCGAGGCGCTGCAGGACGCCCACACGAACGCCGACGGCGAGCTAGTGCGCGTCACCCTCGCCCCGGCGCTCGCGGCCGCGTGCGCGGTCGACGAGGACCTGCAGGACGAAGCCTGGTGGGTCGAGCAGCTCGGGTCCGGCGCATGGGCGTGGGGCGAGATCGACGTGCTCTACACCGAGCTCCTCGAGCTGAACTTCAAAGCGCCGTCCTCCGCGCTCCCAAAAGGCTGAGCCGCGACGCTCTTCTCGCTCAGCGGATGGCCTACTGCGGGCCGCGCGGCATCCCTCTGGAGGAGTTCCTGCAGTGGGGTGAGCTCTCCCAGGACGCGGCTTTGCAGTGGCAGGCCTACGAGGCGCGCAGGTGCTCGAGCTGCGGCTCCCACCCCGACGAGGGTCCCCGCCACGCGCACGTCGACGTGTGCGCCGGCTGCGTCGCCCGCGCACACGCGGACGAGTCCGAGGACGCGAAAGCTCGCGGCGCCCACGTGCGCATGGCCGCCGGCACCGCCGGCACGTGCGAACGGTGCCTCAAAGAGATCCGGCTCAACCGGCCCACGTGAATCAACACGTAGCGGGGAGGTGATCCATGAGCCTCTCCGTCCGCGACCCCTCGGTACGCGTCAGCCTCGACCCCTCGCGCTACGAGCAGGGCGCCGAGAAGGTCACCCTCGCCACGAAGCACCTGCTGCGCCAGCAGGAGATCGCGGATCGCAAGTGGCGGGCGATGCAGGGCGCGCACGGCTCGGCGCTGCGCGAGGACGAGGTCCGCCAGAAGTCGGCCGCCGACGCCGTCGCGGCCGCGGAGAAGCGCAAGCAGGACGCCTACAAGGCGACCGGCAAGGCCCTCGTCGCGGGCTCGACGGCGGTCCTGGCGGCGCTCGCGTTCTCCACGAAGGCCGCGATGTCGTGGGAGTCCGCGTGGGCCGGGGTGACGAAGACCGTCGACGGCACGTCGGCGCAGATGTCCAAGCTCGAGAAGGACCTGCGCCGACTCACATCGGTACTGCCGGCGACGCACACCGAGATCGCCGCGGTGGCCGAGCTCGCCGGCCAGCTCGGCGTGCACGTCGACGACGTCGCCGCGTTCACGCGCGTCATGCTCGACCTGGGCGAGACGACGAACCTGTCGGCCGAGGACGCCGCCACCGCGCTCGCGAAGTTCTCGAACATCATGGGCACGGCGACGTCGGACACGGACCGGCTCGGCTCCACGATCGTCGCCCTGGGCAACAACTCGGCGACGACCGAGGCGGACATCGTCGCGCTGTCTTCGCGCCTCGCGGCCGCCGCCAAGGATGCCGGCCTCACCGAGGCGAACGTGTTCGCGGTCGCGTCCTCGCTGTCCTCGGTGGGTGTCGAGGCCGAGGCCGGCGGCACCGCGGTGTCCAAGCTCTTCACGACGATGAACGACGCCGTGATCGACGGCGGCAAGAAGCTCGAGACCTTCGCGAAGGTCTCCGGGATGACCGTGGAGGAGTTCTCGCGGCTCTTCCGTGAGGACGCCGCTGGCGCGGTCACGTCGTTCGTCGAGGGCATGGGTCGGATCTCCGAGGCCGGCGAGTCGACCACGCGCATCTACGCCGACCTGGGCCTGACCGACCAGCGGCTCAAGCGCTCCGTCGGGTCGCTCGCCTCGGCACAGGGCTTGCTCGCCGACCAGATCGGCCTCGCCAACCGGGCGTGGGACGAGAACACGGCCTTGCTCATCGAGGCCGCGCAGCGCTACGAGACGACCGAGTCGCGCATCCAGATCGCCCGCAACTCACTGAATGACGCCGCGATCACGATCGGCGACTCGTTCTTGCCGGCAGTCGCTGACGCCGCCGACGGCGTCGCCGACCTGGCGCAGTGGTTCTCGAACCTCGACCCGGCCGCGCAGAGCGCGCTTGGCAAGCTCGCCGGCATCGCCGCGACGGGCGGACTCCTTGCGGGCACCTTCCTGCTGCTCGCTCCCCGCATCGGTGAGACCTACAAGCTCATCCGCTCCCTGAGCACCGTCGCCCCCCGCGCGTCCGCCGGCCTCAGGGGGCTCGGCAAGGCCGCCGGCATCGCGGGTGCCGCGCTCGGTGTCATCTACCTGACCGACGCGCTCACCAACCTCTCGGACGGCGCGGGCCGCGCGATCCCCGGCGTCGCAGAGCTCACGAAGCTGATACTCGACATGGACGCCGCGGCGTCGACGGACATGTTCGCATCCTTCAAGAACATCGACGACGTCACCGAAGCGCTCGACGCGATCACCGGCAACGGAGGCATCACCCGGAAGCTCGACCTGTGGGCATCGAAGCTCGACGACGTCTTCGGCACTACCTATGTCTCCTCGGTCCACGACTCGAAGGCCGCCTTCGAGGCGTGGGATACCGCTCTGGCGCAGATGGTTGCGGCGGGTCACCCCGAGCACGCCGCCGAAGGTCTCGAGCTCCTCTACTCCCAGGTCGACCAGACGAAGTACTCGATGGACGAGCTTCGCGAGCACCTGCCGGGCTACGCCGAGGCGCTCGCGGCCGCCGACGTCGAGCAGACCACGGCCTCTGAGTCGGCACGCGAGTTGGCCGAGTCGATGGGCTACACCGGCGAGATGTCCGAGGAGGCTGCGAAGGCCCTCGAGGCGTGGCGCGACATGGCTTCGGGTGCGTCGGCGGAGTTCATCGACCTGCAGGACGCCTTCGACGCCGTGGTGGAGAAGAACCGTGAGCTGGCCGAGGCGGCCGCGGCGGCCACGGAGAGCACCGAGGACTCGTGGGAGGACTTCCTCGGTGACTTCCCGGTCAAGGTCGACGACTACATCGCCGAGCTCGAGCGTCAGGTTGCTGCCCAGGAGGAGTGGGAGCAGAACATGCTCGAGCTCGCCGGGCGGGCGCGCAAGCTCCCTGAGGAGCTGCAGGGCGCTGCTGGCGATCTTCTAGACGAGCTGACGGCGCTCGGCCCCGAGGGGGCGGCCCAGGTCGAGCTCTTCGGGAAGATGAGCGACGCCGAGCTCGCGAAGGTGGTCACGCTCTTCGGGAACAAGGGCGCGGAGGCGACCGAGCAGTTCTCCGCCGAGCTCGAGGCGATCCGCAACCCTGTGATCGAGGTCGATGCGGATCTGGCGGGCGCGACGGCGGACGTCGAGCGGTGGATCACCGACCTCAACGGCCGTCGCGTCGCGGTGACGTTCGAGCCGGCACGGTCGTCGACGAGCATCGGCCGCGCGTCGGGCGGTCGTCTGCCGGGTGCGCCGTCGTCGAAGGACAACATGCTCATCCGGGCCGCGTCCGGGGAGTACGTGGTGAACGCGGCAGCGACGGCGAGGAACCTGTCGCTGCTCGATGCGATCAACTCCGGTGCGGACGTCCTGCCGGGGTTCGCCTCGGGCGGGCGTGTGTCCTGGGCGCGCGGGCAGACCAAGTCCGCGCGGGAGGCCTACCGCGACGCCGCGAAGGAGCTGAAGGACGCTCAGAAGGCCGCTGACGCCGTCCGGGGGTCGAAGGACAAGAGCGCTCGCGAGGACGCCCGTAAGCGCGTGGAGCGTGCCCGCAAGGCCGAGTCTGCCGCTCGTCAGGAGCTGCGCGAGGCTCAGGCTCGCCAGGAGCGTCTCTCCGAGGCGGAGCGCGAGCTGCGCGTCGACGTGCGCCGCGGCGACACCGTGGACCGGGTGTCCTCGGGTCTGTCAGGCGCGTACTCCGTCATCGACGAGATGCTCGAGGCGTCGCGCAACAAGGATCTGTCCAAGAAGCAGCGCGCCGCGCTGAAGGACGCGGCGCGCGATGCCGAGCGCAACCTCACCAAGCTCTACGCCCAGGCGGAGAAGGTCGAGGCGAAGCTCGCCGACGCCCGCGACAACGTCGCCCAGCTCGCCCAGATCGCCGACGGGGTTTCGTCCGCGCTGCAGGGTGAGCAGTCGCTGCGCTCGTCGATCAAGGCAGCCACGGAGGACGAGGTCGAGACGGTGCAGCGCACCGATGGGCGCGGGAACGTCTGGCACGAGCAGGTCACCAAGAAGGGCACGCCCGCGTCGGTGACGGCCGCGGATCTCGTCGCTGGCGCTCAGGAGCGGGCGGCAAAGATTCGGGCGTTCGCGAACAAGCTCAAGCGCCTGGCGGACATGGGCGCCTCGGGGGTGATCCTGCAGGAGATCGCGATGCTCGGCTCGGAGGAGGGGAGCCTCGTCGCCGACGCGCTGCTCGCTGGCGGCCCTGCCCAGGTCAACGCCCTGAACGCCGCCTACGAGGACCTCAAGAAGTTCTCCGACGCCGCGGGTCAGTACGTGACCGAGGGGTTCCACGAGGGCGGCTTGGCGGCCGCGGAGGCGTTCGTGGTCGGACTCGAGCAGGAGCAGGAGCGGATCAACAAGGTGATCGCCAAGGCCGGCAAGGGAATGGCTGAGGAGTTCCTCGACGCACTCGGCTTGAAGCTCGACAAGAAGGGCAACGTCGTCAAGAAGTTCGCCGGCGGCTACATCGCCGGCCCGGGCACGTCGACGTCGGACTCGATCGCGGCGCGCCTGAGCAATGGTGAGTTCGTCGTGAACGCTGCGGCGACGAAGGTGAACCGGCAGGCGCTCGAGCACATCAACTCCGGCAACACGTGGCCCGGTCAGGGGCCGATCATCGTGCAGCCCACCCCGGTCACGGTCACCACGGTCCTCGACGCTGGCAGTCTCGCCCGTGCGCTCGACGGCGCCGCACTCACGCTCCTGGTCGACGGCCAGCCGGTGCGCGGCATCGTCCAGGCCGAGCTCGCCGACGTCGCCCGCTCGGTCCGCTACGCCTCGACGGGAGGGTAACCATGCCCACGAGCCCGGACGGGATCCTCGAAGCGACGTTCGACCCCGCGTGGGCGGCCGTGAACCTCATCGTCGACGGCGGCATGTGGCCCTCGTCGGTCGAGGTGATCACGATCGTGCGCCAGGTCGCCGGCACACCCGACATCCCCGTGCGCGGCGTCGACGAGCTCGCCGTCGTCGGCGGTTACTTCGTCGGATCGGACTCCGAGGCCCCGCTCGAGTCCCCGGTCACGTACGAGCTGACCGGGTATGCCGCCGGCGGCGCCGTCGTGAAGGTCGTGACCGTCGCGCTCACCACGAACGGTGCGGCCGAGGGGCTGTGGGTGAAGGTCCCCGGTCGCCCCTCGCTCACCGTGTGCACGCGCTTCCGTGAGCTCGCAGACATCCAGTCCGCCACGATCGGCGGCACCTACCAGATCCTCGGCGCGGGCACCGTCGCCCAGACCACCGCACAGTGGGGCGGCGTCTCCGCCGACCGCACCAAGGTCGGGCTCACCACCCAGCGCGGCGCCCATACGGCCCGCCTCGACGAGTCACTCCGTGCCGGCCGAGTACTGCTGCTGCAGCCCGTGGGCACCACGGACCTGTCCGCCGGGTGGTACTACGTGTCCACCGTCACCCGCTCGAACCCGGGTGGGTTCGAGGACTTCGCCGAGCGCTGGTGGTCCCTCGACGTCGAGCGCACTGAGGTCCCCGCCGGCGAGGGCCGCGGCATCCCGGGCGTGTCCTGGCAGTCGGTCATCGAGACCCACGCCACCTGGGCCGATCTGCTCGACGCCGTGGACTCGTGGTTCGACCTGCAGCAGGGCGCCTGACGTGCTGCAAGTCTCCGAGGGCTTCCTCGCCGCGCTCGCCTCACCGCAGCAGATCTCCGTGCGCGCGAACGTCGACCGGGGCGGTGAGCGTCTCTACACCGGCCTCCCCGTCACGGGCGGCTCCGTCTCTGTCTCCCGGGGCCGTGATACGCGCCGCGAGCTGACGCTCTCTGTTGCCCCGCGACTGAAGACCGGCCCCTACACCCAGGTCCCCGCCCTGCCCGCCCACCACACCGACCCGCTGTCCAACTCGGGCCAGGAGATCACCGTGTGGTGGCAGCTCCACTACATCGGTGGCGCCGTCGAGACCATCCCCCTCGGCGTGTTCCGCGTCGACGACGTCGACGGACCGATCTCCCACGACGGCGAGGTCACCGTCCGCGGCCGCTCCCGCGAGGCATGGATCGTCGACGATCGCTTCGTCCAGCCCCGCACGATCTCCGGCCCCTCAGCTCAGTCTCTGATCGGCCAGCTCGTCCACGAGACCCTCGCCGACGTCGAGGTCGTCGCCCAGGCCACCCGCGACGCCCGCGTACCAACCATGACCGTCGAGGAGGACCGCTGGGGCGCGATCACCGCGCTCGCGGCCTCGATCCCCGCCCAGGTGTACGCGGACCCGTGGGGCCGCATCGTGATCGCGGATCTGCCCACGGTGGACTCCCCGCCGGTGTGGCAGATCAAGGCCGGCGCGGGCGGTGTGCTGGTCCGGGCGTCGTCCTCGGCTTCGCGGTCGGACGTACGCAACGCCGTGGTGGTCCGCGGCGAGTCGCCGAGCGGCGACTTCGCCCCGCTGCAGGCCACGGTGTACGACGACGATCCGAGCTCGCCCACCAGGTACGGAGACCCGGGCGCAGGGTTCTGGGGGCGTGCCCCGCACTTCGAGTCCAACCCCGCGGTGACGAGCCTCGACCAGGCTCGAGCGATCGCGCAGACGAGTCTCGCTCTGCACACCGGCGCAGCGCGCTCGCTGGACCTGTCGTCGGTGCCGAACGCTGCGCTCGAGGCGTGCGACGTCGTCGACGTCATCTCCGACCCGACTGACCCTGCAGGCACGGTGCGCCGGCACATCTTGGACTCCTTCACGGTCCCGTTCACCCCTGGTGGGCAGTTCCCGATGTCCACCCGTGACGTGCGGGCGGCCGCGACATGAGCGCCCTCGCGGTCGAGCTGCTGCGTCGCACCCGCATGGACGCCAAGAGCGCGAGCATCCGCCTCGGCGTCGTCACGGCGATCGACGCCACGAACGCCGCGCTGTCGGTGAACCTCGCTGGCGCCGTCGTCACCGGAGTCCGGTGGGTCTCCACGTACGTGCCAGCCGTGACGGACTTCGTCGTGGTCGTGCGCGCCGACGGAGCGTGGGTCGTGCTCGGCAAGCTCTCCAAGGACCTCGCCAACGCGGCACCGCCGGTGCCGATCACCGAGGTCATCGTCCCGTCTGTCGTGCACATGGGGTCACGAGACATGTCGGGCTCGTCGTGGGTGTGGAACACCGAGCCCTCGAGCCAGATCTGGCCGATCGCGCAGGGTCGCCGGGACCAGCGCAACGCCTCTGGGAGCATCCTCATCGCGACCTACATCGAGGCCGGGATCGTGCGCTACTCAGCGAGCTCGTTGGCGGCGTTGTTGCCCTCCGGCGCAGTGATCCAGACCGCGAAGCTGCGGGCGCGGCGTAGGCAGTCCGCATACCCCGACGGCACAAACAACACTCCTGTGGTGTACGGGCACGCCTACACGGCCAACCCGTCGGGCGCGCCGTCGTTCGTGCCGGGGTTTGGCCCGTGGCGCCCGGGGACGGTTCAGGTCGGACAGACCGTGCAGTGGGATTTGCCGTCGGCGTGGGTGACCGCGTGGCTGGCGGGGACGATTCGCGGCTTCGGGATCTACTCGTCGACCTACACCGACTACCTCACCCTCGAAACGCCGACGTCGCTCCAGGTGACAGTCACCTACACCACCCCGTGACGAGGAGGCCCAGATGACCGAGCCAGCCACCGAGGACACCGAGGAACTCCCGCCGCCCACCCCCGCCGACGGCTCTGCCATGACGTTCGCTGAGGTCGCCGCCGCGTTCGGGTTGCCCGCCGACGCGAAGGCCGTCGTGCTCACGCCTACGTCCGCTCTGGCGATCGCCGCGGACTACCCAGAGCCCCACACCGCACCCGAGCCCGAGGAGGCCACTGATGGCGAATGAGCCGATCCAGGGCGGACCATACCCCGACCCCTCCGACCCACCGGACGGGCCCGCGCAGATGTCCGCGATCGTCGCGTGGATCGCGGGGCGCTCCAACATGCGCTTCGCGTCGACCGCGGCCCGCGACGCCGCGATCCCGTCCCCGGTGTCGGGTATGTCCTGCTATGTCGACTCCGATAAGACGTATTACGCCTGCGTCGACGGGGCCTGGATCGTGCTGTGGCAGGACAGCGGATGGGTGGACGTGCCGCTTCTGGGCGGGTTCACGAACACGGAGACGCTGCAGGTCCGCGGCCTCGGCCACCTCGTCTATATGCGGGGGCGCGTCAGCGGCGCGTTCACCGTTCCCGCGCAGCAAATCGGCAACGTGGCCGCCGCCTACCGACCTGCATCGGCGTTGCGAATGTCCGCGATGGCGGGGACGAGCGCCGCGGTGAACGCCGTTGCGGTCCTTACCTCGGGTGGTGCCCTATCCGTCTCCACGAGCACGGCAGCCACGCACATCGTCCAGCTGAACCTCTCGTGGACACGCGGTTAGCTCAGGTAGGGCGTGATGCTACTCAGGTCGGCGGATGTCGCCGCGGAGATCGGACGCAGCGTGATGAGCCCTGTCCCGCCGTTGATGTTGTACGCGCCGGAAGTTGTGCCGCCGAACCCGAGTGCGCCGACGACGTTGGTTCCGGGGCGGAAGCCGACTGGGGACGTGGCGACATTCACGGCGGCACCTGCGGCGAAGTTCCCTGCGGTCGGTGACACAGAGCCCCGATAGTGCACGGTCATGCCGATGCGGCGGACCTGCGGTGAGCCCGTGTAGCCAGATTGCAGCGAGCACGCCACCCATCCGCTGTCCTGCCACAGCACGACCCACGCCCCGTCGACGCAGGCGTAATACGCCTTATCGGAATCAGGGGGTGCCGTGGATCTGAACCTCGCTGCCGTTCTGATCACCGCCGTCGTCTCGATCGGGGGCGCCTGGCTGGTCTCCCGCACGACCGCCCGGGGCGTCGAGATCTCGGCCCGTGAGTCCGACCGGCGCCGACTCGCCGAGCTCGAGGGGCAGGTCGTGGAGCTCTGGGCTCTACGCCGGCAGGACGCAGTGACGATCCGCCGTCTCGGCGACTTCGTCGATGTCCTCGAGGCGCACATCTGGCAGGGCAAGCCGCCGCCCCCACCGGCTCGCCCGCACGACCTGTAGCACCCCTCGTTCGCCCCCGCCCCGTGCCGCTGTAGAGCCGCGGGTTGCGGGGAGCCAAGCCTGCCCACCACCCGTGAGGAGCACCCCATGTCACTCGTGAGCATCGGCGGAGGTCACACCCTCGCTCCGGAGTCGGCCGCGTCGTGGAAGCGGATGGCGGCCGCCGGCATGCCCGCAGGGGGGCTCACCTCGTCGTCTCGGACCGAAGCGCGCCAGTGGGAGCTCTACAACAACCAGGGCAAGCCGGGGTGGCCACCGCTCGCGGCGCACCCCAAGGAGTCCAAGCACGTCTACCGCCCCAAGGACACCAAGGACCGCGGCGGCCGCGCCGTCGACGTCGACAACCCAACCCGCGCGTGGCTCATCAAGAACGGCGCGAAGCACGGCTGGCACCGCCCCATCGCCAGCGAGCCGTGGCACTTCGAGTACCGCATCACTCACGATACCCACCTGGAGGACGACATGGCTGAGGTTGAGATCAGCAAGAAGCAGATCAAGGAGATCGCCGAGGCGGTCTCCGAGCACAAGAACAAGCTCTCTCCGGCCGCAGCGGACATCAACAACTCGTCGACGATGACCGTGCGCCTGGGCCTACAGCAGAACGTGTACGTACGCCGCGACGTACGCACCCTGCTCGCCCACACCAAGGCAATCGAGCAGGCCGTCAACAAGGGCACCAGCGTCTCGGCCGCCGACGTCGCCCGCGAGTTGCGACCCCTGCTCGCCGCCGACGTGCGCGCCGCTGTCACCCAGGCGGTGGCCGGGCTGCCCACCAAGGACGCCGACAAGATCGCCCAAGCCGTCGTGGAGCGCTTCGCGGCGGTCCTGGCAGGAGAGGACTGACCATGACCACCACGCAGACCCGACACCCGGTGCGCACCGTCGTTCGCACCATCTTCCAGTTCGTGCCCGGGCTCGCGGCGCTCGTGCCGTTCGTGCTCGAGGCGATCGCCGACGGCGACCCGTCCAGGCTTGGCCCGGGCGCGGTGATCGCGCTCGCGGTCTCCTCGGCGATCACGCGTGTGATGGCGCTGAGTCAGGTCGAGGACTTCCTCGCGGTGTGGGTGCCGTGGCTCGCCGCGAACCCTGACCCGGCCCCTGTGATCGCCAGGGGCACCGAGCAGTGGAAGTCCCTGGTCGCGCTGCGCGCCGCCCTCGACGAGGGTGACCCTGCCCGTGAGGGCATCGAGCTGGTGCTGAACACGCACGTCTAGCCCTCCACGACACACGGCGCCCCCGTCCACCCCTCTCGGGGTGGGCGGGGGCCGCTTCGTCGTGCCCGGGGCAGTAGTGGGCTACTCGGTCCCGGTGTAGCGGCGCTGACTGCGCGCACGCTTCTCGGCGATCGCCGCGGCGTCGTCGGGGCCGATGCCGCGGAACTGGCCGGCGGCGAGCTGCTCGACGCCGGCCTTGGGCAGGCGCCAGTCGCGGCCGACGCGGCGCCCGGGCAGGCTGCCGGAGCCGAGGCGCTGCCGGACGGCCGACGGCGTGACGCCGAGCAGCTCGGCGGCTTCGGCCACGGAGATCGTCTCGCCGTCGTCGTCGGCGTGCCGGGCGTCGAAGTCCTCGCTCGTGAGCACGTCGAGGGTGCGCGGGGTGAGCCCGGCCGCCTCGACGACGGCGAGGGCGGTCGTGGCGGCCTGGCGCAGGGACTCGGCGGGCAGGCTGATGATGACCTCGAGCGTGCCGGCCGGCGTACCGGCGAGGACGGCGTGGTAGCCGTCGAGCTGATCGAGGTACTCGTCGAGCGGCTCGACGCGCCCGACGTCGATCACCGCGTTGTACATGGTGCTCATCTTTGCCTCCTGGTGGATGGTGAGAGGAAGATGGGGGACCGGGCCGGGAGTCGCTAACCTCGACTCCCGGCCCTTCCCGCTATCGGGGTGGTGGCCACCTGAACCCGGCCCGCCGCAGTGCGGCGATGAGGTTCTTCAGGCCTCGCTGGTCTCCGGGTGTCTGTGCGGCCTTCGTGACGAAGACCCCGTCCCGGTAGATCATCGGGTACCCCTTGGCGCTGGTGCGGATCTCGAAGCCCTGCTTCTCGGCCGCCTTGAGCACCTTGCGGGTGTCCTTGTCCACCATCCTTTCCTCCTCTCTTCTGTTGTACGAACAAGCCCAGTATAGCCTGGACCTAACGCTAGCGCAAGGTGAGTTACCTTCGGGCCGGGTGAAACTGGCCGCGCCGCGGGCGCCTACACCTCGCGAACCGCCCTTGCGAACGTCTGTTCGAGCGCGCATCATCGGACCGTGACCGGCTACGACTACCCCGACCACCGCTCGCTCCACCGCACGGACGTGTACGAGACCATCGACCGTCTCGGCGGCCTGAAGGGCGTGCTCACCGGCGACCCCGACGATGCCCGGGCCGCGGCCTATGCGGCTCTCGAGACAGGACTCGCACTCCAGCCTGACGGCTCCTACCGTGTCACGCCCGAGGCGCTCGAGACCGCACGCCGGCTCCTGCGCGAGGGCGGATGGATCGAGCAGCCTGACGGCATCTTCACCCCACCGCCACGACGCCCGCTGCCGTGGCAGCGCGGACGCTAGCCGCCGGCTACCGGGCGCCGCGCACGACGGCGCGCAATGCGTCGTGGGAGACCTGGACGTAGCGTTGGGTGGTCTCGGGGCGGGCGTGGCCGAGGACCTTTCCGAGCGCGAGCAGGTCGGGGTTCGCCGCGTAGGACCTGGTCGCGAAGCGGTGGCGGAGCTTGTGGCCGGTCCACGTGCCGGGCAGGGCGTCGGAGAGCAGCTTGGTCACGTGCCCGGCCGTGAGGTGCGACCCACGCCCGTTCGGGAACACCCAGCCGTCGGCGCGGCGCAGACCCCAATCGATCTCGGGGTGCTCGATCGGCACGATGCGTTGGCGTCCGCCCTTGCCGACGACGTAGAGGATCCCGTCGACGTAGTCGTCGGTGTGGACCTGGGCGATCTCGCAGCATCGCAGGCCGGCGTAGGCGGCGAGGAGCAGCATGAGCCGCACGCGGGGGGTGGCCCCGGCGAGGCCTTCGGCGAGTACGTGCTCAGGTGCGGGCTTCGGTACTCCGGCAGGCACGGACACCGGGGGCAGGCCGACGCTCGGATCGTCGTCGAGGAGCCCGGTGCGGTGTGCCCAGCTGCAGAAGCCGACGGCTACGGAGCGGGCGGACTTGCGTGTCTCGTCCGACCATCGCTCGTGGTCGGGTTTGTGGGGTTGTCCCATGAACCGCAGCAGGCTCCGGTGCGTGACCTCGGCGGGTGTTGGTGCGATCGCGCGGATGTGGTTGAGGTAGTGGCGGTGCAGCCGGATCGTGCCAGGCGATCGCCTGCAGGCGGTCAGCCACTCGACGTACTGCCCGATCGTTTCGTTCCACGAGCTCGCCACCGCCGCACCCTCCCCTTTGACCTGCGGGTTTAGGTGATCATCGGCAGAAACCAGCCGTAGGTGTACCGGGCGGAGCGTCGCCTGTGGACGGGGCCGCGCCGCCTCAAAGGCGGCGGCACTCACCTCGCGTGCTTCTCGGGCCCGTGGTCGCCAGGGTGGCCGGGGGAACGTGTGCAGCGCCGGAAGTCCTGGTCTCGCCAGTCACAGGCGTCGTCCCAGCCCCAGTAATCCCGGCGACGCTCGGCCGCGGCCGTCTCGGCTGCGACCTTGGCGGCGAGGGCTGCGGCCGGGTCGGGTGCGCGGCAGGAGCAGTCGTCACCGCCGAGGAACGCCCAGCCCATCCGGGCGCACTCATCGGTGTGAAGACCAAATCCTTCGACCTCGACGAGCTTGGTCTCGGTGCTCATGCTGCGTCTCCTTCGATGGGGCTGGCGGCGCGCAGCTCGCGCTCGCGGCGGTACTCGGCCAGGTCCGTGACCTGGCCTTCCTGGTAACCGAAGGGTTGTTGGTTCGAGTCCAACCGGGGGAGCAACCGAGGGCCCCAATCCGTGCGCGGGTTGGGGCCCTCGTCTTGTGGCACGGGCACGGTCCGCGATGTGGCGCGCCACCCCGGAACACGGGTGTGCAACGTTTCGATCTGCCACGCTAGACGCGTGTCACAACGGATGATCAGCACGCGCGCGCCCGGCGCGGTCCCCTCCGGTACGGCCGAGGCCTGGCGGGTGGTCGCCGGTGCGTCAGCGGCGATCCTGGTCTCGACGGCAGCCATCGGCGTCATCACGTTCTCCGGCGCCGGGGATCACCTGCCGTGGCGCGTGCGGTTCGACAACGTCGCCGGCGGCGGCCTGCTCGTGCTGCTCGTGGCCGTACCCGCCTGCATCTTCGGGCTCTGGCCGGTCGACGCCGCGACCCACCGCCTGTCCCGGACGATGAAGGCCGCCGTCTTCGCCCTGATCGGCGTGGTCACCGGTGCCGTCGCGGGTGCGGGGTTCGCGGCGGTGCGCGGCGATCCGGTCGACGGTGCACTGCTCGGCGCGTGCCTCGGGATTCTCGGTGGGATCGCGGCGTTCGTGGGCGTGACATGGATCTCGCGATCACGCACCGTGTCCGTGGCTCTCGCCGTCGTCACGCTCGCCGTGGTCGTCTACGGCACGTGGCAGCTCCAGACCTTCTAGGACGTCAGGAGTCGGCCCGCAGGGCTCGTCGTCGGGCCTCGAGCTCGACGATCGCCGCGAAAGCCTCTTGGTACGCGCCGGGGTCCGCCTCGTTGTCCATCCGCTGCAACCGGCCCCGCGCCTGGGCGATCTGCCGGGTGAGGCCGAGGTCCTCGAGCGCACCGAGCACGCCTCGCACGAACGCGGGGACCTGCGCCTCGCGATCCTCCGGGAGCGGCGCGACGGCGAGGCGCGTCACCACCGGGTGGAGTGCCATGGGCGCCTGCTCCTGCACCGACTCGATCCACGCTGCCGCACCCGCCCCCTCGACGATCACCCGGGCCGCCTCGAGCCCGCCGGCGGCCTGGACGGCCTCGGCGACGGCGCGGAGCACGGGCACGGCGAACACGTCCGTGTCGACGTGCAGGATGTCCGCGGGGATGAGGTGGGGCACCTGGAGCAGGATCTCGACGGCCTGGGTCTCGAGGCGCACCACGGGGTCGCGCCCGTCGGGCAGAGAGACGATCGGCGCGGCGTCGTCCTCGGGCGGCGGTTCCTCGGCGTCGCGACGCGACGGGGCCGACGACGGCGCCCCACCGCGCGGCGCGTTCCCCACCGCGCGGCGCACGGACTCGAGCTCCATCCCGAGCCACCCCGAGAGCATGCGGGCGTACTCGGGCCGCAGCGCGGTGTCCCGGATTCCCGCGACCACCGGTGCGGCGGCCCGCAGGGCACCGACCCGGCCCTCGGCGGTCTCGAGGTCGAAGGCGGCGAGCGTCGAGCGGATGACGAACTCGAAGAGCGGCACGCGCGCACGCACGAGCGCCGCCACGGCGTCCGGCCCCTTGGCGAGTCGCAGGTCGCACGGGTCCATGCCGCTCGGCTCGACGGCCACGAAGGTCTGGGCGGAGAAGCTCTGGTCCTCTCCGAAGGCCCGCAGCGCAGCCTTGCGGCCCGCCTCGTCGCCGTCGAACGTGAAGATGATCTCCCCGCCCGTGCTCTGGCCCGAGGCGAGCTGCACTCCCCCTCCCACGCCCGTGTCGCCCAGGAGCCGCCGCACGATGCGCACGTGGTCGGAGCCGAACGCCGTGCCGCACGTCGCGACGGCCGTCGGCACGCCCGAGAGGTGCGCGGCCATGACGTCGGTGTACCCCTCGACGACCACGACCTGGCGTGACTTGGCGATCTCCCGCTTCGCGAGATCGAGCCCGTAGAGCACCTGCGCCTTGTGGTAGACGGCCGTCTCGGGCGTGTTGAGGTACTTGGGCCCCTGGTCGTCCTCGAAGATCCGGCGCGCACCGAAGCCGATGACGTCGCCCGTCACCTCGCGGATGGGCCACACGAGCCGCCCCCGGAACCGGTCGTAGACGCCGCGCTGCCCCTGGCTCACGAGCCCGGCGGCGGTGATCTCGGCCTCCGTGAACCCGCGCCCGCGCAAGTGGCGCAGCAGGGCGTCCCAGCCTTGCGGGGCGAAGCCGAGGCCGAAGTGCTCGGCGTGCGAGGAGTCGAAGCCCCGCTCGGTGAGGAACTGGCGGGCCGCCGCGGCCGGGGCTCCCCCGAGCTGTTCGCCGAAGAACTGTGCGGCCGTCGCGTTCGCCTCGAGCAGCCGACGGCGCGAGCCGACGTCGATGCCGGAGCGCGGCGCGCCGCCCTCCTCGTAGCGCAACGTGATGTTGTAGCGGCCCGCGAGGTACTCCACGGCCTCCGCGAAGCCCAGCCCGTCGATCTTCTGCACGAACGAGATGACGTCGCCGCCCTCGCCGCAACCGAAGCAGTGCCACAGCCCCACCTGGGGTCGCACGTGGAAGGACGGCGAGCGCTCGTCGTGGAAGGGGCACAGGCCCTTGGCCGAGCCCACGCCCGCGGTCTTGAGGGTGACGTGCGCGCCCACGACCTCTTCGATGTTGGCGCGCTCGCGGACCAGGGCTACGTCCTCGCGCTTGATCCGTCCGGCCACGCCTGGAGTCTAGGCGTCCGCCCGGGCTCCACGGCGCCGTCCCCAGGGGCAGCTCAGCGGTGCGGCGGCCGCACGTCCCGCGCGTGCCACTGCGCCGCGGAGATGTCGGTCAGGGACGCCACCTGGTCCACGACCACGCGCAGCCGGGCCGCGTCGTCCTCCGCCTCGGCCCAGTCCGCCGCGAACGTGGTCTCGAGGCCGAGCGGGGCCCGCGCGTAGAGCACCTCGACGAGCTCGGTGAGCATGTCGCGCTGGCGCGGGTAGAGGGGCTCGGACTCGCGAGGCCCCATGACGTACGCGACGGCGAGACCCTTCAGGACGAGGATCTCCGCGACCGTCTCGTCCGGGACCACGAGCTCGGCGGCGTACCGGGTCAGCGCCCCCGAGCCGAACCGGGCCCGGGTCGCGGACTCGGCCGCCCGCACGAACCGGCCGATGAGCTGGCTCGCGGTGTCCTTGAGGTGGGCGAGGTCCGCTCGCGAGCCCGTGAAACCGGTCTGCCACAGGTGTGCGTCGACGAGCCGGTCCATCGCCGCGTCGAGCGCGTCTGCGGACGTGTCGGGTCCGTACCACTCGAGCACGGCGGCCACGACGCGCTCGCGCTGGTCGTCCTCGCCGAGGGTCGCGAAGTCGAGCTTCCCGCCGACGACGGCATCCTCGACGTCGTGCACCGAGTAGGAGATGTCGTCCGCGAGGTCCATGACCTGCGCCTCGATGCAGCGCACGCGGGGGCCGGCCCCGTCGCGCAGCCACGCGAAGACCTCGCCGTCGTCCTCGTACACCCCGAACTTCGGGGTCGCCTCCCCGTCGGAGCGCGCGGGACCGTCGCCGCGCCCCCACGGGTACTTCACGGACGCGTCGAGGCTTGCCCGCGTGAGGTTGAGGCCCGCGGAACGACCGGCGGCGTCGATGACCTTCGGCTCGAGCCGCGTGAGCAGCCGCAGGGTCTGGGCGTTGCCCTCGAAACCACCGATGTCCGCAGCGACCTGCGCGAGGGCGCGCTCGCCGTTGTGCCCGAACGGCGGGTGACCCAGGTCGTGGGCGAGGCACGCCGTGTCCACCACGTCGGGGTCGCAGCCGAGCGACTTGCCGAGCTCGCGGCCCACCTGCGCGACCTCGAGCGTGTGCGTCAGGCGCGTGCGCACGAAGTCGTCCGTCGCGGGGCCGAGCACCTGCGTCTTGTCCGCGAGCCGCCGCAGCGCCGAGGAGTGCACGAGACGGGCCCGGTCGCGCTCGAACCCCGTGCGGGCCCGGGACTTGGGCTCCTCGGCCACCCATCGCTCCCGGTCGGCGGCGCCGTAGCCGGAGGTGCGAGGAGAAGTCACGTGCCAAGCCTAGTGCGACGGGTCGTACCCGACGTCGACGCTAGCCCAGGCGCCACACCTGGAGTCCCGGGCCGTCGCCGGGCAGCACGAGTGCGCCGTCGTCGGACTCGAGGCTCGCCCCGCCGTAGAGGTTCTCCCCCGTGCCCCCGAGCCCGCGCAGGCGGGCGCCGCCCCACGGTGCTCGTGACGCGAGGACGAGCACGGTCTCCTCGGGCGTCTCGCGCGCGAACGCGACGGCGTCGGGGCCGACGTCGAACCACCGCAGCCCGCCGCGCCGCAGCGCCCGGCTCCCCCGGCGCACCGCGATGAGCCCGCGGTACAGCTCGAAGCTCGCTGCGTCCCAGCGTGCCGGGTCGTCCCAGGGCATCGTCGTGCGGGCGTGCTCGCCGTTCGAGCCCTCGGCACCGACCTCGTCGCCCGCGAAGACCATGGGCGTGCCGGGCAGCGTCATGAGGAGGCCGAGGGCCACCTCCTGCAGCGCCCGGTCGCCACCGAGGAGGGTGCGGATGCGCGGTGTGTCGTGCGAGCCGAGCAGGTTCCACTGCCGTTCGACCACGGTCCACGGCACCGCTGCGGCGAACTCGCGCATCGTCACGATCATGTCGCGCGCGGGGCGGCGTGCGACACGGGCTGGCAGCTCCCACACGTCCCGACCGTCCTCTGGTCTCAGCCACGACCACACGGGCCGCGTGAACGCCGCGTAGTTCATCGTCGCGTGCCAGCCGTCACCGGCAAGATCACCGCTCGGGTCGTGCGAGAGCTCGGCGACGAGCGCGAGGTCGGGGCGCAGGGCCGCCATCGTGGCGCGCATCGCGCGGGCGACGTGGGCGGCCTCGTCCTGGACGCCGTGACGACCGGTCATGTTCGCGACGTCCACGCGCGAGCCGTTCGCCCTCGACGGCTGGCGCGTG
>CAZECM010000008.1:12980-19295 GCA_964510785.1 uncultured Cellulomonadaceae bacterium | reverse complement strand
CCACGCGCCAGCCGTCGAGGGCGAACGGCTCGCGCAGCCACCGGGCCGTGACCGAGTCCGGGCCGGCCACCATCCGCCGCGTGAGCTCCGACGAGGCGTAGTCGAGCTTGGGCAACGAGGCGTGGCCCTTCCAGCCGACGTACCCGGGCTCGCGGTCCGTCCAGTAGTAGTACCCAGCCTCGGGCGCGCTGCGGTCCGCGCGGGCGTGCTCGAACCACTCGTGCCCGACCCCGGTGTGGTTGGTCGTGAGGTCACCCACGATCCGCATGCCGCGGGCGTGCACGGCCGTGGAGAGCGCGGCGAGCGCCTCGTCCCCGCCGAGGAGCGGATCCACGCGGTCGAACGAGGTCGCGTCGTAGCGGTGGTTGGAACGAGACTCGAAGACGGGCGTCAGGTACAGGACGTCGACACCGAGCCGCTCGAGGTGGTCGAGGTGCTCGGCAACACCGCGCAGGTCGCCGCCGTACACGGTGCTCGCGGACCCGCGACCGTGCGTGGGTGGCTCGGTGTCCCACGTCGCCGCCGGGTGTGCCCACGCGGGGAGCTCGCGCCCGTCCGCCGCGGCCGAGCGCGCGAACCGGTCGGGGAACACCTGGTAGACGACGCCGTCACGCAGCCAGTCCGGTCCCGGCTCGTGGACGGTGAGCCGGAAGTCCGCGGCGTCGGGCACGTCGCGGTGGCGCGTGCCGCGCCCGTTGACCCAGCGGTAGCCGCCCGGGCGGTCGACGAGGAAGCGGTAGCCCGTCGTGGGGTTGTGGACGGGCACCTCGGCGACGTACCAGTGCTCGCCCGCGGACTCGCGGTCGAGGTGGGCCGGTGCGGTGAACGGTTCGCCGTCGTGCACGTACCGCACGTGGACGCCCGACTCGCCGTAGCCCGCCGGAACCCGCAGCCGCACCGGTACGACGTCGCCGAGCCCCGGCGTCCCCGCGGGGACGTAGAGCTCGGAACCGTCGTGGTGCGCCTCGGGGAGCGCGTCCCTCACTTGACCGAGCCGGCCGTGAGGCCGCCCACGATGTACTTCTGCAGGAACAGGAAGAGCAGCACGACGGGGATGGCGCTGATGACGGCGCCCGCCGTGAAGAGTCCCCAGTTCGCGTTCGTCTGGTCCGAGACCCACTGGAACATGCCGACCGCGAGCGTCCAGTTCTGCTCGGACTGCAGGATGAGCTTGGCGAGCAGGAAGTCCGAGAAGGACGAGATGAAGGACAGCAGGGCGACGACGGCGAGGATCGGGGCGACGAGTCGCAGGATGATGGTCCAGAAGATCTGGGCGTGGCTCGCACCGTCGATCTTGGCGGCCTCGTCGATCTCCCTGGGGATCGTGTTGAAGAACCCGTACATGAGGAAGGTGTTCACACCGAGCGCGCCGCCGAGGTAGACCATGATGAGCGAGAGCCGGGAGTTCAGACCCAGCGCCGGGACCACCTCGCCGAGCGAGAGCAGCAGGAGGAAGACCGCGACGAACGCCAGGAGCTGCGGGAACATCTGGATCACGAGGAGGCTCGTGAGCGCCGTGCGCCGCCCCCTGAAGCGGAACCGCGAGAACGCGTACGCCGCGGCCGCGCCCATGATGACCGTCGCGACGGCCGTGACGCTCGCGATCACGAGCGTGTTGACGGTCCACTGCCAGAAGCGGGTGCCGCTGAGCGCGGCGTAGTTGTCGCCCGAGAAGCTCGTGAACAGTCGAGTGGAGCCGGACAGCGAGCCGCTCTGGGACACCGAGGAGGAGATCACGTAGATGATGGGGAACGCCGCGTAGGCGATCGCGATCAGGCCGACCGCGTAGCGCCAGCCGAGCTCGGCGAACCACGTGCCGAACGACATCCGGCGGGGCGCGGCGGGGGCGGTCATGACCGCGGGAGGCGAGGTGAGGGTGCTCATCAGTGGATCTCCTCCAGGGCACGGGTCTTGCGGAAGCTGAACACCGAGATGGTCGCGACGACGAAGAAGATGACGATCGACAGCGCGCTCGCGAGGCCGTAGTTCGTCGCAGCCGCCCCGTCGAGGCCGGAGATGGAATACACCATCGTGATGAGGATGTCCGTGTGTCCCACGGGCACGGAGGCGTCGGCGAAGCGCGGGTTGCCCTCCGTGAGCATCTCGATGATGTTGAAGTTGTTGAAGTTGAACGCGAAGGACGAGATCAGCAGGGGCGCGACCGCGACGAGCAGGAGCGGCAGGGTCACGGAGCGCCAGATCCGCGTCCGCCCCGCTCCGTCGATGCGGGCCGCCTCGAGCACGTCCTTCGGGATGGACTGCAGGGCGCCGGTGCAGATGAGGAACATGTAGGGGAAGCCGACCCACAGCTGGACGCCGAGCACGGCGAGCTTGGAGAGCCACGGGTCGGAGAGCCAGTTGATGTTCGCCCCGCCGAGCAGGACGTTGTTGATGAAGCCGTAGTCCTTGTTGAGCATGCCTCGCCACAGCAGGAACGACATGAACGCCGGGAAGGCGTACGGCAGGATCAGCAGCGAGCGCATGACGCGGCGGAACCACAGGCGGTCGTCGTTGAGGACGGTCGCGAGGAACAGACCGACGAAGAACGTGATGACGACCGAGAGGATCGCGAACACGAAGGTCCACACGAGGACCTTGAAGAACGGGGTCGCGTAGCGCGAGTCGGAGAACGCCGTCGTGAAGTTCTCGAAGCCGACGTTGACCCGCCAACCGACGGTGAGCCGCGAACCGTCCGGTGCCTCGAACTGGCCGCGGTCGTTGGGGGCGTACGTGACGCCCGTCTCGAGGTTCGTCATCGAGTCGGACGCCTCGTCGAACACGAGCACGGACCGGTAGACGTAGCCCTGGCGTGCGTCCTGGGTGCGGATGGAACCGTCCTCGGCGTCGTCGGACACCGGGACACGCAGCGTCGTCACCTCGGCCTGGCGCTGCAGGACCGCCTGACGGCTGAGCACCTCGAAGCCGGGCAGCTCCTGGATCACGCCGTCGGCCACGACCGCGGCGGGCTCGTCGCGCAAGGGGTCCTCGGCCGTGCCGACGCGGACGAGGTCCCCCTCGAGGATCGCGAAACCGAGCTCTCCGCCGTCGTCGACCACCGCGAGGGGGTAGGCGGCCGATCCCTCGACGCGCTTCTCGTTCTGGATGAGGAGCGCGGAGATCGCGTGGTCCTTCGTGGAGTTGTGGCCGTCGCCGTAGTTGGTGAACGCGACGTAGGCCGTGTAGCCCATCGTGAAGATCTGATAGACGAGCAGGAAGATCAGGCCCGGCAGGAGGTACTTCACCGGGAGCATCCGCCGGGAGAAGTACACCCAGTTGACCGCCACGAGGATGGCGACCATGCCCCAGAAGATGCCCATCGAGCCCTGGGCGAAGGCGGTCATCGCGAGGTAGACGCCGAACGCGTCGACGAGGCCGACGAGGACCAGCTTGCCGAAGAACCCGCGGCCGAAGTCGCGGGCGTGCGAGACGGGACGTGGCCGGGCGGGGGCCGGCGTCTCGGTCGAGCTCATGGGTGACTCCGAGTTCTCGGTCGCGGCGGTGCGACAAGTCGATCATGACGTACGGGCATCGCACCCGCGCGGTGCGACGAAGGAGGGCGCGCGGCCGGGCAAAGGGTGGGCCCGGCCGCGCGCCTCGATCAGATCAGGAACCCGCGGCGTCGATCGCGCCCTGGATGTCCTCGACCATCTTGTTCCACGCGGCCTCGGGCTCGAGCGAGCCAGAGATGATGCCGGCCTCGGTCACTCCCCAGAAGGCCCACACGGAGCCCATCTCGGGGATGCTCGGCATGGGCACGGCGTTCGCACCGACCGCACGGAAGCCCGCGAGGATCGGGTTGCTCGAGACCTGGTCCGCCGCCTCGACGAGCGCCGGGGTGCGGTCGCCCGCCTCGTACAGCGCGACCTGCGCCTCGACGGTCGCCATGTAGTTGACGAGGAAGTCCGTCGCGAGGAGCTGGTTCTCGCTGCGGGCGTTGAGGTAGAAGCCCTGCACACCGGTGAAGGGGCGTGCGTCCTCGCCGCCGGCCGAGGGGACCGGGTCGATCGCGAGGTCGAGGCCCTCGAAGGAGCCGAGCATCCACGGGCCACCGAGGATGTAGGGCGACTCGCCGTTGGCGAACGCCTCCACGGCGATGTCGTAGGTCATCGACGTGCTGAGGGTGCCGGCCTTGCCCTCTGCGGCGAGGAACTCGGCGAAGGCGACGCCGTTCTCGCCGCCGAGCGCGAGCTCTGTGGTGTAGGAGCCGTCCTCGGCCTGCGTGAAGACGGGAGCGCCGAAGGAGGTCTGCAGCGGGTAGAGGGTGTAGCCGTCGCCCGTCTCGCCCACCTGGACGAGGAAGGGGTACGTGACGTCGGCCTCGAGGCCCTTGGCGATCATCTCGTCCCACGTCGCGGGCGTGGAGTCCGCGAGCGCCGTGTTGCGGATGATGGCGATGTTCTCGATCGCGTACGGCAGGCCGTAGACCTGGCCGTCGTAGGCGAAGGCGTCGACGGCGACGGACTCGAAGGCGTCGGCCTTGTCACCGAGCTCGATCGGGGCGACCACACCGTTCGCGGTGAGCTCGCCGAGCCAGTCGTGCGCGCCGACCGTGAGGTCGGGGCCCTCGCCCGTGGGGACCTGGGCGAGGAAGTCGGGACGGATGTCGTCGAAGTTCTTCAGGACGAGCTCGACGGTGGCGCCGGTCTCTGCCTCGAAGGTGGCGGCGGCGGCCTGGACCGCGGCCTGACGGGTCTCGTCGACCCAGATGACGAGCGAGCCGGTGGCCTCTGCGGGCTCGGAGGGAGCCTCGGAAGTCGTGTCGGTCTCGCTTGCTGCGGGGGTGGTCGTGGGGTCCGTCGGGGTGCCGCTCGAGCTACAAGCCGCCAGCGTCAACGCCAGTCCGATTGCGCCCACGAGAGGGATGCTGCGTCGCATCGTGTGATCTCCAGTGCGTAGATGAAGGGGCCGGTACGAGCGGCACGTTCGCCGTCGCTGGCCTGGACAACGCTGACGCTAGACCAGCATGTGGACGCGTTGCAAGCCCTTGCTGTAACTTTCAGGCAACGGTTCCAGTGCGGGTACGCTGTGACCTGCTCCACACCACATCCACGTCGACGAGGAGGTCAGGTGGCTACCTCAGCGCCACAACCGCGTACCCGACTCACCGACCTCGCCAGCCAGGCGGGCGTGAGCACGGCAACGGTCTCCCGGGTGCTCAACGGCAAGCCCGGAGTCTCGCCCGCCGCCCGGCAGGCCGTCCTCGAGGCCCTCGACCTGCTGGGCTACGAGCGGCCGGAACGGCTGCGCATGCGCTCGCAAGGCCTTGTCGGCCTCGTGGTCCCGGAGCTGACGAACCCCGTGTTCCCCCTCTTCGCGCAGGTTGCGGAGTCAATCCTTGCCGAGAACGGTTACACGCCGCTGCTGTGCGCCCAGGAGGCCGGCGGCACCACGGAGGACCAGTACGTCGAGGTGCTGCTCGACCACAAGGTCGACGGCATCGTCTTCATCTCTGGGCTGCACGCGGACACGACGGCGGACCTCGGCCGGTACCACACGCTGCGCGCCCAGGGCGTCCCGCTCGTGCTCGTCAACGGCCACGCCGAGGGTGTCGACGCGCCGTCCGTCTCGTGCGACGACGTCGCCGCGCTCGAGCTCGCGTTCCGCCATCTCGTCCAGCTCGGGCACCGGAGGATCGGGCTCGCCATCGGTCCGGACCGCTTCGTCCCCACGCAGCGCAAGATCCGCGGCTTCACGGACGCCTACGCACGCCACCTCGGCACGCTGGACGCCGAGGAGCACATCGTCACCACGCTCTTCACCGTCGAGGGCGGGCAGGTCGCCGCGGCAGAGCTCATCGACACCGGGCACACCGCGATCATCTGCGGCTCGGACCTCATGGCGCTCGGAGCCGTGCGGGCCGCCCGGCAGCGCGGCCTGTCCGTGCCCGACGACGTCTCGGTCGTCGGCTACGACGACTCCCCGCTCATCGCCTTCACCGACCCGCCGCTCACGACCGTGCGCCAGCCCGTGCGCTCCATGAGCCAGTCCGCCGTGAGCGCGCTCCTCTCGCAGATCGCCGGCCAGTCGGCGCCCCGCGCGGAGATGCTCTTCCTGCCAGAGCTCGTCGTGCGCGGCTCGACGAGCATCGCGCCGACCTCGTGACCCCTTCCCACCCATTAACCCGAAACACCTAGGTGATTGCCCCGTGACCTCCATCGATACCTCCGCCACGACCACGACCCTCGTGCATCGCGCGAGCGAGCACGACGCGTGGTGGCGCCACGCCGTCATCTACCAGGTCTATCCGCGCTCGTTCGCGGACGCCTCGGGAGACGGCATCGGTGACCTGCCGGGGATCACGTCCCGCCTCGACCA
>CAZECM010000008.1:0-12970 GCA_964510785.1 uncultured Cellulomonadaceae bacterium | reverse complement strand
TGTTCGCGGTGAAAAGCCCGAGCGCTGGGTCGCCCAGACCGACTTCAACAATGATGAAGCCGTCGGCTTCCTGGCCGACCGCCTCGCGCGGCTCGGTGTCGACGCGGTGTGGCTCTCGCCGTTCTACCGCTCGCCGCAAGCGGACGCGGGATACGACGTCGCCGACTACCGCGACGTCGACCCCCTCTTCGGCACGCTCGACGACTTCGACCAGCTCATCGACCGGGCGCACCGCCTGGGCATGCGCATCATCGTCGACCTCGTCCCGAACCACACGTCCGACGAGCACGTCTGGTTCCAGGCCGCCCTCGCCGCGGACAAGGACAGCGCCGAGCGTGCGCGCTACATCTTCCGCGAGGGCAAGGGGCCCGACGGCGCGGAGCCGCCCAACAACTGGACGTCGATCTTCGGCGGCCCCGCGTGGACGCGCATCGCGGACGGGCAGTGGTACCTGCACCTGTTCGACACCAAGCAGCCCGACCTCGACTGGACCAATCCCGAGGTCCACGAGGAGATGATCTCCGTGCTGCGGTTCTGGCTCGACCGCGGCGTCGACGGCTTCCGGGTGGACGTCGCGCACGGCATGGTCAAGGCCGAGGGGCTGCCTGACTGGGCCGGTCACGTCGCCATGGTCGAGGGTTCGTCCGACGACGGCTCGACGGGGGCGGGCAACCAGGGCCCCATGTTCGACCAGGACGGCGTCCACGGGATCTACCGCGAGTGGCGCGAGGTGCTCGACGAGTACGACGGCGATCGCATCCTCGTGGCCGAGGCGTGGGTCGAGCCGTTGTCCCGCCTCGCCCGCTACGTGCGCCCCGACGAGATGCACCAGGCCTTCAACTTCTCCTACCTCACCACGCTGTGGGACGCCCCCGCGCTGCGCGGCGTCATCACGGCCTCGCTCGAGGCGTCCGACGCCGTGGGTGCGCCCTCGACGTGGGTGCTGTCGAACCACGACGTCGTGCGGCACGCCTCGCGCCTCGGGCTGTCCGTGCCGGGCTCGCGCCCCACGGGCATCGGGCACGACGACGAGCAGCCGGACGAGGAGCTCGGCCTGCGCCGGGCCCGCGCCGCGACCCTGCTCACGCTCGCGCTGCCGGGGTCCGCGTACCTGTACCAGGGTGAGGAGCTCGGTCTGCCCGAGCACACCGCCCTCGACGACTCCCTGCGCCAGGACCCCGCGTGGTGGCGCTCGGGGCACACCGAGCGCGGCCGCGACGGTTGCCGCGTGCCGCTCCCGTGGGAGGCCGCCGCTCCCGGCTTCGGCTTCTCGCCGACCGGCGCCACGTGGCTGCCCCAGCCCGCGAGCTGGTCGCGCTACGCGCTCGACGTCCAGCGCGGCGACGCCACGTCGACGTACGGGATGTACCGGGCCGCGCTGCGCATCCGCCGTGACTTCCGGCTCGGTTCGGGTTCGCTCGCGTGGGTCGACGGCCTGCCCGAGTGCGCGAGCGCCACGACCGTCGCGTTCGTGAACGGCGACGTGCTCGTCCTCGCGAACCTGGGCACCGAGCCGCTCCCGCTCGAGCCCCAGTACGGTCTCGAGCTCCTGCAGGCGAGCGAGCCGCTCGTCCACGGCGCGCCGCTCCCCCCGGACACGACGGCCTGGTTCCGCCTGCCGCGCTAGCCCGCGGGGCGGGCTCCCACGTGGAGGGCGACCACGCCCTTCGCGGGGATCGTCACCTCGGCCATGCCCTCGTCGTCGACCTCGACCGCCGGGCCCGTGCACGCACCGTCCGCGGTGAGCGGGCCGGCGGCGACGTCGCAGTACGTGCCAGGCAGCAGCCCGGTCGCGTAACGGCCCGTGGTCGCGTCGGCGTTGCCGCTCGCCGCGAGCCAGCCGAGCTGCCCGCGACCCACGGTGACGACGCGCCCGTCGACCGTCGTCGTCGCATCCGCTCCCGCGGGGCCGACGGCGGCGCGCCAGCCCACGACGCCCGCGACGCTCGGCCACGCGTGCTGGCAGACCCAGGCGCCGTCGTCGTACTCGACCTCCGGGCCTACATCGGGTTCGCACGCGGCGTCGAGCACCGCGCCCTCGGCGTCCTGTACCGGCCCGGCGTCGCGGTCGGAGAAGGCGTAGCCGGAGTAGACGACGGGGCGGCCGTAACCCGCGGCGAGCAGGAGCGCGGTCGCGAGCGCGTAGTCCTGCCCGTCGTCGTAGCTCAACGTCTGGCGGCCGCGCTCGGTGTCGTGGTTGTCGACGAAGATCCATGCGTCGTCGCTCGGCAGATAGGTCGCCGAGCCGTCGTCGGACCCGAGCTCGAGCGCGAGCCGTAGCGCCCCGCCCTTGACGATCCCTGCGACGTCGCGCGCCCACGCGAACTCGAACACGTCCCCGGCGTCGGTGTAGTCCTCGGGTCGGATCGGCTCCTGCGCGCCGCGGATCACCTCGCTGATGACGAGGAGGCCCTCGGGCAGCTCGGCGGTGATCGCCTCGACGTCGGCGGACGTCATGTGCTTGGCGGCGTCGATGCGCACCCCGGCGACACCGAGCGAGACGAGGTCGGCGAGGTAGGCGCGCAGCCGGGCGCGCACGGGCTCGGTCTCCGTGGCGAGGTCGGCGAGGTTGACGAGCTCGCACTCGCGCACCTGGACGGCTGAGGTGTAGCTCGCGATGTCGTCGTTCTGCGTGAGCCCGCAGTGGTGGAAGTGCCCCTCGCCGTCCGACCAGAGGCCCGGGTAGTCGTAGTGCTCGTAGGGCGAGCCGGCCCAGCCGGTCCCGGGCGCGTCCTGGCCCGTCATGTGGTTGACCACGGCGTCGGCCACGACCCCCACGCCCGCGTCCGCGCACGCCGCAGTCATCGCGGCGAACTGCTCACGCGAGCCGAGCCGGGACTCGATCTGGTAGCTCACGGGCTGGTAGGCGGTCCACCACGGCTCGCCCAGTATGTGCTCCTGCGGCGGGGACGTCAGCACCCAGCCGTAGCCCGCCTCACCGAGCGCGGGGCACTCGGCCGCGATGGCGCCCCACGTCCACTGGAAGAGCTGGACGCCCACGTCCTTCGACGCGGCGGGCTCGGGGTACGTCGGACCCGTGGGTGCGGCGGGGGTGCAGGCGACGAGGCCGACGACGACGGCGCACACCAGCAGCACTCGCTTCACGGCTCAGCCCCCCGAGGTGTCGAGCTCGGCCTCCGCGAGCGTGGCACGGAAACCCTCGTCGAGCTCGCGGGAGTCGAGCCAGCCGTAGGGCAGGTGCGGTTGCTTGGGCGAGCCGGCGCGGCCCCGCGGCCCCTCGGCGGCCTCGCCGGGGTAGGACTGGTCGAGGTCGAGCCGGGCGAGCAGGTCGTCGAGCTCGGCGAGCGTCGAGACGAGCCCGAGCGAGCGGCGCAGGTCCCCGCCCACAGCGTAGCCCTTGAGGTACCAGGCCATGTGCTTGCGCATCTCGCGCAGCGCCCGGTCCTCCCCGCCGAAGTGCTCGACCATGAGGCGGGCGTGGCGGGCGATGCCCACCGCGACGTCGCGCAGCCCGGGCCGGATGCGCTCGGGTGAGCCGGCGAACGCCGCCGCGAGGTCCGCGAAGAGCCACGGTCGACCCTGGCAGCCCCGCCCGACCACGACGCCGTCGCACCCCGTCTGGGTGATCATCGTGAGCGCGTCCTCGGCGGACCAGATGTCGCCGTTGCCGAGCACGGGGATGTCGGTCACGGTCTGCTTGAGCCGCGCGATGGCCTCCCAGCGCGCCTCGCCGGAGTAGTAGTCAGCGGCCGTGCGGGCGTGCAGCGCGACGGCCGCGACCCCCGCGTCCTGGGCCACGAGGCCGGCCTCGAGGTAGGTGAGGTGCTCGTCGTCGATGCCCATGCGCATCTTGATCGTGACGGGCACGTCGTAGGGGGCCGCGGCGGCGACGGCGCCGCGCACGATCGTCTCGAAGAGCCCTCGCTTCCAGGGCAGGGCCGCTCCCCCGCCCTTGCGCGTCACCTTGGGGACGGGGCAACCGAAGTTGAGGTCGATGTGGTCGGCGCGGTCCTCGGCGGCGATGATCCGCACGGCCTCGGCGACCGTCCCGGGCTCGACGCCGTAGACCTGCACCGAGCGGGGCGTGGCGCCCTCGTCGTGGGTGAGGATGCGCAGCGCCTCGGGGTTGCGCTCCACGAGGGCGCGCGAGGTGACCATCTCGGCGACGTACAGCCCCGCGCCGTACTCGCGGCACAGCGTGCGGAACGGCGGGTTGGTCACGCCGGCCATGGGCGCGAGCACCACGGGCGTGTCGACCCGGAAGCGGCCGATCTGCAGCGGTGGCAGCGCCGTCGCCGGGGAGGGCGCCGTCGTCGAGGCTGTCGCGGTACTCACTGCGCCATTCTCCCCCACGCCGACGCGTGCCACTCAACCCCGCAGGGGCCTCGTGCGTTACCCCTAGTGTGAGCATCATGGCGGCGGGTCCGGTGAGCGGGCAGCAGGGTGGGACGGACGGGGAGCACGTCGTCGTCGAACCCGTGGGCGAACGGCTCGGTCGCGACCGCGAGTTCACCACGTTCGTGCTGGAGCACCGGGCGACGCTCCTACGCACCGCGTGGCTCCTGGTCGGTGACGCCCACCGCGCCGAGGAGCTCGCCCAGCAAGCGCTCGAGCGCACCTACGTGGCGTGGCCCCGCGCCCGCACCGGGGACCCGCTCGCCTACGCGCGCCGCACCCTCGTCAACCTGCGCACCGACACGTGGCGCCGACGGCGGCGCGAGGTGCTCGTCGAGCCCTCGGAGCTTCTCGACCACGCGCCGCAGCACGTGGACACCGAGCGCGCGGGCGACCGTGACCGGCTCGTGCGAGCGCTCGCGACGCTCTCGGACCGCCAGCGCCGGATCGTGGTGCTGCGGTACCTCATGGACCTGTCCGAGGCGGACGTCGCGGCGGACCTGGGTGTGAGCGTCGGCACCGTGAAGTCGACGGCGTCCCGGGCGCTCGCTGAGCTGAGATCCGTACTGCGCAGCACGGAAGGAGGGGCCCGATGAGCCTCATCGACCAGGACGACGCTTTCGCCGCCGAGCTCCGCACGCTCGCCGACGTGGCACAGCCCCCGCTCGACCTCGACCCCACCGCCGTGACGCGCGGTGGCCGGGCGCTGCGCCGTCGTCGGGCCGTGCGCACCGGCGTGGTGGTGACGCTCGCGAGCGCGGCCGTCGTCGTCGGCGTGACCCAGCTCGTGAACCTCGACCCGCCCGACACGCAGCCCGCGCACCCCACGCAGGAACCGCGACCGTTCGGCGACGGTCAAACCGTCGAGCTGGCGCCCGGAGTGGTCGCCGCGAACCGGCCGGAGACGGTCGAGGTGGCGGGACGGGTGGTGCAGGATCTGGGGTTCACGAGCCATGCCGTCGGCGGCATCGGGGAGGACGAGACCGCCCCGCTGCCCACCGTGATCGAGCCCTACGAGAGCGTGGAGACCGTATGGGACTCCGGCGAGTCGGTCACCGCCTCGGGGGCGTTCCTGCACAACGTCGATGGCGACAAGCTGCGCAACGCCATGGACACGGCCTGGCTGGATGACGAGTCTGAACAGCGGCACTCATTCCTTCCGAGCGGCGACTGGTCGCTCAGCGCTGTCCTGGGGCGCCCCAACGCGAGCCACGAGCAGATCGTTCTCGGCTCGGTGCCTTCCTGGCTCGCCGAGCCTCGGGTCGAGCTGTTCTCCGCGCGCGGTTTCGACCTCGATGACAGCTCTTTCAGCCACACGGTCGAGGTGCCGACGTTCCGGTCCCTCAACCGCGACGGCAGGTTGCTCTTCGCGCTCAAGATCACCGAGGAGCAGGGCGAGTACCGCGGGGACGACGCCGAGATGCTCGTCGACGTCGTGATCTACCGCTCCGGCGACGGCTCTGTGTTCGTGGGGAACCAGTGCGGGGCGGGCGGCCTCGATGCATGCCTCGAGCAGTACGGCGGACCGTTCCTCGCCGCCGCCGGGCTCCCCACCGGCGACACGATGCCCGGCGACATCGCCGTCATCGCCACGCCCCTGCTCGACCTCGCCGGGACCAGTCCGGGGAGCAGCTCCGGGTGGGGTGTCGGCGGCGGTCGGTGGGCGGTGCAGTCCGTCGTGGACGGCGTGGTCGTGGCCAACAACTTCATCGCGCCCGGTGCCGAGACGATCGACGACGGGCCGTGGGACTCGTTCGTCGTCGGCATCGACGTCGAGACCGGCGGGGAGCTGTGGCGCTGGGAGATCGGCGACGGCGCGCATCCGAACTGCGGCCCCGCACACGCCGAGACGGGGCACGGGCCGAGCGTCCTCGAGTGCTGGTGGTACCCGGATGACGACTCGCGCGAGCTGCGTCACTCCTTCCACGACGCGCGCACGGCCACCGTGCTCGCCGAGAACACCACAGACGTGCTCGAGATGACCGACTGGCCGAGCTACGGCGGGTACTCGGACCGGGTCGTCGTCGATGGTCTTCTGGTGGGCCCGCGGAGCGATGGCAGCCTCGAAGCGGTCGATCCCTCGACGGGTGACGTGGCGTGGCACCATCCTCAGGCCTCGAGGGTGCTGGGCACCGACGGAGTGCTCGTCTACGCGCTGCTCGAAGGGTGGGGCGAGGGGCACGCCGTCGTCGTCGGCCTCGATCCCCTCGACGGCTCGGAGACCTGGCGCACGGAGCTCGGTGACGACGTGATCGATGTCGTGCCCGTGGATGGCTACCTCTTCGCCATCCACGGGACGGACTACTACGCCTTCGAGCTCGGGTTCTCGCGCGTCGGCTGACTCGGCACCCGGAGGTGAGGCAACCTTCCGCGATGCTGGTGCGTGTGAAGGGAGTGACTACCGCCCAGGCGCTGGAATCCGTGCCGATGCCCCCGCCCCGACCGGGCGGTGGTGAGGAGCGCATCGAGGTGCGCGTCGTCGGGGCGCGTCGAGCCACCGAAGCCGAGTTCACGGCCTTCGTGCGCGCCCACCAGCATGACCTGTTGCGCACCGCATGGTTGCTCAGCGGGGACCCGCACCGCGCAGAAGAGCTGACCCAGCAGGCGCTCGAGCGGACCTTTGTCGCGTGGAGCCGGGCGCGAGAGGGCGAGCCGCTCGCGTACGCACGCCGGGTGCTCGTGAACCTGCGGATCGACACGTGGCGGCGTCGTCGGCGGGAAGTTCTCGTGGCGCCCGAAGACGTGCCGCACGGGTCCACCGACTCCCCCGGAGCGAGCGACGCGGACCGGCACGCCGAGCGCGACCGGCTCCTGCGGGCCCTCGTGACGCTCCCGCCACGTCAACGCCGCGTGGTCGTGCTGCGTCACCTGCTCGATCTGCCCGAGGCCGAGGTCGCGGCCGAGCTGTCGATCTCGGTCGGCACCGTCAAGTCCACCAACGCCCGAGCACTGGCCCGGCTGCGCGACGTCCTCGCACCCACGTCCGAGTCCCGAGGGAGCACACGATGAACCCCACGATGTCCGACGACGACGTCCTGCTCGCACTGCGCCCGCTGCAGGACGCCCCGAGCCCGCCGATGGCGGTCGACCCGACGACGACCCTGCGCCGGGGACGACGGCACCGCACCCGACGCACGGTGCTCGGCGGGGCCGTGGGCGCGCTGGCGATCATCGGCATCGGCTACGGCAGCATGGAGCTCTCGTCGATCGGCGCCGACCTCTCGCCCGGTGGCACGCACCGAGAGTCGAGCATCAATGGGATCACGGTCACCTCGGCGACCGAGCTCACGCCCCTCGCCCCGGAGGACCCCGGCGTCCGGTACCTGCTCGATCTGCCCTGGGTGCAGGGGCTCGACGACACGCACCCCGGGGAACCCGGGGAGCTCGTGCTGGGTCTGGTCGGACCGGGCCTCGCCGCCGCACGTGACTCCTCGTGGGAGAACGCACTCCAGTTGCGACCTCGCAGTGGGTCGCTGTCCGACAGCCCGCTCCTCGTGGTGGGTTGGCCCAGCGAGGACCACCGTTCCTGGAGCACGGGCGGGTTCCACGCTGCGGACGGCGGCCTGTACGTCGTGGCGGTTCTCCCCCAGGAGTTCGAGGGCGCGGAGGTGTACTACTCGGTCAGCTACGACGCCGGCGACGAGGGAGTCATCAGCACCTTCGGACTGGTTCCCGCGCTCGGCGCGGAGGAGCTCGAAGGGCAGCGGATCATCGCGCTCCGACTCTCGGCCGACTTCGATCTCGCACTCACCGCCCTCGACCTGGTGTTCTGGGATGCGCAGGGCAACGAGGTAGCGCTGCCGTCCTGGTCCCCGCAGGTGGAATCTCCCTAGACGCGATGCGCGATCCGCGGTGGGGCAGGATGGGCGCGTGCATCCACGACTCGGGCGGACCGCCGGGATCCTCGTCGCGCTCATCGTGCCGCTCGCCCTTGCGGCAGTGGTCGGGGTCGCGCTCACCTGGCCCAGCGGTGAGGTGCAGACCGAGCGGAAGCTCACCGACTCCGACGTGACGTTCCACGCGGCGCGCGTGACCAGCACCGAGCTCAAGACGTGCGAAGGATCGGTCGAGGATCGGCTGCCGGACGGCACGGTGCCCTCGAAGGTCGAGTGCCTCCGGGTCGAGGCGCGAGTGTCGGGTGGTGAGTTCGCGGGTCAGGTGGTCGAGGTCTGGGCCACGGCCGGCGTCGTGGCCGGCGATCTGCCGCCGGGCACCCGCGTCATGCTCGAGCGGTATCCGGCCATGGACGGCGAGCCCGAGGTCTGGGCGTGGCAGGACTTCGACCGGGCGCTTCCGCTCGCGGCGCTCGCCCTCGCCTTCGCTCTCGTCACGGTGCTCGTCGCCGGACTCCGAGGGCTACGCGCGCTGCTGGGACTCGTCTTCGCCTTCGCCATCATCGGCGCGTACATGCTGCCCGGGCTCGTGGCCGGCGCGAACCCGCTCATCGTCACGCTCGCCGGGTCGATCGTCATCATGGTCGTCGTGCTCTACGTGGCGCACGGGCTCTCGCTCCGGACGTCAACGGCGCTGCTCGGCACCGTGCTCGGGCTCGCGGTGACCACGGTGCTCGGCGTCATCGGCGCGAACGCGGCCCGGCTCAGCGGCGTCGCGAGCGAGGACGGGTACCAGCTCTCCCTCCTGCTCGGTGAGCACGGTGCCTCGGCGCTGCGCGGTCTGTTCCTGTGCGGCGTGGTGCTTGCCGGGCTCGGTGTGCTCAATGACGTCACGATCACGCAGGCGAGCGCCGTGTGGGAGCTGCGCGCGGCGGACCCGGACGCGGACCGGCGCATGCTCTTCTCACGTGCGATGCGCATCGGGCGCGACCACATCGCCTCGACCGTCTACACGATCGTGTTCGCGTACATGGGTGCGAGCCTGCCGATCCTGCTCCTCGTACAGCTCTACGGCTTGCCGCTGCGCATCACGATCACGGGCGGGTTCTTCGCCGAGGAGATCGTCCGCACGCTCGTCGGGTCAATCGGCTTGGTGCTCGCGATTCCCCTGACGACCGCCATCGCAGCACTCGTCGCGACGACGACGGCGCCCTCACGGCACCGCGCCGTAGAGATGCATCACCACTGACGAACTGAGTCCGCGGTCCGCTCCGGTGCCAAGCCGCTACGCAGCGTGCAAGAGGGCGACCTCAACGGGGCTGTCGCCAGGTCGCTCATGCATCACGTCGATCAGGTCTTCCGGGAGCGCCGCGGCGGCGAGGTGGCTCATCGCCGTGATGGGCTGGCCCGTCGCCACAGTGGGCGTCACGATCGCCAGTGGTGCCGGGACTCGTGGTGCGGTGGACGAGTACTCGTGCCCGGTGGGCGTCGTGGTGGTCACGGTGTGCCGGTCCGCCTCGGGGTGGACGTGCTGGGTCCAGCCGGTGGCTTGCTTGGTGTAGTTGCACCCCGCGCAGAGCCCTTGACCGTTCGCGGCCGTGGTCGCGCCTCCGTCGGCGGCCGGGGTGATGTGGTCCAGGTGCGCGACGGGTGCGTCGCACCACGGGGTACGGCACAGCCCTTGATCGCGCACCCGCAGCAGCGAACCCAACCCGGCGGGGAACAGCCTCGAACGAGAGTCCATGCCGATCAGGTTCCCACCCGCGTCGGCATACAACCTGCGCACCCACGCCCCGACTCTCCGTGCCGATCTGCGCCGGTCAATCTCGGTTGCACTTTCTGGGGTTGCGGTCGATTCGGGGATGGAGTCCATGGCGCGGGCGACGAGCTCGCGGGCGGCCTGGGCGGGGACCATGTGGCCGCCGTCCATGACCGCCGGGTCGTGACCCGAGGCCAGCAAGGTCTGGTCGCTCATGACGAGCTGCACCGCGACCGGTACCCCGTCCGCACAGCTCTGCCCGGTGACACGCTCGACAAGGGTGTCGGCCATCACCTGACCCTTCGCACGCGGATCCCCCGTCGCACGCGCCGTGTCAGCGGCGCGGCGCAACGCGGCGAGCATCGCCACCCCCTGCGCGAGTGGCACCAACGCCGTCAGGTACGTCATCGCACCAGGCGCCGGGCGCAACGTCACGCACCGCTCGCCCTCGTCCCGCTCAGCGCGCTTGACGACCGCGCCCGGGTCCTCCCGGTACGCCTCGCCCTTGGCCAAGGCCTCCAGACGCTTCGTGCCCACACCGTGCAGTGCTCGCTGGTCGGCGCACACCTCACGATCCACCCGGGTGCGCGCCTCCTTGTCCAGGCACGCCGTCTCACGCACCAGGATCCTCGCCCGGTACTCGTTCAACACCCCGGCACGCAACGCCGCCAAGGTGTGAGGCATCTCGCCCACGAGCACCTCAGCCGCACCCACGAACACCTGACCACAATGAGGCGACTCACGCCGAGCCAGCGCCACCTGCCCGATCGCCGACCTGCGCGCCCTGGCAACCCGCCGCTCCCGCAACCGCGCCTGCGAACCGCGCACGATGGCTCCATCGGCTCCGTCACGGCCGGCCCGGTCAGGTTCCGCCGTGTCGCAGGTCTCCTCGGCCGCAGCCACCTCGGTGGCCACCACCGCGACCGCGAGCTCAGCCTGCGCCGCGCACGCCGCATCCTTCAAGTCCTCAAGCACGCGGATCGCCTCAATGCGCTCGGGCTGAGCCACCGGACCCGCCGATACGACCGCCAGTCGCTGCCACGCGCCCGCCAACACGGCAAGATCCGCGCCGAGCGCACCGGCCGCGACCACGGCCGCACCGGCACCCGCAGCATCGCCCGAGGGCGCGCCTGTCCCCGGGGCGGGGTGCGTGGTGGCGTGCTCCATCACCCCATCGTATAGAACACCAGTACTAAGCGCAACCCCCAGCTGCCACCCAAATCCACCGAATTCGGACGCCGGACGCCCCCAGGAGCGTCTCAACTCATCGACGCACAGACGAGGGCGTCCACCGCCTCTGAGGCCCGCACACGCGCTGCACGCCGCGCCCCGCCGTTCATTTCGGGCGCAAGCTGCAAGCGAATGAACTCCTGACGACGTGTCCGAGTCCAGTGACCGGTCACCGACCGGCGACGAGTCACAACGCAACGCCCAGACCGTCGGCCGCACCCCCGCGCGCCGGCACACACCAGCACCTGCCTCTTACCGCTGCACCGCGATGACCTGATCGGGATCTTCATAGACGATGCGGCCGGGCGAGTCAGTGCGAAGACTCGTACTCCACGCCATACCGATCCAGAAGACTCAAGTAACCGGACACGCGCTCCAGCAGATGCAGCGCGCCAGACTTGAACCAAGCCACGGCCTCAGGGTTCACCCCCGGGTCGTAGACATCGGGACAGACCTCGACCGGATTCGCATAGGCGTCGTTGAACCAATCGTTGGACGCACGCCACCATCTCCAGTCCTCGCCGATGAGCAACCCGTCGCGCGCCAGCCCGTTGGCAAGCGCAAAGATGCCAGGGTGACGACCATGGCGGTTCGGCTGAGCTGCTTGCCAGCGCACGTACCGCGTGCCCTCGTCGCCCTGCGCCGCGGGGGTCACATCCCGGCGAGCCGCTCGCGCCAGTACGCCTTCCAGCGATCGCGGTCCTCGGCGGACTCGAGCCGGTCGTGCTGGACGGCGACGACCACCTTGCCGCCGTCCTTCGCACTCACGGTGACCTGAACCCGCGAGCCGTCAGCCAGAGGGCAGCGCCAGTAGCGCCACTTCTCGGTCGCGCTCGAGGACGGTTCGGTGTCGAGGGGAACACCCGCGAACTCGCCGTCGTCGGCCACGAGTGCGACCCAACGCGACAATCCCTCGTCGAGGTCACCGGGAACCGTCTTGCTCGCGTTCGCGGCGAACTTTCCGCCCGTCACCTGGCCCTCGACACGCTTGCCGGTCTCCTGCTCGTAGTGGATGACGACGGCCTGCGCCCACCACCCGCTCACGAGACCATCGGCCTCGACCTCGCGCGCGATCGCGGCGTGGTCGAGCCCGGCCGCGCCGATGCGCTCGAAGAAGGCGAGCCAGTCCGCCCAGGACCGGCCCGTCCCCTTCTCGATCGCCTCGGTGCGCACGGAGCAGGATCCTAGGCGCCGACGAGGTGTGACGCCGCGTACGCGACCACCTTGTCGAGCGCGATGCGCTCCTGCGACATGTCGTCACGGTGGCGCACCGTCACGGCCTGGTCGTCGAGCGTGTCGAAGTCCACCGTCACGCACAGCGGCGTGCCGATCTCGTCCTGCCGGCGGTAACGGCGGCCGATCGCACCGGCGTCGTCGAAGTCGACGTTCCAGTGCTTGCGCAGCTCGGCGGCGAGGTCACGTGCCTTGGGCGAGAGATCCTCGTTGCGCGAGAGCGGCAGCACGGCGACCTTGACGGGCGCGAGTCGCGGGTCGAGCTTGAGCACCGTGCGCGTGTCGACGCCGCCCTTGGTGTTGGGCGCCTCGTCCTGGGTGTAGGACTCGACGAGGAAGGCCATGAGCGAGCGCGTCAGGCCCGCCGCGGGCTCGATGACGTAGGGCACCCAACGCTCGCCGCTCGCCTGGTCGAAGTACGAGAGGTCCTGGCCGGAGTGCTTGGTGTGGGTCGAGAGGTCGAAGTCGGTGCGGTTGGCGATGCCCTCGAGCTCGCCCCACTCGCTGCCGGTGAAGCCGAAGCGGTACTCGATGTCGGCGGTGCGCTTCGAGTAGTGGG
>CAZECM010000007.1:52262-79287 GCA_964510785.1 uncultured Cellulomonadaceae bacterium | reverse complement strand
CGCACTCGCCCCGGGGGAGCTCGACGCCCGGCTCGAGCCGGGTGCGCAGCGTTGCTGCGTCGTCGTGCAGCGCACGGGCGAGGCGGGGGCGACCTAGGCGCCCAGCGCGTCCGCGAGCACCTCGGCGTGGCTCAGGGCGAGCTCCTTCGTGGCGGTCACGAGCGTGAGCCGGCCGTCGCTCGCGAGCTCGCGCAACCGGTCGAACGCAGCCGCGGCGGGCTCCGTGCCGAGCTCGGCCCGGTAGCGCCGGACGAACTCCGCGTGCTTCTCCTCCTCGTGGCCGTACCAGTGGCGCAGCTCCGTCGAGGGGGCCACGTCGCGCAGCCACTCGTCGAACGCACCGGCGTCCTTGCGCACCCCGCGCGGCCACAACCGGTCGACGAGCACCCGGTATCCGTCGTCGTCGGACCGCTCCTCGTACACCCTGGCCACGCGCACCATGCCCCCACCATCCTCCCCGCGGCCGGGTCGGGCAAGGGCGGCCCCGACGAGGTCAGCGGCTCCAGACCCCCGGCGTCGCGGCCGTGCCGGCGAGGATGTCGGCCACGTGCGCACCGAAGCGCGGGCAGGTCGCGATGTCGTGCGCCTGGCACTCGAACGCGTGCAGGGTCATCTCGCGCGAGCGCTCCATCTCCGCCATGCGACGCTCCAGCTCCCGCAGGTGGGCGTCGAGCACGTCGTGACGTTCCCTGGCCTCACCGTCGAGCAGCGCGTGGATCTGATCGAGGCTCATGCCGGCGGCCTTGCTGCGCAGGATGACGGCGACGCGCACCACCTCCGCCTCGCCGTAGCGCCGCCGCCCGCCCGCGTCGCGCTCCGGCCGCAGCAGCCGCACGTCCTCCCAGTGCCGCAGCACGTGCGTCGCGAGCCCGAACCGCTCTGCGATCTCTCCGATGGACCAGGACGTGGCACTTGACTTCATGTCAACATGAACTCGCATGCTGCTCGGAAACGCAAGTCGATCCGAGGAGACACCGTGATGAGAACCGACTATGACGCCATCGTCCTGGGCGGCGGGGCCGCCGGGCTGAGTGCCGCACTGACCCTGGGCCGCGCGCGCCGGCGCGTGCTCGTGGTCGACGACGGCCTGCCGCGCAACCGCTTCGCCGCCCACATGCACACCGTGCTCGGCCACGAGGGCCTCGACCCGGCCGAGCTGCTCGCGCGGGGGCGCGCCGAGGTGGCGCGCTACGGCGTCGACCGCGCCGAGGGCCGTGCCGTCTCGGTCACGGAGGAGCGGGCCGACGGCGAGATCCGGCTTCGCGTCACGATGAACCAGGGGACCGCCGTCGTCGGCCGCACCCTCGTCGTCGCGACGGGACTCACGGACCGCCTGCCCGTGATCCCCGGCCTCGCCGAGCGGTGGGGCACCTCGGTGCTGCACTGCCCGTACTGCCACGGCTGGGAGGTGCGCGGCAAGCGGCTCGCCGTGCTCGTCGGCTCCCCCGTGGGGTTGCACCAGGCAGAGCTCGTCCGGCAGTGGAGCGAGCGGCTCACCGTCTTCACGGGCGTCGCGGCGGTCTCGCCCGAGACGGCGCTGCGGCTGCGGTCACGAGGGGTCGAGCTCGTGGCCGGTCGCGTGGCCGAGGTGCTCGGCGACGGCCCGCAGGTCACCGCGGTGCGCACCGAGGACGGGACGGAGACCGAGGTCGACGCGATCTTCACCGCGAGCACGGCAGAGCCCAACGACGCGTTCCTCGCGCCCCTCGACCTGGCGCGGGCCAACCTGCCGATGGGCATGGGCAGCTTCCTCGCCGTCGACCCGACGGGGCGCACGAGTCACGAGCGGGTCTGGGCCGTGGGCAACGTCACCAACCCCGCCCTGGGCGTGGCCGCGTCGATGGGTGCCGGCACGATCGCCGGGGGCATGGCGAACATGGCCCTCGTCACGGCCGAGTTCGACGCCGCGGTCCTGGCGAGCTCCGAGGAAGTGAGCGTGCCGGGCTAGTCGGTGAGGCGGCGGCGTTGTGAGGTGGTGACGACGAGGGCCACGCCGGCGCCGACGAGCAGCATCGCCGTGACGAGGAGTCCCCTGAGGTCGGTGCCCGTGTCCGAGAGCTCGTCGTCCTCGGGCGCGTCGGACTCGTCGTCCTCGGTGCCGTCATCGTCAGTGCCATCGTCGTCAGTGCCGTCGTCGTCAGTGCCGTCGTCAGTGCCGTCGTCGTCCGTGCCGTCGTCCGCAGGTGCGACGACCACCACGTCGAACGCGCTCGTGGCCGTGTTGCCGCTCGGGTCCTCCGCGGAACACGTCACCGCACGCGTGCCCACGCCCAGCTCGGTCCCCGGGGCCAGGTCGCACGTCACGTGCACGGTCCCCGAGTTGTCCGTCGCGGCGGGCACCGTGATCGTGACGGGGGTGCTCGTCTCGCCGTCGGCCAGCTCGATGCTCACGTCCTCGACGGCATCGATCACGGGGGCCTCGTCGTCGACCACGGTCACGTCGAAACCGAGCACGCTCGAGTTCCCGGCCACGTCGGTACCCGTGCACTCCACCGCAGTGGTCCCGATCGGGAACGCCGAGCCCGACACCGGGACGCACACCGGTGCGGGGTCCCCACCCGCCGCCGTGACATCGAAGGTCACGACAGCGTCCGGCCGGCCGGGATCAGTCGTGGTCTCGATGGGGGCCAGCGGGCCGGTCATGACGGGTACGACCGTGTCCAGGGTCACCGAGGGTCCCCCGGCCGCCGCGCCCAGGAACCCGGCGGCGTTCGTCCAGCGCCCCTCCGGGATGCTCAGCTCGACGGAGCCATCACCGGTCAGACCCGTGACGCTCGCCGTCCACTCCAGGGGGCCACCCTCGAGCGTCAGGACCCCGCCACCAGCGGAACCGGTCACCGCGACGTCAGTCTCGTCGAACCCCACCGGAGCATCGTCGAAAGTGATCGTGAACTTGATGGGCTGCGCGTTCGTCACGGCGGCCTGACCCGCGGCGAGCGCGATCACCGGTGCGGCGGGCGTCGCCTCGACCTCGAGCTCGAACACCTGCACCGCGTCGGGGACGCCACCGTTGCTCGCCGTCACCGTGATCGAGAAGTCTCCCGTCTGGGTGGGCGTGCCGGAGATCGTGTCCCCCGTGCGCGTCACACCGTCCGGCAGGTCCACCGCGGAGTACGACAGCGTCGGTGTCGGGAACCCCGTCGCGGTGAACGTGTGCGTGAACGGCGTACCCACCGCGGCGTCTCCCGACGCCGCACTGGTGATCTGCGGTGCCACCACCGGGTCCGCGTCGATCGACAGGGACCACTCCGCGATCGAGCCCCCGAAGATGCCGAGGTCGTCCATGACGAACAGGTTCCAGGTGCCCACCGCGTCCGTGCCGTTGAACACGTCGAGCGAGTCACCCCACGGCTCGGACGGCGCCGGAGCAGGGAACTCTTCCGAGCCGTCGTCGCACCCACCGGTCACGTTGGTGGGTCGGTAGGTCCCCGACACGGGCGGATCGTTGGACGGCACGGTGGACGCTGCGGACTGGTCGAAAGTCAGGTTGAGCCCCGAGACGTTGGCGCTGCACCCGGCGTCCGACATAAGCACGACCGACTGCCCACCGGGCCCCACGAGCAAGATGTCGACATCGGCCATGTACTCGTGCGCGAAGCCGCTCAGCGTGACGTCGACGTCAGAGATGACGCTCGCGGGGCCACCCACGGTGATCGTCGAAGGATAGGGGTTCGCAGTGCCCCACTGGTTGATGGTGATGCCGGCGGAGCTGGCGTAGGTCTGCGTGGCCGCGAGGGCTGGGGCCGCAGGCAGGCCGAGCGCGAGGGCCACCGAGGCCAGCGCCGTCGCGGTGATCGCGGTACGTCGTCGGGCACCTGTCGCCAAGAGCATCCTGGCCACCACCTGGGGAAGACGGGCGGCGCCGCAGGGACAACACCCGCCCGCGACCCGGATCTTCCGGACGAAAGAGCGCATTTACCCACGTCAGAGCCACAATCTGAACGAACTGTCTCGCGAAGGGTAGCAGGGTCTCGCGCCCCCGCGAGAGGCCCGTCATGAGAGGTCTCTCATGGCGCGCTCACCTGCTGTTCACCTGACCGGGGTGGACTCGAGGGGAACGACCGGGGCAACCCCCCTGGCTTCCACCGAAAGGACCATCGTCATGAAGATCGGACGCACTCTCGCTGTCACCGCGGCCACCGGCCTCCTCCTGGCGGCCTTGCCCGTCGCCGCCCAGGCGGACGACGTGCGGCGCACCGGGAACTACACCGTCCGCGCCGGCCAGACCATCGACGACGACCTCATCGTGCGCAACGGCACCGTGCGCATCTACGGCACCGTCGAGGGCAACGTGCGCCAGACCGGCAAGGGCTCCGTCATCGTGTACTCCTCCGGCAAGGTCGACGGCAACGTGTCCGAGTCCGGCTCGGGGCACGTGCGGGTCTACGGCGACGTCGACGGCAACGTCTCCGAGAAGGGCGGCGGACACGTGCGCGTCTATCGCAGCGGCGAGGTCGACGGCAACGTCGCCGAACGGGACAAGGGCACCGTCTACATCCGCGGCACCGTCGACGGGAACGTGAGCGAGAACGGTAGCGGGCACGTCTACGTGCACTCCACGGCCGAGATCGACGGGAACGTCTACGAGCGCAAGGCCGGCAACCTGTACTTCTACCGGGGTGCCGACGTCGAGGGCGACCTCAAGGAGTCGGGCGCAGGCAAGCGCGTCACCCGCTGACCCACCCCGCCTTCCACCCCTCCGCCCTCCGCACCCCTCCGCCGAGGAAGTGAGGAATGCGCGAGGAAGTGACTCCACCATCACTTCCTCGCGCATACCTCACTGCGTCGCGGGGGCTGCGGTGCGCGCGGCCAGGACGAAGCGACGGATGAGGTCGTGGTCCTTGACGCCGCGGTACGACTCGACGCCGCTCGAGACGTCGACGCCCCACGGACGCGCCGCGGCGATCGCCTCCGCGACGTTCTCGGGGTCGAGGCCTCCGGCGAGGAGCCACCGGCCTTCCGGGGCGGCACCCAGGAGACCCAGGTCCCAGCGCGCACCGGAGCCGGGGGTGTGCGAGTCGAGCAGGAGCGCGGCTTCGCCGTGGGCGCCGACGACGACGGGGTCCCGGCCCACCGCCGTCGCCCGCCACACCTGAGGGACCTCACCCGCTGCGCGCCGCACGTCCGCCTCCACGTAGCCGTGCAGCTGGAGCGCGTCGACACCGAGCTCGAGCGCGGCGGCGATCCCGGCGTCGATCGTCAGGTCGTGGATCACGAGGACGGTCGTCAGGTCGGCCGGCGCGGCGGTCACGAGCTCGTGCGCGCGGTCCGTCGTGAGCGCCCGGGGGCTCGTGCTGCTCAGGACGACGCCCATCGCGTCGGCGCCCGCCTCGGCGACCACCTCGACGTCGCTGACCGAGCCCAGCCCGCAGATCTTGATGAACATGACACTCCGAGGTTGCGACACGTGGCTCGAGGACCGCACCCCCGGATCCCATCGTTCCTCATCTTCGCCCGGCCGAGGGTGATTGTCGGGGTGAAGGTGTGTCACAGTACCCGGGTGAGCTCCGAGCCCTGCACCGCGACGACCGCAGGATGCCGCCCCCGGCAGGACCCGGTCAACGCGGTGACGGTCCCCCACGGCGTGACGTACTGCGACCTGCTCCCCCCGATGGCGGTCGAGGTACGCGTCGAGTGGCCGGGGAAGGGCGTCGAGCACGTGCGCGCCTTCGCGACGGCATGGACGCCCGAGCTGGTCCGGTGCGACTGGCCCGAGCCGCGGCTGCCGCAGCAGGGCGTCTGGTTCCCCACCACGGACATCCGGCGGATCTAGCTGCAGCTCTCCCGTGGCGTCTCCGAGGACCATGGCGGGAGCCGTGTCCTCGGCTACGGCAGTCGCGCGCCCTCCGGGACCCTGATCTCCTCGTAGACGAGCAGCTGTGGTTCGCCGACCTGCCCGGCGAGGTGCAGCACCTCGGCGTTCTCCTCGACGGCGACAGCAACCTTGAACGCGAGCGGAAGCGTCGGACCGACCGCGAGCAGCCCGTGGTTCGCCCACGCGACCGCGTTGACGTGATCGCCCAGCAGCGCGGCACTGCGGGCGCCGAACTCAGCGTTCGTCGAGAACTCGAACGGCATCACCGGCACGGGGCCCTTGGCGTAGAGCACCATGTTGAGCAGCACGGGATCGATGCGACGACCCAGGACACCGAGGACGTTCACGTAGGTGGACTCCGTGTGCACGATCGCCCCGACGTCGGGCCGGCGCCGGTAGTGGGCCAGGTGTACCGGTAGCTCGGTCGAGGGCAGCCGGTCGCCATCGACGCCACCGGCCTCGAGCACCGCGCCGTCGGCCGCCACCACCAGCATGTCGTCCGGGTCCATCGCGTCGTAGCGCACGTCGCTGGGCGTGATCGCGAACGCCTCGACCCCGTCCGGACCGACGGGCAGTCGCACGCTGATGTTGCCCTGCGTGTTGAAGTTGAGGCCGCAGCGCACCGACTCGCGGCAGTAGTAGAGCATCTCCTCGCGCAGGGCGACGCTCGCCCTGGACTCGATGGACAGGGATGACGTGGGACTCGTCGTCGCCTGGTTCATGACAACCTCCGTGGCCGCTGGGTGACGTGTGGCTTGAATCGATTCATCCATGATTCCAGCCTTCGCACCGCCCCCGGAGGGACATGCGTCCCAGACCCCTCGGTGACGCCGCCGCTAGGGCACCACGAGAGACACCTGCAGCGGCAGGTCCACGCTCGACCGACCGATCTCGACCACGAACGTCCCCGACTCGACGACCCACTGCCTGCGTGCCCCGTCCCAGTGCTCGAACGCCCTGGACGGCAAGGGCACCTCGGCCACGGCCGGGCCCGGACCTCCCTCGACGACGGCGAACCCGGCGAGCCACCGTCGAGGCCGATCGACAGCGCTGTCGGTTCGCGAGACATAGACCTGCACGACCTCGCGCCCGGTTCGCTCGCCGGTGTTCTCCAGCTCGACCTCCACGGTCAGGTCGCGTTCGGGGTGCTCGTCCGCCGTCGTCGTGACCCGCGCCGACCGGAAGTCCCACCTCGTGTAGCCGAGCCCGTGGCCGAAGGGGAAGGCGTGGGAACGTGCGCTGTCGCGGTAGCCCACGTGCAGGCCTTCGGCATAGCTCAGCACACCGTCCACCGGCTGGGTGCGCGGCAGGTCGAGCTCGCTGGCGGGCCACGTCACGGGGAGCCTGCCACCCGGCTCGACGCTGCCCAGGAGCACGTCGGCGAGGGCGTTGCCGAACTCCTGCCCGGGGAACCACGTCACGAGCACGGCGGCGACCTGGTCCACCCAGGGCAGCAGGACGGGGGCACCGGCATTGACGACGACGACGGTGCGCGGGTTGACGGCGGCCACGGCCCTGACCAGCTCGTCCTGCCGGCCCGGGAGTCGCAACGTCGTGCGGTCGTGACCCTCCGACTCGACCTCCTCGTTGGTCCCGACCACGACCACGGCCACGTCGCTCTTCCGGGCGAGCGCCACGGCCCGGTCGAACTCCTGCTGCTCCGGGCCGAACGGGGGTTCCACGTCGAGGTGCAGCACGGTGCCGATCTCGGCTCCCGGACCCTCCCCCGGCGCCAGGACGTCGTGGCTGAGCACGACGGGGACGAACTCTCCCGCTGCCACCGTCACCGGCGCCACGCGCTGCGGTGGGGCCATGATGGCGTCCACGATGTCGGCGCCCGGGGGGAGGCTGAGCCACTCGTCGAACACCACCTCACCACCGACCTCGAGGCGCAGCGAACCGAGCACGGCCCCGCCGACGTCGTAGGTCCCGGCACCCGCACCACCCACCGAGGTGTGCACCTCGACCCGCCTCACGCCCTCGAGCGCGCCGAAGCCGCCGAGCCAGTTGAAGACCCCGCCCGTCCGGTGCTCGGCGAGCAGCAGGGTGCCGTCCGCCGCGAGCAGCCGAACCTCGACGCCCGGCGATCCGTCGGGAGCACGCGTCAGGGCGGTCCGGGCCGGTGCTGCTCGCTCGTGGGCGCGGACGCCGGGCGCGAGCTCGACCGTCGTTCCCGCTGCACCGAGGGCGGCGCGCAACCCGTCGAGCGGGCTCACGGTGTAGGGCGGGTGGACCGTGGCACTACCCCCACCGAGCGGCCTGCCGGTCTCGGCGTTGGGACCGAGCACCGCGACGTGCCGCAGCGACGTCGCAGCGAGCGGGAGCACGCCGTCGTTCCGGAGCAGCACCGCGCCCGCGCCCGCCGCGGCGCGCACCAGCCGTCCCGCGTCGTCGGGAGCGAGGCCAGCCGCGGCGGGAGTGCCCGGCTGCGGCCCGACACCGGCGAGCGCGCCGACCCGAGCCGCGAGCCGCAGCACGCGCCGGACGTGGTCGTCGACGTGAGCCTCGTCCACCCGGCCGGCGCGCACCGACTCGACGAGCGCCTCGCCCCACGGGCCCCCGGGCCCGGGCATCGCGAGGTCGAGGCCCGCACGCGCCGTGGCGTCCGTGGACCGGGTGGCCATCCAGTCCGACACCGTGAGGCCGTCGAAGCCCCACTCCTGCTGCAGCACCTCGCGCACGAGCGGGCTCTCCGTCATCGTGACGCCGTTGACCTGGTTGTAGGCCGCCATGACGGCCCACGCCCCGGCCTCGCGCACGATGGTCTCGAACGGTGCGAGATAGAGCTCGCGAAGGGTCCGTTCGTCGACGTGGACGTCGACGGTCATCCGGTCCGTCTCGGAGTCGTTCGCGACGAGGTGCTTGACGGTCGCGCCGACACCGCCGGACTGCACCCCCCGCACGTACGCCGCACCGATCTGACCGGTGAGGAACGGGTCCTCGCTGAAGCACTCGAAGTGACGGCCGCCGTACGGCGTGCGGTGCAGGTTGACCGTCGGCGCGAGGAGCACGTCGATGCCCTTGCGGCGCGCCTCCGCGGCGAGGAGCACACCGACGCGCTCGACGAGCGAGAGGTCCCACGACGCCGCCAGCGCCGTGGGCGAGGGCACGTTCACCGAGGTGTCGCGCTCGTCCCAGACCTCACCCCGCACCCCCACCGGACCGTCGGAGACGACGAGGCGCCGGAGACCCACCTCGGGCTCCGCGTGCAGCGACCAGAAGTCGGCACCCGTGAGCAGCCGGACCTTCTGCTCGAGGTCGAGCCTGGACAACCTGGCTTCGATCTCACGCTCGTCGACCCCGGCCGACCCGCCCGTCACTTGAGCGCACCCGAGGTCATGCCCGCCACGATCTGCCGGTTGAAGAACACGTAGATGATGAGCATGGGGATCGTGATCAGCAGGATGTTCATGAACAGCAGGTTCCACTGCGTCGTGAACTGGCTCTGGAAGTTGTAGAGCGTGAGCTGCACGGTCGCGTTCTTGTCCCCCGGCAGGAAGTACAGCGGGTTGACGAAGTCGTTGAACACGAACACCGACTGCACCAGGATCACCGTCACGGAGACGGATCGGAGCATGGGGAAGATTACCTGGAAGAACAGCCGGAGCGGTCCGGCACCGTCGATCGTCGCGGCCTCGTCCAGCTCCCGGGGGATCGTCGAGATGAACGCTCGGAACAGCAGGATGCAGAAGGAGAGGCCGAACGCGACCTCGATGAGGATCAGCCCGGGCAGGGTCCGGAACAGGCCGAGGCCCTGGAGCACCCAGATCGTCGGGACGACGGCGGGCGGGATGATCAGCCCGGAGAGCACGAGGAAGTTGATCAAGCCGGTCCACCGTGTCACGCGCCGCTGCAGCACGAAGCCGACCATCGCGGCGAGCACCACCATGATCGCGACGCTCGCGACCGTGAGGATCGCGCTGTTGATGAAGGCCGTGACGAGCATGTAGTCGCGAGCCTCGAGCACCTCGCGGAAGTTCTCCACGACTCGCCACTCCGTGGGCCAGCTGAAGTCCAGCAGGGCGGCCTCGCCCCGGGTCTTGACTGCCGTCAGCGCGATGAAGAGGAACGGCACGACGAAGACGACGAGCGAGCCGAGGACGGCGAGCGAGCCGACCCCGTACCTGTAGGTCCTGTTCACAGGTCCACCTCCTTGCGGTTGAGGAACCGCGAGAGCGGCAGCACGATCGCCGTGACGACGACGAAGAGCACGACGTTCCCTGCGGTGGACAGCCCGTAGAAGCCGGCCTGGTACTGCTTGTAGATCACCGAGGCGATCACGTCCGACGTGAAACCGGGACCGCCGCGGGTCATCGCCCAGATGAGGTCGAAGGACCGGAGCCCACCGATGAGGGACAGGATGATGACCGTGACCGTCGCGGGGCGCGCGAGCGGCAGCGTGATCAGCCGGAAGCGGTGCCACGCACTGGCACCGTCGATCTGCGCCGCCTCGTGGTACTCCTGGGGGATCGACACGATGCCCGCGATGAAGATCAGCGTCGCGAGCCCCACTCCACGCCACACGTCGACCAGCGCGACGGACAGCAGGGCGAGCGACGGGTTGGTGAGCCACGCCGGCCCCTGGAAGCCGAACGCGGCGATGACCTCGTTGATCAAGCCGTCGGTGGGGTGCATCAGCATCGTGAACGTGATGCCGACGCCGATCGTGCTGACGAGCACGGGGAAGAACACGACGGACCGGAGGTAGCCCCGCGCGATGATCTGCGAGGTCAGCAGCACGGCGAGCAGCAGCCCGAGCACCACCTTGAGCCCCGAGGTCACCACGGCGAAGACCAGCGTGTTGGTGAGACCCGTGACGAGTGCCGGCTCCCGGAAGAAGCGCACGAAGTTGTCGAAGCCGATGAACTCCTGGTCGAACAACGTCCATCGCGTGAGGCTGAAGTAGAACGACGAGAACGTCGGTACCAGGAACAGGATCGCGTAGATGATCGCTGCGGGCAGGTAGAACCAGCTCGGGTACTGGCCGGCCGTTCGCCGGCTCGTCGAGCGGGAGGTGGAAGCGTGCTGCGATCGCCCTGCGGCGGTTCGCGGTGTGGTCAGGGTGTTTGCCATCGGGTCTCCGTCGTCGGCCGGCGCCTGGTCCCCGGGGAGAGGGACCAGGCGCCGGTGCGGTTCAGCGCAGCGGTCTACCAGCCTTCGAGGCCGAGCTGCTGTGCCTGCTTCTCGACATCCTGGTCGTAGAGCGCAGCGCCGTCCTCGGCACTACGGATACCGGAACCTACCTCGACGGTGATCTGCTCGAGGGCGGGGCCCTTGACGGGCGAGAGGAACTCCAGGGCGGGGCTCGTGCCGCCATCGCGGTCGAAGTACGGGAGCATGTCGCTCACGATCGCCGGGACGTCGTCGGGCAGCGTGCAGCCCTTGATCTGGTACGGACCCGACGGCTGCGCGGCGGCGGTCTGCGCCGCGCAGCCGTCGGTGCTCGCGACGAAGGCCAGGAACCGCTTGGCCGCCTCCAGCTTCGCACCCTGGGTGGAGGCCGGGAGGTAGATCGCGCCGGCGGACCAGACGGTCAACCCGTTGGTGGCCGCGTCGGGGCCCGGGATGGCGAACAGACCGACGGACTCGGCCGCATCGGGGTTGGCCGCGATGATCTCCGGCGTCGCGAAGGTCAGCATCGGGTAGTGGGCACCCTCGCCGTTCGCGACCATCCGGACACCGTCGGCGTACGTCGCCGAGGCGAAGTCGTCGTTGAGGTATCCGGCCTCGAAGACGGCCTGGAGGTTCTGGAACCCCCGCAGCGCAGCCGGCGTCGTGGCGAACTTGGCCCGGTTGGCCGTGAAGTCGTCGGCCCACGTCGGCACCTCGGCGAGCACGTTGTGGAAGTCACCGAGCACGAAGAGCTGCGAGGTCCAGGTGTCCTGATAGGTCTGGATGATCGGGGCGACGTCGCTCGAGGAGGCGATCTTCGCGTTGTTGGCCATGAAGTCGTCCCAGGTCAGCGGCACCTCGAGGCCGAGATCGGCGTAGACGTCCTTGTTGTAGAGGATCGCGCCGCCCATCGCGCTGCCGAGCGGGACCCCGAAGACCTGGTCGTCCGTGGTGACCGCGGGGACGAAGGACTCGGAGAGGTTCGCCACGAGCGCCTCGCCCGTGAGCGGGACGAGGGTCTGGGTGGGGTTGAGCGCCTGCAGCAGCGAGCCCGAGTTGTAGGCGAAGAGGTCGGTCATGTCGCCGGTGGCGAGGCGGGTCTTCACGACGTTGTCACCCTCGCCACCCTGCGGCCGGGTCTGGACGTCGAACGTCACTTCGGGGTTCGCCGCCGTGAAGGCCGCAGTCACGCCCTCCGCGAGCGCGATGCTCAGGTCCGTGTTGTCCACGAGGATGGACAGCTCGACCGGCTCGGCCGCTGCCTCGCTCCCGGGATCGGCCGGGGAGCCCGTGGGCGTACCCGGGTCCGCGGAGCTGCATGCGGCTAGCAGGAGCGAGCCGGCGGCCAGGCCTGCGAGGGCCCAGCGTCGACGCATCTTTCGGTGATTCATGTGTCCTCCACACTGAGGTTGCCGTGCTGGTCGCACCGGACAGTGAGACCATTCAATGAATCGTTTCATTCACTATGGATGATGGGTAGCCACTCGTCAAGCACCGTGACCAGATCGCAATACAACGGTGGTGGGCTCACCCCCTCTCCCGTACAGCCGGTCCTCGGCGAGCGCCCAGCGGGCTGCGTCGCCCACGGGCTCGAACCGTCGGGACACCTCGTCCGTCACGCGGGTCGCGCGCAGCTCCGGAAGGCCTCCCGCGAGCACGCCGACGGCGCGAGCCTGCACGAGCACGTTGCCCACGGCCGCCGCCTCGACGGGGCCGGCGACCACCGGGATCCCCGTGGCCTGCGCCGTCAGGGCGCACAGCAGCTCGTTGCGCGCACCGCCCCCGACGAGCCGGATCACGTCGACCTCCCGACCCGTGAGCGACCGCGCCGCGTGAACCGCACGGCGGTAGGCGAGCGCGAGCGAGTCGAGGATCGCGCGGACCGTCTCGGCCCGCGTGGTCGGCACCCGCCCGCCGGCAGCCCGGACCGCCGACGCGATGCGGGCGGGCATGTCGCCGGGCGGCAGGAACCCCGGCTCGTCGACGTCGAACATCGCCACGGCACCGGGAAGGTGGGCCGCCTCGGCGAGCAGCTCGGCGAGGTCCGGCGTCGGACCCCGCCCGCTCCACTCGCGCATCGACTCCTGGAGCAGCCAGAGCCCCATCACGTTGCGCTGGAACCGTACGGTGCCGTCGACCCCCAGCTCGTTCGTGAAGTTCGCCTCTCGGCTCCCGGTCGTCCGCACGGGTCGGTCGATCTCCAGCCCCACCAAGGACCAGGTGCCGCACGAGACGTAGGCGAACCGCTCCCCCGGGCTCGCGGGGACACCGACCACCGCGGAGGCCGTGTCGTGCGAGCCGACGGCGATCACGGCGGGGACCGCCCCACCGGTGGCGACCCCGCCCAGCACGTCGGCCTGGAGGGGGCCGACGACGGTCCCCGGCTCGACCAGCACCGGGAGCAACCCTCGGGGCAGGTCGAGCGCATCGAGCAGCTCCGAGGACCAGGCGCGCCGGTCGATGTCGAGCAGCTGCGTGGTCGACGCGTTCGTCACCTCCCCGACCCGACGGCCGGTGAGCCAGTAGTTCACCAGGTCCGGGATCATCAGGAGCTCGGCACCGGGCGTGCGGGCGAGGCGGTCACGGTCCACCTCGAGCTGGTAGACCGTGTTGAAGGGCTGGGTCTGCGCCCCGGTGATGGCGTACATGACCTCGGGCGGCACGCGCCGCTGCACGAGCCCGACCACCCCGTCGGTGCGGGAGTCGCGGTAGTGGAACGGGTCCGTGACGAGCGCGCCGTCGTCGAGCAGCCCGTAGTCGACCGCCCAGGCGTCGACGCCGATCCCCGCGAGCGGCCCGAACTCCCGCGTCGCGGTGCGGAGCCCCTCGAGCACACCGTCGAACACTCGACGCACGTCCCAGCGCAGGTGCCCGTCGGTGTCGGTCACGGGCCCGTTGGCGAACCGCGCCACCTCGTGGAGCGACACGGTCGCGCCCCTCCGTCCCTGGGCCGGCGTGACGAGACCGACGATGACCCGCCCGCTCGAGGCACCCAGGTCGACGGCCGCGAAGCCCGTGGTCGTCATGGCTAGGCCACGTCGAAGATGTTGCGCGGTGCGGGGATGGGCGGATCCTGGTCCGCCGCACGTACGTCACCGGAGAGCCGGTGCTCACCGGGGCTCAGCTCGCCGGTGGTGCCGCCGGGGAGGTCGACGACGGCGGTGGTGCCCACCGGCACCAGCACGTCGACCTCGAGCCGCTCGCCGTCGCGTCGCCACGAGACCTCCGCGAGGCCGAACGGCGTGAGGTGCCGCGCCGACGCGTGCGTGAGCCCGCCGCCCGGACGGGGCGCCACCCGGAAGGTGCGGTAGCCCGGCTCCACCGGCGCGAGTCCCGCGACCACGCGATGCATGAAGTCCGCGACGGCGCCGAGCGCATAGTGGTTGAACGACGTCATCTCCCCCGGGTTCACGCTCCCGTCGGGCAGCAAGCTGTCCCAGCGTTCCCAGATCGTGGTGGCGCCCATGGTGACGGGGTAGAGCCACGAGGGGCACGAGCGCTGGCCGAGCAGCTGGTAGGCCGTGTCGAGCGCACCCACCGAGGCGAGCGCGTCGCAGACGAGCGGCGTGCCGACGAAGCCGGTCTGGATGTGGAAGCCACCCTGCGTGACGAGCTCGACGAGCCGGGCGCCGGCGTGCTCCCGCTCCGCGGGCTCCGTGAGCAGGTCGAACTGCAGCGCCACGGCGTAGGCCGTCTGCGCGTCGCTCACGAGCCGTCCCGACGGCGAGACGAACTCGCGGCGGAACGCCTCCCTCGCGGCGTCGGCGAGCGCGCCGTAGCGGGCCTCGTCGTCGGACAGGCCGAGCGCGCCCGCCGTCCGCGCCACGAGCCGCGCGGTGTAGGCGTGGTAGGCCGCCGAGACGAGGAACTTGTCCGTGCGGGCGTCGGCCGGCCGGTCCGGCGGTGCCGCCGGGTCGAGCCAGTCGCCGAGCTGGAAGCCGCTCGCCCAGAGGTGGCCCGGCCCGGCCACCGCGGCGATCTCGTCGACCCAGGCCGTCATGCTCGCGTACTGGTCGCGCAAGAAGCCCTCGTCGCCCGTGCGGCGGTACAGCTCCCACGGCACGACGACGGCCGCGTCGCCCCACGCGGCGGTCGGCGCCACCGGGAAGAGGAGCTGGATCCACGGGACGTACACCGGCGCGGTCCCGAGCTCGGCCTGCTCCACGGCAAGGTCCTTGAGCCAGGACCGCAGCACTCCTCCGGCCGAGTACAGGAACGCGGCGGTCGGGGTGAACACCTGGATGTCCCCGGTCCAGCCGAGCCGTTCGTCGCGCTGCGGGCAGTCCGTGGGCACGTCCACGAAGTTGTCCCGCATGCTCCACACGACGTTCTCGTGCAGCCGCTCGAGGTCGGGGTCCGAGCACGTGAACCAGCCGGCTCGCGCCATGTCGGAGTGCACGACGACGGCGGTGAGGTCCGCCGCCGTCAGCTCGCCCGGCCACCCGGAGACCTCGGCGTACCGGAAGCCGTGCAGCGTGAACCGTGGCTCCCACCAGCCGTCCTCGTCACCCCGGCACGTGTACTCGTCGAGGGCGTCCGCCGTCCGCAACGGTCGCAGGGCGAGCGAGCCGTCGGGCTCGAACACCTCGGCGTGGCGCAGCGTGATGGTGGTCCCCGCAGGGCCGCGAGGACGGATCCGGAGCCGGCCGGAGATGTTCTGCCCGAGGTCGACCAACCACGTGCCTTCGCCACGCGGCTCGATCGCCACGGGCGAGAGCGTCTCGATGACCCGCACCGGCGGGCCGTCCGGCGCCACGAGGGTCGCGGTGTCGATCGGGAGGCTCTCGGTGGGAAGCCAACCCTCGTCCGAGCCACCCGGCCGGGACCAGTCGGCGAGCTCGGCGCGCGCGTCGTAGCGCTCGCCCTCGTACAGCCCCGCCGCGGTGAGGGGTGCCGGGTGCCAGGTCCAGCCGTCCGCCGTGGTGACCCGTTCCGAGCGACCGTCGACGTAGTGCAGCTCGAGCTGGGCGAGCAGCGCCGTTCGGTCCCCGTAGTAGTCCCACCGGCCGCCCTCGAAGCCGATGCGACCGCGGAACCAGCCGTCACCCAGCCACGCGCCGAGCACGTGCGTGCCGGGCGTCAACCGCTCGGTCACGTCGAACGTCTGATAGCGCAAGCGGTGCCGGTAGCTCGTCCAGCCGGGGGCGAGCACGTGGTCCCCGACCCGCTCGCCGTCGAGCTCGAGCTCGTAGAGGCCGTGGGCCGTCACGTAGAGCCGCGCGCCGGCCAGCTCGCCGTCGACCTCGAGCTCGCGGCGCAGCAGCGTGGCTGCGCGCGGCGCACCGCCGTGAGGGGCGGGGGGCGGCGCCGCGGCGATGCCTTCCCACTCGACGGGTTCGAGCAGTCCCACCTCGACGCGGACGGGGTCGCTCCAGTCGCTCGGCGCACCGCCGTCGGCCCACACCCGGACCCGGACCTGCGCGCCCTCCCGGGAACGCAGGGGCTCGTCGGGCCACGGCACGAGGAGCGAGCCCGATCCCTCGATACGCGAGGTGGCCGTCGACCCACCGTCGCGTACCACCTCGATCTCGTACGCCACCTGGGTGCGGGAGGTGCCGGTCGTCCGCCAGCTGATCGGCGGGCGGGCCTCACCGATGCCGAAGGGCTCACGGTGCTGGGCGAACCGGACGTCGACGACCTTCATCTGTACTCCTTCTCCGGACGACACTGGTCGGGAAGCGGGTCGAGCTAGCGCAGGAACGCAGCGGCGACGCCCGAGTCGACGGGCACGTGCAGCCCCGTGGTCTGGCTCAGGTCGGGGCCGGTGAGGGCGAAGACGGCCGCGGCGACGTGCTCGGGCAGCACCTCGCGTCCGAGCAGGGTACGCCGGGCGTAATAGGCGCCGAGCTCGTCCTCCGGCACGCCGTAGACGGCGGCCCGCTGGGCACCCCACCCGCTCGCGAAGATCCCCGAGCCGCGCACCACGCCGTCGGGATTGACGCCGTTGACACGGATCCCGTGCTCACCGAGCTCGGCAGCGAGGAGACGCACCTGGTGCGCCTGGTCGGCCTTCGCCGCGGAGTAGGCGACGTTGTTGGGACCGGCGAACACCGCGTTCTTCGAGGCGATGTAGACCACGTCCCCGCCCATGCCCTGCGCGATCATGACCCGGGCCGCCTCGCGCGCCACGAGGAACGAGCCGCGCGCCATGACGTCGTGCTGCAGGTCCCAGTCCGCGACGCTCGTCTCGATCAACGGCCGCGACAGGGACAGCCCGGCGTTGTTGACCACGAGGTCCACACCGCCGAACGCGAGGGCGGCTTCGGCGAGCAGGTGTCCGACGGCGGCCTCCTCGGTGACGTCCGCGCGCACGGCGACCGCGACGTCGGGCCCACCGAGCTCCGTCGCTACCTCGCGCGCCGCCTCCAGGTTCACGTCGGCGACGACGACGCAGGCCCCCTCGGCCGCGAGCCGCTGCGCGATCGCCTTGCCGATGCCCGAGCCGCCACCCGTGACGAGGGCGACCCTCGTGGCGAGCGGCTTGGGCGCGGGCTGGCGCGCGAGCTTCGCCTCCTCGAGCGCCCAGTACTCGATGCGGAACTTCTCCGACTCCTCGATGGGGGCGTACGTGCTGATCGCCTCGGCGCCGCGCATGACGTTGATCGCGTTGACGTAGAACTCCCCCGCCACGCGCGCTGTCTGCTTGTCCTTGCCGAACGAGAACATCCCCACCCCCGGCACGAGCACGATCGCGGGGTCCGCGCCGCGCAGGGGCGGGGAGTCCGGTGTCGCGTGGCGCGCGTAGTACGCGGCGTAGTCCGCCCGATAGGCCTCGTGCAGCTCGCCGAGCCGGGACACGACGTCCTCGAGCGGGGCAGCGGCCGGCAGGTCCACGACGAGGGGCGCGACCTTGGTGCGCAAGAAGTGGTCGGGGCACGAGGTGCCGAGCGCCGCGAGGTGGGCGAGCTTCTCGCGCGCGAGGAAGTCGACGACGACGGCGGTGTCCGTGAAGTGCCCCACCTGAGCCCGGTCTCGCGAGGCCAACCCGCGGACGACCGGCGCGAGCGCCGCCGCTCGGGCCCGGCGCTCGCCGTCGGGCAGCGCCTCGAAGCCGGGGCGCACGGGCCCGAAGGGGTGCTCGGCCGCGGCGGCGGTGCGCTCGGCGATGTACTCCTCGGCCGTCCGGACGATGTGCAGGGAGCTGCGCTCCGCCTCCTCGGACGTCGCGCCCCACGCGGTGATGCCGTGCCCACCCAGGACGCAGCCGATCGCCTGGGGGTTGGCGGCCTTGATCGCGGCGATGTCGAGGCCGAGCTGGAAGCCGGGGCGGCGCCACGGTACCCACACGACGCGGTCGCCGTAGATCTCGCGCGTCAGGCGTTCGCCGTCAGCGGCCGTCGCGATCGCGATGCCCGCGTCCGGGTGCAGGTGGTCGACGTGGCCGGCGTCGACGAGGGCGTGCATCGCCGTGTCGATCGACGGTGCCGCGCCGCCGCGCCCGTGCAGGCAGTAGTCGAACGCCGCGACCATGTCGTCCTCGGTCTCGACCCCGCCGTACACACCCCGCAGGGCGCGCACGCGGTCGAGGCGCAGCACGGCGAGCCCGCGCGCGGTGAGGGTGCCGAGGTCCCCGCCCGAGCCCTTGACCCACAGCAGCTCGACGTTCTCGCCCGTCGCAGGGTCGACGGCGGTGCCCTTCGCGGACGTGTTGCCCCCCGCGTAGTTGGTGGTGCGCGGATCTGCACCCAGACGGCGGGAGCGCGCGACGAGCTCCGAGACCGCGGAGCCGGGGTCGGGCACGGGTGTCGTCATCGGTTCAGGCTCCCCATCCGGCCTGCGTGCCACCGACACGCTCGGCCACGATCTGCTCGGTGTACCCCGAGGCGGCGAAGGCGCGCATCGGGTCCGGGTCGAGCCCCTGTGCTTCGCGGAGCTCCGCGAGCAGCGGGCGCACGTCCGTGTTGTAGGCGTCCATGAGCACGGCGTTCGCGCCGAGCACGTCGCCCGCCTGCTGCGCGGCGTGGAGCGCCGCGCGGTCCACGAGCAGGGCCTTGGCCGTAGCCTCCTGGACGTTCATGACGGAACGGATCTGCGCCGGGATCTTGGGCTCGATGTTGTGGCACTGGTCGAGCATGAAGCTCACGCCCGAGTCAGGGCGGAGCGCGTCCCCAGCGATGATCTCGTTGACGATGCGGAAGAGCTGGAACGGGTCGGCCGCACCCACCATGAGGTCGTCGTCGGCGTAGAAGCGCGAGTTGAAGTCGAACGCGCCGTGCAGGCCGATGAGCAGGAGCTGCGCGACGATGAACTTGATGTTGGTCCCCGGGGCGTGGTGGCCCGTGTCGAGGACCACCATCGCGCGCTCGCCCAGCGCGAGGCAGTGCAGGAGCGACGTGCCCCAGTCCGGGACGTCGGTCGCGTAGAACGCCGGCTCGAAGAACTTGTACTCGAGGACGAGCCGTTGCTCGGGGCCGAGGGCCGCGTAGATCTCGGCGAGCCCCTCCGCGAGTCGCTCCTGGCGGGCCCGCAGGTCGTCCTGACCCGGGTAGTTCAACCCGTCCGAGAGCCACACCTTGAGGTCCCGCGAGCCCGTCACACGCATGACCTCGATGCACTCGAGGTGGTGGGCGACGGCCTTCGCGCGCACCCTCGCCTGCGGGTGGGTGAGCGAGCCGAGCATGAAGTCGTCGTCCTGGAAGACGTTGGAGTTGATGGTGCCGAGCCGGACCCCGTGCTCGGCGGCATGGTTCGCGAGCGCACCGAAGTCCTCGACCTGGTCCCACGGGATGTGCAGGGAGACGCTCGGCGCGACACCCGTGTACCGGTGCACCTGCGCGGCGTCGGCGATCTTCTCGAACGGATCACGGGGTACGCCGCGCTGCGCGAACACCTTGAACCTCGTGCCGGAGTTGCCGAACGCCCACGACGGCAGCTCGATGGCCTGCTGGGCAAGCACGTCATGGGCGGCGCTCACACGATCAGGCTCAGTCACCGCCACGGTCGATCCTCACTCCACTTGACATCATGAATCGTTTCAACCGAAGATACACAAACACGGACGCGCGGTCAAGACGACGCCGGTGGGGCGCGGGCCCGGCTCCACCTGGCTAATCTCGACGAAGTCCGTGACGGCGACCCATCCCCACCACGACGATGACGGAGCGACAGTGACCGAGCGACAGTTCCCCCGGTGGTCCGAGCTCGCTCCGCTGCTGCGGGCCAAGCCCTTCGATCCCCACCCGACCCGGCGCAGGCTCGCACGGGCCCTGACGATCACCGAGCTGCGCACGGCCGCGAGACGGCACGTACCGCGGTCCGTCTTCGACTACACGGACGGTGCCGCCGACGCCGAGACCACCCTGCGCCGCGCCCGCAGGACCTATCGCGACCTCGAGCTGCGGCCCTCGGTCCTGCGCGACGTCGCCGCGGTCGACACCACCACACCCGTGCTCGGGCGGGACTCGGCCCTGCCGTTCGCCTTCGCTCCCACGGGCTTCACCCGCCTGATGCATCACGAGGGCGAGCGCGCCGTCGTCCGGGTCGCCGGGCGGCGAGACATCCCCTACGCGCTGTCCACGATGGGAACCACATCGATCGAAGACGTGGCGGCCGCATCACCCGAGGCCCGCAAGTGGTTCCAGCTGTACGTGTGGAAAGACCGCTCGGCCGGTGAGGACCTCATGGCCCGCGCCAAGGCGGCCGGCTTCGAAGCCCTCATGCTCACCGTGGACGTGCCGGTCGCCGGCGCTCGGCTGCGCGACGTCCGCAACGGCTTCTCGATCCCGCCGGCCCTCACGCCGCGCACCGTCGCCGACGCCGCGATGCACCCCGCCTGGTGGGCCAACCTCCTGACCACCGCTCCGCTGACCTTCGCCTCGCTCAAGGCGTGGGACGGCACCGTCGCCGAGCTGCTCGACAAGCTGTTCGACCCATCGATGACCCTCGCCGATCTCGACTGGCTGCGCTCGAGCTGGGACGGCCCTCTCATCATCAAGGGCGTGCAGACGGTCGCGGACGCGCGCCGCATGGTCGACGCCGGCGCGGACGCGATCGTGCTCTCCAACCACGGCGGCCGACAGCTCGACCGTGCACCAGTCCCGCTACGACTGCTGCCGGACGTCGTGGAGGACGTCGGTGACCGCGCCGAGGTCTGGGTCGACTCGGGCATCCTGACCGGGGCCGACGTCGTCGCGGCGCTCGCCCTCGGTGCCAAGGCCGCCCTCGTGGGGCGCGCCTACCTCTACGGGCTCATGGCCGGCGGGGAGCTCGGGGTCGAGCGCGCCGTCGACATCCTCGCCGCCGAGGTGAGGCGCACGATGGCTCTGCTCGGCGCACGCACCGTGGCCGAGCTCGGCCCCCAGCACGTCCGGCTCCCCTAGCGCCCCGCGCTGCCCGTCGTCGACCCGGCCACGTCCATAGCCACGGCGAGAGAGCCCGGCCGGCGGCCAGGCTCTCAATCTGAACGATGACTCGACTCATCCATGAACGATGACTCGACTCATCACATCGGTGGAGCTGAGGGGATTCGAACCCCTGACCTCTTCATTGCGAACGAAGCGCGCTACCAACTGCGCCACAGCCCCTTGAGCGGGGTCAAGACTAGCACCGCCCCCGGGGTGCCTCACAAACCCGCGAGCTACTCCCCGACGGCGCGGCGCCGAGCGAGGATCGCGTCGAGGTCGAGGCCCGCGGCCGGGCGTTCGGCGGACTCGTCCGCGGTCGCAGCCTCCGCGACCACGGGCTCCGCCAGCACGCGCTCGGGGATCTCGAGCGGGGCCGGGTCACGCCGTGGTGCGGGCGACTTGAGCGTGTAGGTGGGGCGGGGCACGGGCACGGGCTGCCACGAGGTCCCGTCCGAGGCCGACGACGGCGCGACGTCGGTGACCTTCTCGATGACGAGCGTGTCGTCGTCGCTGCCCCGCACGGCGCGCCCCGTCGCGACCGGCCCGCTGCGGCGCACCGCAACCTGGACGGCCTTCGTGAGCGCGGCCTCCTCGCGGGCCCACGCGGCATCGGCACGCTGGCCCGAGACCACGGCGGCGCGGCCCAGCACGACGGTCGCGACGAGCAGCGCGGAGGGGATGGCGGCGAGGCCCGCGACGGTGAGCGCCCCGAGGCCGACGGCGGTCCACGCCCCGGCCGTCAGCAACAGCAGCGCGACCACGAGCACGAGCCGGCGGCGCGCGGCGGCGGACCGGCGGGCGAGGACGGCGGCCCGCTGGGCGTGACGCTGCGCGATGCGGCGTCGGGCGTCGACGACGCGCTTCTCGTTCGACTCGTGCGGCCTGTCCATGTTCCCGCCTCCCGTGGCCCCCCGGGCGGGGGCCGCGACGATCCTCGTGCCGCGTGCCGGTGTCAGCAGCGCCGTCCCCGAGACGGTGGCCGGGCGAACGGCCTGGGCCCGGTGCTGGGCGGCCTTGCGGTCAGCGACCGCGAGGACCCGCATCGAACCCGAGTAGCGATCTTCCGTCCGCGACTCGAGGAGCTGCTGGCGGTGCCGCAACCGGTGCGGCACCAGGTACGCGAGCCATAGTCCGACCACGCCGAGGGCAGCGAGACCGGCCGGGCTGTACACACCACGACGGTAGGCGCCGCCGTCACCCGAACGGCGGACCGGCCCCGGCGTGTCGGCTCGGCGAACTACATCGGTGTGATTCGCGGGCCCCTAGAGCGCTGGTTCCGCGTCCCGCCGGGCGTGCCACCGGGCGAGGAGCCCACCGGGCACCTCCTCGGCGGTGAGCGCGAACGTCCGGTGGTCGGCCCACTGCCCGGCGATGTGCAGGTAGCGCGCCCGCACGCCCTCGTCGCGGAACCCGAGCTTCTCGACGACGCGCAGGCTCGGCACGTTCTCGGGCCGGATGTTGATCTCCATGCGGTGCAGCCCGAGCACCGAGAAGCAGTGGTCCGTCGCGAGGGCGACCGCCGTCGGCGTGATGCCACGACCCGCGAACTCCTCCCCCACCCAGTACCCGATCGAGGCCGAGCGCAGTGCCCCGTACACGATCTGCGAGACGGTGAGCCGACCCACGAGCCGCCCGCGGTACTCGACGGCGAACGGCAGCGCCTGCCCCCGGCGCGCCTCCGACCGCAGGGCCCGCAGGTACTGCCCGAACGTCGGCGGCGTGCCGGACAAGGGCACGGGCGACGTCGCCTCCCAGGGGTCGAGCCACCGGGAGTTCGCGTTGCGCAGCGCGTGCCACGCCCGCTCGTCACGCAGCCGCAGCGGCCGCAGCAGCACCTGGCCGTCGGCGAGCGTCGCGGGCCAGCCCTCAGCCATGACTGTCCAGCACGAGGGCGTGCACCGTGTCGCCGGCCGCCACGCGGGTGGCCCGCTCGCCGACGACGGCGAACGCGTTGGCGCGGGCGAGCGAACCGAGGTCGGTGCGCAGCGGGTCCCCGAGCGGTGTCACGCGGTAGCCGCCGCTCGGCGAGCCGGTGAGCGTCGCGGGCACGAAGTGGCGCAGCCCGCTCGGCACGCCCCACTCCGCGGTGGCCGTCGCGGAGAGCGTGGTGCGGAAGAGCTCGGCATAGCCCGCGATCGCCCGCAGGGCGGGCCGCACGAACACCTCGAAGGCCACCATCGCGGCCACGGGATCACCGGGCAGCGCGAAGATCGGGACGGGCTCGCGGTCCCCCTCGCCCTCGACGGTGCCGAAGCCGAGCCGTCGGCCCGGGCTCATCGCGACGTGGTCGAAGCGCACCGTGCCGAGCGGGGCGAGCACGTCGCGCACCGTGTCGTCCGGTCCGTCGCCGAGCCCGCCCGTGATGATCAGCAGGTCCGCGCGCACGAGCTGGTCCTCGATCGCCTCGCGCAGCGAGGTGCGGTCGTCGCGCGCGATCGTCGCCCGGTGCGCCGCCGCACCGACGGCCTGCGCCGCCGTCGTCAGCATGGGCCCGTTCGCGTCGTGGACGCGGCCCGCCCGGGACGGTGCGCCCGCCTCGATGAGCTCGTCACCCACGGGCAGGACCACGACGCGGGGCCGCGGGTGCACGCGCAGCCGGCGCAGCCCGAGCGCCGAGGCGATCCCGATCTGCGGCGCCCCGAGCCGTACCCCGGCGGCGATGACGACGTCCCCCACGTTCGCGTCCGCACCGGCGACCCGCACTCCCTCCCCCGAGGCGACGACGCGGTGCACCTCGACGCGGGCGGTGCCGCGGTCGGTATAGGCGACGGGGACGACGACGTCGGCCCCCACGGGCAGCGGCGCCCCGGAAGAGACCCGGACGGCGTGCGCCGGGGCGAGCCGCAACGGCTCGGCGGCGTCGGCCCCGACGTCGTGCGCGACGGGCAGCACGACGGGCCGGCCGGGCGCGACCTGGGCGATCGCCCCGGCGTCGAGCGCGTAGCCGTCGTGGGCCGCGAGCGCCCGGACGGGGATCGACACCGGAGCGCGGAGGTCCTCGGCGAGCACGCAGCCAGCGGCGTCCGCGAGCACCACGTCGAGGGGATGGACGGGCCGGGCCGCGGCGAGCACCGCCTGGAGCTGGTCCTGGATCGACCTCACACCATGCCGCCGGCGGTGAACTCCTTGAGCCAGGCGCGCAGGTCGGGGCCGAGGTCCTCGCGGGCCACCGCGATCTGCACCACTGCCTTGATGTAGTCGAGCCGGTCGCCCGTGTCGTAGCGCCGGCCCCGGAAGATCACGCCGTACACGCCACCGCCCTCCTCGGGGGGCATGTGGGCGAGCTCGGCGAGCGCGTCGGTGAGCTGGATCTCCCCGCCGCGGCCGGGCGCGGTGCGCTCGAGCACGTCGAACACGGCGGGGTTGAGCACGTAGCGGCCGATGACGGCGAGGTTGCTCGGCGCGTCCTCGACGGCGGGCTTCTCCACGAGCGCGGTGACCCGGACCACGCCGTCGTCGTCGGTCGGTTCGACGGCGGCGCTGCCGTAGAGCGAGATCTGTTCCGGGTCCACCTCGAGCAGTGCGAGGACGCTCCCGCCGCGCTGCCCGGCGACCTCGAGCATCGTCGACAGCAGGGGGTCTCGCTCGTCGATGAGGTCGTCACCGAGGAGCACGGCGAAGGTCTCGTCGCCCACGTGACGTCGCGCGCACAGCACGGCGTGCCCGAGACCGAGCGGGGAGCCCTGACGCACGAAGTGCACGTCCGCGAGGTCCGTCGACTCGCGCACCTTGGCGAGCCGCTCGGTGTCCCCCTTCGCCTCGAGCACGGCCTCGAGCTCCGGCGCGCCGTCGAAGTGGTCGGCGAGCGTGCGCTTGGACCGGCCGGTGATCATGAGGACGTCGTCGAGGCCCGCGGCGACGGCCTCCTCGACCACGTACTGGATCGCCGGCTTGTCGACGACCGGGAGCATCTCCTTGGGTGTGGACTTCGTGGCCGGCAGGAAGCGCGTGCCCAGGCCCGCGGCCGGGATGACTGCCTTGGTGATCGTCATGACGGCAGCCTAGTGACGAGACCGACTTTGCCGCGTCCAGGGAAATTCGTGTCAAACTTGTGACATGAGCAGCGTCGCCCAGCCGCACCCTTCCGTGCCCTCAGGAGCAGACGCCGTCGACGCAAAGCAAGCCCTGCGCGCGGCGATCCGCGCGAGCCGGGCGATCCGTTCCCCGCGCGTCCAGGCGGACGCCGCCGCGCACCTCGCGCAGGTGGTCGCCACGATCCCCGACGTCGCGCAGGCCACGTGCGTCGCGCTCTACGCCTCGCGCGTGGGCGAACCCGGCACGCTCCCGCTGCTCGAGCTGCTCGCGGGCAAGGGCAAGCGCGTCCTGCTGCCCGTGCTCGGTTCGAACCTGCGTCGCGGCTGGGCCGAGTTCACGTCCGCCGACGACCTGAGCGAGCGGGCGCCGGGCCGGCCCCCCGAGCCGGGCGGTCCCGAGTTCGAGGCCGACGCGCTCGCCGAGGCGGACGTCGTCCTCGCCCCCGCCCTCGCCGTCGACACGAGCGGCAGCCGCCTCGGCAACGGGGGTGGCTGGTACGACCGGGCCCTCGAGTTCGCGCGCCCCGACGTCCCCGTCGTCGCGCTCGTGTACGCCGAGGAGATCTACGACGGCGAGGAGTACCCGCTGCCCGTCGAGGCGCACGACCGGCGGGTCGACGCCGTCGCGACGCCCGAGGGTTGGCGCTGGCTCAGGATCCGGGCCGCAGCGTAAGCGTGTCGCGCGCCGCGCGCGTCACCGCGGTCGGGCTGAACGGCCACGCGAACGTCTCGCCCGTCGCCCACGCGGTGAACTGGTCCGTGTAGTGACGTGAGCCCGGGTGGCCCGACGTCCCCGTCATCACGACCCACGTCGAGGCGTCGAGGTCCGCGAGATCCACGACCATGCGCATCGACGGCGACCAGGTGACGTGGAACGAGCCGGCCGGGTCCGCGGCGTCCCAGCCGTTCGCGTTGACGATCGATGAGCCGCCCGCGACGCCGAGGGGCCGCGGGTTGACGAGCGAGCGCACGGGACCGGGGATCGAGGCCCCGCCGAGCACCGCGTGCTCCGGGGCGGCGAGGTGCAGCTTGCCCCACTGCCAGTCCGCCGGGTCCTTGCCGAGGCGCTGGGTCAGCTCCGCCCGCGCACCGACGAGAGCGCGGTACAGGATCTCGTCACGTCCCTCCTCGACCCCCACCGTGGTGCGGTCGTCCCACCACGAGGCGCGTGGGTCCTCGAGGATCGCCACGACCACCTCGAGCCAGCGCGAGCCGCCGTCGGGCCACTGGCTCTCGGGCAGCTCGTCGTGGAAGGTCAGCTCGAGCAGGTTCTGCCACACGGCCGCGAAGTAGACGGCCGCGGCGGAGTCGGTGTCCATCGAACGGTCCCAGTCGCGCAGGAGGTCCTGGCCCCCGGCGTCGAACTCGTTGTCGACCGAGATCGAGAGCAACCACGGCACGAGCGCGTCCGCGAAGGGAGAGTGCGCGTCGAGCTGGAGCTGCGACATGTCCTCACCCGTCAGCGGGCCCGCCGCGATCCGCTCGGTGAGGAGGTCGCGGATGCGCTGGGAGCGGTAGCCGTAGTCCCAGTCCACCGAGAGGAAGGGTTCGGTCGCGGCGGGGGTCACGGCCTGGTTCGCGGCCACGACGAAGCCCTCGGGCGGGTCGACGACGGCGGGCATCTGGTCCGGCTCGACGTACCCCTGCCAGTCGTAGGCGGGGTCCCAGCCCGGCCGCGGCCACGACGTGACGGTGTCTCCGGTCGATCGCTCGTGTGTCGC
>CAZECM010000007.1:0-52252 GCA_964510785.1 uncultured Cellulomonadaceae bacterium | reverse complement strand
GCCGAGCACGAGATCGAGCATCTCAACACGATCTGGCCGTCGACCGTCGCGAACACGATGTTCTGCGAGGGCACCTCGAAGAGCGCCGCGGCATCGGCGACGTCCGCGGGCGTCGCGGCCGTCGCGAACGCGAAGATGGCGTCCGCGGTGTGCCCCGGGGTCAGCGCCGTCCACGCGAGGGAGACCGCGAGGTCCGAGGCGAGCCCCGCCGGGGCGGGCGCGACCGGGACACGTTCGGTGGCGTCGAGCCCGAAGACGTCGGAGACGATGGGACCGTGCGCCGTCGAGCGGACCTCGAGCTCGACCGGTTCGCCGCCGTTGACCAGGATCGACTCGTGGCGCACATCGAGGGGCCGCGTCTCGCCGTCGTACAGGTACCCGCCGTCGTCGGTGAGCCGCTCGACGAAGAAGTCCGTGACGTCCGCGCCGAGGTTCGTGAGGCCCCACGCCAGGTCGGCGTTGTGCCCGATGACGACTCCCGGCATCGCCGCGAACGTGAAGCCCGAGACGTCGAACGGGCACTGCGGGCCCACGGTCGCGCAACGCAACGACTGCTGCGCCCAGATGCCCGGGGCGGCGATGCCGAGGTGCGGGTCGTTCGCGAGCAGGGGCAGCCCCGAGGCGGTGTGCTCCCCCGCCACGACCCACGAGTTGGAGCCGACGCCCTCGCCGTCGCCGAGGAGCACGGGGGCCGCGGCGATCGCCCGTCGGGCGGCCGCGACGGCGCGTTCGAGGGCCGAGCTGCCCAGGAGCGCGGCGTCGGCCGAGGCGCCCGTCGTGCTGGACGCGCTCGGGGTGGGGTCGGGGTCTCCGGAGGCCGCCGAGGCGAGCTCGGCCGGCGCGACGATCGGCGTGTTCCGGGCCTCGGGATAGGCGGGGAAGAGCTCGTCGACGCGATCGAGGTCGCGCAGCGCGGAGTAGACCTCGGTGCGCGAGAGCTCCTCGTCGAAGTTGCCCCGAAGGTCCCACGCCATCGCCTTGAGCCACGCGACCGAGTCGATCGGGTCCCACGGCTCCGGTTCGGCGACCTGGACCTGCAGGCCGAGCACCGTGTACTCGATGCCGAGCCCCTGGGCGCTGCGCGTCGCGAGGTAGGCGTTGACGCCGTCGGCGTAGGCCTGCAGGTGGTCGCGGGTGTCCTGGGCCAGGATCGACCACTCCTGCTCGGCGACGCGACGCCAGCCGAAGGTGCGGATCACCTTGTCCGCCGCGAGCGCGTCCTCGTTGGCGCCCACGAGCTCGGAGACGCGACCGGACGTGACGTGCCGGCGGTAGTCCATCTCGAAGAACCGGTCCTGGGCGTGCGTGAAGCCCTGCGCCATGAACAGGTCGTGGGACGTGGTCGCGCGGATCGCGGGGACGCCGCGCGCGTCCCGGGTGACGGTGACCTCCGCCTCGAGCCCCGGGAGCGTCAGCGCGCCGCTGACCTGCGGCAGGGGCCGCCGGATGAGTGCCGTGACGCCGAGCGTGGTGGCCACGAGAACCACGACGACGACGACGGCGGTCACGGTCAGGACGGTGCGCAGAACTCGACGACGGGCCACGCGCTCAGGCTACCGGGGCGCGTCCCCGCACCGGGGCAACGGGCGCGTGGGCATACGGGGGGCCCTGCGACCGTTACGATATGCGGCGCGCCTCGCGCCATGCAGGACCACCGCCAGGAGACCTCACGATGCCCACGTACGCCTACCGATGCACCGAGTGCGAGCACGCCTTCGAGATCCAGCAGGCGTTCACCGACGACTCGCTGTCCGTGTGCCCCGAGTGCTCCGGCATCCTGCGCAAGCTGTTCTCCGGGGTGGGGGTCGTGTTCAAGGGTTCGGGGTTCTACCGGACCGACTCGCGCGCCGGGTCGAACTCCTCGGTGCCGGCGAGCACCGGGCCGTCGGGTGCCGGCGCCGGCGCCGGCTCGAGCTCTGGCGGGTCGTCCTCGGGTGGATCCTCCTCTGGCGACTCCTCCTCGAACGGCTCCTCGTCTGGCGGCTCGTCGTCGTCCTCGACTTCCTCCTCGTCGACCACCCCGGCACCGGCGCCCGCCGCGAGCTAGGGGCAGCACCCCGCGTTCCACAGGGGCGGGGTCCGACGACGACGGCGTCGCGCGGGTACCGCATACCTTGCGGGAATGCCTCGTCATCCCCCCGTGCTGCACCTGTGGCTGTGGCGCGCACGCATCCCGCTGACGGTGCTCACCGGGCTGGTGGGCGCCGTCGTCGTCGTCGATGCCTTGCGGCCCGCACCCGAACCGCACACGACCGTGCTCGTGTCCGCCCGCGCGCTCGAGGCGGGGACCGTGCTCGATGCGGGGGACGTGCGGGCGGTGCGGTGGCCCGAGCGGCTCGCGCCCGAGGGTGCGTCGGGTGGCGCCGCCGCCGTCGACCACGCGCGGGGTGCACCGGAGGCGTCCGCGCAGGGCACGAGCGTGTCGCCCGGGGAAGGTGATGGTGGCGGGTCCGAGCCGGGGTCCGTCGTCGGCCGGTCGCTCGCCGTCGCCGTCCCGGCGGGGATGCCGCTCCTGGCCGGGGTGCTCGCCGGGGAGGAGTGGTGGGGTGGCGCCCCGCCCGGGTCGGTCGCCGCACCCGTGAGGTTGTCCGACGCCGAGCTCGCCGGGCTGCTGCGCACCGGCGACCGGGTCGACGTGTATGCGGCGTCGGTCGAGGGCGGGGCCGCTGAACGCCTGGCGCACCGGGCGCTCGTGCTGGCAGGGCCTTCGGCCGCCGAGCCCGCAGCGGGCGGGCTGTTCGGCGGTGCGGCCACCTCGGCGAGCGGGCTCGTGCTGGTCGCCGTCACGTCGGGCGAGGCCGCCGGCCTCGCCGGACACGCGGCTTCGAGTGTCCTGAGCGTGGTCCTGGTGCAATGATCGGCGAGGACGGGAGGACCGTCCGAGACTTCGACGATGGGATGTGGCATGAAGGGGATCTTCGACGGCTTCAAGGAGTTCGTCCTCCGCGGGAACGCGATCGATCTGGCGGTCGGTGTCGTCATCGGCGCCGCGTTCGGTTCGGTCGTCAACGCGATCGTCGACAACCTGATCACTCCCGTGATCGGCGCCATCTTCGGTGCGCCGAGCCTCGCTGAGGTCTGGGACATCACGTTGCGGCGCAACGCGGAGTCCGGGGACTCGATCGTGTCCGTGGGCGGCATCCTCGACGCGCTCCTGCAGTTCCTGCTCATCGCGGTTGCGGTGTACTTCGTCATCGTGCTGCCGATGAACAAGCTTGCCGCACGCCGCGCCAAGGGCGCCGAGCCCGAGCCCGAGGCCCCCGCCGAGGACGTCGCGCTGCTCACCGAGATCCGCGACCTGCTCGCCAAGAAGTAGTCCTGTCACACCGCGGGGCGAGCTGAGGCTCGCCGGGCGGTGCGAGAGCGGTGACGAAGGGGCGGGTGCTACGGCACCCGCCCCTTCGTCGTCTGCTGGGTGGCAGGTGTCGGATCGAGTGTCGGTGGCTCGTGTCAGGATGGATTCATCCAGATTGGTCCGGTTTCGGGGTTGTCCGTATCGGACGAAAGTACTATATTCATACGTATGTTGCAGTTGGACTCGCGAGAGGAGGGGAACACGATGGCCACGGCATCACCGGTGCGGATCCCGCCGTCGTTGCGTGCGGCCGCCCAGTTCCCCGCCGAGGAAGCACCCCAGACGGACGCCACGGTGTGGGCGCAGGTGCTGGGCGTCGCGGCCCGCGAGCTCGCCGCAGCGGCCCGGGACGCGGGCGGCTGGTCCACCCAGGCCCAGTCCCAGGTGCTCGGCGCCCTGGATGAGGCCACGCGGCTGCTCACGGTCGCCAAGGCCCCGGTCCTCGCCGCGCAGGAGACCGCCGGGACGTGGCGCGCGAGCGGGGCGCGCCGGTTCGAGGACTACCGGGCGACCCAGACCCGTGCGGGCAAGGCCACCACCCACCGTGAGATCAACGCCTCACGCGCCGTCCAGGAGCTCGACGGCGGCCTCGACGCCCTGACCGACGGGATCCTGACCCCGGCGCACGCGGACCGGCTGGGCACGATTGCCGACAAGCTCCCGGACGAGCACAAGAACGCCCTGCTCACCGGTGAAGGCGCGGAGAAGATCAAGGACCTGGCCCGCCGCCACGACGCCACCAGGTTTGCCGGCAAGGTCGAGGACCTCGCCGCCGCGATGTCGGCCAAGGGTGTCGAGGACGCCCACCAGGCCGCCCGCGCCCGTCGGCAGCTCGAGCTGACTCCCGCGGGCGACGGCATCACACGCATCAGCGGCGTGCTCGACAACCTCGCCGCCCACACCCTGCAAGTCGCCCTCGAAGCGGCGACACCTCGCCCGGCCGCCGACGACACGCGCACCCCCAGGCAGCGCAAGGCCGACGCCCTCCTCGCCCTGGCCGAGGCCGGCCTCGCGGGCGCGAAGACCACCGGCAACGCGCGCAGCCAGGTACTCATCACCATGAGTGACGAGACGTTCGTCCAGGCCCGCAACCACCTCCGGGCCGGTGACCACCCCTGCGGGCACCCGGGTGCATCAGGTACCAGCGGTGAGTCGGGAACACCCGGCGCGGCCGGGGCGACTCCCACCGACCTGGGGCCCGCGCCCGTGGTGCGCTACCAGGACGGCCCCCTGCTTCCCCTGAGCGAGATCGCCCGCACCCTGTGCGACTCAGACATCGCCCGCCTCGTCATCGGCGCCGGCTCCCACCCCCTCGACCTGGGCCGCAACGTACGCCTGTTCACCCCCGCACAACGCCGTGCCGTCATCGCCCGCGACCAAGGTTGCGCCTGGGACGGGTGCACCATGCCCGCCCGCTACGGCGAGGTCCACCACCTCGACTGGTTCGACGACGACCACGGCCACACCAACACCGACCGCGCCGTCCTCGTCTGCAGCTACCACCACCACGAGCTCCACCGCCGCCACCTCGACATCGTCCGCGACACCGAACCGCCCCGCGCCGGTCACGGCACAGCTCTGCCCGGCGACCGGGAATACGAACCTCCGAGGTACAGGCTCGTACCCCGATCCCAGACACGCACCCCACGCGAAGAAGGCAGACAGACGCGCCTGCTCGCCGACGTGCGGGCCGACGCGGCCGCCCGCAGAGCGAAGCGAGCCCTGCGCCGAACCTCGCTCGATGACCACGAGACGTTGGAGGAGCTCGAGGAGCTCGAAGGACTCGGCGCACACCAGCCCACGTTCCACGGGCCCGACCACGTCGAGCACGCAGGCTGAGCTACGCGACGGCGAAGCTCGCGTCCGTGAGCTGCGACGCGTGCGTCAGGCCCAGTGGGGCGGAACGTCGCGGCGGAGGCGCTCGTCGTTCGAGTCGTCGGACTCGTGCCAGCCGACGGACGAGTCATCGGCCGCACGTCGAGGAACGAGCGGATCGGCGGCGTCGCGCCCGGGCTCGCCGGGAGACTCCGTGGCATCGACAATCGCTGCCGGAACCGATGCGCCGGGTCCACCGGCCGGTCGCACGACGCGGCGGCGCTCCCGGCGTCGGGGGGTCGAGGCGGGTGGGACGGGCGAGATCACGGTGCCATTGTCTCGCACCGCCCGCTCTACCAGTGGCGGCGAGTCAGCCCAGCGCGCGGCGAGCGACGGAGGGTCAGCTCAACGCGCGGCGGGCGACGGCGGAGAGCACCGCGTCGACGCGCTTGCCGCGCTTGGTGATGCCGAGCTCCGTGCGCAGGTCCGCCTCGAGAGACTCCTCGTCGCGGCCGAGCCCGTCCGAGACGAGCCAGTGCGCGAGGAGGTCGAGCTCGTCGTCGCCGTACGCCGCGATCGGCAGTCCACGCGCCAGCGGGGGGCGGGGCGAGGTCCGCGGGGGCGCGGGAGTGATCGCCGACGACGTGGCGCCCGAAGGCAGCGCCACGTCGAGCGTGGGCTGCTCGACACGAAGTGTGGGCTGCTCGACCTCGCGCGTGGGCTGCGGGGCGACCGGACCAGACGTCGATGGTGTCGACACCGACGGGGTCGACAGGGCCGACGGTGCCGACGTCACCGGGCTGAACACGGTCGGCATGATGGGTGCCGCGCCCGCAGGCTCGCTCCTGGTCCCGGCGACGATCTCGTCGAACGCGGGCCGACCCCCGTCGGGAACATCGGCCTGGAAGGCGACGGGCACGCTCGCCGTCGACGGGGACGCGACGGCAGGACCGCGCGCTGCGGAGTCGGAGTGTGAGTCAGCGTCGACACCTGCACCGGCACCGGCGACGGGGCCAGCACCCGTGCGGGCGGCCGCGGGCGCGTCGGGGTCGAGGCCAGCCGCCGCAGTCTCACCGTCCTCGTCGTCGCGCTCACCGTCGGCATCGACGTTCACCCGGGGAGGCGTTCCGGCCGTCGCCCGGCGGGGCTCGGCGGCAAGAGCGCGGTCAGCCGACTCGTGAACGAGGCGCGCGATCGACTCGGCCTCGGCCTGCGGGTCGAGGAAGGCCGCGGCGGACCACACCCGCGACACCACCCAGCCGAGCCTTTCGAGCCGCCCGGCCACCTGGCGGTCGCGCACGCGCACGCTCGGCTCGCCCATGTAGTCGCCGTCGTCGGTCAGGACGGCCACGAGGAAGCGGTCGGGCAGGTCGCGGTGGCCGACGACGAGCGGGATGCGCAACCCACCCGGCAGGCCGTGACCCACCTCGACGATGAGTCCGGCGCGCCACAACCGCTCGGCGAGGTCGATGACGAGCCGGTCGACGACGTCGTCGCCCACCTCGAACTGCGGCTCGGCGTCGGCCCTGGCCCCGACGGCACGCTCCTCGGCGAAGACCAGCAGGTCCGCGAGGAGCCGCGAACCGGGCCCGCGCAACCGGTCGGGGTCGAGGTCGGACCCGCGGAAGGCCGCGACGACGTCGAGACGGTGGCGGGTCGCAGCGAGAGCGGACAGCAGCAGCGCGTCCCCGCCCGCCGTGGTGAGCGGCGCGAGCGCGTGCAGCACGCGACCGTGCGGCGTCCGCCCGTAACCCACCGAGAGCACCACGGCGTCGCGCCGCAGGCCGGCCACACCGTGCAGGTCGGTGACGACGAACGGTTCGCTGCGCCCGGTGTCGAAGAACGCGGCGAGCGCCGGGTTGTCCCGCACCTCGGCGAGCAGCGCGTCACGCACCCGGTCGGCGTGCTCGGCGGACACCGTCACGACGGCGAGCGACTCCTCGGGCCGCGTCACGGCATGCGTCAGGGCGAGCTCGACGACCTGGTCGACCTCGGCCCGGGTGGATCCGACGGCACCCGTGGCGGCATCGGGCATCCCCGTGCCGTCGACGACGTCGAAGCCGACGAGCGGCTCGGCGCGCGGCAGCGGGACCGGTTCGAGCACGCCCTCGTAGCCGTGGGAGGCGAGGAACGCGGTCAGGTGCGGGTCCCGTCGGGTGTCTCCGACGCGCAGCGGCACGTGCGGCAGCACCCCGGCGAGGGCACGCACGGCGGAACCGCTCGCGGACTTCGAGTCGCCGACGACGACGACCTGGCGGGCGCGTCCGATCGCGGGCAGCGCGACCTCGAGCGCAAGATGGTCGGCCGCGTCGATGACGAGCAGGTCCACCGTGCGGGCCGCGGGCACGAGGTGAGGCACGAGCATCGGTGCCGCGGCGACCACGGGACGCAGGTGTCGCGCCACCTCGCCGAACCGCTCGACCGTGTCGCGCAGCGAGACCATGCTCTCCTCGACCAGCTCGGCGAAGAGCGCCTCGGCCTGCTCACGGTGCGCGCGCAGCACGCCCTGCACCCGGCCGACGACGGCGGCACGCACGGGCTCGGGCAGATGGGCGACGTGCTCGAGGTCGAGCTCGCGATACTCGGCGGCGAGCCCCGTCAGGCGTGCCCCGTCGAAGCCGGCGAGCGACGGCTCGGCCCGCATGATCTCCTCGAACACCCCCGTCCACCACGCGAGGTCGAGCTCCGCCGCGACGAGGGGTGCCGGCACCCGCCGCGTGGCCAGGTCGGTCAGCAGCTCGCCGAGCCCCGCGTCGAGCAACGACCGTACGAGCCGGGTCCGCTCGGGCAGCACGTCGAGGGCGGATCGGGCAGCCAGGAGTCGGCGGAGCCGGTCGGCAAGCTGCTCGGCCGCGAGCGAGGCGAGCCCACCACCGCCCGGCGTGGTCGTGAGCACCTGCTCGAGGACGTCGACGTCGGCACGTACCGCGGCGTACTCCGCCTCGATCTCGGCGAGCCCCTCGGGCAGCCGTGGCCAGCCGCCGGCGGGGCAGTGCGCTTGCCAGACCTCGCGCTGCCGGTGGATCTGGGCGAGCGCGGCGTGCAGGTCCGCGACGGGGCGCCCTGGCCGGACCATGTCCTTCGCCTGCTTGCGCAACCGGCGCCGGTGCACCGAGCTGAGCTGCACGTCGTGAGCCTCGCGCCACTCCTTGCTCGCGGTCGCGGCAACGAGGTCAGCGGCCGAACGCTCGAAGACGATGGGCTGGAAGGTGTCGAGCGAGGCCCGCACGCCCGAGAGCATCTCGAGCTGTTCGCCCCACGCGTCGATGGTCGCGGCCGGCGTCAGGCCCGTGTGGGCGGCGACGTCGGCCGCACGCTGCTGCCAGGCCGGCAGGCCCGACTCGACGAGCCGCTCGAGGCGCGTCACGACCTCGGCCGCCGCCTCGGCGGAGCTCAGGTCCGCGCCGTACCACGGGGTCGAGTTCGGCTGGATCTCGAACGCCCCGAGCTCGGCGGCCCGCACGAGCTCGCCCGCGACCTGGCTGCGGCGGTCCCCGGCGAGCGCCCGCGCGACGTCGGCGCCGAGCCGCACCCTCGTCTGTGGTGCGGGGCGGGGCGCGGTGAGCCGAGCGAGACCCTGCAGCGCGTCGTAGGCCGAGCAGCCCCAGGGCTCGCGCACCACGTGCAGGGCGTCGACGTAGCCGCGCAGCTGCTCACGGCGCGCGACGAGCTGCTCGCGGCGGCGCGTGATCGCCGTGACGTCGAGCGGGCGCTGCTCGAGGGTCATCGCACCGAGGAGTCGGCGGCACACCTCGGTGCGCCAGCCCGCGTTCGGCGCGACGTCGAGCAAGAGGTCGTCGAGCCCGAGGGCGGCCAGCCGCTCGGCGAGCGCGACGGCGGCCCTGCGGTGCCCGGGGACGTAGAGCACGGTGCGCCCGGATGCGGCGGCGTCGGCGACGAGCGCGGCGACCGTCGTCGTCGTGTCCGCCCCCGGTGGGGCGTCGAGGAAGAGGTGCGCGCCCGTCGCGACCACGTCGAGCGCGTGCTGCTGGGCGGGGTCGAGGTCCCCGATCCCCCGCTCGTCGCCAGGGTCGCGGTCGCCGACGAACGGCTCGGGCATGGGCAGCGCGAGGGCGGAGCGGGACCGCGGGTCGTCCGCGAGCGCCGCGACGACCTCGTGCCGGGCGAGCCCGGGGGCGAGCTCGTCGAGGTCCTCCACGAGCACCTGGGCGGGGTGCCCGAAGACGCCGAGCACGAGCGAGTCGGTCAGCGAGAAGTCGGCGAGGACGGCACGACCGAGCTGGGCGAGGCGATCGAGGGCGGGCCGCGGGTCGAAGCCCGTGCCGGTGAAGGCGCCGCGCGCGAGGCCGATCGGGTCGACCAGTCCGCCGTGAGCGCGCAAGGCGCGCGCGAGGACCGGGTTGACCTCGAGGGTCGGTGTGAGGACGAGCTCGTAGTCCGCGGCACCCGAGCCTCGCGGCTGCAACGTCACGGGTCGGAGCAGCACCGGTGCGCGACGGGTGCGCGTCGCCGGTGCGCGCTCTTCGGTGCTCGGCTCCCGACCGTCACGCGAGGCGCCCGGGTCTCGCGACAGGTCCGCCTCGGCGGGGCCGACCCGCCCGCCCGCTGCATCGTCGGGACCACGGGTCGCGGAAGCGAGCGCGTCGACATCGTCGTCCGTGGCCTCGGGCTCGTCGCGCACCCGCTCCGTCCACGTCGCGACGCCGATCGCGAGGAACGTCGGGGCGACGCCGAACCGCTGGGAATAGTCGTCGGCACGCTGCGAGACGGCGCGGGCACGACGGCGCGCGGTCGACAGCGCCGCGCCCTCGCGCACGAGGTTGGACAGTCGCGTGGGCCGTCCCGCGAAGAGCTGCGCGACTCCCGAGGGGTGCGCCGTCGAGAAGTCGAGGCTCGCGTCACCGAGGAGGGCGATGTCGGAGAGCGACGAGCTCCCGGACTGCGCGACGAGCGCCCCCCGCCAGTCCACGACCGATGCAGCGACGAGCTCGCTCACGTGGGGTGCGCTGACGACCACGGGGGACTCCCGCACGTCGTCGGCGGCGGGTGGCCCCTCGGGGCCGGTCCCGCGCATGGAAAGGCTCACTCCTGCACGGTAGGCGTCTCGTGCGCGGCCGTGCGCGGTGCCACGCCGAGAGTGCGGGGACTCACGCGGTGGGCTCGGAGTGGCACCGGGCGAAATGCCCGGTTCTCCGGGGTTCCGGGGGCTCGAGCCACACTCGGGACGGGCACCGGGCCGGGCGGGACCAGGTACCTGGGCCGGGTACGACCGGGCACCAGGTGCCGGACGAGATCGAGCTCCGAGGGCCGTGGCCGGGCAAAGATAAAGACGGTACGCACCGCGCAGGGGGCAGGCGATGCGTACCGTCGGGAACTAGTGTGCGCCTTCCGTGGCGAGTATGCAAGTCCCCCGTTCGAACCAGTGTGAACTTGTTCGGAGTCGGTGTGTCACGGCCCCGTGGGACCACGGGAGCTGTCCGGCGGCAGACCCGAACCGGCCTGTCGCCGCACGCCGGGACCTAGCCCGCACACGATTGCCAATCAGACGATCACGGGGTCGCCGCAGGGCAGTGCGCCCCCAGCGCCAGCCCCGGAACCGGCGCCAGCCCCAGCGCCGACCCCAGCGCCGACCTCAGCGCAGGATGCCTGCGAGGTCCTCACGGGAGTGCACGCCGAGCTTCGCGAACACGCGCGCGAGGTGCGAGTCGACGGTACGGACGGACAGCGTGAGCCGCTGGGCGATCGCGCGGCTCGTCATGCCGCCCGCGGCGAGGGAGGCGATCTCCTGCTCCCGGGCGGTGAGGCTCGCGAGCGGGCCCAAGGGTGGCAGCCACAGCCCAGCCCGGTTGAGCTCGCGCTCGGCGATCCGGGTGAGGTCGACGTCTCCCGCGACGATCGCCCGCACGTGGTCCCGGAGGAAGCCGGCCCGAGGCCCCTCGACGCGCTCGGCGAGGCTCTCGGCCCGGCGCAGCACGGCCTGGTGCTCGGCGGAACGGGTGCCCCGGTCCACGACCACGGCACGGTGCAGCGCCTCGAGCTCGATGCGCCACAGCCCCTCGTTCCGCGCCTTCCCGGCAAGGTCGAGCGCGGCCGTGAGCGCCATCGGGTCGCGCAGCCACATCATCGTGTCGACGTGGGTCAGCTCGACCTGCAGCTCGACGCAACCACCGCTGCGCACCGGCATCTCCCTGGCCTGCGCGACGAGGGAGTGCGCGGCGACCGGGTCACCGCCGGCGGCGGCGGCGAGCGCCTCGGCCGCGAGGGTGAACCGGGCGAAGCCGCCCACGTCGAGGGTGCGCACCCGGACGTTCGCGGCACGCAGCTCCGCGCGGGCCGTGGTCCATGCCCCGCTCGCGATCGCGTCGAACCCGCGGCGGATGTGCAGCCCGGTCCAGTCGACGGTGCCCGGCATGCCCTTGCCGTAGAGCCGCTCGATCTCGACGCCGGCAGCCTCGCCGCGCCACACCCGGGAGGCGTAGGTCGCGAAGATGATGTCGCTCGGCCCCCAGCGATAGGTCTTCGCCGCCCGCACCGCCGCGGGCAGGTACCGGCGGCCCAGCGCGTCGACCTCGCCGAAGCGGCCCAGCATCGCGAGCCCGGTGATGGCGGGGCCGACGAGGGCGACCACGTCGGTCTCGTCCTCCGGGTTCTCGAGCTCGGCGAGGAGCCCCGGGAGCGACTCGCGCACGCGGCCCGCCCAGCCGAGGACGGTCAGCCGCTCGCGCACGAGCCGCGTGGTCCCGGTCCGGGCCGCGGGCGTGTCGAGCGCCGTGACCCGGGCCAGCCCCTCGTCGAGCACGGCGAGCGCGGTGTCGAGGTCGTCGCCCCGGTAGTGGGCGATGTGCGCCTCGAGGACGTCGGCGCGCACGGTCAGCGCGATGGTCTCCTCGTCGACGGGCCCCTGCGCCAGGATCTCGCGCGCCTCCCGCACGTCGTGCTGCGCGAGCTCGCGGCTGCCGAAGTGCCGCCACGCCTCGCCGCGGCACAGCAAGAGCTCGACGCGGACGGCGTCGGCGCGCGGGCCCGTCCCGCCGTCGATCGCGTGGAGGCGGATCATCTCGGCGGCGAACGCGACGGCGGTCGGCCGCGAGAGCCGCTCCATGGCCGCCTCGTAGCCGTCGCGCAGCACGTGCACGGGCACGGGGACGCCGTGGGTGAGCGCCCGGTTGACCCAGCGCAGCAGGTCGTCGGGTGTGCCGACGCGCGCGACGTAGGACGCGACGGCGCTCTGCAGCACCTCGCGCTGGCGCTGGGCGGAGGTGTGGGACGCGACCGCGTCCCCGTACAGCGGGTGGGTGATCCGCAGCACGACCTCGCTCGGCCCACCCTCGGGCTGGTCCTCGCTGCGCGACACGAGACCGAGGGCGAGGAGCTCCTGCACGGCGGAGCGGGGATGGTGGTCCAGGACGACCTGGAGGGGGCGGGGCCCGCCGAGCGCGATCTCCTCGAGGAGCGAGCGCACGTCGTCGGACACGAACGAGACGTCGTGGGCGACGACGTCGAGCAGCCGGCGACTCGTGCCCGCGATCCCCTGCCAGAGCCACACCCCGTCGGAGCGCGCGAGGTCCCCGCTGTGACGCAGGTCCCGGACGAGCTCGGCGAGGTAGAAGACGTTGCCACCCGTCAGGCGCCACAACCGGTGCGCCGTGTCGGCCGTGATGGGCCCGCCGAGCTCCGCGACGAGCAGGCTCTCCGTCTGGGCGAAGTCGAGCGGCTCGATGTCGATGCGCTCGAGCACGTCGTCGCGCCACAGCTCGAGCCACGGCGACCAGGAGGCGGCCGAGCGACGGGTCGAGACGAGCAGGACGACGGGCTCGTGACGTGCGAGCCACTCGACGACCTGGCTCGAGGCCTCGTCGAGCAGGTGGGCGTTCTCGATCCGCAGGACGAGCAGCGGGAGCTCGCCGTCGTCGTCGGGCACGGCATCGAGCCGTTCGATGAGGGAGGCCGCCGTGCGTGCTGCGCTCGCGCCCAGGAGGTCGACGTCCCCGAGGAGCGGTTCGAGGGCGCCGAGCGGCATGGCGCGGCGAGCGGCGGTGGCCGTGATCGTGACGACGCGGGCGCCGCCACGCGTGAGCTGCGGGACGACGAGGTTGACGAGGTGCGTCTTGCCGACGCCGGCGTCACCGACGACGAGCGTGCCGCGGCCCGTGCGTGCCAGCTCGACCACGCGGTCCACGAGGTCGGGGCGGGTCGAGTGGCGGACGGCGGGGCGCCCTTGGCGCTGCAGCGGTACCGAGACCTCGGCGACGACGACGTGCTCCCGCCGAGCGCCGTCCTGCTGCTCCGTCGTCCCCTCTCGCGCTGGCATGATCCATCCTCAAGGTCGGTCCGGCTTCGACGAGCGCGCGCCCGTTAATAAGTACTCCTTACCTACTTCGGCGTCGATGACGTCGAAGTTGAGCCGGACCCCGCTGCGAGGTCAAGAGACCTAGGTCCCTGGTGCTCCGCGGTCCACCCCCGTGGGTACCGTCCTACCAGGCGGTTCGTCTCGGCAGGTACGAAATGGGCGTTTCGTACCAGAACTGTTGTCGAAAACCTGAGTACCGATTACCGATGACCCGCTGCCGGGCTCTCCCTAGGTTGGGCAGGACATCGTCGTCCGCCGTCAAAGGTACGTCCGGGACACCGGGCGGCCGCCGAGAAGAGGAACCCGTGCCGACCTATACAGCTCCCGGCGTCTACGTCGAAGAGATCCCGTCCTCCCAGAAGGTCTTGACCTCCGCCCCGACCGCCGTGACGGCCTTCGTCGGGTTCACCGCCTCCGCCCCGAACGACGACCCGAACGACCCCCAGGGTGTCGCACCGCGGCTCGTGACGAGCTGGACCCAGTTCGAGAACCTGTACGGCAGCTTCGTCGAGGGCGCCATGCTCCCGCTCGCCGTGCACGGGTACTTCCTCAACGGCGGCACCCAGGCGTACATCGTCCGCGTGCCGAACGCCGAGCCGGCCGGCGAGCCCGCCCGCGCGGCGCTGCCCGCCGCGGACCGCGCGCTCGGCCTGCCCGTGAGCATCGAGTCCGTCGAGCCCGACGCCGACATCACGGTCGAGATCGTCACGGCCGAGGTCGCCGACGACGCCGAGGGTGCCGCTCCCTTCACGCTCTCGATCATCGAGGGCGGCGAGGTCGTCGAGTCCTACGAGGACCTGACCCTCGACGGCAAGCGTGGCGTGGCCGGCGTGGTCAACGCGACGTCGACCCGCGTCAAGATCGAGGTCAACCTCGCCGAGGACGTCGACCTGTCGACGCAGCTCGACCTGCTCAAGCCGGGCGCCTACCAGCTCGAGAAGGCCGCACCCGTCCCGGTGCCGGTCACGGGCCGCAAGTTCGCCGGCTCCGAGTCCGCCCGCTCGGGCATCAACGGCCTCGCGATCGCCGAGGACGTCACGATCGTGGCGGTCCCCGACCTCGTCACGGCGGCGCGGACGGCGGACGGCAGCATCGACCTCGGCCTGTGGAAGGCCGTGCAGACCTCGCTCATCGCCCACTGCGAGCAGCACTCCAACCGCATCGCCATCCTCGACACCCCGCCGGGACTCACCCCCCAGCAGGCACGCGAGTGGCGCAGCGACGCCGCGCAGTACGACTCGGCGTTCGCCGCGCTGTACTACCCGTGGATCAAGGTCGAGAACCCCACGGGTTCCAACGGCAACGCCGAGATCCTCATCCCGCCGTCGGGCCACGTCGCCGGGCTGTGGGCGCGCACCGACGAGTCGCGCGGCGTGTGGAAGGCCCCGGCCAACGACACCCTGCGCGGCGTCCTCGACGTCGAGCGGTCCGTGACCCAGAACGAGCAGGGCCTGCTCAACCCGATCGGCATCAACGCGATCCGCCCCTTCGGTACGCGCGGCATCCGCGTGTGGGGCGCCCGCACGCTCGCCTCGGACACCGACTGGCAGTACATCAACGTGCGCCGGCTGTTCAACATGGTCGAGTCCACGATCCTCGAGGGCACCCAGTGGGCCGTCTTCGAGCCGAACGACGTCTCCCTGTGGGAGGGCGTCAAGCGCACGCTCGGCGGCTACCTGCACGGTCTGTGGCAGGCCGGTGCGCTGTTCGGCTCGACGGCCGACCAGGCGTACTTCGTGCGCTGCGACGAGACGACGAACACCCCGGAGTCGATCGACGCCGGAAAGCTCATCGTCGAGGTCGGACTCGCCCCGGTGAAGCCGGCGGAGTTCGTCATCTTCCGCATCAGCCAGAACAAGCAGAGCGCTTCCTGAGCGGCTCGACCTCGTCCATCCACCGCATTCGCACCCCGTAGGAGCCCACCATGCCCGGTCTGTTCACCGCTGACCCGATCATCTCCCAGAACTTCTTCCTCGAGATCGACGGCAACGTCGTGACCGCCCTCATCTCCGTGTCCGGTCTCGACGTCGAGGTCGGCGTCGTCAAGTCGACCCAGACGGGCGAGAAGGGCCAGAAGCAGCAGATCAAGTTCCTCGGCCAGACCGTCGAGGTCCCCGACCTGTCGCTGACCCGCGTCGCCCCCAGCGACGTCGAGAGCGACCAGCTGTGGCAGTGGTTCACCGCGATCCGCCAGGGTGGCCTCGCCGGGGACCGCGCCGGCAACCGCAAGAACGGCTCCGTCGTGCTCTTCGACGCGAGCTCGCAGGAGGTCGCGCGGTTCAACTTCTTCAACGGCTGGCCGAGCAAGATCTCGACCGACCAGCTCAGCGTCGACGGCCAGGACGCCATCAAGGAGACCGTGACGCTGGTGATCGAGCGCCTCGAGCGGGTCAAGTGAGCCTGCGCACCCAGTACGAGTTCACCCTCCCTCGCGGTTATGTCGACCGCGAGGGAGTGGTGCACCGTTCCGGCACGATGCGTCTCGCCACGGCGCGCGACGAGCTCGAGCCCCTGCGTGACCCGACGATCCAGGGCCCGGACGACCCGCGCCTGACCATCGTCGTCCTCGCCCGGGTGGTCGAGCGCCTGGGCAAGCTCGAGCTCGTCACCCCGCACGAGATCGAGAACCTGTTCGCCGCCGACCTCGCCTACCTGCAGGACTTCTACGGCGTGATCAACTTCGGCACGCAGGACGAGTTCGACGCGTTCCTCGCGGAGCACGCCGAGGCCGGTCCCGCGACCGGGGTGGGTCCGGACCCGGAGCCCGAGCCCGAGAGCGCGCCCGAGCCCCACGGTCAGGCGGCCCGGTCCGCCGAGCCGACCTCGGACGCCAGCCCGCGCCCCGGCCGGTCGGCGATCGAGGAGATCCGCACCGAGACGCGGTGACGGGTCATGCTGCGCTACCCCGTCGACGCCCTCTGGCAGGAGATCGCGTACCTCGCGTATCACCTGCACTGGTCGATCGGTGACCTGCTCGACCTCGAGCACCTCGACCGCGTCCGCATGGTGCGGGCCGTCGCCACGATGAACGAACGAGCCTGGGAGGCGGTGCGCGACCATGCCATTACCTGAAGGTTCTCTCCCGCTCGGCGGTGAGCCGTCCACGTCGGGTCGGTTCCTCTTCGAGGTCGACGGTGTCGAGATCGGCACCTTCCGCGAGGTCACCGGCCTGCGCCTCGACGTCTCCGTCGAGGAGTACGTCGAGGGCGGCCAGAACGCCTACGTCCACCAGCTCCCCGGCGTCATGCGATGGCCCAATCTCGTGTTCACACGGGGGCTCGTGCAGTCCGACGCGCTCTTCGCGTGGACGCAGCAGAGCTCCGGCGAGGGCTTCGCTGGCAACGACAACAAGCTCACCCGGGCCACGGGTGCCGTCACGGTCATCAACCACCAGGGCGAACGGCTGCGCTCGTGGGAGATCCAGGGCGTGTTCGCCGTGTCGTGGAGCGGGCCGCAGCTCGCCGCCGACTCCGACGAGCCCCTGAGCGAGACCCTCGAGGTCGCCCACAACGGATTCCGGTCATCGACGTCATGACCCACCCCCACGACGGAGCGAGCACCGACCCGGCCGACCGCAACCGGCTCGGTCGGGCGATCGCCGCGCGCCACCTCGGCGGCGTCGCGAGCCGGGGCGGCCTCGGCTCGGTCGCCGCGGCGTCGCTGCGCTTCGCGCGTGGTTGGGGGCGTCCCGCCGTCGTGCGCCGTCACCTCTCCCGTCCCCTGCCCGTGGCAGCGGGGCCGACGACGCAGCTCCGGGTCGCCGCGCCCGCGCTCGAGCTGCGCCCGCCGCGCTGGTGGGTGCCCGCACCCACCGAGGAGCCCGCTCCCCTGCCGGGCCGCGGGCTGCGGCGCGTCGTGCGACGGATGCCGAGCGACACGACCTCCCCGGGCGCCGGTTCCGCTCGCCTCGCACCTCAGACCGTCCCGATGCGCATGCCCGCCGAGGTCGACGCCGTCGGCCGCATGACGACCGCTGCGGACTCACGTCCTCGAAGCTCGAACCCGCCCTCGCGACCGTCCGGCTCTCGGTCCGCGGGAGGCCCACCGGGGAACGTCCGGGGGGCCGGGACCCGCCCGCCGCACGGCGCCGGCACCGACCGGGCCGCGACGGTCACGGGTCCCGCCAAGCCCCCCGCTCCCACCACGGCCGCCGCGCCGCGCACCCCGACGTCCGGCCCCGTGGTCTCGCGCCTGCTGCGCCGCCGCGCGCTGGCACGGCTCACGCGCGAGGAGCACACCCGGCCCGTGCTCGCCGGCTCCCGTGCGCCCGAGGTACGACGCACCGTCACTCCCCCCGCGCCAGCGGTGCCAGCCGCGTCGAACGCTGCAGGGCCCACGACGTCGGGACCGACGACGGTCCCCGCCGCGAGCTCCGCACGCGACCTGACACCGGCACCCGGCGCGGTCGAGCCGCGCCCGGGTGACACCGAGCTCGGCGCCGGCGGATCGCGGCCCGGAGACTCGAGCACCGCGGCATCGAGAACGGTGGCCGACGGCGCAGCACCCGGCACACCCGGTCCCGCCGTGCTCGACGGCACCACCGCCGGCGCCCCGCTCGCGCCCGTGCGCCGCGCCCGCCCGGGCAGGACGCTGCGTCCGCTCGCGGGTCCCGTCCGTCGGACGACCACCTCCCGCAGCGCGCACGCCCCGCTCGTGGGCAGCGCCGGTGCCGACGGGCGGCTCGGCCGTCGCGGGAACCATGGCGAGGTCGCGGTGGGCGGTGCGCCCGGTCACGTGCCGGCGCCGCCCTCACCCGTGGTGCCCGAGGTGCGGCGTTCGACGGCAGACGCAGCGTCGACCGCGGCGGGTGCGGCCGTCCCGCCGAGCCCGACCGCCCCCGGCGCTGCGGGGCCGGTGGTGCGCTCTCCCGGGGCCGGCACGAGCACGCCGGCACCGGCCGCGAGCGCCGGTGCGGCACGAACCATCCCGTCGCTCGACCCAGGCACCGACACCGGCCACCGATCCGACGAGCGCGACGCCGGCCCGCGGCACCGGCTCCCCGGCACGGGACACCGTCGCCCGGCAGGTGTGCGTCGCAGCACGGCCCGGGCACTCGGCACGGACACGCCCGGGCTGCGCCGGCTGACGTCCGCAGTGCCGCACACGGTCGCGCCGGCGCGGGACACGGGTGCCCACCCGGCACCCGTGAGCGTACGACCGGCGGCGACCCACGGTGCGGCCGCGGCGCGCGTCGAGAACCACGCGGCCCGAGCCGGCACGGTCCACGCCGCCACCACGTCCGGTGCGCCCGTGCGACGCTCGGTGGGCAAGCAGGCCGCGTCCGGCACCCACCCTGCGGGCGTCGCCGCGCTGGCCGGCACCGGCGCCCTGGGCGACGACGCGCGCCACGTCGACCGTCCCGCAGCCACCGCCTCCCCCGCCGCACGGATCGCTCCCGCCGACCACTCAGGACCGCTCGCACCCGCGCGGCCCGGTGCCGTCCGCCGCAGCACCGCCGTCGGACCCCTTCCCGCAGCGCCGACGTCCCCCGCGGGTGCCACCAGCGCGCTGACCGAGTCCGCCCGGCCGAACGCGGTCGGTGCAGCCCTGCGCGGGCTCGCCCCCGTGGCCGTCGTCGCCGCGAGCCCTCCGGCACGTCCCGGCCAGAACGCGCTCCCGAGCGGGCCCGTCGTCCGTCGCTGGGACCTCGGCCGAGCACGTGGCGCCGCGGCGACCGCTCCCCGCCGGCCCTTGCTCGCCCAGGCCCGCGGCGCGGTCCAGGGTGCAGGCGCACAGCCCGCTGCACCGGCGACGGCCGGCACACCCGCCGACGCGGCCGCCGCACCGACGACAGCCGCACCACCGCGACCCTCGACTCCCGCGCCGCTCCGGCCGCCGGCCGCGGCCGTCACCACGGGGCTGCCCCCGGTCCGGGCACTGTCGGTCGCACCACCGCTCGCCGCCGTCGGCCCGCAGGACCCGAGCACCCCGGCCACCCCGGCCGCCGCCGGGGCACCCCCGCCGCGCCGGGCGCGGGCCGGCGCCCACCGCCGTCCCGCCGCCGCGGCCCCGGGAACCCCGGCCCCACCGACCGTCTTCGCCCCGCCCCCGTGGGCCCAGTCTGCGGACCCGCCGCCCGCTGCGCCGGGCCAGCACCGAACCGAAGGAGCCGACGTGCGCCCCAACCTGTGGTCCGCGGACCCCGAGTCCGCGCAGGACACCGACGTCCTGGCTTCCGAGGTGCAGCAGCGCGTCATCGCGCGCCTCGAGGACTGGATCGTGACCGACCTCGACGAGCGGGTGCTCGACATCGTCGAACGGCGCATGAGCGAAGAGACCGAGCGCCGAGCGTGGCGCATGGGTTCGGAGGTGTTCTGATGGCTGGAGACTCAGGAACCGCGGCATCGTCGGCCAAGGCCTTCCTCGAGATCGAGGGCGGCGAACGGCTACCCTGCCTGTTCAACCCCGCCCAGCTGCACGTGACCCGCGTCAACCGCTGGGAAGGTGAGGCCCGGCCCGGTCGCGGCGTGCCGCGCCTGCGCTACGGCGGTGCCGAGCCGGGCACGATGTCGGTCGACCTGTTCTTCGACACGACGCACGACGGCTCGGCCGTGACGAAGTACACGGGCAAGCTCCACGACCTCATGGAGATCGACACGTCGCTGCCCGGCTCGGACGAGCGCACGGGCAACGTGCGCCCGCCCACGGTCACGTTCCACTGGGGCGACCTGCACTCGTTCAAGGCCGTCGTCGCGAGCATGGGCACGGCGTTCACGTACTTCTCCTCGACGGGCACACCGCTGCGCGCCACGGTGGGCCTCGTGCTGCGCCAGTACGAGCAGTCGAACGCGTTCGGTCCGCAGAACCCGACGTCGGGCACGCCCGAACCGCACCGCGTGCACCGCGTCCAGTCCGGCGAGACGCTCGACCGCATCGCCGCGCAGTACTACGGCGACTCCACCAAGTGGCGTGCTCTCGCGTCGGCGAACCAGATCGCCGACCCGCTCACGCTGCGGCCCGGCAGTCTCATCTCGATCCCGCGGGTGGACCCGTGAGTCCGGGCACCGACCTCGCGCGCCACACCGCGCCCTCGATCAAGATCGACGGCTCGCTCATCGACTCCCGTCTCCTCGACGACCTGCTCGACATGCGCGTGGTCCGCGGGATGCGCACGACGGGCCGTGCCACCTTGACCTTCGTCGACCGAACGTTCGGCCTCGCGAAGGCGCAGATCAAGCTCGGGGCCGAGGTAGAGATCGCCTCGATCGAGCCTGCGGGTGTCGTCTTCACCGGCACCGTCACGGCCGTGGCGACCGAGGTCGACAAGGAGGGCGCGCGCGCCACCATCACCGCGCACGACAAGACGTACGCGATGGCCCGGAAGCGGTCCGTCGCGACCTTCACCACGCAGAAGCCCAGCGACGTCCTCAGGTCGATCGCGAGCGCCGAGGGCCTCCAGGCGGAGCTGCCGACGGACCCCGCGGACGTCGGCGACTGGCTGTGGCGCGCGGACTCGCTCCTGGGTCAGGTCGACGAGCTGTGCGAGCGGCTCGGGTGGGAGTGGACGCTCGAGGGGACGAAGCTGCGGTGCGTGTCCATCGCGGACCTGCAGGTCCCGACGAGCGCGTGCACCCTCGAGTTCGGCGACCAGCTCGTGCGGTTCTCCGCCGAGCAGTCGCGGCCCGTCGACGCGGAGATCACCGTGCGTGGCTGGGACACCGCCGGCAAGAGGGCCGTGGTCGGCAAGGCGCCCACCCCGGCCGAGAACGGCGGCTTCTCCGTGAGCAAGCCCGGCTCCACCGGCACGAAGGCGCCGGCGCTCGTCTCCCAGCGCGCCGCAAGGACCCAGAGCGAGGCGAGCATGCTCGCGAAGTCGCTGGCGGCCGCGACCGCGACCGTGACGGCACGCGGTCGCGCCTACTTCTCTCCGCTCGTCAAGCCCGGCGCAGGTGTGACGATCAAGGGTGCCGGGCCGAGCGACGGTGTGTACTACGTCCGCGAGGTCGAGCACCTCTACGACGGCGGCGCGTTGCGCACCTCGTTCGTCGCCGGCTTCCGCCCACCGACGCTGCTGACGGACCCGTGGCTCGCCCGGCGGCCGACGTCCTCCATCCTCGCCTCCGGCGTGCACTCGGGTGTCGTCACCAACATCAAGGACCCCGAGAAGCTCGGCCGGGTGCGCGTCAAGCTGCCCGCGGCCTCCGAGGAGCACGAGCTCGACTGGGCACGCGTCGTCTCCCCGGGCGGTGGCCCCGAGCGTGGCTTCCAGTGGTTGCCCGAGGTCAACGACGAGGTCCTCGTCGCGTTCGAGGACGGCGACACGCGCCGCCCCGTCGTCGTCGGCGGCCTGTACAGCAAGATCGACAAGCCCCCGCTCGTCGAGGAGCAGGGCTCGACCGTCAAGAAGCGCACGCTCGTCTCACGGCGCGGGCACAAGATCGAGTTCGGCGACGGCGACGGCACCGAGACGGACGACTACATCGACGTCCAGCTCCAGGGCGGCAAGGTGCGGCTGCGCCTCGGGAAGGACCGCATCGACCTCGAGACCAACGACAAGCCGCTGCGCATCGCCTCCGGCAAGAGCGAGATCGTCTTCGACGGGAGCGGTGCGATCACGATCAAGGCCACGAGCATCAAGCTCGACGCCCAGCAGGACGTCGAGATCGAGGGCGCGAACGTCAAGGCCAAGGGCAAGTCCCAGATGAACCTCGAGGCGACGAACGTCACCGTCAAGGCCAGCGCCGCCCTCAAGCTGCAGTCCTCGGGGGTCGCCGAGCTCGCGGGACAGATCGTGAAGATCAACTGATGAGCATCCAGCCCTCGGACCCGCACGCCCTGTCGACCGACTTCGTCGGCCGTGGCTTCTCCTGGCCGCTCGGCGTGGACCACACCGGTTCGCTGCGCATGACCAACGGTGGGGGCGACGTCGAGGACTCGATCGCCGTCGTCCTCATGACGGCGCCCGGCGAGCGGCTCATGCGCCCCCAGTTCGGCTGCCGCATCTGGGACCTGCTGTTCGAGCCCGTGACCGCCAACCTCGTCGGGCTCATCCGGCAAGCGGTGCGCGACGCCCTCGCGCAGTGGGAGCCGCGCATCGAGGTCGACGACGTGCGGCCCGTGCCCGACGACGACAACCCCGGGCTCGTGCGCATCGAGATCGACTACCGTGTGCGCGCCACGAACGACCGCCGCAACCTCGTCTACCCCTTCTACGTCATCCCCCGTGAGGAATCCTGATGCCGCTCGACCCGCCGCACCTCGACGACCGCCGGTTCCAGGACATCGTCGACGAGGCCAAGCGACTGATCCCGCGGTTCACGCCCGAGTGGACCAACCACAACGTCTCCGACCCCGGGGTCGCGCTCATCGAGCTGTTCGCCTGGATGAGCGAGATGGTGCTCTACCGGGTCAACCAGGTGCCCGACCGGCTCTACATCCACTTCCTCAACCTCGTCGGGATCGAGCCCTTCCCGCCGTCGGTGGCGCGCACCGAGCTCACCTTCTGGCTCGCCGCGCCCGCGGTCGAACCGGTGCGGGTCGCGGCGGGGAGCCAGGTCGCGACGGCCGACGGCGACGACCCCGTCATCTTCTCGACGTCGGCCGATGCCGTCGCGCTGCCCGCCGAGCTCACCGCGGCGCTCACCCAGTCCGCCGCGAGCGGGGCGACGCTCGACGTGTGGGAGGCCGTCACGCTCCCGGGCGCCGCGGTCACGGTCTTCAGCTCGAACCCCCTCGTGGAGGGGGACGCGTTCTACCTCGGCTTCGCCTCGCCGCTCGCGCACCAGATGCTCCAGCTCGACATCGACGCACACGCCGAGGGCATCGGCGTCGACCCCCTCAACCCCCCGCTCGTCTGGGAGGTCTGGACGGGTGAGGCGTGGGTCCCGTGCGTCGTCGAGAGCGACACGACGGGCGGCCTCAACCAGGACGGCGCCGTCGTGCTGCGCGTCGGTCCCGAGGCGACGCCGCTCGTGCTCGGTGGCACGTCGGCGCACTGGCTGCGCGTGCGCATGCTGCGTCACTCCGCGGACCGCGCCGGCTTCCAGGCCTCGCCCCGCGTCGACACCGTCACGGCGCGCACCGTCGGGGTGAGCGTGCCGGCCGAGCACTCCGAGGTGGTCCCCGGCGAGCTGTTGGGTCGCTCGACGGGCATCCCCGCGCAGGTCTTCGTGGTCCCCCGGGCCCCCGTCGCGGCCCGCCGCGAGGGCGAGCACGTCCTCGTCACCGAGCACACCGGCACCCACACGTGGGACGAGGTCGTCGACTTCTCCCGCTCGGGACCGCGCGACCGGCACGTGCAGTGGGACTCCGGCTCCGGCGAGATCCGCTTCGGCCCCGCCGTGCGCCACCCCGACGGCACGGTGCGCCAGCACGGCGCCATCCCGGCCGACGGCGCGGAGATCCGGGTGACGTCGTACCGCATCGGCGGTGGCACCCGGGGCAACGTCGGGGCCCGCACGATCACGGCGCTGCGCTCCGCGCTGCCGTTCATCTCGTCCGTGACCAACACGCGGGCCGCGACGGGCGGGGTCGACGCCGAGACGGTCGAGGAAGCGCGGCTGCGCGGGCCGCTCGCCCTGCGCACGGGCCAGCGCGCCGTCACCGCGACGGACTTCGAGATGCTCGCGCGCCAGTCCTCCGTCGAGGTCGCCCGGGCCCGGTGCCTCCCGGCGTCGCGCACGGGCTCGTCCGCGGTGCGCCTGCTCGTGGTGCCCCAGGTGCGCACGGCCCCCGTCAACCACGGGATCGACGACTTCGCGCTGTCCGCCGAGCTGTTCGACGCCGTCGCCGCGGCCATCGAGGAGCGGCGCATGGTGGGGGTCGGCGTCGAGCTCGGCACGCCCTACTACCAGGGCGTGAGCATCGCGGCCCTCGTGCGCACGCTGCCCGGTCGCCCCGCCGAGGCGGTCCGCCAGCGAGTCTCGGAAGCGCTCACGGAGTTCGTGCACCCGCTCGTGGGCGGGCCGGACCGGTCCGGCTGGGAGTTCGGGCAGTCGCTCACGGTCGGCGCGGCGAGCCAGGTGATCGAGTCCGTCGACGGGGTGCTCGCCGTCGACGAGGTCCAGCTCTTCGAGTACGACCTGCGCAACCGCAAGCGCGTCGGCGAAGGGCGCGAGTCCGTCCAGCTCGAGGAGAACGCCCTGTTCCTCGCGGCCGAGCACCGGGTCGTGGTGCGATGACCGACGGCGGGCGGAGGGAGCGACGTGCGCACTGACGACTGGCTCCTGAACCAGCTGCCCGCGGCGATGGTCGCGGACGACTTCTTCGCGCGGTTCGTGCGGATCTTCCAGGCGCAGGGCTCGACGCTGCTCATCCACGCCGACAACGTGCAGAACCTCGCTGACCCCGCCGTGGCACCGCCGGAGTTCGTGCGGTGGATGACCGACTGGCTGGGTGCGGCCGGCGTCGACCCCTCCTACCCCGAGGACGTGCACCGTGCCGTGCTGCGTTCGGCGTCGGCCACCCTGCAGTGGCGCGGCACGCGCCGCGGGCTCGTCGAGCTGCTCGACCTCGTCACGGGCGGCTCCGCCCGCCTCACGGAGAGCGGTGGCGTGTGGCCCCTCGACGAGGGGCCCGACGGCGCGCCGTGGGTGCGTGTCGAGGCGGACAGTGCGACGCTGCTCGCCGAGGCCGACTTCGTGGCGCTCGTGCTCGACGCGCTGCCCGCCCACGTGACGGCCGAGATCGTGCTCGCGGGCCGTGTCGTGTGGCCGCGCAGCGAAACGCCCGACGGCTCGGCGCCGGGCGGAACAGTGCCGTCGGAGTCAGAGAGGTGAGCGACGTGTCCATCCCCACGCGGGTGCCCTCGGGGGTCACCCCCGTCACCCAGGGCGGCAGCGAGCCGCTCGTCGACGTCGTGTGCCCCGGTTGCGGCACGGTCGCCCGGGTGCGTGCCGACCGGCGCAGCGCGAGCGACTTCTGCGCCACGTGCGACCACCCGCTGTTCTGGGCCGGCACGACCGTCGCCGCCGGCGCTCGCGCGGGCAACGACTCGCTCGACGCGCACTTCCGCGCCCCCGGCGTGGTCGGCACGTCGCAGCACGGCGCCCTCGCGTGCCCCGCGTGCGGGGAGAACAACCACCCGACGTGGACGTCGTGCGTGCGCTGCGGCTCGGACCTCAACCCGCCCCCGCCGGCGCCCGTCGTCGCACCGCTCGCCCCGGCACCGACGCAGGTCATCACGGTCGAACGCCCCGTGCCGTGCGGTCACCCCCCGGTGTGGCTCGTCGCGCTCATCTCCTCGCTCATCACGGCCGCCGTCGTGGCCGCCGTCTTCCTGATCTTCTAGCCACCGCCTCCGCCACCGCCTCCGCCGCCCGGGGGGGCGGTGACGGTGACCGTGCGGCTGTCCGTGCGCGGGGTGGTCAGGCCCGCGATGGTCCAGCTCGCACTCAGGGTGAAGTTCGTCGTCCCCACGGCAGCCTGGGGCACCGTGAAGCTCGCCGAGCCACCGGCGGTGGTCGTCACCGTGCCGGTCCACGCCTCGGTGGCACCGCGGGCAGCCCGGACCACGACCTGACGGCCCGACACCGCGAACCCGGTGGGACCGGAGAGCGTCACCGAGCACTGGAAGCCCTGGCCCGAGGTCGCGTTCGTCGTGCACAGCGCGACGGTGAGTGCGGCGACGGTGCCCGACGGCGTGACGGCCCGCGACGTCGTCGCCGGCACCGTCGTCAGCCCGTCACCGGACCAGGTCGCACCGAGGGTGAAGCTCGACGTGCCGACTGTGGTTCCCGGCACGGTGAAGTTCGCCCGACCGTTGGCACCGGTCGTGACCGTGGTGTCCCACGAGCCCACCTCGACGGTGATGGCTCTCCCCGACTCCTCGAGCCCCGCGGGGAGGTCGAGCTCGACCCAGCACGCGAAGTCGGTCAGGATGACGGCGCCCGTGGTGCAGAACGAGAGGGCGTCGTCCGGATCGGCCGTGAGCGACACCACGAAGGTCACGGGTGTGCCGCTCGACGCCACCGTGCCCGGTGGGCTCACCGTCGCGGCCCACCCGGCGGGCGGGTTCGGGACGGCGGCCCCGAGCGAGAGCTCCGGGACGTAGAGCACCGTGTCGCTCGCCCCGGCCTGCAGCGTGCGGGTGAGCGTGAGCTGACCGGCGCCGGAACCGAGGGTGAGGACCACGGGCACCACGACCGTGGCCCCGGCCACCGCCGTCGCCCGCAGCCGGACCTCTCTCTCCTCGACCGTCATGGCGATGTTCGAGCTCGCCTGCGAGACCACGACCGCGGTGCCGACGTGGCTGCCCACGTGCCCCGCGGGTCCGGTGACGGTGGGTGTCCAGGTGCCGAGCGGGAGCTGCGGGAAGCTCGCCCGGAACACGTCCGACCCCGGGGCGGTGCGGAGGAGCGTCGCCGGACCGAACGTCGTGAGGCCGCCGCCGTCGTCGGGCGTACCGGAGAGCGTGACCTGCGCGCCCGTGAGGTCGGTGCCGTTCTCCGAGGTCACGTTGACGATCGCCGTGACGAGCTCGGCGTCGACGAAGAGGTCGACGACGGTCGCCTGACCCGACGTGATCTGCACCGAGCGCGAGACGATCACGGCGCCAGGTGTGCTCGGCGGGCCGGGGTCCGCGGGCTCGCGCGCCCGGAGGGTGTACTCCCCCGCCGGCACGTCGACGATGGAGAACACACCCGAGCTCGGCGTCGTCATCGTGAGCATCGGCGCGGGTGGATCGGCCGGGACGGTCGGCTCGAGCTCGATGACCTTGCCGGCCATCGGGACGGAGCCACCGGATCCCGTGCGCTGGTACAGGGTCCCCTGGACGGAGCCACCGGGTGCCGTCAGCGCGATGGGCAGCGTCTCGTCCGAGGCGATCTCGACGATGTGCGGGACGTTGACGGAGAGGAACGTGCCGCCCGAGATCGAGATGTTGTAGGAGATCGGCAACAACCCCGAGAACCGGTACTCGCCGGCGCCCACGCCGGCGCACTCCGCGTCCACCCCCGGCCTGCAGGGGTAGACGGCCTCCGGGCTGTTGCCGTCGCGCCAGCGCATCACGACGTCGAGGCCGCTGATCTTGTCCTCACCGTCGAACACCGTGATCGTGAGCACGGAGCGCACGGGGTTGAGGTCGAGGTTGATGCCCCCCTGCTGCTCGCCCGGAGTGATCTCGACCGCGGGTCCGCCGATGCCGGTGTCCACGTAGGCGGCGTCGTCGTGCCCGTACGCCTCGGCGGTCACGTCCCAGAAGCCCGCGCGGAGTCCGGGGACGTCGAGGTCGCCGGTGATGCGGTAGGAGCCCGTGGTGCCGGTGGTCCTGCTGAAGCTCTCGTTCACCGGGGGGATGTTGTTCTCGCTGTACGTCGCGGTCACCTCGGCGCCGCCGAGCGCCTGGTACCACGAGCTGGTGATCCGGGTGCGCGTGAGCCCGGAGATCGAGCCGAGCTGGACGAGCTCCACCTCCCAGGCGGGCGCGGCCGGACGCCCGGCGGCGAGCGCGACGGCGAGGTTGAGCCGCTCGGCGTAGCCGGCGGCCCGCACCGAGATCTGGTACGTCCCGGGCAGGAACTCACCGAAGTCCACCGTGCCGTCGGCCGCCGTGAGCCGGGTGCCGAGCTCTTGGTTCCCCTGGCTCAGGATCACCTGGGCGTTCGGGATGTTCACGGCGCCGTGGAACACGTGGACCACGAGGCGACCGAAGCGGAAGAGCTCCCACTCGGCGGCCACGTTGGCCGTGCCCGGTTCGAGGTCGATCGTGAAGACGGCGCTCGTGTGCCCGGCCCGGTCCGCACGGATCTCCCACTCACCGGGTCGCATCCGGTTGCCGCCGGAACCGGCCGAGTCCGAGATCGAGACGACGCCCGACACCGGGTTCACGGAGAGCGAGACCTGCCCGGTGCCGGGCGGCGCCTTGACGACCTGGAAGGTGATGCCGCTGTACGGCTCGTTCTCGGACGCTGCCGGGACCGGGTCGATCGTGACCAGCCCGGCGAACGGCACCCCGTTGGGGCGCAGCAGCGCCGCGTTGATCGTGGGCACCTCGACGGAGTTCCACACCACGGACTGGAAGTCGGGTGACTTCTCGACCGTGATGTCGACGATGCGGTCCACGAGCGCGATCGGGGTCTCGCCGGCGCGGCACTCGATCGCCACGGTGCACACCTGCGCCACCCCGAACTGGTCGGTGCGGAACTCGAAGGTCTCGCGGAACGGGATCGTGCCGACGTACCGGGTCACGCCCCGCACGCGGACGATGGCGTTCTCGATGGGTGTCGGCACCCCGTCGACCTTCTGCCAGCTCACCTCGAAGGTGAACGAGGCGATGTCGCCCGTGATGACCATCTGGGCGGCGATCTCCTGGTTGAGGTCGATGCCCACGTGCTGGGTCACGAGGGCGGCGGCGCTGCCGTCGGTCACCTCGAGCGTCCAGGTCCCGGGCTCGAGCCGCGTGAACGAGGCGAAGCCGTTGGTGGTCGTCAGGTCGAACCAGACCGTCCCGTCGGCGCTGGTCGCCCGGACGTCGACGGTGCCCGCGTTGACGATGGAGCCGCCGTCCTCGGCCTTGAGCACGGTGAGGTTGATGATGCCGAGGCGTTCGATCGTGACGTCGTAGCGGCGCAGGTCACCCGGGGAGAGGGTGATCTCGTACGGCGCGGGGGTGCGGTACGTCGGATCGATGTTCATGAACCGCACCGAGTAGGTGCCCGAGCTCAGCCGGTCGATCGCGTAGGTGCCGGCGTCGAGCCCCACGCAGCGCGACGACGCCGTGTTGCACTGGTCGACGGCGGTGACGCAGGGTTCGTTGGCCCCGCCGGTCGGGTCGGTGGCCTGCCCGTCCACGACGAGGCCGACCACGACGCACGTGCCCGGCGGGAGGATCCCGACGCGCGGGATCACGGTGCCGACGAGCGAGGGCGAGGGCACGAGGGCGACGGTCGCTGCCTCGGCCGCGATCCCCATGCCCACGGTCACCTGGACGGAGCCGGGCTCGTAGCCGGGGGCGGTCAGCTGCACGGTGTAACGGCCCGGCGGCAGCCCGCCGCCCGTGGCGGGGTCCGTCTCGGGGAGCACGTACGGGTCGTCGGGCTCCACCCACGTCTCGAGGACGGCGGGCGTCCCGTCGAGCCGCTTGAAGTCCACGCGCGCGTGGACGAGGCAGTCGCCGCCCCCGAACACCTCGATGCACGAGACGACGCCGCCGTGGCTCGCGTCGGTGACGCGGCCCGTGATGGAGCCGGTCGACGTGAGGCCGTCGTCGGCCACGGGCACGAGCCGCAGGTCGATGGTGGTCTCCTTGCCGTCGCGGACCTCGACCTGGGCGAACGTCGACTGGAAGCCGAAGGACTGGGCCGAGAGCACGTAGGTGCCCGCGGGGATCCCCGAGAACAGGAACGTGCCCTTGCCCCCGGAGGCGGACATCGTCTTGAACGTCTCGGTCTCCGAGGTGAGGGTGAGCCCCACGCCCGTGATCCCAGGGCCGTCGGTCGAGGTCACGGTGCCCGTGACCGATCCACCCTGGGTACCCACGGAGATGTCCCAGTCGATGCGCCCGGACGGGCCGAGCTGGACCTCGCGCGTCACGGTGTTGTAGCCCGCGCCGGACACGGTGACCGTGTAGGTCGCGGGCACCGGCAGGTCGGGCAGCACGAACGTGCCGGCCCGCGCCTCGTCCCCCGTGGCGGTCGTCGCGCTGCGGGTGACGTTGCTGTTCGACGCCGTGACGGTGAGCCCGCCGATGCCGGCCGTCTGGCCGAGCGCGTCCTTGCCGACGATGCGCCCGGAGATCGCCGCGAGCCCCGGCCGCAACCGGAGGTCGACCGTGCGCACGCCCGACGGTGCGAGCGTGACGAGCCGGGACTGGGCACCGAGCCGGTCGGAGGCAGCCGTGACGAGGTAGGTGCCCGGCGTCGCGAGCCCGTCGACCTGCCAGTGGCCCACGTTCCCCGTGGTCGCGGTGCGCGTCGTGACCGTCGTCAGGCCGTCGCTGATCGTGACCTCGACGCCGCCCACGGGACCGTCCGGTCCGGTGACGCCCCCGGAGAGCTGCCCGGTCCCGGCGCGCATCTCGGTCTCGAGCGGCGCGGCCGCGAGCTCGGCGCCCGTGCGCAGCACGCGCTGGGTCTGGAAGCCGGGCTTGCTGACGGAGACGAGGTAGCGGGCCGACGGCGAGAGCCCAGCGATCGCCCACGCCCCCTGGTCGTCCGAGCGCACGCTCATCCGCTGCGTCGAGTCGTCCGTCGGTGCGAGCGGGAGCGCCGTGGCGAGCATCTTGCCGCCACCCGTCGCGGTCGGCGCTGCCCTCGTCAGGGCTGCGACCTGCGCCACGAGCCGAGTCCCCGCGAGGACGGGGTGCAGCGCGGCGGCGGTCGAGCCGATCGCCTCGCCGAGCGCCCCGAGCCCCGTGCCGTCGTCCTCGGTGCCCTCGCCCGTCGCGGTCGCCTCCCACAGGCTCGAGGCCGGCACGACGGCGACCGTCACGCCGCCCGGGCTCACGCCCGTGATCTGGCCCGCGGCCCGGACCTGGTCCGCACCGGCACCCGGCGTCCCGCCGTCGTCGCCCTCGCCGGACCCACCACCGGAACCGCCCCCGGACCCGTCGCCCGAACCGTCGGGGTCGCCCTGCCCGTCGCCGTCGGCCTCGACCGTGACCTGGTCCACGGAGGTCGACCGGTCGGAGAAACGGTCGGCGAGGTAGGGCAGCACGGTGAACACGCCGGCGACCCACAGGGCGATGACGGCGACGGCCCCCACGACCCGCGCGAAACCGGAGCCGACGAGCGGGCGCACGGACAGGCTCGCCTGCACGTGCTGCGGCGCCGCGCGGCCCGTCGCGGTCACGGTGTACGCGTGGCGGCGGCGCGAGCCCACGAGTCGCACGCGCGGGCTGCGGACGCGAGCGCCCACGCGCACGGTCTCGCGGGGGGCGACCAGGAGCGGCCGGTCCGGCACGGTGACCTCGAGGCCGTCGCGGCCCGCGGCGTGCAGGTGGACCTCGGCGGGCTGGTCGGACGCGTTGACGAGCACGACGTCGACGGCGGCGGACCGCACCGCGCGCGCCTCGACGGGCTCGATGCTCATCACGAGCTCGCTGTCGCCGTCCACGCGCACGGCGCCGTCCGCGAGCGTGCGCACCGCGACCCCGTCGACGAGCGCCTCGACGGCCACGACGAAGGGGTAGTCGCCCGGCGTCGCCCCCGCGATCGGCACGAGCGGGATCGTCACGGTCACGGTCTCGTCCGCGCCGACGGCGGGCACGGCGAACGTGTCCGGCACCCACGAGGGCTCGAGGCCGACGATCGACACGTGGATGTCGACCTGCTCGGCGGCGAGGTTGCGCACGTGCACGGTGAGGGTCGCGACGTCGCCGGACGCCGTGTGGGCGCCCGGCTCGACGAGGACGCTCGGCGGGTTCAGGGTCGTCATCGCTGTCTCCTGGCGGTCATGGCAGGACCTCGATCGCTATCTCGGCGTCTTCGCTCGCGTCGAGGGTGAAGGGCGACGAGGCGCCCAGGATGGTCCCGCCGGCGGCGGCGCGGACCTCGAGGATGTAGTTGTCCGGGGCGTCGACGTCGAGGAAGTCGAAGCGGCCGTCGTCGTCCGTCGTCGTGGTGCGCAGGGCGCCGACGGCGGTGCCGTACGCCGCCGCGCGGTAGAGCAGGACGACGCGACCCGCGAGCGGGTTGCCGTTCTGCGTCACGACGCCGCGCACGCGGGCGGGCGCGGTGAGCTCGGCGTCCTGCGTCATGACCTGGCCCGCGGTGAGCACCACGATCTGGGAGGTCGCGCGCGTGCCCGCCCGGGCGAAAGAAAGCGTGTAGGTCCCGGGGGGCAGCTTCTCGAGCCGGTACCGGCCCGCGTCTCGCCGCGGCGTCGACGCCGTCGTGACGCGCCACTCGGTGGTCCCGGAGGTGAGCGTCACGATGACGTTGGCGGCCGGCTCGGCGGGCGTGCCGTCGCCGAGCGTCTGCGTGACGGCCCCCGCGAGCACCGCCGTCGCCGCGCGCATCGTCACGTCCACGTCCGACGGCGACGGCGCGCCGGCCGTGACCTGGCCGAAGGCGTCGAGGCTCACGGAGAGCACCTGCTGCTCGAGGTCGGCGCGCTCGAACGTGATCGTGTACGTGCCCGGGACGGCGAGCCCGTCGACCTCCCACGCGCCCACGGGGCTGGTCGACCGGGTGACGGTCTGGACCGTCGTCGCGCCGTCGGAGATCGTCACGTTCACGCCGCCGGCGTCGCCGCCCCCCGCGACGGAGACGGCCCCGCCGAGGGAACCGCGGTCCCGGCCGAGCACGATGTCCACGCCCGTGAGCTGTTGGGTCGCGGTGAGGGAGAACGTCAGGGTCGCCGCGGAGTACGTGTCGGCCGTGACGACCACGGTGTAGGTGCCGGGCGTGGGCAGGCCGCGCAGGGCGAAGCTGCCCTCGTCGCCGAGCTCGGCGGTGAGCGAGACCGTCTCGACGCGCGTCGTGCCCGAGACGGCGACGACGCTCGCCCGCCCGAGCGGTCCCTCGGCCCCGAGCACCTGGCCCGTGATGGTGCCGTCGCCGAGCACGAGCGGCAGCTCGACACCGAGCCGTGCCTCACCCGCCGCGAGGTCGAGGCGCTGCACGTTCGTGGTGAAGCCGAGCTTCGTGACGACCACGTCGTAGACGGCCGGCGAGGGGACGTCGGTGAGCTCGAACGCGCCGTCGGACGTGACGGGGACCGTGCGCACGACGGCGCCCGACGTCGGCGACGGTGCTTCTCGCGGCTCGGGTCCGACGTTCCCGGCGAGCGGGTCCGTGTCGAGGGGCAGCTCGAGGGACACGGTCGCGCCCGCGACGTCCACCCCCACGACGGTGCCCGCGATCGTGGCGGGCACGCCGCCGGCGACGACGACGAGCCCCGAGACGTTCTCCCCCTCGGCGGCCGTGACCGTGGTCGCGTCGCCCGGCGCGGCGGCGGCCGGGTACCAGACCTCGGCGAAGCCCGCGCCGCGCACCCGGATGACGTAGTCGCCCGCCGCGAGCCGCTCGAGGCGGAACGTCCCCGCCGCGTCCGAGGCCGTCGTGGCCACGGCCTGGGCCGCGTCGTCAGCGAGGAACACGTCGACGGACACGCCCGCGAGGGGGGCGCCGGTCGCGAGGTCGACGACGCTGCCCGCGAGCGCGGAGCGGCCCGAGGTCGCGCCGGAGTCCCGGGCCTGCGCGACCTTGATCGCGAGGTTGCGGTCCGCCGCCGAGCGCGACACGACGCTGCTGAGCGCGACCGTGATGACGATCGCGAACACCGTGATCGCGAGCACGAGCCCGACGAGACCGAGCATCCCCCGCCCGAAGCGCGGCTTCTGCACGAACACGCCCACGGTGGCCGGCGGTGCGTCCGGCGCGGGTGCCCCGGGCCCTTCGTAGCGCAGCTCGAACGGGCGCATGACGGGGTCGCCGAGCCACGGGCGCTTCGCGCGGATCCCAAGGACGCTCGGTGCGCCGTTGCCCGGGGCGGGGGCGACGGTCTGCTGGGAGAACGTGAAGGTGGCACGCGCCTCGGGGTCGACGGCGACGAGCCGTACGGGATCGGTCGTGTTCCCCTCGTTGCGGACCGTGAGGTGGAACTGCGCGCCCTTGCCGCCCGTGACGGTGCGGGGCTCGATGTCGATCTCGGTGCGCGGCCGGGCCGGCACCTCGACGACCGTGTCGAAGACGGCGACCTCGCCCGTGCCCGTGCGGTCGCTCACCTGCACCGTGAAGTGGCGGTCGCCCGCGAGCGCCTCGGCGGGCAGCGTGATCGACACGCGGGTCGTGAGGCTCGCGCCCGGGAATAGCCGCGGGCTCGGGTCCTCGATCTCGACCCAGCTCGGGTCCGCGCCGAGCACGCGCACGTCGTAGCCCGCGATGACGTCGGCGGAGTTGGTCACCGTGACGAGCATGTCCACGGGCGTGCCGGCGAACGCCGTGACCCGGCGTGGCGCGACGTCGACGTGCATCTCAGCCCCCCGCCGGTACGGGAAGGTTGCGCGTGGACTCCACGCCGCGGCGCACCTCGACGAGGGCCGTGACGACCACCCGGCCGTCGCGCACGACGGTCACCGTCCACGTGCCCGGGGCGAGGTCGGGCAGCACGTACGTGCCGCCCTCGCCCGAGGAGGTCGTGGTGGTCGAGTGGACCGCGAGACCGTCGGTCGCCTGGACCGTGACGCCCACGAGCGGGACGCCGCCCTGCGTGACGCGGCCGACCACCCGCCCGAACGCGCTCGCCATCGTGACGCGCGGGGGGTCGCCGTCGCCTACCCGCACCGGGATGCTCACGGACAGGTAGCCCGGGTGCGCGAACGTGAGCGTGATCTCCTGCCCCTGCGGGAGGCCCGCGAGGGAGAAGGTGCCGACGGCGCCCGCGGTGAGCGTGGTCGTCGTCACCCCGGTGGCTCCGCCCGCCGTGACCGTGACCCCGCCGAGCGGGTTGCCGTCCGAGTCCTCGACCGTGCCCGTCACGGTGCCGACGCCGCCCGCCATCGAGATCGCGAGGTCGGGCTGCGCCTCGCCGGGTCCGAGCGCGACGACGGCGGTGACCGTCGCGAAGCCGTCCTTGGCGAACGAGAGCACGTAGGTCGCGGGGGTCGGCAGCCCGCCGAGCACGAACCGGCCGACCTGCCCCTGCGTGGGGGTGCCGACCTCGATCTGCGCGCCGTCGACCGTGGTCGTGACGGTCACGCCGCCGAGCCCCCCGGTGGCGTCCGTCACGGTCCCGGCGATCTGCCCGTCGCCCGCGGAGAGCCGCACGTCGAGGGCCAGCCGCTCCTGACCGCCCAGCACCCGCTCGGTGATGGCCGTGGACTGGTAGCCCTCGGCGGAGAACTGGAGCTCGTACGTGCCGGGCGCGACGAGGTCGTCGAACCGGTAGCTGCCGTCGGGCTCGGCCCGCACCGTCTGGACGAGCTCCGGGTCCGCGTCCGCCCACACGGGCGTCGCGACCACGTCGACCTCGACCTCGCCGTCGGGCAGTCCCGTCGCGACCGTGCCCTCGAGCGAGGCGGGGTGCCCGACGACGACGAGGTCCACGCCGTCCGTGGCCTCTTGCGCCCGGACGCGCACGGTGCTCGCCGAGGACTCCGTGAGGCCGCGCGGGTACCACACCTCGTCGTAGCCGTCCGCGGCGATGCGCACGAAGTAGGGGCCGGGGAACAGTCCCGCGAGCTCGTACGTGCCGTCCGCCTGGGTCGCGCTGCTCGACACGAGCACGAGTCCCTCGCGCGACTGGCGCAGCAGCTCGACCGTGAGCCGGCCCACGCCGGCGCCGTCGGACGCGCCACGCACGGTGCCGTTCAGGATGCCGCCGACCCCTGCGGGCAGCGCGCCTTCCCTGGGCAGCGCGTCCGCGGGGGCACCCCCGGGGGCCTGACCGGGCGCGGTGTCCCCGTCGCCCTCGACCGCCTGCCCCGCCGAGGCGGCGAAGAGCGAGGCGGGTGCGACCTTGGTGAGCGGGTCGGAACCGAGCACGAGCCCCATGCCGAGCACGAACGCGAGCGCCCAGGCGGCGATGATGAGCAGCAGGACGAGGGCGGTGACGACGCCTCGGCTGAACGTCGAGCGCTGCCGGAAGACGAGCGGGGCCTCGGCCGTGACGTCGTTCGCCGCCGCGACGACGGTCAGGGGGCGGTCGCGGTCCGAGCCGTAGAGCTGGCGGGGCCCGCGGACCACGACGTTCGCGAGCTCGGTGCGACCCACCGGGACGTGCAGGGTCGACGGCACGAGGGTCGCGGTCAGCGCGCGGTCGGTGTCCTCGGCCCGCAGCGCGACGTCGAGCGGCTCGTTGCCCTCGTTCACGACGCGCACGGTGAAGCCACCGCCCGTGCGCGCGCGCACCACGGTCGGCTCGGCGAGCAGGCGCAGCGCGGGAGCCGACGGGACGTCGACCTCGACCGTGTGGACGGTCGGCTCCGCGCCGGGCACCTTGCCGCGCACCACGAGGTCGACCACGTAGCTGCCCGCGGGGAAGTGCTCGGGCAGGTCGAACGTGACGCGCAGCGTGCCGACCGCCTCGGGGAAGAGCACGAGCGGCGTGGGCGAGACCAGCACGAACGGCGCCGTCGGCCCCCGGACCTCGACGGTGACCGCGTCGATCACGGTGGAGGTGTTGACGACCTCGAGGCTCAGCCCGGCCCGCGGGCCGGTCCCGGACGGTGCGGCGACCTCGATCCGGGAGTCGGCACTGACGACCCTCATGCCGGGCGCGAGCCGTTGCCGGGCAGCCGGGACAGCTGGGGCTCGACCCCCGAGACCTGCGTCGGGGCGATCTCCCACGGGTAGGCGTCGGCGGCGACCGTGACCTGGAGCACGAACGAGGCCTTGAGGTGACCCCCGATCCCGGCCCACACCTCGCGCGGCTTGATCGACTCGTCGCCCGCGAGCGCGAGCTGGACCGAGGACTCGAGGGGGGTGGTGAGGTGCTCGGCGGGGACCACCGGGTGCGCGAGCAGCCGCGCGAGGACGTCGCCGAGCAGGGCGTGCTCGTCGCGCACGGAGCCCGCCCACGCTGACACGAGGTAGGAGAGCTCGACCATGGGCAGTGCGAAGCGTCGCTGCAGGCGACCGTCCGGGCCGGGACGGTTCTCCTGCACGCGGGGCGGCTGGCTCGAGCGGCGGATGCCGAAGAGGTAGGCGTTGACCGTGAGGCGGTTGACGCTCGCCGACCACGTCGAGCTGGGGGCCTCGAACGAGATCTCGCCCTGCTCGGTGCTCAGGGGCAGGGTCGCGCGGAGCAGTCGCTCGATTCCGTCTTCGACGGCGGGGATCAGCACGACACCTCCTCCAACTCCCTGGTCCGACGGGGACGCCCAGGTCCGCGACCAGGTCGCCGGGACAACGCCACGCTAGGCAGCAGATTTTCCCCCAACATCGGTAATCGCTACCGAACTTGTCCACGAACCCTCGACGCGGGGGGTCCGGGGGTGCGATGGTGCCAGGTCGGGTCGTGTTCGCCGCAGGGCTGGGAGGTCGGGAACGATGACGTCACCCACCTCGCTCACCACCCTCGTGGACGCGCTCCGGGCGGCCGTCTCTCGACGCGGTCCCGGGTGGTCCGCCGTGGGCACCGCGGGTGCGGCCGTCGACGTCCTGGCCGCCGAGGCCCCGAGCTTCGCGGTCGCCGACGGCGGCCTCACGGACGTCGTGCACGCCTTCTCGCTCGACGACGTCGACCGGGCGCTGCTCGCGACAGCCCTGCTCGCCGAGCTGCACCCCGCCGCCCACCTCGCGCTCGGGCTCCTCGCCGGGGACCCGGGTGCCGCGCGCCCGACCGCCGCGCTCGGTCTCGAGCTCGCGGGCGTCCCGGCGGCGTCACCCGACGCGCGCGGCCGGCTCGGCCCCCTCGGCACGCTGCGCCGCACGGGGCTCGTCGACCTCGACGGCGACGACGTCCTCCTCTCGCGCCGGCTCGTGCTCGCCGACCGCGTCACGGCGCGGCTGCTCGGGCTCGGCACGCCGCCGCCCGAGATCCGCGGGCTGCTCCTCGAACCCGTGCCGGCCGGCGTCCCCGGGGTCACGGAGGTCGCCGCCGCGCTCGCCGCGGGCGAGGGGCTCGTGTGGGTGCACGCCGGCCCTGGCACGGCGGGCACGGCGCTCGCCGTCGCCGCATGTCGGGACCTCGACGTGACGTGCCTCGTGGCCGACCTCGAGCGGCTCCCGGCGGATGCGGCGGGCCAGCGCGACCGGGGTGCCGTGCGCTCGGCCGTGCGCGCGCTCGGACTCGAGGCGGGGCTCGACGGCTCGGTCCTCGTGCTCGCGGGGGCTCACCTCGCGGGCCACGACCTGCGGCTGCTCGACGGCTGCGTCGTCCCGGTGATCGCCGTCGGCCGCAGCGCGTGGGACCCGCACTGGGACGTGGCGCTGCCGCCCGCCGTCCAGGCGGGACGGCTCCCGGTCGAGCAGCGCGCGGCGGCGTGGGAGGCGCTCGTGGGCGCCGACGCCCTCGACCGCGAGGTGCTCGCGCTGCGCATGACGCCCGAGGAGATCCGGTCGGTCGCGAACCGCGCCCGGGCCGACGCGCGCGCCGGGGGCCGCGAGGTCGACGTCGTCGACGTGCGCCGTTCCGCCCGCCGCCTCGGCGGCGCGGGTGGCTCACGCATCCGCACGGGCGGCACCCCCGCGACGCTCGACGACCTCGTCCTGCCCGAGCACACGCGCGCCGAGGTCACGCGGCTCATCGGCTGGGCGCGCGACCGCGACGAGGTGCTCGCGCTCGGCGACCTGCACGGCAAGGGCGGCAAGGGTTCCGGCATCTGCGCGCTGTTCTCCGGCAGCCCGGGCACGGGCAAGACCCTCGCCGCGCACGTGGTCGCGGACGCCCTCGGCATGGACCTCTACCAGGTGGACCTGTCGACCGTGGTCGACAAGTACATCGGGGAGACGGAGAAGAACCTCGAGAAGGCGTTCGAGCAGGCCGAGTCGCTCAACGCCGTGCTCTTCTTCGACGAGGCGGACTCGCTCTTCGGCTCGCGCTCCGCCGTGAGCGACGCACGCGACCGCTACGCCAACCAGGAGGTCGCCTACCTGCTGCAGCGCATGGAGTCCTCCGAAGGGCTCACGGTGCTCGCGACGAACCTGCGGGGCAACCTCGACCCGGCCTTCGCGCGGCGGTTGCACTTCATGGTCCACTTCCCCGACCCGGACGTACCGACGCGGGCGCGGCTGTGGACCCATCACCTCGACCAGCTCCCCGCGACGGACCCGGCCGATCCCGTCGACGTCGAGCTGCTCGCGCGCGACCTCGAGATCGCGGGTGGTGACATCCGCAACATCGTGCTCGCGGCGACCTACGACGCGGTCGCGACCCGCACCGCCGTCGGGATGCGGCACGTGCGCACGGCGGCGCTGCGCGAGATGTCGAAGCTGGGGCGCCGGGTGTCCGGTTCGTCCTGGTCGACGCCGTAGCCCGCGCAAACCTGCGTAGCCGTTACCGATGCTCCGGGTCGGTGACCCCGGCAGGCTGGGTACCAGTGCCGGGGTGAGGTGCGCCCCGCGTGCGCCGCGACAAGGAGCTTCGCATGAGCCAGCAGACCGAACGCGTCACCGCAGACACGCCCGCGACCGCCGGGCCGACGACGACGTCGACGACCGCCGCACCGGACACGGTCCGCCGGTCGCCGTCGTCGGCCACCGCCCCCGCCCAGCCTGCGCCCGTGCTCACGGTGGGCCACGCCGAGGACCCCATGGAGCGTCAGGCCGACGCGATGGCGGACCGGGTCGTCGCCCAGCTCGACGCGAGCGAGCCCCACCGCCACTCCCCCGGCTGCGGGCACCTGCGCCGCTCCGTCGCGCCCGGCGCCGCCCCCGCGACGGTCGGCCTCGAGGGCGGCGACCTCGACGCCGGCGCCACCGACGCGATCGAGAGCGCGCGCGGTGGCGGCCGGGCGCTGCCGACCGACGTGCGCCGCCGCATGGAAGGGGCGTTCGGGACGTCCCTGTCGCACGTGCGCGTGCACGACGGCCCCCAGGCCGCGAAGCTGTCGAGCGCGATGCAGGCGAGCGCGTTCACCACGGGCAAGGACGTCTTCTTCGGCGCCGGACAGTTCGCCCCCGGGACGCCCGGCGGCGAGCACGTGCTCGCCCACGAGCTCGCGCACGTCGTGACCGAGGGCTCCGCGGGGGTGCGGCGACTCGTGATCCGGCGCGGCCTCTTCGACAAGGTCAAGGCCGCCAAGGCGAAGCTCTTCGGCTCGAAGGAAGAGACGGACGACGCCAAGGCGGTCAAGAACTCCAAGAAGGTCGAGAAGGAAGAGCTCGGCCACCACCAGGAGGAGCGGGCGCGCGGCAACACCCAGCGCGCGAAGAACGTCGAGAGCATCTACGGGGCGGACCCCTCCGTGAAGCCGGGCACGCAGGCCCAGCAGGACGACCAGGACCTCCGGCTCAAGGACATCGGGACCCGCTTCGAGGCGACGCTCCAGGCCGAGCGCGACAAGTTCGCCAAGCTCAAGCTCAAGTACAAGGGCTCCAAGAGCGACGAGGAGGTTGCCAAGGAGGCCTACGACGAGATCTGGCTCAAGGCCTCCGAGGACCTGCGCGCGGTGCGTCCCGCCCGCGAGACCGCCGCCGAGCGCCTCGTCCAGCAGGCTCGTCAGGTGCAGTCGGGCGCGCAGGCCCAGCAGGACTCGGTCGACTCGGTCGCCAACGCCACCAAGCTCGGGGCGATGCTCTCGAAGACGGTCGAGGGCGCCTACGAGGTCATGGTGATCGAGGCCCGCAAGCTCATGGACACGAAGCCCGCCAAGGGCAAGAAGGCGATGAGCGAGTCCAAGGCCCGCAAGCAGGTCCGCGAGCTCGGCGTGAAGCACTGCGAGGAGCAGGCCAAGGTCCGCAAGCACAAGACCCCACGGGAGCTCCCCGCCGAGGCGAGCAAGATCGACGACGCCGCCTGGGCGTCCGCCAAGGAGCGCGTGGACCTGCGCGAAGTGAAGAAGAAGCAGGACGAGACGGCGATTGAGCGGCTGCAGGCCCAGCTCGCCCCGACCGAGGACGCCAAGGAACGACAGAAGGACACCGACGACGTCGCGGGCGGCAAGAAGGTCGAGCTGGGCACGGGGATCGTCAGCGGCATCGGCAAGGCAGCCTCGGGCGGCAGCGAGCAGGTCGCCGGGGCACCGGGCAAGCTCGCCAAGGTCAAGGCGTTCTTCACTGGCAAGAAGGCCCCCGAGGCGCCCAAGCGCGACGACTTTGACACCCCGCGCGACATGTTCGAGCAGGTCACGGACGGCGTGACCGCCTCGGGCAACCTGCTGACCAAGCTCGCCGGCTCGGTCTCCGAGGCACTGTCGATGGCGCGGTTCATCAAGTCGGCGCTCAAGTCCAAGGACCCCTGGGACGCCGTCAAGGCCACCAAGGCAGGGCTCGGCTCCGTGGACGGGCTGGTCAACGGTGCCACCGAGACCGCCAAGCTCGCCCGGAGCATCCAGCCGTCGCTGTCCCAGAACATCGCGGGGGTGATCCCCGGGCTCGGCGTGGCGACCTCGGTGATCGCCACCTCGCGCGCGATCCTCGACGTCGCGATGGCGGGACGTCGCCAGCACGAGACGAACACGACGTTGTACGACGCCCGGGCCCGCACCTCGGGCCAGGAGGCCGACGTCCTGGTGTGGCCCCTGATGAAGATGGCCCAGGCGCACACCAAGTCGCTCGAGAACAACGTCTGGGCGCTCGGCAAGAGCGTCTTCGACATGGTGGTGGCGATCGGCGAGCTCGGTTCGGCCGGTGGCGCGGGGGTGCCCAAGGCGTTGCAGACCGGCGGCATGGTCGTCGACAAGATCCACGACCTGGGGCACTTCATCGCCGACGAGGTGCTCACGTGGCAGGCGAAGCGGGCCAAGAAGCTCTCCTCGGTCATGCACCTCGAGGGCGCGGCCCAGGACGAGCTGCGGATGCACCCGAAGATGGCCGTCGACGCCATCATCGTGCGCGCCGTCCAGGGCGACGACAAGGCACTGGGCTACGTCTGCAACTACTGGGTGGACGGCAAGCAGGTCACCCCCGAGCTGGTGAAGCGGATCAAGCCGCCCAGCTCGGCGCCGGCGCAGAAGGACACCGGCAAGGTCGTCGACCCGAAGGACATCGACAAGCAGGACACCGGGCGCGACAGCGACGACATCGTGCTCATCAAGATCCGGGACGCCATCCTCTCGGAGATGAACACCGAGGGAGACCCGAAGTCCGTCTTCGACAAGCTCAGGGCGGGCGTCGCCTCGGCCAAGGGTGTGTTCGGGCTGCGGGAGAAGTGGGCCAAGACGGGCGAGATGGCCCAGACCCGCAACGCGCACTCCGGTGACTCCGACTTCGCCCACACCAAGCGCGACGACCGCGGCTTCGGCTGGCGGCTGAAGATGATGCTCAAGGGCGAGGAGAAGTTCGGCCGGTCGACCGCAAAGACGCAGGTGCTCAAGGACGCCGACAACGCCGAGCAGGCCAAGGCCAAGAAGGCCTCGGTGCGCAAGCGCCGGGAGCTGCCCGAGGGCATCGCCTGCGCGATCGGACCGCACAAGCTCTCCGTGGGCTCGACCGAGGCCGAGGCCAAGGCGATGTTTGCGAAGGCGACCGACGCAGAGCTCGACCGCGAGCTGGTGCGCACCCCTCCCCGAAACGCCGACGGCTGGCTCGAGCTCATGCGTGAGGAGCAGGCGCGGCGCAAGGCGGAGGCTGCGAAAGCGAAGGCGGCGAAGAAGAAGCAGAAGCCCTCCGACAACTCCGGCGGCAAGTCGACCCCGACCTCGTCCGACAAGGGCAAGAGCGCCCCGACTCCGGCGAAGACCACGTCGTGAGCTTCCTGCTGGAGATCGGCGGGATCGTCGCGGGCCTGGGCCGCGAGGTCGAGGTCGACCCGACGACGAGCACGCTGGCGGTCGAGTCGGATCTGCCGGAGCAGCCACGGCTGCTGGTCGTGGTGCGCCAGCAGACGCAGGCCGTGACGTTCTACGCGACGCATCCCCGCACGGTCCCCACCGAGCGGCTCGCGGAGACGGCCGAGCTCGTCGTGCGTGCCACGGGCAACGAGTTCACCGTGGCGCTGGAGCTGGACTACGACAGCCGGACCGTCACAGCCCGCGCAGGGCTCGAACTCTTCGGCACGGTGCTGTCCGGCGAGGAGACCGAGGCCCTGCTGGCGGTGCTGCTCGTGGAGGTGGAGTCCGTGGCCCGGTGCTACGGGCCAGCCGTGGACGCCGTGGTCTCCGGAGAGCTCAACCCCGCCAGCGCCGCCGAGAGCGGCTTGTCGGCCCGCCGCCAGGAGCGCTTCGACGAGGCGACCCAGGCGCTGGACGAGGCGAGCGAAGCCCTGGGCGAGGCGGTCGCCGCCCTCGACGTCGACCCACCCGACACCAACTAGAGACGCACGCTCTCCCGTGCGGGCCGAGGCGAGGCGCGCGGCTAGTTGACGATCGTCTTGGTGGCACCCGGGTTGAGGATCTGGATGACGCCGCCGTAGGCACACTGGCACTGGGCGCCCGCCGTCAGCGCGGGCTTGCCGCCGAGCATCGTCTTGGTCGCCCCGTTGACCCACGGCGTGGTCACCGGGACGCACGGCATGGGGGTGAGCACCCCGAGCGCGGCGGCGGTCGCGGCGGCCACGGTGGGGTTGCCGAGCGACGTGCACATGCCGAAGGGCGGCACGTTCGCCATCGCGACGGAGTCGGTGATGGTGGCAGCGGGCCGACCCTCGATGAGTACCTTCGGTGTGGGCAGCGGCGTGAGCGTCGATGGCGCGACGCCGAACGAGCACATCAGCATGGCGGCCTGGACCGCGGCTGGTCCTCCCATGGTTCCTCCTTGAGCGTGGCTGCTAGAGCCGGGAGCCGGCGACGCTGCCCGTGAGCGGCTCGCCGGTGGTCGTGATGAAGCACGTCACCGTGCGATCGGTCCCCTCCGACCACGAGCGGGCCGAGGGGACCAGGTAGGTGAACCACAGCGAGCTGTCGCGGAAGTCGATCCCCACGTACTCGGCGAACTCCTCGGCGCACGCACCGTCCGCGAACGCCTTGGTGGCGGCGTCGCCCGGGAACTGAGGGGCGTCGTCGTCGTCGGACACCGGGAAGTCCACGCGCGCGAAGACCTCCATGTGGTGCTCGGACTCGCAGTCGACCCGTCGCAGCTCGGCGAGCTCGGCCTGGACGTCCGTGGGGCTGAGCACGCAGTCCCCCGGGGCGAGCTCGAACACCGAGACCATCTCGCCGTCCTCGCCCCCGCCGAAGAGCGAGCAGCCCGTCAGCACGGCGAGCAGCGCACCCACGCCAAGGGCACGCGCCGCGCGGGAGCGGGCTTCGAGCACGGCGTACCTCCGGGGCTGAGACTGCGTCCACGGGCCGCGGGCGCCGCCTGGAGCCTAACCGCCGCCCAGGCGGCCGGGCATCGGTAGTTGTTGCGTAGTCGCGACTAGCCTGCGGCGCACCCGTGGACGACGGCGGCCACGTGGTCGAGCGTCGCCACGGCGGTGACCCTGTCGGTGTAGCTCGAGAGCTTGTTCGCCACCACGGAGAACGCCTTGAGCCGCCCGTCCTCGCCCACCGTGAGCCCGGACAGCGCGCGCTCCCAGTCGAGCGAGCCGGTCTTGGCGACCACCTCGCCCACCGCGCAGTGCGCCTCGGGCTGCTGGAACCGGTAGTAGCCCTTCGCGGCGAGCGTGCCCGAGACGCCTGCGACGGGCAGCGCTTCCTTGCCGAAGAGGACGGGGCGCAGGGCGACGTTCCCCGGGTCGGCGATCGCGCGCAGCACGTCGGTGAGCGCCCTCGGCGGGAGGGTGTTGCGGGGCGAGAGTCCCGAACCGTCGGCGAGCCGCGCGCCGCGCACGTCGACGCCGTACTTCTTGGCGACCGCTTTCGCGACCTGCGCCCCCGCGGCGAACGTGGGCTTGCGCCCGGCCGCGAGCGCCACCTCGCGGTGCAGCCCCTCGGCCACCTGGTTGTCGGAGACGAGGAGCATGCGGCGCACGAGGGCGCCCACGTTCGAGCTCTTGACCGTGGCGACGGTCCTGGCCTTCCTCGGCGAGGCCTTGCGGCGGTCGTAGCGCACCACCCAGGACTTCGGGAGCGCCTTGTCGAGCTGCTTCGCGAGGTACTTGGCGGCCGACGCCGCGGCGTCCTCGTACCGTCCCGAGGCCCGCATGACCGAGCGCACGGGCTGGATGACGCTGAGCCGGTAGCCGCCCTCGCGCCACGACGTGAGCTTCGGGGCCGCGCCCCGGTAGCGCGTGTCGTCGAGGCGGACCTGCACCACGCGCTTGCCCTTCGTCTTCGCGGGGAGCTTCGCGCGCAGGGCCTTGGCCGTCTTGGTCGCGAGCGAGCGCAGCTTCGTGTTCGTGAGGCGCATGTCACCGCCGCCCACGAGCGTGACGGCCTTCGACTTGCCCTGGCGCGTCACCTTCGTGGCGAACCGGGTGTTCTTGCCGAGCGTGTCGAGCGCGGCGACGGCAGTGAAGAGCTTCGTGTTCGACGCCGCGATGCGGGCCGTGGTGTCCTTGCGCCCGGCGATCACCCGGCCCGACTCGACGTCCACCACGCGCAGCGAGTACGCCGCGCCGAGCCCGCCGCGCGCGAGCAGCGAGTCGAGCTTCGTCACGATCGCAGCCTCGGCGTCCACGGTCGAGACCACGGCCTCCGGCACGGGGCGCAGCGCCGGGTCGCGCGGCCAGTCGAAGGCGTGCGCACCGCCGCCGCCCACGAAGGCGAGGGCGAGTACGAGCAGCGCGACGAGCAAGGTGCGGCGGGCATTCACGGCTTGGGACACGCGTCGAGTGTAGGCGGCGGGTTCGGGTGTCCGACGGCGGCCCGTCGCCACATCCGCACCGGCACGTGCTCGGGCGCTCCGGCCCGTCAGTCCGCCGTCGTCGTCGCCGTGTCGTGCCCCCACGGGATGGGCGGCGCCCCGCACTCGGGCCGGATGGCGTGGGCGACGAGGCGGCCGATCTCACCGAGCTCGCGCGTCTGCTCGGGAGTCAGCTGGTCGAAGACGTAGGTCTGCACGGCGTCGACGTGGCCCGGCGCGGCGTCGACCACCTGCTGCCAGCCCTCGTCGGTGAGGTGGGCGAGCGTGTAGCGGCCGTCGTCGGGATCGGGCGTGCGCCCGACCCAGCCGCGCGACTCGAGGCGGGAGACGATGCGCGAGAGGTGGGAGAGGCTGACGTTGGCGACCTCGGCGACGAGGCTCATCCGGGCCGTGCGCCCCGGCGTCATCGAGAGCCACGAGAGCACCTGGTACTCGGCGTGGCTGAGCCCGGAGTCGTGCTGGAGCTGGGCGTCGAGCGCCGCGGGGAGCCACGTGACCATGCGCGCGAGGCCGATCCAGGCGTCGCGCTGCTCCGGGGTGAGCCACCGGGGTTCGCAGGATTCCGCCATCGCCCCAGGTTACTTGACACGGAAAGTCAATGCCAGCACCATGTGACTTGACACGGAAAGTCATTGCCACCCGCCTCGGATGCCCGGGGCGCACAGACGGAGGACGACGATGCGCGCAGCGCGCTACCACGAGTACGGCGAGCCCCAGGTCCTGACGACCGAGGACGCGCCCGAGCCGCACGCCGGTCCGGGCCAGGTCCGCATCCGGGTCCAGGCCGCGAGCGTCAACGCGATCGACTGGAAGTTCCGTGCGGGCTACCTCAAGGACGTGATGCCGCTCGAGCTCCCCGCGATCCCCGGCCGTGATGCGGCGGGCGTCGTCGACGAGGTGGGCGAAGGAGTCGAGGGGGTCGCGGTGGGCGACGTCGTCTTCGGGCACGGCGTCGACGGCACGACGGCGGAGCTCGCCGTCCTCGGCGCCTGGGCACCCGTCCCGGCCACGTGGTCCGCCGAGCAGGCCGGGGGTGCCGGGCTCGCCGCAGCCACCGCTGTCGCCGCGCTCGACGCGGTCGGCGACGTCCAGGGCAAGACGCTGCTCCTCGAGGGCGCGGCCGGCGGGGTCGGCCACGTCGCCGTCCAGATCGCCGTGGCCCGCGGCGCCCGGGTCATCGGCACCGCGAGCCCGGCGAACCACGAGTTCCTGCGCTCGCTCGGCGCCGAACCCACCACCTACGGCGAGGGCCTCGCCGACCGGGTCGCGGCACTCGCACCCCAGGGCATCGACGCCGCGCTCGACCTCGCAGGCTCCGGCTCGCTCGCGGACCTCGTCGCGATCGTCGGGGAGGCCACCAAGGTCGCCTCGGTCGCCGACTACAACGCCCCGACCCTCGGTGCGCAGTCCGCCGGAGCCGACACCGCCTCGGCCGCTCCCCTCGAGGAAGCCGCCCGCCTCGGCGCCGAGGGCGCGCTCACCCCCCACGTCCAGGCGACGTTCCCTCTCGAGAAGACCGCCGAGGCACACCTCGAGGCTCAGGGTGGCCACACCCGGGGCAAGCTCGTCATCACTCTCTGACCCACCGATCCACCACCCAGAACCTTCCCAAGGAGTCCCGTGAACATCGCACTGTGGATCGTCCAGATCCTGCTCGCCGTCGCCTTCCTCGGCGCCGGCATCATGAAGTCCACCCAGTCCAAGGAGAAGCTCGGCGAGAAGATGGCGTGGGTCGAGGACTTCTCACCGGGCATGATCCGCTTCATCGGCATTGCCGAGGTGCTCGGAGCGATCGGGCTGATCCTGCCCGCCGTCACGGGAATCGCGCCCGTCCTGGTGCCGCTCGCCGCCACCGGGCTCGCCGTCGCCATGGTGGGCGCGATCATCACGCACGTGCGACGGAGCGAGCTCAACGTCATCGGCGCGAACGTCGCGCTGCTGCTCCTCGCGGCGTTCGTGGCGTGGGGGCGCTTCGGGGCGTACGCGTTCTGAGTCGCCGGGGACTCGCCGTCGGGCGCGGAGCTCGCCGTCGGGCACGGAAATCCGCCGTCGGGCCGGGACCGACGGCGGTTCCGCGCGCCGACGCCCCGACTACGATCGGCGTAGCGAAGGAGACCCGAACCCCATGAGCTCGATCCCCGACGGCGACGTCTCGCCCACCACCGTGCTCGCCTCGTTCCTGGCCGCCCAGAGCCCCGACGACGCCGACGCGCTGCTGCTCGACCTGCGCCGACTCGGCATGACCTACAAGTTCGGCATCGACGAGGTCATGACGAAGATCTCGATCCTGCGCGACGAGTTCCGCCACATGCAGAACTACAACCCCGTGGAGCACGTCGGATCCCGGCTCAAGTCCTTCGACTCGATCCTCACGAAGTGCCGGCGCAAGGGCATCGAGCTCAACCCCGAGGCGATCCGCTCGCAGATGTTCGACATCGCCGGGGTGCGCGTGACGTGCAGCTTCGTGGCGGACATCTACCGGGTGCGCGACATGCTCGCCGGGCAGTCCGACCTCACGGTGCTCGAGGAACGCGACTACATCGCCTCCCCGAAGGCGAACGGCTACAAGTCGCTGCACCTCATCGTGCAGGTGCCCGTGTTCCTCTCCGACCGGGTCGAGGACGTGGTGGTGGAGATCCAGCTGCGCACCATCGCGATGGACTTCTGGGCCTCCCTCGAGCACAAGATCTACTACCGCTACGACCGCGAGGTGCCGCGCCACCTCACCGACGCGCTCAAGCTCGCCGCCGACACCGCGTGGTCGCTCGACACCGCGATGGAGCGGATCCACGAGGAGATGAAGGAGATCCGCGACGGGGACGTGCCGGTCCAGCAGCGCGACGCCGTGCTCGACCCGCGCGAGCAGCTGCGGGGATTCTTCGGCACCCCGCCCAGCTGACCCGGCCCCTCGTCCCGCGCCTCACCCCCTGGCCCGGCCCTGGCCGCCGGGCACCGCATCACGCTGATCGATTGCGTGCTTGTGACGCACGCAATCGATCAGCGTGTTGCTCCTCTGGGGCCGCCGCGGAATGGCGGGGTCGCCAGCGGGGTTGAGCCGTCATGACCCTCGACACGATTCCCCTGACCACCATCGACGGCGATGCGACGAGCCTGTCCGCGTACGCCGGCCAGACCAAGCTCATCGTCAACCTCGCGTCCCGCTGCGGCCTGACCCCGCAGTACGAGGCGCTCGAGCAGCTCCAGCGCACCTACGGCGAGCGCGGCTTCACGGTGCTCGGCTTCCCGTCCAACCAGTTCCAGCAGGAGCTCGACACCGACGGCGAGATCAAGGAGTACTGCTCGACCACGTGGGGCGTCACCTTCCCGATGTTCGAGCGCACCGATCTGCACGGCGAGGCGGGGCACCCCCTGTACGCGGAGCTCACGAAGGTGGCCGACGGCGAGGGCAAGGCCGGTGAGGTCGAGTGGAACTTCGAGAAGTTCCTCGTCACGCCCGACGGCACGATCCACCGCTTCCGCCCCGGCGTCGTGCCGGACGCCCCGGAGATCGTCGCGCTCATCGAGGCGTCGCTCACCCGGTAGTCACCCCCTTCGCGTCGAGTCACGTCACGGGGCTCTTGTCACGGAGCTCACGGCACGAGCGCGGCGATCGCGCTCACCTCGATCAGTGCCCCGGGCACACCGAGACCCGCGACCCTGGCCGCGGTAACCAGCGGCGGCGCCCCGGGGCCTGCGAGCATCGGAGCGATCGCCCTGTACACCGCGTCGATGTCGACGTCCGCCACAAGGAGCACGCTCCACTGCACGACGTCGGCGAACGAAGCACCCGCCGCCGCGAGCGCGACGCCCGCGTTCTCCAGTGCCCGGCGGGACTGCTCGGCGACGTCCTTCGAGACGACCGCCCCGGTCTCGTCCACGCCGTTCTGACCGCCGACATAGATCGTCGTCGCTCCCGCCGGTACGACGGCGACGTGACTGAACGCCGGACTGACCACGAGCCCGGCCGGCTGCATCCGTGTGATCTCCATGCCTCCACGGTGGCGCCCACCCCTGACAACCGCACGCGTGGACTTCCCGTGGCAGAAGGAGTACGCATGAGTCGTGCGCCGACGACGACGCACCTTCCTCGCCCAGTCGCTGCCCCGCGAGCTCGCCCTCTCGACGGCGCTCCTTGCTAGAGCACCGGTCCTCCGCGGTCCACGAGCATCGGCTCCCCCACGGCCCGGGTCCCGTGCGGCGTCTCCTCGTAGCTGCGTGCGAGCACGATGCTTGGCGCTCCGACGTCGGACGCCTCGACGAACAGCGCGTCCCCGCGCCGCCCGTCGACCGTGAGATACCCGTCCCACGCGACCGCGGCGCGCACCGCTCCCGAGCCCCGCGCGAAGTTGCGGGCGTCGGCGAGCGCCTGACCGAGCTCCCCGGCGAATCGGTGCAGCTCACGCCCCTCGGCCGTCTCGACGAGGCAGAACGGGACGAGCGGCCCGCCCTCGGGAACGATCGAGTCCACCGCGTGGTTCAGCGCGAACAGGGCGAGCTCCTGGGCGGGCACCGACGGCTCCTCCGCGGCCTGCGCGTGCTGCGCAACCTGTGCGTACTGCTCGACGATCCACTCGATGTACTCGGCGGCCCACCCCCGCTCCTCCGCGAGCCACCGCTTCGTCACGGCGGCCATCGGAAACATCGTGGGGCCGGTCGCCGACGACGACGTGACGATCGCGAGCTCGGTCCCGTGCTCGTCGACGACGGCGGCCCACCGGGCGCCCGGCACCTTCGCACGGACCACGTCACCGAGCGCGACGCCAATCACGTCGATGGTGCCGAAGGCGTCCCCCACGTCAGCGACCGGCGCGCGCAACCACGCGTCGAGGAGCCCGTCGTACAGCACGCCGACCTCTGACGGCTCACGGGGTGCGAACCCGCCGGGGAGCGAGGCGCGCAGCTCGTCGAGCCGCGCGACCTGAGCCGCGTCGAGCTCGACGACCTGGGGTTCCGGAGCGGCGGGCTGCGGGGGCGGCGGTCCGGGCCGGCTCCCCGGTGCCGCGGGGTTCCACATCGGCGCAGGCGGCCGCTTGTCGTCGTCGGCGGGCCGTCGTCGGAACAAGCTCATACCGCCCCATCGGAACGCGCGAGCGCGTCCTTGACCTCACCTTCGTACCAACCGCCCCTGGTCGCGGCACCTCAGCGGGGAAGCGAGCTCGCGCGGGTCGTCGTGCTCGGCGAGATCGGCAGCGACCAGCAGGTGTTCGCGAATGACGGCGTCGGCTTCTTCGGCCCGCACATACCCCTCGCGGCTTCCGGCTGCGGACAACCCGGCGCGTTCATCCGAGACGCCTGAGAGCAGCACGCGGGGACCCAGTCGGAGCTGGCCGACCCCAGCGATGTTCCTGTCGCAGTGTCCAGGCGTCAGAGCCCCACCAGCGCAGACCGTCGGTGACTCAGCCCAAGCCCTCGGCCGCGAGCGCGTCGGTGAGCAGGGCGACGAGGGCCTCGAGCTGCACATCGGTGGACGATGCGCCGTCCTCGTCGTCAGCCCCGTCGAGCGCCTTGGCAGCGAGACCGGCCTTGGCGTCGATGAGCTCGGCGATCTTGGAGTCGATGGTCTGCGCGGCGATGATCCGCCACGCGGTGACGGGTTCGTCCTGGCCGATCCGGTGGATCCGGTCGATGGCCTGCGTCTGCTCGGCGTTGGTCCAGGACAGCTCGGCGAGCACGAGGTTGGAGGCGACCTGCAGGTTGATCCCCACCCCGGCGGCCATGAGCGAGCACACGGCGATCTGCACCTCGGGGTCGTTCGTGAACGCGGTGATGTTCTTCTCGCGCACCTTGGTCGTCTGGTCGCCGCGGATCGAGGCGAAGCGGATGCCGCGGTCGGCGAAGGTCTGCTCGGCCTGGTCCATGACGTCCACGTGCTTGGCGAAGAACACGACCTTGCCCACGTTGCGGGCGAGCTGGGCAGCGTAGTCGGCGGCGAGCCCGGCCTTGGCCTGACCGATGCGGCGCACCATGGTGAAGACGTTCTCGCCGGTCTTCTTCGAGCTCGAGTCCTTGAGCTCTGCCGCGGCGACCCGGCGAGCGAGCTCGAGGTCGATCCCGCCGACGGCGGTGATCTCGCGGCGCGCTTCCAGTGCTGACCGGTAGTGACCGACCATGCGGCTGGCGAGCGCGACCTCGGCGGCCCGGATCGAGCGGCCGACGGCGCCGTCGAGCTCGACCGGCAGGTCCGCCACGCGGCGCGCGGGGATGTCGGCGACCACGTCGATCTTGCGACGACGCACGATGCCCATCTCGATCACGGCTGCCCTGGCGGCGGCGTAGAAGCCGAGGTCGGCCGGGGTGAGCCCAGTGTTCTCGAGCGAGGTCATGAGGGCGCCGAGCGGCTTCTTGTCGTCGATCCAGCCGAGGAATTGCCAGATCGCCCGGAAGTCCTCGATGTCGTTGATGAGCGGGGTGCCGGTGAGCGCCATCATGAGCGGCCGGGCGGTGCGAGCGCGGATCCGGTCGGCGAGCGCGAGGACGTTCTGCGAGCGCTGCGAGCCCTTGTTCTTGATGAAGTGCGCCTCGTCGACCACCATCCCCCGGAAGCCGAGGCTGCCGAGCCAGCCGGCGTGTCGGTCGAGGATCTCGTAGTTGACGATCACGACA